>NZ_CP021648.1:2565000-3192500 GCF_002176815.1 Acidovorax sp. T1 | reverse complement strand
GGCCAGCGCGGTGGTGCGGATGGTGCCGCTGGCCACGTAGCTCAGCCGGTGGCCGTCCACATCGATCAGGCCGAAGCCTGTGGTCTGCAGGCCGGGGTCAATTCCCAGAATTCTCATGCGCTATTTTATTAATAGCTGCTGGCGCTTTTTTGATAAGCGCTGCAGCCCGTTTTGTCTAAAAATCAGGGTGCCAGTGCTCAGGGCTGGCGAAAAACTGGCCCGGCGCAAAGGCATGTATTCAGCCGGGCAAGCGTGGGGGCGATGATACGGGGCCGCTGCTGCAGCCGCGTGGCGCCTGCCGGTGCGCTGAAAAGGGCGGGCAACCGGCCCGGGCCCGGCCAAATCCGGGGAAAATCGCTGCTTTCCTGCATTCATCCCTTCAAAGATTTTCATGACCGACGCCCATTCCGTTCCCCCGCTGCCCGACCACCTGTCCATCGACCCGCGCAGCCCGCACCATGTTGCCGCCGTGTTCGAGCACGACATCGGCATCCGCCTGAACGACAAGGACCGCTTCGATGTCGAGGAATACTGCATCAGCGAAGGCTGGGTCAAGGTGCCCGCGGGCAAGACGCTCGATCGCAAGGGCAAGCCGCTGCTGATCAAGCTCAAGGGCAAGGTCGAAGCGTTCTACCGTTGACGACCGTCCCCGCCACGGCGCCCGCCAGCGACGTGGATGGTGCAGCCTGCGCGATGAATCCGGAGTGCGAACCCGCCCCGGGCAGCCTCTGGATCATCTACTGCGACGGCAGCGCCATGCCCAACCCCGGCCGCATGGGAATGGGCGTGGTGCTTTGCGCGCCCGACGGCACCCGGCACACCCTCGCGCAGGCAACCCACACCACGGGCTGCAACAACGAGGCCGAGCTGCGGGCCCTGCTGCTGGCCCTGGGTGAGCTGCAGGCGCGCGGGGCCAGCGCCCTGCGTGTGTACAGCGACAGCAGCATTCTGGTAGAGCAGCTGGGCGGCACGGCGGCTCCGCCCATCGTGCGGCTCAACGACCTGTTTGATGAGGCGCGCACCCTGCTGCAGTCGTTTGCGGTGGTAAGCCTGCAGTGGATTCCCCGCCACCGCAATGCGCAGGCCGACGCCCTGGCCCGTGCCGCGCTGGGGTGTGCTCCCAAGCCGCTCGCCAAGGCTTTCGGCAAGCGGCGCAAAAGCAAAAAATAGTTACCGGTTGCGCCATAGCGGGCCCACGGGGCGCTCCGGTTGGGGCGCTGTGCACTGTGGTGAATCACCGGCGCTGGCGCCATTCTTCACACCTTTTCAGGGCAGCTCGGCGCTGCCCATGCGGGCCACGATGGTGCGCGTGCGCCCCGCCAGGTAGGCCGAGCCCGGCGTCTTCTCGAAACGCTTGGGCGCGGGCAGCATGACGGCCAGTCGCGCGGCCTCTTGCGGCGACAGGCGTGCGGCCGGCTTTTTGAAGTAATGCTGGGCTGCGGCCTCGGCGCCAAAGACCCCGTCGCCCCATTCCACGCTGTTGAGGTAGATCTCCAGGATGCGTTGCTTGGTGAGCAATTGCTCCAGCAGCAATGCCAGCACGAACTCCTGCCCCTTGCGCAGCAGGGTGCGTTCGCCCGAGAGCAGCAGGTTCTTGGCCAGCTGTTGGGTGATGGTGGAGCCGCCGCGAATCTTGGGTGCGCGCACGGGTTGGTTGGGCGCGCGGGCCTGGGCCTTGGCGATCTGTGCCTCGGCCTGGGCGTTGCGTTCCCAGGCCTTTTCGATGGCGTTCCAGTCCACGCCGTCGTGGTTGACGAAGCTGTCGTCTTCCGCGGCAATCACGGCGCGCTTGAGGTGGTCGGAAATCTGGGTGTAAGGCATCCACTGCTGGCGCCAGTGCACCTGCCCCTTGCCGGCCAGTTGGGCCCAGATTTCAGAGCGCTGGAAGGTGGTGGATTCGGGGGCGACCACGGCCATCATCGCGATGCGCGCCACAAAAAAAAGTTGCAGGGCCACCACGGCCACCAGCACCAGGCCCAGCCAACGCAGCACGGCTTTCATGGTTGTGACCCGCTCACACCGTGGCCTGCAGCTCGGCCAGGACCTGCGCCGATGGCGGGCGCACGCCGCGCCACAGGGCAAAGGCCTCGGCCGCCTGCTCCACCAGCATGCCCAGGCCATCGCGGGGCACGGCGCCGTGCTGGCGCGCCCAGTTCAGGAAGCCCTGCGCCGCCGGGCCGTACATCATGTCGTAGGCCAGGCTGCCGGAGCGCAGCACATGGGCGGGCACGGGAACGCTGTCGCCGCTCAGGCTGCTGGCCGTGGCATTGATGATGAGGTCGAAGTCTTCCTCTAGCGCTTGTGGTGTAAGCGCCAGTAGCTCTGCTTTATATAGCAATGCCAGGTCGGCATGGGCCTGCACCAGCGCCTGGGCCCGGGCCAGCGTGCGGTTGGCCACGGTGATGTGGCGCACGCCCGCCTGCAGCAGGGGGCCCAGCACGCCCGCAGCAGCGCCACCGGCGCCCACCAGCAGCACGTCGCGCCCGGCCAGCGGCAGGCCGGCATTGCGCGTGATGTCGGCCACCAGCCCCAGGCCATCGGTGTTGTCGGCGTGGATGCCATCGGGGGCAAACACCAGGGTGTTGGCGGCGCCAGCGCGCTGCACGCGTTCGCTGCGCGTGGTGGCCAGGGCGGCGGCTTCGATCTTGAAGGGCACGGTGACGTTGCAGCCGCGCCCGCCGCGCGCGATGAACTCGCGCACGCCCTGGGCGAAGCCGTCGATGGGCAGCAGGCAGCGCTCGTACACCAGGTGCTCGCCGGTCAGCTCGGCAAAACGGGCGTGGATGACGGGCGAGCGGCTGTGCGCCACCGGGTTGCCCATCACGCAATACAGGTCAGCGGAAGAACTCATGGAACGCGGTGTGAAGTGAAGAGTGTGGGCCGGGTGCTGGGTCGTCTGGCGCGCCGCAGGCCACCGGAGACCGTTGCTCAGGGGGCGCGGCTTTCGGGGGAGGCTTCAAGGTTGGTATGAAGGGTCTGGTCGCGCGTGAACTTGAACCGCGCCACCATGGCAATCTGGTCGGCCTGGCGGCGCATCTCGGCATTGAAGGCGCCGAACGGGCCGGCGGCCCGCGCAATGGCCTCGGCCTGCCGGTCCAGCGCGGGGTTGCCCGACCCTTGCACCACCTCGGTGGCCAGGACGCGGCCATCGTGGTTCACGGTGACGATCATCGTCAGCTCGCCATACAGCTTTTTGCCGCCTTGCTCGGGGAAGTTTTCGGTGCCCTTGTCTTCGACCTTGCTGCGCAGCGCCGAGTAATAGACCGCGTAGGCTTCTTCGCGGGTGGCGGGGCTGATGTAGCGCTTTTTCGGGCGCTTGTTTTCTTCGTTGATGCGCTTTTCGATCTCGGCCAGCAGCTTGACGAGTTGGCGGCGCTTTTCCTCTTCGGCGGCCTGGCTGCCGCTTTGGCTGGGCTTGCGTGGATCGGGCGCAGGCAGCGCGGCGATCTGCTTGCGCAGCTGGGCCAGCAACTGGTTTTGTTGCTCTTGCAGCGCGTCCAGCCGGCGCTGCGATTCCTCGTAATCGTCTCCCACCGCCGTGAGCGCCGAATAAGGCAGCGGGCTGGTGGCCCGGCCCTTGTCGGCCTCGCCACCCCCGGCCATGTTGGCCTGGGCGATGGCCTGGGCCTTGTCGGGCCGTTCGTTGGACTTGGCATTGACCAGGATGACTTCGAGCGGCGTGTCCTGGAACACGCGGTGGAAGCCCTCGGGGTCGATGAAGCGCACCGACAGCAGCGCTGCATGCAGCGCCACCGACACACCCAGCGTGAGCTGCAGCGTGCTGAAGCGGGTGAGGAAGGTGCGTGGTTTCACGAGGTCGGATTATCGGCGCTTGGGGGGGCGCTGGCCTCGGCTTCATTCACATCGACGGCAATGGCGATGGGGCCGGCCACGGCTTCGTCGTCCTCGGCGTCCTCCACCGGGCCGTCATCGCTGGCGTCGGCCGGGTCGTCCAGGCGCTCGACCACCGTGCCGTGGATGTCGAGCGTGATCTCGTCCACCTCCCCGAGCTTGACTTTGAGGCGTGCGCCGCGCGGCAGGTTTTGCGCGCCCAGCACGGGGAAGACCAGCGGAAGCTCGTCCGCCCGCACCAGAAAGCTGCCGCCCGGGCCTTCCTTGAACACGGTGGCGTTGAGCTCGGTGATGCCGTTTTGCTCCACGTACTTCAGCGTCCAGAAGCGCTCCATGCCGGCCTGGTAGCCGTTGTAGGCGCTGTAGGCCGCGTCAAAGCTGCTGATGATGGAGAACAGCTCGGCGTCCTTGGGATTGAAGGGGGCCGCGAGCGCCGCTGTTTTGCCGTTGCGCACGCAGGCAATGATCTGCCACTGGTTTACCAGATCGACATAGCGGCGCAGCGGCGAGGTGGCCCACGAATAGCTTTTGACGCCAATGCCGGCGTGCGGCAGCGCCTTGGTGCCCATGCGCACCTTCACGCCCGGTGCCATGCTGGCCTGGCTGCGGTAGATGCCGGGCACGCCCAGCTCGGCCATCCAGCTGCCCCAGGTGCTGTTGGCCACGATGGCGGCCTCGGCCACGATCAGGTCCAGGGGCGCGCCGCGCTGGCGGGTGGTGATCTGCACGGTTTCCGAGCCGTTGGGCTCGGCCTTGTCATTGCCAATCAGGCGGAAGTTGTAGTCCGGCCGATTGAAGTTCTCGGGCTTGCCGCGCACCACTTCGCGCTGGGCCTTCAGGCTCTTGGCCAGGCGGTGCAAAAATGATAGCTGGTCGCGCACATCCAGCAAGCGCTGCGGGGTGTTTTCTATCTGCATCGCCGGGTCGGTTAGCCAGGCCTCGGTGACGATGTGGTCGAGCTGGTCGTGGCGCAGGTTGGCCACCACGGGCACGCGCTCGAGCCGGGTTTCGGTGCCGGTGATCTCCAGCGTGGCTTCGTTCACCGTGACGTACAGCGACACCGCAGGGTTGGCGCGGCCTTCGTCCAGCGTGTAGATCTGCACCACCTCGTCGGGCAGCATGGTGATCTTGTAGCCCGGCATATAGACGGTGGACAGGCGGCTGCGGCCCAGCTGGTCGATGGCGCTGCCGGGCTGGATGGCCAGGCCGGGCGCGGCAATGTGGATGCCCAGCACCACGGTGCCCGTGCCCAGGCCCTGCACCGACAGCGCGTCGTCGATCTCGGTGGTTTGCGAGTCGTCGATGGAATAGGCCTGCACCGGTGCCAGCGGCAGGTCTGCGGGCGGCTGCGGCGCAGTGAGCTGCGGGAAGCCCGTGCCCTTGGGGAAGTTGTCGAACAAAAAGCGCTTCCAGTGGAACTGGTAGCTGGAGTCGATGGCGCCCGCTTTTTGCAGCAGATCGAGCGGCGCCAGGTGCGTGGCGCGGCTGGCCTCGACCACGGCCTTGTATTCGGGCGCGTTCTTGTCCGGGCGGAACAAAATTTTGTAGAGCTGCTCGCGGATGGGCTGCGGGCATTCGCCGCGTCCCAGCGCCTCGGCCCAGTCGCTGATCTGCTGCACGATCAGTTTCTTTTTCTCGATGGCGGCCAGCGCCTGTTGCAGGATTTCGGCCGGCGCCTTCTTGAAGCGGCCCTTGCCAGCACGGCGAAAGTAGTGCGGCGCCTCGTGCAGGGCGAACAGCGCACCGGCCTGCTGGGCCAGCGTGGCGTTGTCTGAAAAATAGTCGCGCGCGAGGTCGGCAAAGCCGAAATCGTCCTCGGGCGCGAATTCCCAGGCCAGGGGCAGCTCGATGCTTTGGGCAATGGCCTGCGCCTGCGCCATCAGCTCCGACGGCGCGGGCTTGTCAAATTTCAACAGGAGGTTCGCGGCCTTGACCTTGACCCGCTTGCCCGAATCGAGCTCGACTTGGGCCGAGCTTTCCGCTTCGGACAGGATACGGCCGGCCATGAATTTGCCGGCTTCTTCAAACAATGCGTGCATGGGCGGCATTCTCCCATGGGTGCAGGGGGCAGATTTTCAGCGCTTGCCGACCCGTTGGGATGCAAGGCGATGCCGCAGCGAAGGCAGATGCCGCGCGCACCCCTATGATCCAACGCTTCCGCTACTGTGCTCTGGTTTGATTGAAATGCGTCTGGATGCCGTTGCTGCGCCGCTGACCCTGCTGGCAGTGGCTTTGCCGTTTCTCTTTTCGTACCCGCAGCCGCCCCTGTCCAATTTCTGGCCCCTGGTGGCGGCTTGGGCTTGTGGTGCGGTGCTGGCCCTTATCGTGGTCTGCCGTGGCTGGGGGCTGCGCCGCTCGCCGGCTGGCGCCCTGGGGTCCGGTGGGCGAGCGTTCCTGGCATCGCCGCTGGCGGTGGGCTTGCTGTTGGCGGCCTTGTTGGCCGCAGTGGTCGGGTTGCTGCAGTACTTTTTGGGCGACCCCGGCCTGGCACCCTGGGTGCAGCCGTCCACGCCGGGGCAGGCCATCGGCAACCTGCGCCAGCGCAACCAGCAGGCGTCGCTGATGAGCCTGGGCGTGTGGGCGCTCATGTGGTTGGTGGCACAGATGCAGGTGCGCCTGGCGGCGGCGGACACTGCGGCGCCGGTAACGCCCCTGCAGCAAGCGCTGCAGGGCGGCGGGCGCGAATGGCCGTCGTGGCTGGTGGGAATGCTGTTGGCGTGGGCGCTTGCGTTGCTGGCGGTGGCCAGCGCGGCCACGGCATCGCGCACCGGGGCGATGCAGTGGTTGCTGATCGTGGCACTGCTGGTGCTGTGGCGCGGCACCAGTGGGCGCCTGGTGGTGGGCCTGGCCGTGATCGGGCTGGCGCTCTATGCCCTGGCGGGATGGCTGCTTTCGCGCCTGTTGCTGGACTGGACGGGGTTTGCCACCGAGGGGGTTTTTGCCCGCATCGGGGGGGACCTGCAGGCCTGCAGCAGCCGACGGACTCTGTGGTCCAACGTGCTGTACCTGATCGCGCAGAAGCCCTGGACGGGCTGGGGTTGGGGCGAGCTGGACTATGCGCACTACATGACGCTGTTTCCCGGCGAGCGCTTTTGCGCGCTGCTGGACAACGCCCACAACCTGCCCTTGCATCTGGCGGTGGAGCTGGGCCTGCCGGTGGCTGCCGTGGCATGCGGCGCCGTGCTGGCCTGGGTGGTGCGCGCGCGTCCGTGGTGCGAGACCGATCCGCTGCGCCAGCTGGCCTGGGGTGTGCTGGCCATCATCGGCCTGCACAGCATGGTTGAGTTTCCTCTGTGGTACGGCCCATTCCAGCTCGTCACGGTGCTGGCGCTGGCCTTGCTGTGGCGCCGGGCGCTGCCGGGCTGGGTGCGTTCTGCGCGTTTTCTGGCCAGCGCTGCCGTGGTGGTGGTGGCGGTGGGCGTGGCGGGCGCTGGCATTGCGTGGGATTACTACCGTGTCAGCCAGCTCTACCGCCCCATGGCAGCCCGGCCGCTGGCCTACCAGGCGGACACGCTGGCCAAGGTGTCCAACACCCTGCTGTTCACCAACCAGGTGGATTTTGCGCTGTTGACCATCACGGCGCTCACGCGCGAGAACGCGCCGCAAATCCACACGCTGGCCACGGAGCTGCTGCATTTTTCACCCGAGCCCCGGGTGATCGAAAAGCTTATAGAGAGCGCACTGTTGTTGGGAATGGACGACGAGGTGGCCTTTCAGCTGCGGCGCTACCGTGCGGCCTACCCCGAGGAACATGCGCGTTGGGTGAGTGCCCAGCGCGCTGCCCCGCCAGCGCTGCAGTGACTTCCATCTTGGTTATGCCAGTCGCAGAAACTTCGCCACGGCCGGCAGGTGGCCGCCAAAGTCGCTCAGCGCATGGTCGCTGCCTTCGAGCAGCGTGATCTGGGCGGCGGGGTAGCGCGCCGCCATCTCCCGCCAGTCCAGCACCTCGTCGCCCTTGGCGATGATGGCCATTTCGCGGCCCGCAGACAGCGGGCACTCCGCGGCCAGGGCCTGCAACTGCCCAATGTATTCGGGCAGGAAGAAAAAACGTTCGGCCGGGTCGTGCCATGCCGTTTGCTCGCCGATATGGCGCGCAAGGTCCCGCGCCGGGTCCACGGCCGGGTTCAGCAGCACACTCGCGCAGCCCGTTTGCCGCGCCACCCAGCTGGCATAAAAGCCCCCCAGCGAAGAGCCCACCACGGCCATGGTGGCCCGCGGCCAGGCAGCAATGCCTTGGGCCACCCGATCCATGGCGGCCCGGGGCGAGGGCGGCAACTGGGGGCACCACCAGTGCACGGCAGGATGGTGTTGCGCCACATAGGCCGCCATCAGCCGGGCCTTGGCCGACTGGGGGGAGGAGCGAAAGCCATGCAGGTACAGCAGGTGCGTGGTGGTCATGGGGCTTTGGAGGGTGCTTTGGGTGGAAGTATGGAAGGGCAGCTACCGCCGTGCGGCGCCTGGTTTTGCCTCGCATACCAGCCCCGATTTTGCCCCGCTTTCCATCGCTAAACGACTGGTTTCGGGGGGGGGGCAAGCCTCCTCCGCGCTGGGCAGTCTTGAATTGCTGCGGGTGCTGGGGCCGACGCCCAGACCGCCGTGTGGCTGACATTCGATTCTCGCCTGCAGCGCCAGATGGCCATCAAGCGGAACACCTGGCGCAGCAGGGTCGGTGTGTGCCCCACGACGCCGTGGCGCCGATGGTGGCGCTGCTCACGGTGCAAGGGGTGGATGGCACCACCCTGCGCGCCCTATTGCAGCGCGCGCTGGCGCGCAGCCCGGCGGCGCGCTACGCCACCGCAGAGGCATTTCGCGACGCCTTGCGCGGCTGGGCGGCACCCGTTAGCGCCCCCACAGCGGCCAGCAATGCCAGCCGGGCTCTGCGGCGGCCTGTTTGCTGACGCTGCCGGCGCCCCAGGGGGATGCCGCCGTGCCTTGAGTACGCCCGGCGACCTGTTTACCGCGGTCTGTGCCGCGGGGCGGAAACTCTGATCAACGATGCCACCCAGGCGCGCATGTAGGCGCGCCTGCCACAGTTGTATGTCATGGCATCAATGCGCCGGCTTTCTTGTCGCTGCCCCCGCAGGTCAAGGGCCAACCATTCGCCCTGATCTATGCCGACCAGTCATCGCCCGGCGCCATCGTGGTGGATGACAAGGTCCTGGGTTTGTTTCGTACCCTGAGCAACCAGGCCGTGATGGAGTTCCGGCAGGCGGGATGAAGTCTCACCCGGCCTATATGAAAGAGTGGTCGTAAAAAAGCCCCGCCGGAGCAGGGCTTTGAGGATCAGGGCAGCCCTATAGCCGCTTGCCGGATTGGTTAGCGACGGACACCCATGAAGCTGCCCGTCGAGCCGTCTGTATCTGCAAATGTTCCGCTGGCCGCGCCCGTCAAGAAATTGAGGGTACCAGTGGCGGTACCGTCAGCATCGGTCAGGGTAAAGGCGCCAGTTGCCAGGTCTGTAAACGACAGGGTGCATGGATTGGTCCCGGTCCCGGTGCTGTCTATCCAGGTGCAAGTGACGTTGCCGTTGCCATCAATACGGATGGTGGTTGATCCGTCCGCTGCAACGGGGTCGGAAACCACCCATTCGCCCGAGTAGGATGTTCTCGTCAAGGCCAAGGGCACCTCCGGATCCATGGCGGGCAACCCCAGTTGGGCGGCCAGGGCGTTGGTGGCAGCCAGATTCAACCGCGCGGTGTTGGTGGTCGTCATGTTGTTCTGGTAGCCCAGGTAGACCTTGTTACCCCGCTCCACAAACACACGCTGGTAACCCAGTCCATTGGCGACCAGGGGCGGGTTGCTCAGTGTCATGACGCGCGCGTCGCCCTGGGTTGTGATGGTGTAGGTGCCCGTGCCGATCTCTGTGCAGTTGCGTGCCGAGCCATTGTTGAAGCGCTCCTTGCAGGCGTAGTAAGTCACCGGGTTCGTGCCAGCGCCCTTGAAGGCCACACGAAGTCTGGTATTGCCGCTGTAAAAGCCCGGTGCCGTGGCGCCTGTACCCACCGGTGCGTTACCGATGTTGCCGAGGCTGACGGTGCTGTTGCCCCATGCCTCATCGGTCGGGTCTGGACTCGTGTAGAGAACGTTGTTGTACGTAAACTTGCCCTGTGCAAACACGCAAGGCGTACCCGTCATGGCACTGATCATGCCCTCCAGCGTGGCGCTGTTGGTGCCGTTGGTGTCCCTGAACTCGCTGGAGTTGCAGCCTGCAGTGGCTCCCTGGGTGCTCGCAATACCTCCGGCAGAGACAGCCGGGCTGTACTGCGTCACATAGTTGCTGCTTCCCGGGTAATAAGCCACCGCTGTAGTCAGGGGCGTGTTCGATTGGTAGAACAATTTGGCACCGGCCGGGAACTTGGCAGCGCTCAGAACGGTGGCTGCCGAAGCGATGGCCAGGTTGGTGTAGCCAGCTGCTGTGATCTGGTTGTACACGTCGATCATGGGGCGGTCGGCGATGTCGAATACGGCGCGGTTCGACCGGCCGGTTTCCATCTTGTCGCAGTCGTTGTAGCTGGAGTTGCCTTTGGCATCGCGCACCGTACTGGTGTTTTCGCTGTTCAAGGCACAACCGACCCAGCTGGCCCCATTGAAATGCAGGTCTGCCTGGCGGTTGGGGCTGCCTCCGTTGTTCCATGCGGCCACCGCACCGTTCACGCTGTTGTAGCGGCGGCTTACATACTTGACGTTGTTCGAGGCATCCGGGGTGTTCTGCGCCAGCGTGGAAACGAGGGCTCTGACAGACCAGTTTGCAGAATCCGTGAAATTCAGGCTGCGCAAGGTTCCACCTGCTGCGGGTGTTTCTGCCACCACGGTGGGAGAAGCGGTCTGGTTGTTGATGGCAACCAGGGTGGTGACGGCAGTCGTTGGGATGCCAGTGTCTGGGCTATTGACCAGCGTATTGGCCTGGGCCAGCAACGCCGCATCCTTGTCCGCCGGGGCTGCGTTCTGGACACTGGGGTCTGCCAATGCAGTCAGTAGCGCCGGCAGGATTTCAAGCAGTCTGTTCTGGATGATCTTGTCCAGATCGGACTGTTTGATTACTGCGCCGTCGATGGCGCTCGAGCCCACAGTGTTGCTCAGCAGGGTGGATTGTTGCTGGGTGGTCAACACCACCATGCGTGCCACAGTGGCGGCGGCCTGGCTGTCGGCCGTGCTGTCCTTGGTGAAGTCTGCAAACAGCGAAACGTTGAGGCCGGTTTGGGCTTTGACGGAGGCTTCGGCATCGGCACTGTTGGCACCGGTGTTGGAAATCACGGATTGCACCAGCGTGGTCAGTGGGCTGACGACCGCAGGTTTGTCGGCTGGGGCCTGCATGGTGAAGGGGGTCGTGACGGGGCCGTGATCCTTATCGACGGCATCGGTGCCGACGACCGCGAGGATCGGGTACTTGTTGGCGTCTGCACTGTCAATTTGCAGCGTCACCTTGCCGTCGATGTCCGTCCTGCCTGAAGGTTCGCTGGGGTCGCAAACACCATTGAGGTTTTTGTCCAGGCATACCGTGGCTTTCTCGATCGCGCCGTCGACTACGGTCACGGGCACGCTGGTCTTGGCCGCCGCGGGCGGTGGTGCGGGCGTGCTGTCACCGCCACCACCACACCCTGCTACGGTCAGCATGGCAGCACCTGCCAGGGCAAATGCCAGTTTGCCGAGTTGCATCGTCATAAGTATCTCCAAGGAGTTTGAATCAAGCGGTCTGCAAAGCCTTCCAGATTCCGCTCGGAGCTAATTGAGCCGATAGTCGTGACGGATTGCATCCCATGAACATGGGGGGGCTACAACCGCCGCTGCGGCGTTCTGGCGTGCTCCCTTATTCATGGGATGGTGGGTGGCTGGTGGTTTGGACGGCACAGGTTTATGCTGCTTGCGGGTTACCTATTCAAACCGGTTTGAGCCCAAGGGAGATGCCTGTGTGGCGTGTGCTGATTGTTGAAGACGACTCGCAGATGCGCGAGTTTTTTGCCGCCAGCGTGTCACGTTGCGACCGGTTGGCGCTGGCTGCCAGCATGGGCTCCGTTGCCGAGGCACGGGCCTGGCTGGACGATGCCGAGCATCAGGTGGATGTTTTGCTGGTGGACTTAGGGCTGCCCGATGGCAGCGGACTGGAAGTGATCCGGTATGCGCGGCAGCTGCATCCGGAGTGCGAGCCGCTGGTGATCTCGATGTTTGGCGACGAGGACAACGTGCTGGCTAGCATTGAAGCCGGCGCGCTGGGCTACATCCACAAGGACTCCACGCCAGAAAATGTTGCGGAAACCATTTTGGAGATGAAGCAGGGCGCTTCGCCCATTTCGCCCATGATCGCGCGGCGGGTCTTGTCCAAGTACCTGAGCTTGCACGCCACGCGTTCGCCAGCGCAACTTCAGCCAGGTGGTCCGGTTGCGCTCAAGAACACAGCATCTGCAATGGGTGACGGACAGGCGGGCCGCAATGCGCCAGAGCCGGTGTTGTTATCGGGCAAGGAGCAAGAAGTTCTGGAGCTGATCGCACGAGGGTTTTCTTATGGGGAAACCGCGCGCCTGCAGGGCATCAGCGTGCACACGGTGCGCACGCATATCAAGAGCCTTTACAGCAAGCTGGCTGTGCACTCCAAGAATGAAGCGGTTTATGAAGCGGTCAAATTGGGGCTGCTGCCGAGCTATTCCAGCGGCCGATCGGACTGACCACTGCACATGCGGCGTCGTTCTTTTGGGTTCTTGTCCTTCATCCGCCTGTTGGGTGTATTGCTGTGGTGGCTGGCCATGGTCAGTGGCGTACAGGCCGCGCCGCTGCAATTGACCTCAGCCCAGGCGACAGTTGAAGTCGATGGGCAGGTGAGGCATTTCGAGGCGACGCTGCCTTATGTGTGGGACTGGTGGCATCGCGGGGGCCGGGGGCATGCCGAATTCGAGATGTCGCTGTCGCTTCAGGACATACCGAAAGAGCCCTGGTTTCTGTATTTCCTGCGCCTTGGCAACGCTTACGAGGTCCGGCTCAACGGTGCCTTGCTGGACAGCAAGGGCGACCTGAAAACGTTTGACCGAAACGACTACGGCCAGATCCCCCGCCTCATCACCATTCCGGTAGGTTTGCTGCGGCAAGACAACCTGATCCAGGTCCGAATTCGGGCCGATCATGCCCGGCGGGCTGGCGTGGCCAGCCCCTGGGTGGGGTCGCACGCTGAGATCGTGCCGCTGTATGACGCGGAGTATCTTCAGCGTGTCACGGGAACGCGGGTTGTTGTCATTGTGAGCCTGCTGGTGGGCACGATTGCTTTGGCACTCTGGTGGACACAGGTCAACCCGACCCAGTCGCCCGGAAAACAGAGGGATCCGCTGTATCTCTATGCGGCGCTCGCAGAATATTTCTGGAGTCTGCGCGTGGGCAGCGTGCTGCTGGAGACGCCGCCCTTGCCCAGGTTCTGGTGGGACATTCTGTTTATTGAGGCGCTCGGGGTTTGGGTAGCGTCCATGCTGATGTTCAGTGCGTTGGCGGTGGGTTGGCGTGGGCGTTTCAGTGTGGTGCGTCTGCAGTGGGCGCTGGCCCTCCTGCTGGTCACGGGGGTTGGCTGCGCGGTCGCAGCGCAATGGGGCTACAAGGGGTGGCTGACCTGGTGGTATGCGAGTCTGGGCGTTGTCGCTCTGCCGTTTGTAGCGCTGTACTGCTGGTCTGCGCTGCGCACGGGCAGCCATCTGCACCGGCTGGTTGCTGCCGCCTTGGTTTTCAACTTGCTGGTGGGCGTGCGGGATTGGGCTGTGTTTCGGGTGCAGATGACGCTGGGGGGCAATACGTTGATGCGTTACTCCTCGGTGGTTTTCGGCGTGTTGCTGGCCTATATTGTGTTCACGCGGTTTCGGGAGGCCAGCGTGCAGGTGCGATACCTGCTGTCCACCATGGCCCTGCAGATGGCCGCCAAGGAGCAGGCGCTGCAATCAAGCTACGAGCGGCTGGAGTTGCTTGCGCGGGAGCAGGAACGGGTGAACGAGCGCACACGCATCCTGCGTGATCTGCACGACGGGGTAGGGGCCCACATCAGTGCCGCCATCCGGCAACTGCAGTCGGGCCGGGCGAGCAACGACGAGGTGCTGCATACGCTGCGGGATTCACTGGACCAGATCAAACTGTCGATAGATGCCATGCACCTTCCTGCGGGGGATGTCACGGGCTTGCTGGCCAATCTGCGTTACCGGCTGGAGCCTAAGCTCAATGCGGCGGATATCGAACTGCTTTGGGACGTGGACCTGATTGAACCGCTGGAGCGGCTGGATGCGGTCGGCATGCGGCATCTGCAATTCATGGTGCTGGAGTCCTTGTCCAATGTGCTGCAGCATGCGCACGCCAGCAAGCTGCGGATCGAGGCCAAGGCGCAGGGACACTGGGTCGTGGTTCGCATTGCGGACAACGGGGTGGGTTATGACACCGCGCGACCGTTTCGCAAAGGGCTGCTTGCGCTCCATGAGCGTGCCAAGGCCATCGGTGCCGCCCTTGTCATTCGCAGCAGGGTGGGCGAGACCGTGGTGGAAATCACGTTGGCCTGACAGGTCGTGGTGCCGGCAGGGATAATTGCCCATGGCCGCCGTTTTCGACAAACCTTCTTTCCCCCAGCGTTTTTTGCCCCTGTTCCAAGGGTTTGACTGGCCGCTCGTCCTGGTGGTGGCTGTGCTCGCCAGCGCCGGGTTGCTGGCCATGTATTCATCCGGGTACGACCACGGTACGCGCTTTGCGGACCATGCGCGCAACATGCTGATTGCCGTTGCCATCTTGTTCATGGTGGCCCAGGTGCCGCCCCAGAAGATCATGGCCCTGGCTGTGCCCCTGTATGCCGTGGGGGTGGCGCTGCTGGTGGCGGTGGCCTTGTTCGGCATCACCAAGAAGGGGGCCCAGCGCTGGATCAACCTCGGCGTTGTCATTCAGCCCAGCGAACTGCTCAAGATCGCCATGCCCCTGATGCTGGCCTGGTGGTTCCAGAAGCGCGAGGGGCAACTGCGGCCGCTGGATTTTGCCGCCGCGGGGCTGCTGCTGGTCATTCCCGTGGGCCTGATCATGAAGCAGCCCGACCTCGGCACCTCGCTGCTGGTGCTGGCGGCGGGGCTGTCGGTGATCTTTTTTGCCGGCTTGTCGTGGAAGCTGGTGCTGCCCCCGGTGTTGCTGGGCGTCGTGGGCATCGTGCTGCTGGTCTCGCTGGAGCCCCGGCTGTGCGCCGACGGCGTGCGCTGGTCCATCCTGCATGACTACCAGCAGCAGCGCATATGCACCTTGCTCGATCCCTCGCGCGACCCGCTGGGCAAGGGTTTTCACATCATCCAGGGCATGATTGCCATTGGCTCGGGCGGCGTTTTTGGCAAAGGGTTCATGGCCGGCACGCAGACCCACCTGGAGTTCATTCCCGAGCGCACCACCGACTTCATCTTTGCGGCCTTTTCCGAAGAATTCGGCCTGGTCGGCAACCTGTTTCTGATTGTGTGCTTTTTGCTGCTGGTGTGGCGCGGGCTGGCCATTGCGGTGGGCGCAACCACTTTGTTCGGGCGGCTCATGGCGGGGGCGGTGTCGATGATCTTCTTCACCTATGCGTTTGTGAACATGGGCATGGTCAGCGGAATCTTGCCGGTGGTGGGCGTGCCGCTGCCGTTCATCAGCTATGGCGGCACGGCCATGGTCACGCTGGGGCTGGCGCTGGGCATTCTGATGTCGGTGGCGCGGGCGCAGCGCATCGACCCCAGCGACGCGCGGCCGGCGCTGTAATCGGCGCTTAACGGGCGCTTTCCCGTTTCCCTGCCGCCTTCCCTGCCGCCTCTTGCGCGATGGGGGCTTGCGGGTTACAACGCGGGTGCCAACCGTGTTTTGGCATTCATCCGGAGGTGTTTCCCATGGCGTCCAGGTTTGAGCTGAAAAAATCCAAGAACGAAAAGTTCGTCTTCAATCTGCTGGCAGACAACGGCAAGGTCATTTTGACCAGCGAGCTCTACGACTCCAAAGCCAGCGCGCTTAATGGTATTGAGTCGGTCAAGAAAAATGCGCCCGACGATGGCCGTTATGGCAGGCTGAGCGCCAAGGACGGATCGCCCTATTTCACGCTCAAGGCGGGCAACGGCCAGGTCATTGGCCAAAGCCAGATGTTTTCTGGCGAGAAGGCGCGCGACGAAGGTATCGCATCGGTCAAGGCCAACGCCCCCGGGGCGGCGACGGACGACCAGACGGCGAATCAGGCGGCGTAACCAGACGGTGCCATGGCCCCGCAGGGGTGGGGCGGTGCGCCGCGAGGGCATGCGCCCCTTGCGCCGCGCAGGGCATGGCGGCACGCCTAAAATGGCTGTATGTCATCACGCTCCCCCTCTGCCGCGCCCCAGCGCGCGTCCACCCTGCAACGCATGGATGTTGCCCGCCAGTTGCTCCTGACGCCTTTTGGTCTTGACGAAGGCCATCTGGCGCGTGCGCTGGCTGAAATTCGCACCCACCAGGTGGACGATGCCGATCTGTATTTCCAATACACCCGTAGCGAAGGCTGGAGCCTGGAAGAGGGCATCGTCAAAACAGGCTCGTTCTCCATTGACCAGGGCGTGGGGGTGCGAGCCATCAGCGGCGAAAAGACAGCCTTTGCCTATTCCGACGATATCTCCGAAGCCTCGCTGCTTGATGCGGCCCGCACTGTACGGTCTATTTCGGCTGTGGCGCAGGCGGGTCGTGCGCGAGTAGCTTCTAAAAAGATAGCAGGCGGGCGCAGCCTCTACCCCGGCGTGGATCCCATCTCCACGCTGGACAGCACGGCCAAGGTGGATTTGCTGATGCAGGTGGAGCAGCGCGCCCGCGCCAAGGACCCGCGCGTGGCCCAGGTCATGGCCGGTTTGGCCAGCGAATACGACGTGGTGCTGGTGGCCCGCGCGGACGGCACGCTGGCGGCCGATGTGCGGCCGCTGGTGCGGCTGTCGGTGACGGTGATCGCTGAACAGAACGGTCGCCGTGAAATGGGCTCGGCCGGTGGCGGTGGGCGCTTTGGGCTGGCGTATTTTGATGAAGCGCAAATTGCCCAGTATGTGGACGAGGCGGTGAACGCCGCATTGGTCAATCTCGAGTCGCGCCCCGCGCCTGCGGGCGAGATGACGGTGGTTCTGGGCCCCGGCTGGCCCGGCATCCTGCTGCACGAGGCCATCGGCCACGGGCTGGAGGGCGATTTCAACCGCAAGGGCTCCAGCGCCTTCAGCGGCCGCATCGGCCAGCGCGTGGCGGCCAAGGGCGTCACGGTGCTCGATGACGGCACCATCGCCGACCGGCGCGGCTCGCTCAATGTGGACGACGAGGGCAACACCAGTCAGCGCAATGTGCTGATCGAAGACGGTATTTTGAAGGGCTACATCCAGGATTCGCTCAACGCCCGCCTGATGGGCGTGGCGCCCACCGGCAACGGCCGGCGCGAAAGCTATGCGCACATTCCCATGCCGCGCATGACCAACACCTACATGCTGGGCGGCGACAAGGACCCCCAGGAGATCGTGGCCAGCATCAAAAAGGGCCTGTATGCCACCAACTTTGGCGGCGGGCAGGTGGACATCACGTCGGGCAAGTTCGTGTTCTCGGCCAGCGAGGCCTACTGGGTGGAAAACGGCAAGATTCTTTACCCGGTCAAGGGCGCGACCATCGTCGGCAGCGGCCCCGACTGCCTCAAGCGCGTCAGCATGATCGGCAACGACATGCGCCTGGACAGCGGCGTGGGCACTTGCGGCAAGGAAGGCCAGAGCGTGCCGGTGGGCGTGGGGCAGCCCACGATGCGGATCGACGGGCTGACGGTCGGCGGAACGGCCTGAAACCCCGCCGGGGTGGGGGCTTCGGTGCCCTGCGGCTTTCGGCGGGCCGCACGGGGGACGACATCCCGCAGAGGCGGGCGCACAATCACGCCATGCCGGCGCCGCTTTCCAGTTTGCAGCAAACCCTTCAGTCGTTTGGCGACATCAGCCGTTTTCTGCGCGAAGGCGTGGCCGACGAGGATTCCCGCCAGCTGCGGGACAGCCTGGGGGCGCTGTCGATGCACATCGACGAGGCGACGCGTCTGCGCCGGTCTGGCGCGGATGCCAGTGCTATCACCCGCCGCGTGGTCGAACTGGCCCAGTGCGCACGCGAGCACCAGCTTTTCCTGACGGGCCTGGGTTCCGCCTGGCACGCGTTGTACGAGTTTGGCGCCTACCAGCGCGCGCTGCGGGAGTTGCGCGACACCATTGCCGCATGGCTGCAGGCGCTGGAGCGCCATAGCGCGCGCGAGGGCGCCTGCTTTCGGCAATTCGAACTGCTGGCCTGGCGCACGCTGGGCGAGGCCTTGCTGCTCATCGATATGTACGAGCACGATAGCGGCCCGCACAGCGATGTGTCCGAGGCCGCGCCGCCGCGCTTGTCGGGCTGGCAGCGCGTGCAGGCCTGGCTGCGGCACTTGCGCGGATAAAAGCCTGCCCCTCGCCAGCCGGGTGCCATCGCCGTCCGCCAGGGCAGTTGCCGCCACGCCACAAAGCCCCATGCTTGCTGCGGTGCGGCAAACACTGTGCTACATTGATTCACATGCAAGTTCGCAGCGCGTTTTATTTTTGGTTTTGGATCTCAGTCCCCGGCGGATGAGAGGACAACGCGCAAGCCCACCAACCTCACCATACCAACCGCCGACGCTGAAAAGCCCGGCGGTTTTTGTTTTTCTGACCTTCTGACATTTCAATCCACGAGGAAGCCACCATGACGGCCCACGCCACCCCCGCTACCGATTCCTGGTACCGCAGCGTCGAGAAAACCAGCCAGACCGACGACGAACGTATCAAGGACATTACCGTGTTGCCACCTCCCGAGCACCTGATCCGCTTTTTCCCCATCAGCGGAACGCCGGTGGAAGCGCTGATCACCCAGACGCGAAAGAACATCCACCACATCATGGCCGGCAAGGACGACCGCCTGCTGGTGGTGATTGGCCCCTGCTCCATCCACGATCCCGCCGCGGCGCTGGAATATGCCCGCCGCCTGGCCGCCGTGCGCGCCCAGTACGCCGACACGCTGGAAATCGTGATGCGCGTGTATTTCGAGAAACCCCGCACCACGGTGGGCTGGAAGGGCCTGATCAACGACCCCTATCTGGACGAAAGCTACCGCATCGACGAAGGCCTGCGCATCGCGCGCCAGTTGCTGATCGAG
Organism: Acidovorax sp. T1; assembly: GCF_002176815.1. Taxonomy (NCBI): domain Bacteria; kingdom Pseudomonadati; phylum Pseudomonadota; class Betaproteobacteria; order Burkholderiales; family Comamonadaceae; genus Acidovorax; species Acidovorax sp. T1. The sequence goes on along the minus strand of NZ_CP021648.1, from coordinate 3,173,513 downwards.
ATCAACCGCCTGGGCATTCCCGCCGGCAGTGAGTTTCTGGACGTGATCTCGCCCCAGTACATCGGCGACCTCATCAGCTGGGGCGCCATTGGTGCTCGCACCACCGAGAGCCAGGTGCACCGCGAGCTGGCATCGGGCCTGTCGGCGCCCATCGGCTTCAAGAACGGCACGGACGGCAACATCCGCATCGCCACCGACGCCATCCAGTCGGCCAGCCGGGGCCACCACTTCCTGTCGGTGCACAAAAACGGCCAGGTCGCCATCGTCAACACCAAGGGCAACAAGGACTGCCACGTCATCCTGCGCGGCGGCAAGGCGCCCAATTACGATGCCGCCAGCGTGGCCGCCGCGTGCAAGGACCTCGAAGCCGCCAAGCTGCCGCCCACCCTGATGGTCGATTGCAGCCACGCCAACAGCAGCAAGCAGCACGAAAAGCAGCTGGATGTGGCGCGTGACATCGCCGCCCAGATTGCCGGCGGCTCGCGCAGCGTTTTTGGCCTGATGATCGAAAGCCACCTGAACGCCGGTGCCCAGAAGTTCTCGCCGGGCAAGGACCTGCCCGCTGCGCTCGAATACGGCAAAAGCATTACCGATGCCTGCCTGGGCTGGGATGATTCGCTGCAGTCGCTGGCCGAACTGTCGGCCGCCGTGGTGGCCCGCCGCGCGCGCTGAGTCTGCGCTGCTGCGCGGTGTAAGCTCAAACCTTTGGTGGGGCCCGCCGGTGTGCGGCCCCGGCTTACATCCCCCTTGCGCCAGAAAGGCAACCCATCATGCACAGCGAAGTGTCGGTCCAGCTGACTGGAAACCAGGAGTTCCGTTTTGATCTGGAGGGCCAGGAGCCCATGGCGCATGAAGCCGGGCGCCACTGGCTGGACGATCAGTTCATTGCCCTGGATTGCGAACCCCTGCGCGCCAGTGGCAAGGTGTTGCTGGCCGACAAGGTGCTGACCGTGGCGCGCGCCGCCGGCGCCTCGTTGTTCAACGATCCCGTGTGGTCGCGTGATTTCGCCCGCGCCGCCAGTGCCGCGCTGGCCAAACCCGTGGTGCGAGTGGACGTGCCGGGCATGGCGGTTTCCTTCTGAATATTCAGCAAAAATAGCCGCTAGCGCTTATGTAGTAAGCGCAAACAGCTATTTTTTTGATAGTGCCTGCAACAGCCGCTCGTGCACGCCGCCAAAGCCGCCATTGCTCATGCAGACAATGTGATCGCCCGGTTGCGCCGCTTGCACCACCTGGCTGACCAGGGTGTCAATGTCCGGCGCGGTCTGCGCGCGCTGGCCGGGGCCCACGCCCAGCGGCGCCAGGGCCGCAGCGGCATCCCAGTCCAGCCCCGCCGTGTGGCAAAAGGCCAGGTTGGCGGGCTCCAGCGCCCAGGGCAGCTGGCTTTTCATGGCGCCCAGTTTCATGGTATTGCTGCGCGGCTCGAACACCGCCAGGATGCGCGCATCGGGCCCGAGGCTGCGGCGCAGGCCGTCCAGTGTGGTGCGCAGCGCCGTGGGATGGTGCGCAAAATCGTCGTACACGGCGATGCCGCCCACGGTGCCGCGCAACTCCATGCGGCGTTTGACATTCTGAAAATCGGCCAGCGCCTGTGCCGCCTGCTGCACCGGCACGCCCACATGGTGCGCCGCTGCGATGGCGGCGAGCGCATTGAGCTGGTTGTGCACGCCAGTCAGGCCCCATTGCACGCGCGCTGCGGCTTCGCCCTGGTGCAGCACGTCAAAAGCCTGCGGGTCGCCCACGGCAGAAAAATCGCTCACTGCGGCACCGAAGCTGCTCACCGTGCTCCAGCAACCCGTGTGCAGCACGCGGGCCAGGCTCTCTTCGAGCCCGTTGACCACCACGCGGCCCGAAGGCGGCACGGTGCGCACCAGGTGGTGAAACTGGCGTTCGATGGCGGCCAGATCGTCAAAAATGTCGGCGTGGTCGAACTCCAGGTTGTTCAGCACCGCCGTGCGCGGGCGGTAGTGGACGAACTTGCTGCGCTTGTCGAAGAAGGCGGTGTCGTATTCGTCGGCCTCGATCACAAACAGCGGGCGGGTGTCGAGCGCCCCGTCGCCTGCGCCGGGACGCTGCGGGGCGCCCAGGCGGGCGGAGACGCCAAAGTTCAGTGGCACGCCGCCAATCAGGAAGCCCGGCTGCAGCCCGGCGCTATCCAGAATCCAGGCCAGCATTGACGTGGTGGTCGTCTTGCCATGGGTTCCTGCCACTGCCAGCACATGCCGGCCCTGCAGCACCTGTTCGGCCAGCCACTGCGGGCCGCTGGTGTAGGGCAGGCCGGCATCCAGGATGGCTTCCATGAGGGGAAACTTCGGGCTGCCGTCTGCCAAGCGGGCCCGGCTGACCACGTTGCCCACGACGAACACATCGGGGCGCAGCGCCAGCTGGTCGGTGCCAAATCCTTCGATCAATTCGATGCCCAGGGCCCGCAACTGGTCGCTCATGGGTGGGTAAACGCCGGCATCACAGCCCGTTACCCTGTGTCCGGCTTCGCGGGCCAGCGCGGCCAGACCCCCCATGAAGGTGCCGCAGATCCCCAGTATGTGTATGTGCATGGGCGCAGATTCTAAGGTTCAACCAGAAAACGCCCTGTAGCGCTTGAGCGGTAAGCGTGAGAAGCTATGAAAAACATAGTGTCATCGGTGGCCTGTGGCCACCAATGGCCGTGTCGCCGCCGGGCCATGGGGTGCGCAGTGGCGGTCTGTCATGGGTTCGCGCCACAATAGCGCCTCCAACGCCATCCGGTTCTGCCATGCCAACATCTTTGAGCGCCGAAATCGTCAGCACCACTGCCCGGCTGGTCGTGGAAGAGGGGCTGGAATGGGGCCCTGCCAAGCGCCGCGCGCTGCGTGAACTCGGCCTGCCAGCGCGCACCCCGCTGCCCGACAACGACGCGGTGGAAGAGGCGGTGCGCGAATACATCGCGCTCTTTTGCGCCGACACCCAGCCAAACGAATTGCGTGCCCTGCGCCAGCTGGCGCTGGTCTGGATGGAACGCATGGCGGCCTTTCGGCCCCACTTGGGAGGGGCGGTGTGGCGTGGTACGGCCACGCGGCTGTCAGATATTTATTTGCAGTTGTTCTGCGATGACTCCAAATCGGCCGAAATCGCGTTGATAGACCACAACGTCGATTACGAGCCGCGCACTGTTCCGGGCTTTCACGGCGATTCTGTGGAGGCCCTGAGTGTGGGCAGCATGTGTCCTGAACTGGGTGAAATGATCGGCGTGCATTTGCTGATCTACGATCTTGACGATTTGCGCGGGGCTTTGCGCCCCGATGCCAAGGGGCGATCGCCGCGTGGTGACATCACCGCCGTGCGGCGCCTTCTCCAGGAAAATGTTCCATGACCGCGCCCATGATGGAATCTTCTGCTTCTTCTGTGCCCCCTCACGCCACAAAGCCGGTGAGCCGGCGCCGGGCCCTGTATGCCGGTGTGGCCGCAGCGGCCGCCGTTGGCGGTGCCGGTCTGGCATGGTGGCGCCTGCAACCCCATGCCGTGCAGGCGGGCGCAGAGCAGGCGCTATGGGCGCAGGCGTTCGATACGCCCGAGGGCGCGCGCCTGGCCATGGGGGCGTTTGCGGGCAAGCCCTTGCTGCTCAACTTTTGGGCAACCTGGTGCCCGCCCTGTGTGGACGAGTTGCCCATGCTCAATGCCTTTTATCGCGAGAACCAGGCCAACGGCTGGCAAGTGGTGGGGCTGGCGATTGATCAGCCGTCTTCGGTGCGGAAATTCCTGGCGCGGTTGCCGCTCGATTTTCCCGTGGGCCTGGCGGGGCTGGGGGGCTCGGAGTTGGGGCGTTCGCTGGGCAATCTGACGGGGGGGCTGCCCTTTACGGTGGTGTTCAGTGGGGACGGGCGTGTGGCACATCGTAAAATGGGCCAAGTGACCCCGGAAGATTTGCAAAAGTGGACCATCCTGCGCTGATGGAATCGCGCTGCAAAATGGCACTTTAACGTCACATGGCATTGGTAATGCCCTGATGTCAGCGGTGGAAAATGTGCTCCGAAGACTGAAGTAGGCTGAAATTGGAGTAAATTCGCGCCCTATTTAGTTTTATAGCCGTTGGAGCTCCCATGGATTTGCGAAAACTCAAAACCCTGATCGACCTGGTATCCGAGTCGAATGTGTCCGAACTCGAAATCACCGAAGCCGAGGGCAAGGTCCGTATCGTCAAGAGTGGCGGCGCCGTGGTGCAGCAATATGTTCCGGCCCCCATGCCCGCTCCGGCGGCTGCCGCTGCACCCGCAGCTGTGGCGGAGTTGCCGGCCCCGGTGGCAGCAGCGCCGACCGGTCATGTGGTGAAGTCTCCCATGGTGGGCACGTTCTACCGCTCGTCGAGCCCCGGCGCCAAGGCGTTCGTCGAGGTGGGTAGCCAGGTCAAGGAAGGCGAGACGATCTGCATCATTGAAGCCATGAAGATTCTCAATGAAATCGAGGCCGACAAAGCCGGCACCGTGACGAAGATTCTGGGTGAAAACGGCCAGGCCGTGGAATACGGACAGCCGCTGTTCGTGATTGAGTAACCCCTGCCCATGTTTAAAAAGATTCTGGTCGCTAACCGCGGCGTTCTTGCCGAAGGCAAGGCGAAGCAGATTGCCCTGGCACGCGCCAGCGTGCGGGCGATGAGCCGCGAGACAGCCTATGTTTAAAAAGATTCTTGTTGCCAATCGCGGCGAAATCGCCCTTCGCATCCAGCGCGCCTGCCAGGAACTGGGCGTCAAAGCCGTGATGGTCTATTCAGAGGCCGATCGTGATGCCAAGTATGTGAAGCTGGCCGAAGAGGCCGTCTGCATTGGCCCGGCGCCGTCGCCACTGTCCTACCTCAACATGCCCGCCATCATCTCGGCGGCCGAGGTGACGGATGCGGAAGCCATCCACCCGGGTTATGGTTTCCTGTCCGAAAATGCCGACTTTGCCGAGCGGGTGGAAAAAAGCGGTTTCCAGTTCATTGGCCCCACGCCCGAAAACATCCGCATGATGGGTGACAAGGTGTCGGCCAAGCAGGCCATGATCCGCGCTGGCGTGCCCTGCGTGCCCGGGTCTGACGGCGAGTTGCCGGACGATCCGGTGCAGATTCGCCGCATTGCAAAGGCCGTGGGTTACCCGGTGATCATCAAGGCCGCTGGTGGCGGTGGTGGCCGCGGGATGCGCGTGGTGCACACCGAGGCTGCCCTGATCAACGCCGTGCAGATGACCAAGGCCGAGGCGGGCGCTGCGTTTGGCAATCCTGCGGTGTACATGGAGAAGTTTCTTCAGAACCCGCGCCATATCGAGATCCAGATTCTCGCCGACAAGCACCGCAATGCTGTGTATCTGGGCGAGCGCGACTGCTCCATGCAGCGGCGCCACCAGAAGGTGATTGAAGAGGCGCCGGCGCCCGGCATTCCCCGCAAGCTGATCGAGCGGATTGGTGAGCGCTGTGTGGCGGCCTGCAAGAAGATCGGTTACCGCGGCGCGGGCACGTTCGAGTTCCTGTATGAAAACGGTGAGTTCTACTTCATCGAGATGAACACGCGCGTGCAGGTGGAGCACCCGGTGACCGAATGGATCACGGGCGTGGACATCGTGCGCACGCAGATCATGGTGGCCGCCGGTGAAAAGCTGCCCTTCACCCAGCGGCAGATCGAGATTCGTGGCCATGCCATCGAATGCCGGGTGAATGCGGAAGATCCCTACAAGTTCACTCCTTCGCCGGGACGCATCACCATGTGGCATGCACCGGGCGGCCCGGGTGTGCGCGTGGATTCGCATGCCTATGCCAATTATTTTGTTCCCCCGAACTATGACTCGATGATCGGCAAGATTATTGTGCATGGCGATACGCGTGAGCAGGCCCTGGCCCGCATGCGCACGGCGCTGTCGGAGACGGTGATTGAGGGGATCAGCACCAATGTACCGCTGCACCGCGAGTTGATGGTGGATGCCAAGTTTGTGGCGGGTGGCACCAACATTCACTATCTGGAAGAGTGGTTGTCACAGCGCAAGCGGTGAAGTCACCTTGTGCATCGTTCTATGCTGGCTCCTGGCAACGGGTGCCAGCATTTCATTTTTTCTGAGAGGCGTGTCCCATGTTTGAGCTGAGTCTGATGTGTCCGGAAGACCGCATTGAGGCGGTGAGCGATGCGCTGGACGCGCTGGATGCCCTGAGTGTGTCGGTGGAGGACGCAGACGCACAGACCGACGCCGAGCAGGCATTGTTCGGGGAGCCGGGCATGCCGCCGCCCAAGGATGGCTGGCAACGCAGCCGGGTGGTGGCCTTGTTTGCGACGGAAGCCGCCGCGCGCGACGCGCAGCAACTCTTGGCCGTGCAGGACTTTTTCGCAGGCTGCCAGGTGCTGGGTCTGGCGACCGTGCCGGAACAGGACTGGGTGCGGCTGACGCAGTCTCAGTTTGCGCCGGTCGATATCACCCCCGACTTCTGGATTGTTCCCACTTGGCACGAGTTGCCTGCGCAGGCGCTGCGCAGCATCCGGCTGGATCCGGGGTTGGCCTTTGGCACGGGCACCCATCCCACCACGCGCATGTGCCTGCGATGGATTGCGCGCCATGGTGCGGCGGGTGCCGAGGCTGGAAATCCGCTGGGGCGTGTGCTGGACTACGGTTGTGGCTCGGGCATCTTGGCCATCGGTGCGGCCAAGTTCGGTGCTACGGATATTGATGCCGTGGACATTGACCCGGCGGCCGTCGAATCCACGGTGCAGAACGCGCAGGCCAATGGTGTGCAGGTACAGGCTGGCCTGCCGGACAAGGCCCTTGGGACTTATCAGACCGTGCTGGCTAACATTCTGGCCACTCCGCTGAAGGTGCTGGCCCCCTTGCTGTGCGCGCATGTCGCTTCAGGCGGGCACCTCGTGCTCGCGGGTATCCTGGAGCGCCAGGCGCAGGAGCTGCAGGAAGCCTACGCACCGTGGATCCGCCTGGAGGTTGCCGATGCCGAGGATGGCTGGATTCTCATGACGGGCTCCCGCTGAATTTCTTGTGCCGCAGCCGATTGCCTAAGGGGGCGCCAACTACCATGGATCGCAGATGAGCCAGATTACACGCTGCCCGTCCTGCACGACCAAGTTCAAGGTGGTGGCCGACCAGTTGCGCATTTCCGACGGCTGGGTGCGATGCGGGCAATGCAAGGAGGTTTTTGATGCATCGGCCCACCTGCTGCCCTCGGAGCCGCAGGCCTTGCTGCCGGATGTGTCCATGACCGCCGCGCGCCCACCGCTGACACCTGTGGCGCGTGCCACCGATGCAGGGCGCGCCTGGGGCGCCCCCACAGCTGGGGACAACTCTGCTTCTTCCGCGCCATCCATGCCGCCCACCGACTCGCACGACACATCGTGGGATTCCTCTGCGCGAGACGCTGTGCTGGATGTGCCGGGCCCGGTGGTTCCTGCATTTCTTGTTACGGAAACAGCGGTTGCATCTTCCTTAGAGACAGAGACAGAGACAGAGACAGAGACAGAGACAGAGACGATACCGCAGTCATCCAGTCCATTTCCCTGGCGATCTGGTGTGTCTGCAGGTGCCACCGATATGGCGCCGATATCCGATACGTTGTCGCCGTTCACGCAGATGGGTGGTGAAGAATCGTCCAAGGAAGAAACGCCTGCGGTCGAGATGTGCGAGAGTCCGGCCGGCTATGAGCTGCCATCTGCCGAATGGCGTGACGCGGAGTGGCCAGAAGAGTTGCGGGGCGAAAATTCGACCGCTGCAGCCGGTGCGTTGCATCCACCTACGGAGTTGCTGCGCAAGCAATCGGTTGAGGAGCAGGACATTGGTGATTTCGCGGATGCGCTTGACAGTGCGCAGGCGCAGGAGAACGGGTCAGAGCAGGGTCCTGACATGTCATTCGATGAGCCCTCATTGTCTGAATCGTCTTCCTGCAAGTCGCCGTCCGGCATGGGGCTGGGGGATGCGTTGGATGGGAACCTTCGTGACAGCATGCCGCAAGATCAGCAAGAGGATGACTTGCACGACGGGGTTTTGGGCGCAGATGAGGTGAGTTTCGTGCGCGCGGCGAAGCGCAAGGCCTTCTGGCGGCGCCCCCTTGTGCGGGTGGCGTTGGGGGCCGTTGTGTTCGTGCTGTTGTGCACATTGGCATTGCAGGTGGTGCTGCAGGAGCGCGATCGCATTGCTGCCATGGATGCGCGTGTTCGCCCTTGGCTTCAGATGCTGTGTGAACCCTTCCAATGTGCGTTGGCTCCGCTGCGGCAGATATCGGATGTCATGATCGACAGCTCTTCATTCCACAAGGGGCGCGCAGACAGCTACCAGCTGACCTTTGCCATCAAGAACCGTGCAACCGTGCCCCTTGCCACGCCTGCCATGGAATTGACCTTGACCGATGCACAGGACCAGCCTGTGCTCCGGCGGGTGTTTTTGCCGCAAGAGATGGCGGCTCCCACGGAACTGCCTGCCTTGGGCGATTGGACCGCTTCGGTTGCGGTCAACGTGACCACTGGCGGGGCACGCGTGGCGGGCTATCGGCTGCTGGCGTTTTATCCCTGATCTTTCTATCTATCTTTTGCCATGGCTGTACTGATTTGCGGTTCACTTGCGTTTGACACCATCATGACTTTTGAAGGGCGGTTTGCCGAGCAGATCTTGCCCGATCAGTTGCATATCCTCAATGTCTCGTTTCTGGTGCCCTCCTTGCGGCGCGATTTTGGAGGATGCGCTGGCAATATTGCCTACAGTCTGCGGCTGCTGGGTGGCGAGCCGCTGCCCATGGCAATGCTGGGTAGCGACGGCACCGACTATCTGTTGCGACTGAAGGAGTTGGGCATCAGCACGGCACACGTAGGTCAGAGCCATGACACCTACACGGCGCAGGCCATGATCATGACGGACCGTGACAACAACCAGATCACGGCATTTCACCCCGGGGCCATGATGCAGGCCCATGCGAACCGCATTGAGCCTTGGACGGATGCGCGTCTTGGCATTGTTGCGCCCGATGGTCGGGACGCAATGCTGGAGCATGCGGCGCAGTTTGTGGCGGCAGATATTCCGTTTGTCTTCGATCCAGGCCAGGGTCTGCCCATGTTCAGCGGAGCTGAACTGTCCCGGTTTGTCGAGCAGGCCACCTGGGTCACTGTGAACGACTATGAAGGCAAGATGCTGTGCGAGCGCACGGGCTGGTCATGCGCGGAAATCTCGCGCAAGGTGAAGGGGCTGATCGTCACGTTGGGGGCGCAGGGTTGTGAGGTGTGGATTGACGGAGAAAAGACGTTGGTCCCTGCTGTAAAACCCGCACAGGTGGTAGATCCGACGGGATGTGGCGATGCATGGCGGGGTGCGCTGCTTTTTGGGTTGGAGCGTGGCTGGTCGCTCGTGCGTTGCGCCGAGTTGGGCAATCGCGTGGGGGCTCTCAAAATTGCACAGCGTGGACCGCAGAACTACACATTGGACTTCACCCCAGCCTGACGCGGCGTGCATGCCGGAGTTTGCGGTCTGTGCTGCCGATAGCAGCCCAGACGTCTGGCCACCATTGTTCTGGGCATAAAAAACCCGGTGCACGAGCACCGGGTTGGGCACTGAATGGGCCTGGTTTACGGCTTGGTGCCGGTCGGGAAGGGCCAAGCGGCCTGGGGGTTCAGCGTGGTTTGCGCAGATGGCGCGGCCGCAGGGGCCTTCACGGCTTTCTTTGCGGGGGCTGCCTTTGGGGCAGATGCAGTAGCCTTCTTTGCAGCCACTACCTTCTTGGCAGGAGCAGCTTTCTTCGCTGGTGCAGCCTTCTTGGCGGCCACTACCTTTTTGGCAGGAGCGGCTTTCTTTGCTGGTGCAGCCTTCTTGGCGGCCACTACCTTCTTGGCAGGAGCAGCTTTCTTCGCTGGTGCAGCCTTCTTGGCCGCCACTACCTTTTTGGCAGGAGCGGCTTTCTTTGCTGGTGCAGCCTTCTTGGCGGCCACTACCTTCTTGGCAGGAGCAGCTTTCTTTGCTGGTGCAGCCTTCTTGGCGGCCACTACCTTTTTGGCAGGAGCGGCTTTCTTTGCTGGTGCAGCCTTCTTGGCGGCCACTACCTTTTTGGCAGGAGCAGCTTTCTTCGCTGGTGCAGCCTTCTTGGCGGCCGGTTTTTTCGCAGTTGCCATCATGTTCTCCTTGGGTCAATTTGCAAAGAGCACTTCCTGTCTGCAGTGGACAGAAAGCGATCCATGGGGATGGAGAAGAGCTCCATCCCCATGAACACGGGAACGCCCCACCAGGCGGCGCTCTGCGGCACTGTCTGTGTGGGGTGTGGTGTAAAAATCCATGGTGGTGTGATGCCTGCAAAAAGGGGCGCTAATCCCAGGACAGCGCACCACCGGACTGGTATTCAATAACCCGGGTCTCGAAGAAGTTGCGTTCCTTCTTCAAATCGATCATCTCGCTCATCCACGGAAAAGGGTTTTCTTCGTTGGGAAACAGTGTCTCCAGCCCGATCTGCGTGGCCCGGCGGTTGGCGATGTAGCGCAGATAACCCTTGAACATCGAGGCGTTCATGCCCAGCACGCCACGGGGCATGGTGTCTTCGGCGTAGCGGTATTCGAGTTCGACAGCCTTGAGGAACAGCGCCTTGATCTCGGCCTTGAACTCTGCCGTCCACAGGTGGGGGTTTTCAAGCTTGAGTTGGTTGATCAGGTCGATGCCGAAGTTGCAGTGCATGGACTCATCGCGCAGGATGTACTGGTATTGCTCGGCCGCACCGGTCATCTTGTTCTGGCGGCCCAGCGCCAGGATCTGGGTGAAGCCGACGTAGAAGAACAGCCCTTCCATCAGGCAGGCGAACACGATCAACGACTTGAGCAGAGTCTGATCGGTTTCGGGCGTGCCGGTGTGGAAGTTGGGGTCCATGATCGCTTCGATGAAGGGGATCAGGAACTGGTCCTTGTCGCGAATCGACTGGACTTCGTTATAGGCGTTGAATATCTCGCTCTCATCCAGGCCGAGTGACTCGACGATGTACTGGTAGGCGTGCGTGTGGATGGCTTCCTCAAACGCCTGGCGCAGCAGGAACTGTCGGCACTCAGGCGCGGTGATGTGACGGTAGGTGCCCAGCACGATGTTGTTGGCAGCCAGCGAATCGGCGGTGACGAAGAAGCCGAGGTTGCGCTTGATGATGCGGCGCTCGTCTTCGGTCAGGCCGTTGGGGTCTTTCCACAACGCGATGTCGCGCGTCATGTTCACCTCTTGCGGCATCCAGTGGTTGGCGCAGGTGGCCAGGTATTTTTCCCACGCCCACTTGTACTTGAAGGGCACCAGCTGGTTGACGTCGGTCTGGCCGTTGATGATGCGCTTGTCGGCGGCGTTCACGCGGCGTTGCGTGGCTGCAGCAGGTGTTGCTTGCAGTGCTGCGGGGGCAGGCATTGATGCATGTACTTCCTGCAGGGAAGGGGCTGGGAAAGGCAAAGGCGGCTGTCCCGCCGGGTGGCTTTTGTGCAGTCCACCGTCCAGTTGATTTTGCGATGAGGGCTTGACTTCTTCGTCCCAGGTCAACATAGATTTTCCAGTGTTCGGATTATGAAAGCAGTGCTGCAAAAAGAAAAGCACTGAAGCGTTGTGCAGCAACGATTTGTTGCTTCACAGCACATGCGCAACGCCTCGGAAGAGTTCGAGGCGTTGCACGTAAAGTCTTTATTGGCAGGCTTCGCAGCCAGGATCGTCGATGGCGCAGAACTTGACGTCCGTGGCAGGCACCGCTGCTGCTTGATTGGCCGCCGCAGCGGCTGCCGCTTCCAGTGCGGTGGGCTTGGCATGTGCAGGTGCCGAAGCCGCAGTTGCGCCACCATCGGTGCCAGACGAAACCGAGTTGAGCTGGCGCGTATTTACGGTGCTCATCTCGACGTGGGTCGCGCTTTGTGTGCGCAGGTAATACGTAGTCTTGAGGCCGCGTACCCAGGCGAGTTTGTAGGTGTCGTCCAGTTTCTTGCCTGATGCACCTGCCATATAGATGTTCAGGCTCTGCGCCTGGTCGATCCACTTCTGGCGACGCGATGCGGCCTCCACCAGCCACTGGGGTTCGACTTCAAACGCCGTGGAGTACAGCGCCTTGATGTCCTGCGGCACGCGGTCGATAGGATGCAGCGAGCCCTTGAAGTGCTTGAGGTCCATGATCATTACGTCGTCCCACAGGCCCAGGCGCTTGAGGTCGCGCACCAGGCCGCCGTTGATGACCGTGAACTCACCCGACAGGTTGGACTTGACCGACAGGTTGCCGAACGACGGTTCGATCGACGCATCGACACCGATGATGTTCGAGATGGTCGCCGTGGGGGCGATGGCGACGCAGTTGGAGTTGCGCATACCGTCTTGCGCGATCTTCTTGCGCAGGGCTTCCCAGTCCAGCGTGGACGAACGGTCCACTTCCACATAGCCGCCACGGGCTTGCGAGAGCATGTTCAGCGTGTCGAAAGGCAGGATGCCGCGATCCCACAGCGAGCCCTTGTAGCTGGAGTACTTGCCGCGCTCCCGGGCCAGCTCGGTGGACGCCCAGTAGGCGTAGTAGCAGATGGCTTCCATCGACTGGTCGGCAAACTCCACGGCTTCCTGCGAAGCGTAAGGAATGCGCAAATCGTACAGGCTGTCCTGGAAGGCCATCACGCCCAGGCCCACCGGGCGGTGGCGCAGGTTGGAGTCGCGGGCCTTCTTGACGGCGTAGTAGTTGATGTCGATCACGTTGTCGAGCATGCGCATGGCCACCGTGATGGTCTTCTTGAGCTTGTCGTGGTCGATCTGGCCGTCCTTGATGTGCTGCAGCAGATTGACCGAGCCCAGGTTGCACACAGCGGTTTCGGTGTCGCTGGTGTTGAGCGTGATCTCGGTGCACAGGTTGGACGAATGCACCACGCCGGCGTGCTGCTGGGGCGAGCGCACATTGCAGGCATCCTTGAAGGTGATCCAGGGATGGCCGGTCTCGAACAGCATGGTCAGCATCTTGCGCCACAGGTCCGTGGCCTGCACGGTCTTGGCGGGCTTGATCTCGCCACGCGCTGCCTTCTCTTCGTAGGCGACATAGGCCTTTTCGAAGGCGGCGCCGAACAGGTCGTGCAGGTCGGGCACGTCGGACGGCGAGAACAGGGTCCAGGTGCCCTTTTCCATCACGCGGCGCATGAACAGGTCGGGGATCCAGTTGGCCGTGTTCATGTCGTGCGTGCGGCGGCGGTCGTCGCCGGTGTTCTTGCGCAGCTCCAGGAACTCTTCGATGTCCAGATGCCAGGTTTCCAGGTAGGTGCAGACGGCGCCCTTGCGCTTGCCGCCCTGGTTCACGGCCACAGCCGTGTCGTTGACCACCTTGAGGAAGGGCACCACGCCCTGCGATTCGCCGTTGGTGCCCTTGATATGGCTGCCCAGGGCACGCACGCGGGTCCAGTCGTTGCCCAGGCCGCCGGCAAACTTGGACAGCAGGGCATTTTCCTTGATCGACTCGTATATGCCATCGAGGTCGTCGGGCACCGTGGTCAGGTAGCAGCTCGACAGTTGCGAGCGCAGCGTGCCGCTGTTGAACAGCGTGGGCGTGCTGGACATGAAGTCGAAGCTGGAGAGGATTTCATAGAACTCGATCGCGCGGGCTTCGCGGTCGATTTCGTTCAGGGATAGGCCCATGGCCACGCGCATGAAGAAAGCCTGGGGCAGTTCGATGCGGCTTTTCTTGACGTGCAGGAAGTAGCGGTCATACAGGGTCTGCAGACCGAGGTAATCGAATTTCAGGTCGCGGTCCGCCTTGAGCGCGGCGCCCAGGCGCTGCAGGTCGTATTGCAGCAGGCGTTCATCGAGCAGGTCGTTTTCCACCCCCTTCTTGATGAACTGCGGGAAATAGTCCACATAGCTTTGCGCCATGTCGCTCTGGGTGACTTCGCGGCCCAGCACTTCCCGCACGATGGTGTGCAGCAGCAGGCGCGCCGTGGCGTAGGTGTAGTCCGGATCTTTCTCGATCAGGGTGCGCGCGGCGAGGATGGATGCCTTGTAGACCTCTTCCATCGGAACGCCGTCATACAGGTTGCGCATGGTTTCCGCCACGATGGGCTGGGCGCTGACGTCTGCACCCAGGCCGACACAGGCCGATGCAATGAGCGACTGCAGGCGTGCCAGGTCCAGCGCCACACGCTCGCCGCCGTCAATGACATGCAGCTGGGGGGCGGCAGGCGTCTGCTCTTCGGTTTGCCGGGCGCGTTCCTGGGTGCGGCGCTCGCGATAAAGCACATAGGCCCGGGCAATTTCATGGTGGCCGCCGCGCATCAGGCCCAGTTCCACCTGGTCTTGCACGTCTTCAATATGGAAGGTGCCTCCGCCGGGGCGTGAGCGCATCAGCGCGCGAATCACGTTTTGCGTTAGCGCATCCACCACCTCGCGCACGCTGGCTGATGCAGCGCCCTGCGTGCCGTGCACGGCCAGGAAGGCTTTCATCATGGCGACAGCTATTTTTTGCGGCTCAAACGGGACGACAGCACCGTTGCGCCGAATGATCTGGTAGTGCGTCAGCACGTTGGCCGCAGCGCCGCCGTGAGTGGGCAACCCCTGCGGGGTGGCGGCGAGGGCGGCGGGCGGGGTGTTCAAAGCAGCTTGCATGGGTGTCCTCTTCTGTGGGCTGTGCGGGATGGGCTGGCGGGCTGGAAAAGCAGTCGCGGAATTCGCAGGGTGCAACGGCTTTCAATCAGCAGCACGCTATATGTGGTGTGTCGTGAGTGTTCAAGACACTACCGGTAGTGTACAGCCGGGAAAACCCTTCCTGTCTCAAACAAGTTGTTGATAGGGCGCGAAGTAGGACATCGACAGGCCCGGCAAGCCCCATGCAGCGGGCTTTCCATGACCGAAATCAAGCAAAATAGGGCGATACAGGCGGTTTTCCGATAGCGAGCCGCATGGATATTGCGGCAGACTTTTTTTAAGCCGCCGGATGGCGGCGCCAGTGCTGATGTTTGCGTGCTACAGCGGCATCATCGGATGGTGTTGGCAGCGCCTCGGGTTTCGATGGGGAACCGCGCGAGGGGCCACGCGAGCAGGTTTTGCAGCTGCGTCCAGTTGAATCCCGGGCCGGGGTCTTGCTTGCGTCCTGGGGCGATATGTTCATGTCCCGCCACATGGGCCACGGGGTAGCGCCCTGCAAGGTCGACGCACAGGCGGGCCAGCACCTCGTATTGCGCCGGCTCGAAGGTCCGTCCTTCGAGTCCCTCCAGCTCGATACCAATCGAGTCGTCGTTGCATTGGGCGCGGCCGCGATAGCAGGACTGGCCAGCATGCCAGGCGCGCTGGTCGCAGTCGACAAATTGCCAGAGGGTGCCATCCCGCTCTATGAAGAAGTGCGACGACACCTGCAGCCCGCGGATGCTTTGAAAGTACGGGTGCGCGTCCCAGTCGAGGGTGTTGGCAAACAACTGCTGCACTGCCCCGCTGCCATATTGTCCCGGCGGAAGGCTGATGGAGTGGACAACGATCAGGTCGATGCCGGCGCCATGGGGTCGTGGACCAAAATTAGGCGAGGGCTGCCTGAGGGCGTTCCGATGCCAGCCCGCGTCCCACAAAGTTCGCGCTGCAGGTTCGTCAGGCAAGGTCGTCATGTACGTCGTTGTCGTTCGGCGCAGCAATGTTCAAGCGGGCAATGCGGTAGCGGATCTGGCGCAGGCTGATGCCCAGCCGTGCTGCAGTGGCTGTCCGGTTGAAGTGGGACTCGCGCAGTGCGCGCACCAGGATCTCCCGCTCCTGCTGGTCCAGCCAGGCCTGAAGGTCATTGGGCAACGTGGCGCATGGGGGTGGCCCACTGGCCCCGTGCGTGCCAGAGGGTACTTCGGTGATGGGTGCTGGCGGGGCGGGCCGGGTGCCGAAGGCCTCTGCGGTGGAAGTGGCGCACTCCACATGCAGTTCGTCTCCGTCACTCAGCGCCACGGCGCGGTGCAGCAGGTTTTCCAGCTCGCGCACGTTGCCGGTGAGGGGATGGCTGGCGATGGCGCTCAGCGCACGCTCTGTCAGCGCCGGTGGCTTGATGCCCGATTCGTGCGCAATGCGGGCCAGCAAGGCGGCGCACAGGGCGGGCAGGTCCTCCCGGCGCTCGCGCAGCGGCGGAATGACGATCTCGATCACGTTCAGGCGGTAATACAGGTCCTGGCGGAATCGCCCCGACAGCACGTCGGCAGCGAGGTCGCGGTGGGTGGCGCTCACGATGCGCACGTCCACGGTCTCCTCCTGGGTCGAACCCAGGGGGCGCACGCTGCGCTCTTGTATGGCGCGCAGCAGTTTCGATTGCATTGCCAGGGGCAGGTCGCCGATTTCGTCGAGAAACAGGGTGCCGCCGCGTGCTGCCTGAAAATATCCGTCGCGATCCTGGCTGGCGCCGGTGTACGAACCCTTGCGGGCGCCAAAAAATTCGGCTTCCAGCAGATTTTCAGGGATGGCACCGCAATTGACGGCAACGAGCGGGCCGTCAGAGCGCTGGCTGCTGGCGTGCAGCGCCTTGGCCACCAGTTCCTTGCCTGTGCCGGATTCGCCATGTATCAGCACCGGGGCCATGCTGCGGGCCACCTTGGCGATGCGCTGCTTGACATTGCGAATGGCCTGCGAATCGCCCACGAGGCGGTCCAGCGCCTCGCCGGTGCCGGCCTGCTCGGTCGCACTGCTGCCTGGGCGACCCGGGCTGCGGCTGGAGCGCGGGGCAGGCACACCGCCGGTGCCCTGGATGGCAGATGCCACCACAGAGCGAAACTGTTTCAGATCCACCGGCTTGGTCAGGTAGTCGAATGCCCCTGCGCGCAGGGCCTCGACGGCGTTCTCGGCCGAGCCGTAAGCCGTCATGACCACGCAGCGCTCCCGGCGCTGCTGGTCCCGCAAATCCTGCAACAACTCCATGCCAAAGCCGTCGGGCAGGCGCATGTCGGTGATGACGGCGTCAAACCGCTGGTCTTTCAGTTGCTGGCGCGCCTCCTGCACGCTGGAGGCGGTCTCCACGCGGTAGCCTTCGCGCAGCAGCGTCAGTTCGTACAGGGTGCGCAGATCGGGCTCGTCGTCGATCACAAGGATGGAGGCGGTTGGGGCGTTCATGGGTGCAGGAGCGATTCAGACCACGATGGTGTCAAAAAGGGTGGCATTTTCGGCGGGGCGTGTGTTGCGGCGAAAACCTACGGTGAACGCATTACCGCCGATCTTGCCGCGCGCTGTGGCGTACACCAGGCGCTGGTAACCAATGGAGGCGCCGTGGCGCTGACACAGCTCACGGCAGATATACAGGCCCAGTCCGCTGGATCGACTTTCCGAGGAAAAGAAGGGCTCGAACAGGTGGCGCTCCACTGATTTGTCCATGGGCGCGCCATCGCTCCACACCTGCAGGCTGATGGGCCCTGAGGGGCTGACGCGCGTGGTGATGATCAGGGAATCGTTTTCCTGGCTCTTGTAGCGCAGGGCGTTGTCCAGCAGGTTGAAAAGGACACGCCGCAGATGCTCGGTATCGAACTCGATCTGGGCGCCCTGGGCCATCAGTGAAATGGTGGCGCGGCGCTGCGCCGGATCATGGCGTTGCCAGTCAGCGCAGATCTGGGCCACGGATTCGTCCAGCATCAGTGTGGAGGCGGGCGCGTGGCTGATCTGGTGTTGCACCCGCGCAATGTCCAGCACCTCCTCGGCGATGCGCGCCAGGCGCTCCGCGTTCTGTCGCACCATTTGGGCGAGTCGTTTCTGGCCCGGGTCGTGCAGATCCTCTTCGAGCAAGGCATTGGCCTGGACAATGGCCGCCAGCGGGTTGCGTATTTCGTGGGCCACGGCAGCGGACATGCGGCCCATGGAGGCCAGCTTTTCGGTGCGCAAACGGGCCTCGAGCTCGCGCAGATCGTGCAGGAACATCACGCACAAGCGCTCGCCGGCCTCTTGCAGGGATTCATGGCGCGCGGCGGTCAGCCAGGTGCGCACATGCAGCCCGGTGGGGCTCTGCCCGGGGTGAAACAGGTCTGTGTCGGCCGTGACGGGCTGGTCCTGGCGAAACGTGCGTTGCGCCAGTCGTACCAGCGGTTGCCAGGCGGGGCTGTCGTCCAGGGCAAAAGGGGGCTTCAGCGCGCTGGGGCCGCCCAGCAACAGCAGTGCGGCAGGGTTGGCAATCCGCACCATGTCCTGACTGTCCAGCACCAGCACGCCGTCGGTGAGATGCTCGATCACCAGCGCGTTCACCTGGGACTGCACTCTCGCGGCCAGCTGGCTTTGCTGGGCCAGCTGCTGTTCGCGCGCCAGTCGCACCGACAGCTGGTGCACCAGGTAGCTGATGATGAAAAAGCCGGTGCCTGTCAGGGCGCTCTGGAGATAGCGCGCGGCGTCATCGCCCCCGTTGTGCTGGCCCTGCCACCAGGCCCAGGCCAGCAACAACAAGGTGACGCCCGCCGTCGTGCCCAGGGCCAGGGTCAGCGTGCCCAGCACAGCCGCCATCAGGATGGGCAGGCCGAACAGGGGCGTGTAATTCATCGTGCCGGCCTGCAGCAACTGCAAGGCGCACACGGCCGCCAGATCCACGCCGATGAACGGGAGCCATTGCGGGCCCGCCGCGGGCTGCGGAGGGGCGCGGCCTGTCAGGGCGCGCTCGGCCACGGTGGCTGCCAGATAGGCCAGGCACACCGCCAGCACGGCCGGCTCGGCTCCCAGGTTGATGAACTGGCCCAGGCCCTGCAAAAAAAGCAGTGCCAGCGCGACCATGACGCGGCCGGTCAGGAACCCCCGCCACAGGCGCACAAAAGGGGCATCGACGGCAGAAAGAGAAAGGCCGGCGGGCAGGAGAGGCATTGCGTCAGGCGCTGTGTTGGCGCCTGTGCTCGGCGCAGCAGTAGGCGTGCTGCCCCAGCATCAGGGCCTCAGTGCGTGGCACATGCAACCCGCAGTGGTCGCAGGCCACCATGTCCTGCGGCAGGGCGGGCGGGCGGGGCGCTGCCTTTGCGGCGCCGGATGCGGTGGGGCGGCGGCTGCGCCAGATGCCCACGGCCACCACCAGAACCACCAGCAAAACGAGGTATTTCATGCGTTGCGACCCAATACGACTTCCATCACGAAGCGCGAACCCACATAGGCCAGCAACAAAAGCCCGGCGCCAGCGTAGAGCATGCGCACAGCATTGCGCCCCCGCCAGCCAAAGCGCGAGCGGCCCAGCAGCAGGGCCGCAAAGGTGATCCATGACAGCAGCGAGAAGATCGCCTTGTGGTCCCAACGCCCTGCATGCCCGTAAAGCGTTTCCCCAAACAGCCAGCCAGCCAGCAGGGTGGCCGTCAACAGCACGAAGCCGGCGGTCACGAAGCGGAAGGTGAGCCGCTCCAGCGTGAGCAGCGGGATGCCGTTTTGCGGGTCTGCGGCCTGGCGGATATGGCGCTCGGCGCGTGTCATGAGCCAAGCATGCACTACCGCCGCGGCGAAAAGTCCGTAGCAGGCAATGCCCAGTGCCAGGTGCAGCGGCAGCCAGGCCGAAGCGGCCACATGCAGGGGCTGGCCAGGAAACAGCAGGCTCAGCACGATGGCCGCCGCGCCCAGCATCGCCAGGATCCAGCGGGCCTGCAACTGTGGGAAAAGCTGCCGCTCCACGGCATACATGGTGAGCACCAGCCACGCGGTCATCGACAGCGCGGGCGCGAAACCGAAGCGGGGGGCTTCGCCCCATAGACCCCACACCAGCACGGCGGCGTGCAGCACCCACGCCAGCAGCAGCGCGTTGCGCGCTGCGGTGGCGCTCAGGCGCGAGGACGCCGCCGCCGACACGGCATACGCGGCAGCGGCTGCCAGGGCCAATAGCCAACTGGCAGGGGAAGCACTGGGTAAAATCATGACTGACAGTTTAGCCTTTCGCCCACCGCCAGCGCCCTGGCGGGTCCGCGCGCCGATGGCGCTCGCGGGCACTACCGGAATACCCTATGGCATCCGCCCTTACCGACAAACTCACGCGCCTCGTCAAGGAGATGCGTGGCCAGGCCCGCATCACCGAGTCCAACGTTACGGACATGTTGCGCGAGGTGCGCATGGCCCTGCTCGAAGCCGACGTGGCCCTGCCCGTGGTGCGCGACTTCATTGCCCGCGTCAAGGACAAGGCGCTGGGCCAGGAGGTGCTGGGCTCGCTCAAACCCGGGCAGACGCTGGTCAGCATCGTCAACCGCGAACTCGCCGCCACCATGGGCGAGGGCGTGGCCGACATCAACCTGGCCGCCCAGCCGCCTGCCGTGATCCTGATGGCCGGCCTGCAGGGCGCGGGCAAAACCACCACCACCGCCAAGCTGGCCAAGCACCTGATCGAAAAGCGCAAGAAGAAGGTGCTGACCGTGTCCGGCGACGTGTACCGCCCAGCCGCCATCGAGCAACTCAAGACGGTGACCAGGCAGGCCGGTGCCGAGTGGTTCCCCAGCACGCCCGATCAGAAGCCGCTCGATATCGCTCTGGCCGCCCTCGACTACGCCAAGAAGCATTACTTTGATGTGCTGCTGGTGGACACCGCGGGCCGCCTGGCCATCGATGAAGCCTTGATGAAGGAAATCAAGGATCTGTATGCCGCGCTGAATCCGGTCGAAACCCTGTTCGTGGTCGATGCCATGCAGGGCCAGGACGCCATCAACACCGCCAAGGCTTTCAAGGAGGCGCTGCCGCTGACCGGTATCGTGCTGACGAAGCTCGATGGTGATTCGCGTGGCGGTGCCGCACTGTCGGTGCGCCAGATCACGGGGGCACCCATCAAGTTTGCCGGGGTGTCCGAAAAGCTCGATGGCCTGGAAGTGTTCGACGCCGAGCGCCACGCCGGCCGCATCCTGGGCATGGGCGACATCGTGGCGCTGGTTGAGCAGGTGACTGCGGGCGTGGACATCGAAGCCGCCCAGAAGCTGGCTGCCAAGGTCAAGAGCGGCGACGGCTTTGATCTGAACGACTTTCTCTCGCAGATCCAGCAGATGAAGCAGATGGGCGGTCTGTCCAGCCTGATGGACAAGCTGCCGTCTCAGCTGACCGCCAAGGCCGGTGCCCTGGACATGGACAAGGCCGAAAAAGACATCAAACGCAAGGAAGGCATCATCCAGAGCATGACGCCCTTGGAGCGCCGCAAGCCCGAGCTCATCAAGGCCACGCGCAAGAAGCGCATCGCCAATGGTGCGGGCGTGCATGTGCAAGAGGTCAACCGCCTGCTCAAGGAGTTCGAGCAGATGCAGGGCATGATGAAAAAGATGAAGGGCGGCGGCCTGATGAAGATGATGAAGAAGATGGGCGGTATGAAAGGCTTGGGCGGTGGCATGCCCAAGATGCCGTTCTGATTTTTTGGTGTTTTTGGCCTCAAGCGCTTGTGTGGTAAGCGCTAGTAGCTATAAAAACAGAAGCAAAAACCGGTGCAAGGCCGGTTTTGGATGGATTGGATGCGCAGGTGCTCAAGCGTTTTCGCGCACCAGCACCTCGCCGCGCAGTGTGTAGGCCTTGGCTTCAGTGATGCTCACATCCACCATTTGCCCCACCAGGCGGGGTTGGCCGACAAAGTTGACCACGCGGTTGCATTCGGTGCGGCCCATCAGCTCGGTGGCGTCGCGCTTGGAGGCGCCTTCCACCAGAATGCGCTGCACCGTGCCCACGCGGCTTTCGCTGATGGACTTGATGTTGGCGTTGATGACAGATTGCAGGTGCTGCAGGCGGCGCAGCTTCACATCGTGCGGCGTGTCGTCGTGCAGGCCCGCCGCCGGTGTGCCGGGGCGGGGGCTGAAGATGAAGCTGAAGCTGTTGTCGAAGTGGATGTCGTCAATCAGCTTCATCATTTTGTTGAAGTCGTCTTCCGTCTCGCCGGGGAAGCCCACGATGAAATCGCTGCTCATCGCCAGGTCAGGGCGGATGGCGCGCAGCTTCTTCACCGTGCTCTTGTATTCCATGGCGGTGTAGCCGCGCTTCATGGCCATCAGGATGCGGTCGCTGCCATGCTGCACCGGCAGGTGCAGGTGGCTGGCCAGCTTGGGGATGTTGGCGTAGGCCTCGATCAGCCGGGGCGTGAACTCGTTGGGGTGGCTGGTGGTGTAGCGGATGCGCTCAATGCCCGGGATGTCGGCCACGTATTCGAGCAGCAGGGCGAAGTCGGCAATTTCTGCCGTGTCGCCCATCTTGCCCAGGTAGGCGTTGACGTTCTGACCCAGCAGGGTGATTTCTTTCACGCCCTGGTCGGCCAGGCCCGCCACTTCGACCAGCACGTCGTCAAACGGGCGGCTCACTTCTTCGCCGCGCGTGTAGGGCACCACGCAGTAGCTGCAGTATTTGCTGCAGCCTTCCATGATCGATACAAAGGCCGATGCGCCCTCGACCCGTGCAGGCGGCAGGTGGTCGAATTTCTCGATCTCGGGGAAGCTGATGTCCACCTGGGGCTTGTTCAGGCGCGCACGCTGGTTCAGCATCTCGGGCAGGCGGTGCAGGGTTTGCGGGCCAAACACCACATCCACATAAGGCGCGCGCTTGATGATCTCGGCACCCTCCTGGCTGGCCACGCAGCCGCCCACGCCGATGAGCACGCCCTTTTCCTTGAGGTGCTTGATGCGCCCGAGGTCGCTGAAGACCTTTTCCTGCGCCTTTTCGCGCACCGAGCAGGTGTTGAACAGGATCAGGTCGGCTTCATCCACGTTTTGCGTGGCTTCGTAACCCTGGGCGGCGCCCAGCACGTCGGCCATCTTGTCCGAGTCGTACTCGTTCATCTGGCAGCCGAAGGTTTTGATAAAGACTTTTTTGGACATGGCGATTTCTTCAACGGGAATGCACGCCATGGCGCACAGGGGCGTCGTGGCGTGGACTGCGCACCACCGGGCAGGCCAGTGGTGGCAACGGTTATTTCTGTGCCGAATCCGACTCGGCGCGGAAGTTGCGCTCGACGGAGTCGCTGCCCTTGCGTGGCTGGCTCGCCTCTGCCTGGGTGAGGATCCAGGCAGAAATCAACAGGCCCGTGCCGGGCTCGATGACGTAGTTGACCTTGAAGCTTTGCCCCAAGACCGTGTGCGCCATGACCAGCGTGTTCTGCGGGCTGAACAGCCGCATGCCAGGCGCCATGCGGATGGCGCGCCCGTTCAGGGTGGCATCGGCGGTGCTGTTGAGGGTGAGATTGCCGCGCAGCGCGGCTTCGGGAAAGTTGCGCACCATGCCCATGCCCGAAGGCACCTGGGCGGTGGCGGGGGTCATGGTCAGCACCAGTGCTGTGATCCATGCGCTCGCAAGGGCGCGACCACAGTGGCGAGGTGACGCGGTGGCCGAAAGCGACTTGAAGTGGCAGCGGTTCATGGTGTGTATCCAGAGGCTGTGGGGGCAAAGGAGCCCGATTTTATGGGCCAAGAAAAAAGCCAGCGCGAGGCTGGCTTTTTTGATTTGGTGGTGATAGGTGGATTTGAACCACCGACATCAGCATTATGAATGCTGCGCTCTAACCAACTGAGCTATATCACCGAAGAGCAATATTATAGAACAAATTTACTGGTGGGTGAAGTTCGCCGCGCGCTTGTTCACAAAAGCATCCATGCCTTCCTTCTGGTCCTGGGTGGCGAACAGCGCATGGAACAGGCGGCGCTCAAACATCACGCCATCGGACAGGGAGCTCTCGAAGGCCCGGTTCACCGACTCCTTCGCCGCCATGACGGCGATCTGCGAGAAGTTCGCAATGGTCAGGGCAGCGCCCAGGGCTTCTTCCATCAGCTTGTCCAGGGCGACCACGCGGCTCACCAGGCCGGCGCGTTCGGCTTCCACCGCGTCCATCATGCGCGCGGTGAGGGCCATGTCCATGGCTTTGGCCTTGCCCACCGCGCGCGGCAGGCGCTGCGTGCCGCCCGCGCCGGGAATGACGCCGAGCTTGATTTCGGGCTGGCCGAACTTGGCGTTGTCGGCGGCGATGATGAAGTCGCACATCATGGCCAGTTCGCAGCCGCCGCCCAGTGCGAAGCCGCTCACGGCGGCAATCACGGGTTTGCGGATGGAGCGGATGGTTTCCCAGTTGCGGGTGATGTAGTCGCCCTTGTAGGCGTCGGCAAAGCTGTATTTGGCCATGGCGCCAATGTCGGCACCCGCCGCAAACGCCTTTTCGCTGCCCGTGATGATGGTGCAGCCGATCTTTTCATCGGCGTCAAAAGCCTTGAGCGCCTCGCCCAGCTCGTTCATGAGCTGGTCGTTCAGGGCATTGAGTTGTTTGGGGCGGTTGAGCGTGATGACGCCAACCTTGTCCGCTTCGGTGCGAACTTCAATGGTTTCGTAGGCCATGAAATCTCCTGGGTTGATGGGTTCAAACAACTTTGAGGACTATACCGAAGCGCGAATTTTGGCTGTTGAGCGCAATCATGGCGCTGCCGTTCCGGTCAGCCAACGCCTCAGCGCGGCGCTGCCGGTTGCGGTGAGGCTGATGGTGTCTGGCGTTGCCGCAGGTGCCTTGCGGCTGCGCTGCCCTGCCGGCTTGGACGTGGCGGGGGCAATGGCCGGCAGGGTCAGTGGCAACTGCAGCAGGCGGCCATCGCGCGCCACCACGGCGGTGATCTGAGTGGCTTGGCCGGCATAGAACGCCACATCCTCCAGCCGGGCAATCCGCCAGCCCTGGCCTTGTACATCCAGGCCCAGCCATTCGTCACCAGCGGCCAGGCCTGCCTTTTCGGCGGGCCCGCCGCGCAGCACGGTCTTGATCTGCACGCTGTGGTTTTCCGTGACGCGCAGGCCCAGGCGCTGCGCCAGCTGGGGCTGCTCGGGTTGGAGTGCCACGCCGTGGGCGGCCAGCAGCTCGTCCAGCGGGAGTTCGGCGGTGCTGTGCACCCACTGGTCGAGTTCTGTGTCAAAAGACCGCCCCGCCAGCGTGGCCAGTTCGGCGCGCAGATCGGCCTCGCTCATGGGGCCACCGGCGCAGCGTTTCCACAGGGCGCGCATCACGTCGTCGAGCGTGGTCTTGCCTTCACGGCGCAGAGTCAGGTCCAGGCACAGGGCGACCAGTGAGCCCTTGGTGTAGTAGCTCACCGTGGCGTTGGGGGTGTTTTCGTCCTGGCGGTAATACTTCACCCAGGCATCGAAACTGGCCTGCGCCACCGTCTGCACGGTGCGGCCCGGTGTCTGCAGGACCTGGTTGGTGGCCTTGGCCAGCAGCTTGAGGTAGGTGGCATCGTCGATCAGGCCAGCGCGGCGCAGCAGCAGGTCGTCGTAATAGCTGGTGAACCCCTCGAAGAACCACAGCAGCTGGGTGTAGTTTTCCTGGCTGTAGTCGTAGCGAGAAAACTCTGCTGGGCGCAGGCGCTTGACGTTCCAGGTGTGAAAGTATTCGTGGCTGATGAGTCCGAGCAGGGTGGTGTAGCCATCGCTGGCGCGCGCCTCGCCTGTGCGGGGCAGGTCGCGCCGGCCGCAAATCAGGGCCGTGGAGTTGCGGTGCTCCAGGCCGCCATAGCCGTCGTGAACGGCATTGAGCATGAACAGGTAGTTCTTGATGGGCGGCTTGCCCTTGCCGTGCCAGAAGCGGATGGCGGTCTCGCAGATCTTTTGGGTGTCGGCCAGCAGGCGCTTGCCGTCAAAAGAGGGCGCGGCCCCGGCCACCACGAAGCGGTGGGGCACGCCACAGGCCGTGAATTGGCCACTCCAGAAGGTGCCCATTTCGACCGGGCAATCCACCAGTTCGTCATAGTGGCCTGCTGCATAAACCCCAAAGCCCTTCTTGTCGACGGCTTGCGGCGTGAGGCCCGTGGCGACGGACCAGTGCGCAGTGGCCGCCGTACTGGCGATGTCGAGCGCGTGGGGCGCGTCTTCCTGCCCGTGCACCCGCAGGCACAGGCTGGTGCCGTTGAAGAAGCCGCGCGAGGCATCCAGCCATGCCGTGCGTACCGAGGTGTCGTAAGCGCACACTTCGTAAGTCAGCACAAGGGGCCGGTCGGTGCGGCAGTTGGCCTGCCAGCGGTGCTTGTCGAGCTGGACCAGTGGAACAGCGCGCCGCCCCTGCTGTGCCACCAGCCGCTGAAGGTTTTTGGAAAATTCGCGCACCAGGTAGCTGCCCGGTATCCAGACAGGAAGCGACAACTCCTGCTGCGCCTGGGGCTGCGCCACGGTGAGCGTGATGGTGAACAGGCGTGCATGCAGGTCGGCGGCTTCCACGCGGTAATGAACGGGGGCCTGCGTGGCGGGGGGGCGGGTGGTGGGCATGGGTGCGGCGTCGCGGAAGGCGGGTGCCTGGTGCTGGTGCGCACGTCACCCGTGGGGTCTCTGGGGCTCGAAGGGGAGGGAGGGGGTGCCCCCTCGCATGAACTCAGTTGCTGCTCGGGGCGCCGCCGGCTTCCGCCAGGCGCTTTTCCACATCCTGGGCGCTGATGGCGCCGGGAACGCGCGCGCCGTTCGCAAAAATCAGCGTGGGGGTCCCGGTGATCTTGTATTTTTTGCCGAATGCAAGATTGCGCTGCAGGGCACTGGTGTCGCAGCTGGCCGTGTTGGGCGTCTTGTCGCGCAGCATGAGGTCGTGCCAGGTGGTCGCCCTGTCTTTGGCGCACCAGATGTTGCGGGATTTTTCTGCTGAGTCGGGGCTCAGGATGGGATACAGAAACAGATAGACCGTGATGTTGTCCACGTTTTGCAGGTCTCGCTCGAAACGCTTGCAATAGCCGCAGTTCGGGTCTTCAAACACCGCCAGCTTGCGTTTGCCATCGCCACGCACGATGGTGAAGGCATCCTTCAGGGGCAACGCCGCAAAATCCACCGCAGTGAGTTTGTTGATGCGGTCTTCGGTCAGGTTGCGGCGTGCCTTGGTGTCGATCAGTTCGCCCTGGATGACGTAGTTGCCCTTGGCATCGGTGTAGAAAAGGTCGGTGCCGATGCGCACTTCATACAGGCCCGGCATGGCCGTGGTGCGGACCTCGTCGATTTTTTCCATTTGCGGAATGCGTTCGGCCAGCGTTTTACGGATGGCGGCTTCCTGGGCGGAGGCGGTAAAGCTCAGGGCGAAAGTGGCTGCAGCCAGCAGGGTGGGAATCAATTGCATCGTGTTCTCGTTCGGTGTTGTCGCGGCGGCTGCGTTTGCAGCCGCGGGTATCAGTGGGTTCCCATGGCCTGGCGGGCCATCCAATCTTTAAGGGGGCCGCTGTGCTCGAAGCCCTTCATGCCCCAGTTGCGCAGCGCCTGCCAAGGCCCTTCGGTGCGCGCAAAAAGTTGCTGCAGTCCGTCAGTGGCCAGCCCCATGGGCAGCATGGCCGCCTTGCGCTCGCGCTCGTAACTGCGCAGCAAGCGCAGGTCGGCCACGCTGCGCCAGTAGTCGCGCCCATGCAGCACGCGGGCCAGGGCCTGCGCATCAGCCAGTCCCAGGTTCAGCCCCTGCCCGGCCAGTGGATGCACGTTGTGCGCTGCATCGCCGGCCAGCACCCAGCTGCGTGCCTGGCTGCCCTGGGCTGGCAAGGCGCCGCACCAGCGGTTGGCCTGCGCCTGTTGCAGGGGCCATGCGGCACGTTCGCCCTGCAATTGCAGCGTTCCCAGCGCACCCTGACTGGCGGCTTCGAGGCGCTGGGCAAATTCCTGCGGCGCCAGCGCCAGCAACTGCGGCACCTGTTCCTTGAGAACAGACCACACCACTGCCACAGAGTTCCCCTGCGCGCCGTCCAGCGGCAAAAAGGCCAGGATGCCGTCGGGCAAAAACCACTGGCGGGCGACTTGGCCGTGGGGGGATTCGCAGGCCAGCCGGGTGGCGATGGCGTGCTGCTCGTAGGCGGTCACCTCGAAGGCCACGCCAAACTCGCTACGGGTGCGGCTGGCTCGGCCTTCGCACACCACGGTGAGGGTTGCCGGCACCGGCTCGGAAACCACCTCGACCTGGGGCTGGTAGCGCACGGCTTCCGCCAGGCGGGCTTCGAGTGCGGGAACGTCCACGATCCAGGCCAGTGCATCAACGCCCTGCGTGGTGGCATCAAAGCGCACGGCGCCTCCCTGGTCGCCAAAAACCTGCATCTGGGTAATTGCCGTGGCATGGGCCGGATCTGGCCAGCTGCGCAATGAATCGAGCAACTGGCGCGATGCTGCGTTCAGTGCGTAGGCCCGCACGTCGCCCGCGGGCGCCAACGAAGGAGCGGGCGCAGCCACCAGGGCCACGCGCAGCCTCTCGCGGGCGAGCAGCAAGGCCAGGGTGCGGCCCACCACGCCGGCGCCACGGATACAGATGTCAAAGGTTTTCGCCATGGCGGCATTGTAGGAGGGGGCCACCGGTCAGCAGGCGGGGCAAAATGGCCCATCCGGCCCATGGCGCCGCTGACTGGAGCTTCCCCGCGTGACTTCCCTTCCTGATTCCGATCTGTCCGGCACGATCTCGCGCTTGTTTGTGTACCCGGTCAAGTCCTGCGCGGGCATCGCGGTGCAAGAGGCTCTGCTCACCGATACGGGCCTGGATCTGGACCGTGCCTGGATGGTGGTCGATGCAGAGGGCGTGTTTTTGACCCAGCGCACATTGCCTCGCATGGCGCTGATCCGCCCCCAGCTCAAAACCTCGGAACTGGTGCTGCGCGCGCCGGGCATGCTGGCGCTGCATGTGGCCATCGATGCCGTGGAAGGCCCCGCCACCGTCACGGTATGGGAGGACACCGTGCCCGCCTGGGACATGGGCCCACTGGCTGCACAATGGTTCAGCGATTTTCTGGGGCAGCCCTGCAGCCTGGTGCGGTTTGATCCGGATTACCGCCGCCTGTCGAGCATGGACTGGACCGAGGGGGTGGAGGCGCCCAATCAGTTTGCGGACGCGTTTCCGCTGCTCGTGACCAGCGAGGCATCGCTGGCGGAGCTGAATGCACGGCTGGCGGCCACCGGGCAGGAGGGGGTGGGTATGGAGCGTTTTCGGCCCAATGTGGTGCTGGCGGGCTTCGGGGCGCACGATGAAGACCGTGTGGACATGGTGCGTGTGGATGCTGGGGGGCACGAGGTGCATTTGCAGCCCGTCAAGCCCTGTTCGCGCTGCCCCATCCCCAATATCGATCCGGCCACCGCACAAAGCAGCCCGGCTGTGGCCGACACCCTGCAGACCTACCGGCAGGACGAGCGCCTGGGCGGCGCCGTCACCTTCGGCATGAATGCCATCGTGCGGCAGGGGGCCGGGCAGGTGCTGCGGGTGGGCCAGTCCATTGCGGCGGATGTGCCTTTCAAATGAACGGAGGGGGCTTTGCCCCCAGGTCCGTAAAGAAAACCAGAAAGTCCTGCCAAGAGCCTCCAATGGGGCAACCTCGGCAAGGCCACCCTTTTCAACGCCCTGACTAAGGCCGGCATTGCCGCCGAAAAGTATCTCGCAGGCAGGATGGGCTGAGGACCCCAGCAGGATCACGCGCTTTCAGGGCGCGGCATACAAAGCCAGGACAAAAATGCGGAGAACCACAAAGGCCATCCTACGATGGCCG
The DNA here is from genome assembly GCF_002176815.1 of Acidovorax sp. T1. Taxonomy (NCBI): domain Bacteria; kingdom Pseudomonadati; phylum Pseudomonadota; class Betaproteobacteria; order Burkholderiales; family Comamonadaceae; genus Acidovorax; species Acidovorax sp. T1. Next base: position 3,144,231 of record NZ_CP021648.1, on the reverse strand, counting down.
TTGTCGGTCGCAGTGCAGGCGGGGCGTAGCCGAGTGATGTGCTGGAGCAGGCGGGCAAGACTATTTGCTTTATGCGTGAAAGTAGTCCATCAGGACAGCCGCTAATTTCTTCGGCCGCTTTCGACGCGGCCTATAAGTCGTCCGAGGGCTGCAGATCGGCGAAGCTGGCCCTATCGCTGTTGATCTCGCAGCAAAGGGGGGAGCAGCGCGCAGGCGTTTGCCCCACTGTGCGGAGTCGTGGTCCGGCGGGGCGCAGGCCCTCAGGTGCTCGTGTCTGTCATGCTGTCCCGCCAGGCCGTAAACCGAGGTAAGCGGCGGGTGCTACTTCCTGCTGATCACCACGGCGCCGCTCAAACCCTTTGCGTCGGAGTTTTGACCACGCATCAGGTTGGGGCTGGCGATGACGAGGGTGTAGTTGTCGGGGTAGTACACCCCGGATCCCAGCAGGTAGACCGGGTTGCTGGCGTTGACGGTCACGGTGTCGCCCCGTACGGTGATGGTCGCGTCCTGCTGCACCCGTTTGGACTCGCCCGATGTAGCGACATAGGCCAGCACCAGCACCCCGCGAAAGCTGTCATTGCCCAGGCTCTCTGTCACGCGCAAAGTGCCGGTGGCGGTGTAGCTGGTCTGGGACACATAGTCCACCAACCACTCGCCCAGCAGGGGGAAGCCGCCGGCGGTCGCCTTGTTGCTATCTTGAGGTGTGGGTGGACGTGCGACCTGGGCGGGGGGCAGGGTTGTGGTCTGCGGCGTGGACGACACCTTGGCATCGCAGCCCCATGCGCGTACCTTGCAGCTGGAGCCGCCTCTGGCCCGGCATTCCGACATGGCCCGCGCCTGGGTGTTGGAGCTGGTGTTGCCTGTGCCCCACCCATAGGCGTTGGAGCCCTTGGCCAAGTCGGCGGCGTAGGCGCCGCATTGGCCGGCGAAGCGCAGCACGACGGAACAGTCCGCACCGCATTCGCGCAAGGCGCGCTGATCGGCCTGATCCATGTTGGGGTGGTTGAAGGAAAAACCGTATTTCTCGCCCTGTAGGGTGTCGATGGCCAAGGAGCCCGATGCCATGGCATGGCTGCCCGCAAGCAGCAGCATGCCAACGGCCAACCTGGCAACAACAGTTATCAGTGCAGAGACCATAGTTTTTCTCCAAAAGAATGTAGTGCTTGCCACGCAGGCTCGACCCACGCAGGCGGTCGTCCCTGGGTGGGCCCCGGCAGATTATCAGGTGGAGCCCTCTATTGGCCATCGCGTGGGGCGGCTTGTCACGCTCGCACTAAGCGCTGTCGAGGTGGTCATCCCATCCTCAACACCCAAGCCAACTCAGTGACGGTGCAGCACGGCGGTCCTGGGTGCGTGTGGTTCAGGACTCTCCACATCGCCCTGGCGACCTGCATTCATTGCGTCTCAAGCCCGCGTAGAGCGCCAGATTCAGCAAGTCGCGTTAGCGTTTAGCCAGCTTGTTCATCGCAGTTTTCCGGACGGCAGATCAGAATGCTGGAGGACGCGCGCCCGTGGCTTTGCTCGTTTGGGCATCTGAATGCAAAACCCGGATAGCAGGCGGTCGCAGAGAAACCGCCCGTCAGCCACGGTGCTTCGACGTAGCAAAGATTCGCTGATCAGTACAATCGGCATCAGTTTCCCCTTGGCAAAACGAGGACCAAGTCCTCAAAAATCATAGATTCCGACACCCGGTTCGCTGTGATTGCCGGCCATTCGCCAAACGCGCGGATCGGGCACCTCCACCACACCCGTGTTGGGCTCGATGGTGCGAAAGGGGTTGATTCATAAAGGATTTTCCATGAGCCTCCAATGCGGCATCGTGGGCCTGCCCAACGTCGGCAAGTCCACCCTTTTCAACGCGCTGACCAAGGCCGGCATTGCCGCCGAAAACTACCCCTTCTGCACCATTGAGCCCAATGTGGGCGTGGTGGAAGTGCCCGATCCGCGCCTGCAGCAGCTGGCCGAGATCATTCATCCGGAGCGCATCGTCCCGGCCATTGTTGAATTTGTGGACATTGCCGGCCTGGTGGCTGGCGCCAGCCAGGGCGAAGGCCTGGGCAACCAGTTTCTGGCCCATATCCGCGAAACCGACGCCATTGTCAATGTGGTGCGCTGCTTTGAAGACGACAACGTGATCCACGTCGCGGGCCGGGTGGACCCGATTTCCGACATCGAGGTCATCCAGACCGAGCTGTGTCTGGCCGACATGGGCACCGTCGAGAAGGCGCTCAACCGCTACACCAAGGCCGCCAAGTCGGGCAACGACAAGGACGCCGCCAAGCTGGTGGCGCTGCTCACGCGCATCCAGGCCGCGCTCAACGAAGGCAAGCCGGCACGCAGCGTGGAAATCACCAAGGAAGAGCAGCCCCTGCTCAAGTCCCTGTGCCTCATCACCGCCAAACCGGCGATGTTCGTGGGCAATGTGAGTGAAGACGGCTTCGAGAACAACCCGTTCCTCGATCGCCTGAAGGAATACGCGGCCAGCCAGAACGCCCCCGTGGTGGCCATTTGCGCCAAGATGGAAGCCGAAATGGCCGAGATGAGCGACGAAGACCGCGACATGTTCCTGGCCGAAATGGGCCAGACCGAGCCCGGCCTGGCCCGTCTGATCCGTGGTGCGTTCAAGCTGCTGGGGTTGCAGACTTATTTCACCGCCGGCGTGAAGGAAGTGCGCGCCTGGACCATCCACATTGGCGACACCGCCCCGCAGGCCGCCGGCGTGATCCACGGCGACTTTGAACGCGGCTTCATCCGCGCGCAGACCATTGCTTTTGAGGACTTCATTGCCTACAAGGGAGAGCAGGGCGCCAAGGACGCCGGGAAGATGCGCGCAGAAGGCAAGGAATATGTGGTGAAAGACGGCGATGTGCTGAATTTCCTGTTCAACGTCTGAGACTCACTGCCATGCAAGCTGTAACCGTTTTGATCAGTCGGCAGGTCAAGCCTGAGTATGAGGTGGAGTTTGAACGCGTGATGGATCAAATCATTGCCACTGCGGCAACGTTCAAGGGCTATTTGGGCGCTCACCTGGTTCGCCCTGGCGATGAACAGGGTGTCAATGACAGCTTGCACCATGTTGTGATGGCATTTGACAGCGAAGCCAATCTTGATTTGTGGCAGAACTCGCCAGCCCGATCCCTTGGGTTGGCAGCAGCAGCCCCGTTCATCGAGGGCCAGGCCCTGATCCGGCATGTTTCGGGTTTGGCGCATTGGTTTTTGCCGCGCGGCGAGTCCAAGCAGGTGCCCCCGCCGCGATGGAAGGTGGCCGTTGTCACCTGGCTGGGCATCTTTCCTACGGTTTACGTGCTGTTCCTGGCACTGGGCGATTTGCTGGCGCCTTGGCCGTTATGGGCTCGCATTCTGCTGATCACCATACTGGTGGTCGGTTTGATGACTTGGGTTGTGGCGCCGCAACTGACTCGGTGGCTCAAGCCATGGCTCTACTCTGGCTCAAACAAGTAAGCCGCAGGCACAGGTAGGCGACCTCTACAAAGACACAGGCTGCAGCGCCTGGTAATTTGATATAAAAGTGCCTCTAGCGCTTATGGGGTAAGCGCTAGTAGCTATTGTTTTAATAGTGAAAATGGGGCGCTATTGGCCGTGGACCGGGTGAGCGGTGGGCGCTTCCCGCAAGGCGGGTTCACGCGGCTGCTGCGGTGGCGTGTTCTTTGCTTGACCCAGGGTGGTTGACACGCATCAGGCAGCGTCCACACTGTCCGGCATTGTCCTGATGTCCGGCGCGCAGCGCTGCCCTCCATGCCCGATGCCCTGGTTGACCCAACCCCCGCGCGCCCTGTGCCGTATGGTGCCGTGGTGGTGTTCCATGCGCGCAATTTGTGCAAGACCTACCAGACGGGCGAGGTGCAGGTGCGCGCGTTGCACGACGTCAACCTCGACATCGTGCGCGGCGAGTTCGTGGTGCTGCTGGGCGCCTCGGGCAGTGGCAAGTCCACGTTGCTCAACATCCTGGGCGGGCTGGATGTGCCCACCAGCGGCGAGGTGCGTTTTGCCGACCACGCCCTGAGCGGCGCCAGCGAGAGCGAGCTCACCGCTTACCGGCGCGAGCATGTGGGCTTTGTCTTCCAGTTCTACAACCTGATTCCCAGCCTGACGGTGCGTGAAAACGTGGCCCTGGTCACCGACATCGCGCCGCACCCCATGCCCATCGACGAGGCGATTGCGCTGGTGGGGCTGACGCCGCGCCAGCACCACTTTCCGGCGCAGCTGTCGGGCGGCGAGCAGCAGCGCGTGGCGATTGCCCGCGCCATCGTCAAGCGCCCCGATGTGCTGCTGTGCGACGAGCCCACGGGCGCGCTCGACTACCAGACCGGCAAGATGGTTCTGGAGGTGATCGCCCGCATCAACGCCGAGCTGGGCACCACGGCCGTGGTCATCACGCACAACGCGGCCATCGCCGCCATGGCCGACCGTGTGGTCTATCTGGTGGACGGCACCATTCAGCGCATCGAGCGCAACGCGCACCGGCTCTCGCCTTCGGAGCTGTCATGGTGAAAAAAACAACGCCCCCACGCTTGTCCGCTGCGCGGGGTCCGCTGCCCCCCACGGGGGTCGCTTTTTGCCTTGGGGCGGCCCGGCGGCAAAAAAGATGAAAGCCCTCGACCGCAAACTGCTGCGCGACCTGCGCCGCATGTGGAGCCAGGCCCTCACCATCGCGCTGGTGGTGGCCAGCGGCCTGGGCGGCTTCATCACCACCTTGTCGGCGGTGGATTCGCTCGCGCTGGCGCGTGACCGGTTTTATGCCCAGGGCCACTTTGCCGATGCGTTTGCCGCCGTCAAGCGCGCGCCGCTGGCGTTGGCCGACGTGCTGCGCGGCGTGCCCGGCGTGGCTGACGTGCAGGTGACGGTGGAGCAGGTGGTCCGCGTGGAGATCGCCGGGCTGGTCGATCCCATCATCGGCCAGCTGATTGGCGTGGACCTGCGCCAGCCGCCGCGCATGAACCAGGTCACGGTGCGCAGCGGCCGGGCGCTGGCGCCGCCCGGTGCGGGGCAGGGCCGCAGCGACAGCGCCATCGATGCGCTGGTGTCCGAAGGTTTTGCCCGCGTGCGCGGCCTGCACCCGGGCGACGAGCTGCTTGCGCTGGTTAATGGCAAGCGCCGCACCCTGCGCATTGTGGGCACGGCGCTGTCGCCCGAATACATCTTTGCGGGCATGGCGGGCATGCCCGACCTGCGCGGCTTCGGCGTGTTCTGGGTGGACCGCGAGGCGCTGGCCGCGGCCTACGACATGCAGGGCGCGTTCAACCGCGTGGCCGTCAAGCTGGCGCCGCAGGCGTCAGAGCCCGCCGTGCTCGATGGCCTCTCGCGCTTGCTGGCGCCCTACGGCGGGCGCGACGCCCGCGGCCGCGAGGACCAGGCATCGCACGCCATGCTCGACAACGAGATCAAGGAGCAGCGCGTGATGGGCACCCTGCTGCCCGCCATCTTTCTGGCCGTGGCGGCCTTCTTGCTGCACGTGGTGCTGTCGCGCCTGGTGGCCACGCAACGCGAGCAGATCGCCGCGCTCAAGGCGCTGGGCTATGCCAATGCGGCCATTGCCGGGCATTACCTCAAGCTGGTGGCCGTGATCGTGGTGGTGGGGCTGGTACTGGGCGTGGCGCTGGGCCACTGGCTGGGGACGATGCTGACCGGGTTGTACGCCGAGTTTTTCTTCTTTCCGGTGTTCGAGCACCGCATCGCGCCGTGGCTGATTCTGGTGGGCGCGGGGGTGACGGGCACCACGGCCCTGCTGGGCACGCTCAGCGCCATTGGGGCCACGGTGCGCCTGGTGCCGGCCGAGGCCATGCGCCCGCCGGCCCCGGGCCAGTACCACCGCACGGTGCTGGAGCGCCTGGGGGTGCGCCGCATTCCAGCCGGGCTGCGCATGATTCTGCGCAACATGGAACGCAAGCCGCTGCGCACCACGCTCACCATTGGTGGCACGGCGGCGGCGGTGGCCATTGTGGTGATGGGCAACTTCTTTCGCGATGCCATCGACCATATTGTGGACACCACCTTTCACCTCGCGATGCGCAGCGATGTGAATGTGTGGATGACCGAGCCGGTGGATGCCCTGGCCCGCCTGCAGCTGGCGCGCCTGCCGGGGGTGACGGGCGTGGAGCCCACGCGCAGCGTGGCGGTGCGCATGGGCTATGGCCACCGCAGCGAGCGGGTGGGGCTGGAAGGCGTGGCGCCGGATGCGCAACTGCTGCGCGTCATTGACGTGGATGGCCGCCAGAGCCCCGTGCCCGAAGCCGGCCTGCTGTTCACCGACCGCCTGGCCGACAAGCTCGGGGTGCGCGTGGGCGACAGCGTGCGCGTAGAGGTGCTGGAGGGCCGCCAGCGCACGCTGCAAGTGCCGGTGCAGGCCACCGTGCGCGAAATGATGGGCCTGAACGCCTATGTGCAGCGCGATGTGCTCAACCGTTGGCTGCAAGAGGGCGATGTGGCCTCGCAGTTTGACGTGGCGCTGGAGCCCGGCTCTGAGGCGCGCTTTCTGGAGGCCACCAAGGCCTTGCCGCGCGTGGCGGGCGCTTTCAGCAAGGCCACGCTGCTGCGCAACATGCAGGATGTGAGTGCGCGCAATGTGCGCATCATGAGCACCATCCTCACGCTGTTCGCGGCCGTGATTGCGGTGGGTGTGGTCTACAACAATGCACGCATTGCGCTGGCCGAGCGCACCTGGGAGCTGGCCAGCCTGCGCGTGCTGGGCTTTACGCGCGGCGAGGTGTCGGCACTGCTGCTGGGCGAGTTGGCGATTGGCATCGCGCTGGCGCTGCCATTGGGGATGGCCATGGGCTGGGGGCTGGTGCACTTGCTGGTGGAGCTGCTCAAGAACGACCAGTTTCTGTTTCCGGTGGTCATCAGTGCGCGCACCTATGCCTGGGCGGGCCTGTGCGTGGTGGTGGCCGGCGTGGCCAGCGCCCTCGTGGTGCGCCGGCAGATCGACCGGCTGGACATGGTGGCTGCGCTCAAGACGCGCGAATGACATGCGGCCAACAATGCCGACAATGCAGGCAACAGGAACTGGGCAATGCAAAAGAAGACGGTGATGCTGGGCGTGGGTGCACTGGTGGTGCTGGGCGCATTGCTGGCGTGGACGTTTGCTCCCCGGCCACTGCAGGTGGAGGCCGCCGCCGTAGTGCAGGGCCGCTTTGAGGCCGGTATCGACGAAGACGCCAAGGCCCGCCTGCGCGACCGCTACAGCATCTCGGCCCCGCTGGCCGGGCGGCTGGCGCGTATCGCGCTGCGCGAGGGCGACGCGGTGCAGGCGGGCGACGTGGTGGCGCGTATCACCCCCGCCATGCCCGCGTTGCTGGACGAGCGCAGCCTGCGCGAGCAGCAGGCGCGCGTCACCGCCGCCCAGGCCAATGTGCAGCGCGCCGCCGTGCGCATCGAGCGCAGCCGCGTGGCGCAGGAGCAGGCCCGCAACGACCTGCGCCGCAGCGAGCAGCTGGCGCAGCAAGGCTTTGTGGCCCCCACGCGGCTCGATACCGAGCGCCTGGCGCTGCAGGCGGCCGACAAAGACACCGACGCCGCAGTGCAGGACCAGCAGGTGGCACGCGCCGATCTGGCCCAGGCGCGCGCGGCGCTCGACGTGGTGCAGCGGCCCGGCAGCGCCCCGTCGGCCAAGGCCTTTGAGGTGCTGTCCCCCGTGGCCGGCCGCGTGCTGCGCGTGGCGCAGACCAGCGAGGGCGTGGTAGCGCTGGGCACGGTGCTGGTCGAGGTGGGCGACACCGCGCAGCTCGAAGTGGTGGCGCCGCTGCTGTCCACCGATGCGCTGCAGGTGCGCCCCGGCAGCCCCGTGCGCATCGAGCGCTGGGGTGGGCCGGGCGTGTTGCAAGGACGTGTGCGCAGCGTGGAGCCGGCGGCGTTCACCAAGGTGTCGGCGCTGGGCGTGGAAGAACAGCGGGTCAACGTGCTGATAGACCTGACCAGCCCGCCCGCGCAGTGGGCGGCGCTGGGCGACGGCTACCGCGTGGTGGCGCGTGTGCTCACCCGCGAGGCGCCAGACGCCACGCTGGTGCCCGTGAGCGCGCTGTTCCCGCTGCCCGCCAGCGACGCCGCCGCATCGGCCCCCATGGCGGATACCCCCGCGCCGCGCATGGCGGTGTTTGTGATCGATGGTGGCCGGGCACGGCGCACGCCGGTGGTGCTGGAGGCGCGCGGCAGCACCCACGCCTGGGTGAAAGAGGGGCTGCAGGCGGGTGCGCAGGTGGTGGTCTACCCGCCCGCTGCGCTGACTGACGGTGCCCGCGTGAAGGTGCGCACCCCCTGACGGAGCGTTGGCCCATGCATCCTGAATCCCTTGCCGAGGCCTATTCCGCTGCTGAGCAGCGCCTGCGCCAGTTGCAGCGCAGCCCCGAGGCCTTTGGCCACCCCACCGGCACCATGGAGTGGATCGAAACCCATATCTCCTGGCTGCTGCTGGCGGGCGACTTTGTCTATAAGTTCAAGAAGCCCCTGAAACTGGATTTTCTGGACTTCAGCACCCCCGCGCTGCGGCGCGCCGCCTGCGAGGAAGAACTGCGCATCAACCGGCGCACTGCGCCGGCGCTGTACTTGGGGCTGGTGGCGCTGAGTGGCTCCGCAGGCAGCCTGCGGTTGCACCCTGCCGAAGCAGCCACGGCCGATGCGGAGCCCGCCGTGCGCATGCGCCGCTTTGCGCAAGAGGCGCTGCTCAGCCACCTGCTGGAGCAGCAGCGCCTGCTGCCCAGCCACATCGACGCTCTGGCGCAGCATGTGGCGCAGTTCCACGCCGGGGCGGGGGTGGCTACGCCCGAGCAGGGCTGGGGCACGGCCCAAGCCGTGGTGGCGCCGGTGCAGGATTGCCTGGCGGCGCTGCAGCCGCTGGTGGCGCAGGCCCTGCCAGACATGGCCCCTGCGCTGCGCCAGGTGGCGCAGTGGTGTGCCGCGCAGGGCGCCGCGCTGGCGCAGGTGTTCCGGCAGCGCCTGCAGTCCGGGCGCGTGCGCGAATGCCATGGCGACCTGCACCTGGCCAATCTGGTGCTGATTGATGGGCAGCCGCAGCTGTTCGATGCGATCGAGTTCAACCCGGCGCTGCGCTGGATCGACTGCGTGGCCGACATCGCCTTTCTGGCCATGGACCTGGAGGCGCGCGGCCGTGCCGACCTGGCCTGGCGCTTTCTGAATGCCTGGCTGGAGTGCACGGGCGACTACGCCGGTCTGCAGGTGCTGCAGTACTACCGCGTGTACCGGGCCCTGGTGCGCGCCCGCGTGGCGGGCCTGCGGCTCGCGCAGGTGGAGGGGGAGGGTGGGGGCGACGCGCGCGCCGCCAGCCTGCGGGAGCTGCAGCGCTATCTGGCGCTGGCGCAGCGCTTCACAGAGCCCCGGGCGGTGGAGCTGTGGCTGGCCCATGGCTTCTCGGGCGCGGGCAAGAGCACGCAGTCGCAGGCGCTGATCGCCGAACGCGGCGTGGTGCGCGTTCGCGCCGATGTGGAACGCAAGCGGCTGTTCGGCCTGGCGCCGCAGGCGTCGAGCGCGGCGGTGCCGGGCGGCATCTACACGGCCGAGGTTTCGCTGCGCACCCACGAGGCCCTGGCGCAGGCGGCCCGCTGGGCGCTGGGTGCGGGCTATACCGTGCTGGTGGATGCCACGTTCCTGAACCCGGCCATGCGCGAGCGCTTCATGGCGCTGGCGGTGCAGGCGCAGGTGCCGTGCCGCATCCTGTTGTTCGAGGCGCCTCTTGCCGTGCTGCGCGAGCGGGTGCGCAGCCGCGAGCAGGCCGGCGGCGATGCATCGGAGGCCTCGGTGCAGGTGCTGGAAGCGCAATGGGCGGCGGCCCAGCCGCTCTCGCCCGCGGAAGAGGCGCTGACAGTGCATGTGGACACCACACGGCCGGTGGACTGGAGCGTGCTGCTGCCGCCGGACGATGGCGGGGCGCCGGTTACATCGCCAGTTGTCCCGGCATGAAATACAGCAGCATGCTGGTCATGAGCAGGTAGCGAAAGAACTTGCCCACCGCCATGTAGGCCAGGCAGGGCCAGAACGGCAGCTTCAGCCAGCCCGCCACGGCGCACAGCGGGTCGCCCACCACGGGCAGCCAGCTCAGCAGACAGGTCTTGGCCCCCCATTTGCGCAGCCAGATGCGCGCGCGGCGCTCCGTGCGGCTGAGCTCGCGCGCCGGTGTGGCATCGGCGCTGGCGGGGTGGCCGGCGCGCCGGTGGCGCCGTGCCGCATCCCAGGCGCGGTGCGCACCCAGGCCCATCCACCAGCTGACGCCGCCGCCCAGCGTGTTGCCCAGCGTGGCCACGGCGATGGCGGGCCAGTACAGGTCGGGGTTGAGCTTGATGAGGCCGAACACCGCCGGCTCCGAGCCCATCGGCAGCAGCGTGGCCGAGATGAACGACACGACAAAGACCGTGCCCAGACCGAACTGCGGCAAAGCCAGCCACTGCAGCAGTTGGTGCATCCAGATTTCCATAGGCGGCAAGTGTAGGGCGGCAGCGCATGTGCTGCGGGCCCTGAGGATGCCGTCCTACACGGCGCTGCGCCGTTTGGCCACGGCCCGGGCGCGCCAGGGTTCGTATCGTCAGCTAACTCGAACCTTTGGCAGATATCGGAAGGCTGGCGATGCACAACAACCCCCAACAAACGTCATTTCCCTACCATGCGTATTGGCTCTCGCTCGCCGCTGGCATCTGGCTGACCGCCTGTGTCCAGAGCCCCCAGGCCGCCGTGCCCGCACCGACACTGTCGCCGGTGCCCATGGCCTGGGATGCCGCGGTGGATGGCTGCGCCGGTGGTGAGCATCTGCGCGCAGCAGTGGGGCGCGTGCGCAGCGAGTTGCAGGCCCAGGGGCTGGCGCTGAAGACGTCGTGCCAGACGTCTCAGGGTGCACTGGCTGTTCAGGTGGAGGTGGTGGACGGCTTGCGTGCCAGCAAGGTGCTGCGCGGCCCCCTGGCCGAAGGCGAGGCAGTGGATATGGGAACGCCCGCCGGGGTGAGCGGCGCCAACGCCGCCAGCTACAACGCGGATCTTTCGCCCGATGTGCAGCACAACCGCCAGTGGCTGCGCGCGCTCATGGCGCGCCACCAGTTCGACAACCTGCCGGACGCCTGGTGGCGTTTTGCCCAGAAAGCCGCGCCGCAACCGGCGCTGGCCGAAGTGGACTTGGTGGCGCGCTGAGATCGTGAACGCGGTCTCAGCGCGCTGGCGTCAGAAGACATGCGTGGATGGATGGAGGGCGAGACCGGCCATTTATTTCCTCTGTCTGGCGTGAGCGCCCATTTCGTTTGCTGAAAATTTAAGCAGGTACAATGCCGCCTCCTTTTTCAGCATTCGCTGCACGCCCATTCCCTTCCCTCATGCAGATCGGCCACATCCCTTTGGCGAATCGCCTGTTCGTCGCCCCGATGGCGGGTGTCACGGACCGGCCGTTTCGCCAGCTGTGCAAGGCGCTGGGCGCGGGCTATGCGGTGAGTGAAATGGTCACCTCGCGCAAGGACCTGTGGAACAGCCTGAAAACCTCGCGCCGCGCCAACCATGAAGGGGAGCCGGGGCCCATTGCCGTGCAGATCGCCGGCACCGAAGCGCAGATGATGGCCGAGGCCGCGCTCTACAACGTGGAACGCGGCGCGCAGATCATCGACATCAACATGGGCTGCCCGGCCAAGAAGGTCTGTAACAAATGGGCAGGCTCTGCCCTGATGCAGAACGAAGCCCTGGCGGTGGAAATTGCCGCTGCGGTGGTCGAGGCCTGCGCTCCCTTTAACGTGCCCGTCACGCTGAAGATGCGCACCGGCTGGTGCCAGCAGCACAAGAACGCTGTCGCCTTGGCGCGGCAATTTGAGAACGTGGGTATCCAGATGCTCACGGTGCACGGCCGCACGCGCGAGCAAGGGTACAAGGGCCAGGCGGAATACGACACCATCGCGGCCGTCAAGGCGGCGGTGAAGGTGCCCGTGGTGGCCAACGGCGACATCACCTCGCCCGAGAAGGCGCGCGATGTGCTGGCCACCACCGGCGCGGACGCCATCATGATCGGCCGCGCTGCCCAGGGCCGGCCCTGGATCTTTCGCGAGGTAGGCCATTTCCTGGCCACGGGCGAACACCTGGCGCCGCCGCTGGTGGCCGAGCTGCGGCGCCTGCTGCTCGACCATTTGCAAGACCACTACAGCCTGTATGGCGAAGGTACCGGCGTGCGCAGCGCGCGCAAGCACATTGCCTGGTACCTGCGGGCCTTGCCGGGGGGCGAGGCCTTGCGGCAACACATCAATACGATAGAAGACTGCACCACGCAGTGGCAGGCCGTGGCCGATTATCTGGATGCCCTTGCGCAACAGATGGACCGGCTGCCCGCCCGCAGTGGCGTGGATGCGGAACCAGAAGAACAAGAGGGAATGGCTGCATGAGCAAGAAAAACATCGAAGAATCCGTGCGCGAGAGCCTGCAAGGCTACTTTCGCGACCTGGGCGGCGAGACGCCCGACGGCATGTACACCATGGTGGTCCGCCTGGTCGAAAAGCCGCTGCTCGAAGTGGTGATGCAGCAGGCCGACAACAACCAGTCGCGTGCCGCCGAATGGCTGGGCCTGAACCGCAACACCCTGCGCAAGAAGCTGGTCGAGCACAAGCTGCTCTGACATGATGGCGTTATTTGCTATTTAATTTATAGCTACTAACGCTTGATGGATAAGCGCTAGAGCCTGTTTTTATTCAAACTCTCCCCACCCACACCATGAACGCACTCATCTCCGTCTCCGACAAGACCGGCATCGTCGAATTCGCGCAAGCCCTGCACGCGCTGGGCATCAAGCTGCTGTCCACCGGCGGCACCGCCAAGCTGCTGGCCGACAAGGGCCTGCCCGTGACCGAAGTGGCCGAGGTCACCCAGTTTCCCGAGATGCTGGACGGCCGCGTGAAGACGCTGCACCCCAAGGTGCACGGCGGCCTGCTGGCCCGCCGCGAGCTGCCCGAACACATGGCGGCGCTCAAGGAACACGGCATCGACACCATCGACCTGCTGGTGGTCAACCTCTATCCCTTTGAAGCCACCGTGGCCAAGGCCGGCTGCACGCTGGCCGACGCCATCGAGAACATCGACATCGGCGGCCCCGCCATGGTGCGCAGCGCCGCCAAGAACTGGAAGGACGTGGGCGTGATCACCTCGGCCGACCAGTACGAGGCCGTGCTGGCCGAACTGAAGTCGGGCGGAAAGCTCAGCGACAAGCTGCGCTTTGCGCTGTCGGTGGCCGCGTTCAACCGCATAGCGCAGTACGACGGCGCGATCAGCGACTATCTCTCGTCCGTCACGTTCGAAGAAGAAAAACTGTCGGAAACCTACGTGCCCACGCGCACCCAGTTCCCCGGCCAGAGCAACGGCATCTTCACCAAGGTGCAGGACCTGCGCTACGGCGAAAACAGCCACCAGCAGGCTGCGCTGTACCGCGACCTCTACCCCGCGCCAGGCTCGCTGGTCACCGGTGTGCAACTGCAGGGCAAGGAGCTCTCATACAACAACATCGCCGACGCCGATGCAGCGTGGGAATGCGTGAAGAGCTTTGAGGCCGCTGCCTGCGTGATCGTCAAGCACGCCAACCCCTGCGGCGTGGCCGTGGGCCTGGACGCATTGAGCGCCTACAGCAAAGCCTTCCAGACCGACCCGACCAGCGCCTTCGGCGGCATCATCGCGTTCAACCGCGTGGTCGATGGTGCAGCGGCCGCCCAGGTCAGCAAGCAGTTTGTGGAAGTGCTCATGGCGCCCGACTTCACCGCCGAGGCGCTGGAGATCTTCAAGGGCAAGGCCAATGTGCGCCTGCTCAAGATCGCGCTGCCCGCACACGGTGGCAAGACCCAGAACCTGACAGATTGGGAACGCGGCCGCAACGCCATGGACGCCAAGCGCATCGGCTCGGGCCTGCTGCTGCAGACGGCCGACAACCACGAGCTGGCGCTGACCGACCTGAAGGTGGTCACCACCAAGCAGCCCTCGCTGGAAGAAATGCAAGACCTGCTGTTTGCGTGGAAGGTGGCCAAGTACGTCAAGAGCAATGCCATCGTCTTTTGCAAGGGCGGCATGACCATGGGCGTGGGTGCAGGCCAGATGAGCCGCCTCGATTCCGCGCGCATCGCCAGCATCAAGGCGCAACACGCCGGCCTGACCCTGCAGGGCACGGCCGTGGCCAGCGATGCCTTCTTCCCCTTCCGCGACGGCCTGGATGTGGTGGTCGATGCGGGCGCCACCTGCGTCATCCAGCCCGGCGGCTCCATGCGCGACCAGGAAGTGATTGACGCCGCCAACGAGCGCGGTGTGGCCATGGTGTTCAGCGGCGTGCGCCATTTCAGGCACTGATATCCGCGCGCGGTTCATCACCCCATGAAAAAAGCGGCCTTGGCCGCTTTTTTGTTGTCTGCGCGCCTGCGCGGAACGCGGGCGGTCAGACCGCCACGATGCGCCCGCGTCCGCTGACACCGGCCAGCACCTTGAGCGACTTGTCGGTACTGGCTGTGTAGCTGCGGCTGGTGATGGTGTTCACATACACCCAGTCGGCGCGGCATTCGGTGGCGGTGGCCGTCACCAGCATGTAGCCCCGGCGCGCGGTGTCGCAGTATTTGAGTGGGGCAATCAGCTGCTGGAGCGCGCCCGCCAGCATGGCCGGGTCTTCCTTGGGCAGGTATTCCTCAAAGCCCGGCGACGACACCGACGAGGTGGCGAATTCCACGCCCACCGCGTTGCCGTTCATGTCCGCCAACTCATTGGCCCAGGCGTTGTGCGTGTCGCCCGACAGCACGACCAGGTTCTTGCCCAGGCTGCGGGCCGTGCCCAGCACGGTTTCGCGGGCGGCCTGGTAGCCGTCCCAGGCGTCGAGGTTGTAGGGAATCGACGGTTGGGCCAAGATGGCTTTCTCGGCGGCGGTCAGCGTGGCGGGTGCTGTCTGGGCCTTGGCTGCCATGGCCGCGTATTCCGACACCGTCACGCCCGCGCCGGGCTGGATGGTCCCGATCAGGATCGGCGCCGGAATGTTCATGCGCCCCATCAGCACCTGCTGGCCCAGCACCTGCCAGGTGGCGGTGGAGGCGGCCATCTGCTGTTGCAGCCACTGGGTCTGCGTGTCGCCCAGGAGCTGGCGGGTGGGGGCGCCCACGGCGGCGGTAAAGCCGGCGGCGTCAAAGCCGCTGTCGGTGATGAAGCGGGTGTAGTCGGCCTGCTCATCGCGCCCGACCACGCGTGTGTCCAGCATGTGCAGCGCCACCAGGTTGCCGAAGTTGAAGCTGCGGTAGATGAGATCGGGCTGGGCGTTGCGCGTGGGCATCCACTCGTGGTAGGCCTGCAATGCCGCAGCCTTGCGCACGCCAAAGCTGCCTTCGGTGGCGGTTTGGTGGTTTTCGGCGCCATTGGCCCAGGTGTCGTTGGTGATCTCGTGGTCGTCCCACACGGCGATCATGGGCGCGGCGGCATGCAGGGCCTGCAGGTCGGGGTCGGTCTTGTACTGTGCGTGGCGCGCGCGGTAGTCGGCCAGCGTGAGGATTTCAGTGGCGGGCTGCGACAGGCGGCCCAGCTGCTCGGCATTGGCCGAGGCGTAGCCACCGCGGGCGTATTCATACAGGTAGTCGCCCAGGTGCACGGTGGCATCCAGGTCGTTGCGGCGCGCGGCCTCGGCGTATACGTTGAAGTAGCCCGCCGGGTAATTGGCGCACGAGAACACGGCCAGCTTGACCTGCGCGATGCTGCCCGTGGCCAGCGTGCGGGTGCGCGCTGCGGCCGACTTGGTGCCATAGGCGGTGAATCGGTAGTGGTAGGCTGTGGCGGGCTTGAGGCCCGTGGCATCGACCTTGACGGTGAAGTCCTTGGCGGCGGTGGCTTGAACCTCGCCTTTGGCAACCACGGTGGTGAAGGCGGCATCGCTGGCCAGCTCCCACTGCACTGGAATGTCGGCGGTGTGGCCTGCAGGCGGCGTGACGCGGGTCCACAGCATGATGCGGTCGCTCAGTGGATCGCCACTGGCCACGCCGTGGGCGAAGCGCACTTCGGGGTCGTTGTCGCTGCCACCGCAGGCGGCCAGCGGCAAGGTGCCGAGCGCCGTGGCGCCCAGGGCCAGCTGGCGCACGAAGACGCGGCGGCCTTCATCGGCAGGGGCTGCGTCGCGGATGGGGTGGGAGGTAGGGCGAACAGGAGTTTTCATGGTGGTGGCGTGCCGTACAAAACCGCCAAGGCTGACAGGCGGTTGTGACGGGCGCGTGAACGCATGCACAACGCAAAAACCCCGTGGCAATGCGGTGCGCTGCCACGGGGTGGATGAACAAAAAGTTAAGGCGTTTTTGGCCTGTAGCGCTTATCCAATAAGCGCAAGCAGCTCTTAATTTGAGAGCGTTTTGAACACCTCGCGGGCAATCGCCACGGTGTCGGCAATGTCCTGCGCCGTGTGGGCGGCGCTCACAAAGCCGGCTTCGTAGAGCGCGGGCGCGATGTAAACGCCGCGGTCCAGCAGGCCATGGAAAAGCTGGTTGAAGCGCACGCCGTCGGTCTTCAGCACCTGTGCGTAGTTTTGCGGCAGCTGGGGCAGCAGGAAGAAGCCGAACATGCCGCCCTCGCAGTCGGCACTGAAGGGCA
This sequence comes from Acidovorax sp. T1, assembly GCF_002176815.1. Taxonomy (NCBI): domain Bacteria; kingdom Pseudomonadati; phylum Pseudomonadota; class Betaproteobacteria; order Burkholderiales; family Comamonadaceae; genus Acidovorax; species Acidovorax sp. T1. The sequence goes on along the minus strand of NZ_CP021648.1, from coordinate 3,127,662 downwards.
CACCTTCGGCGGCTGCGGCGGCAACCAGGCCATCCGCGAGGGAGCGGGTGCGGGCCGACAGGGCATCAAAGAAGCCAGGTTTTCGGATTTCGCGCAGCGTGGCCAGGCCGCAGGCCGTGGCCACCGGGTTGCCCGACAGCGTGCCGGCCTGGTACACGGCGCCCAGCGGCGCGAGGTTTTCCATGATGGCGCGCGACGCACCAAAGGCTGCCAGCGGCATGCCGCCGCCGATCACCTTGCCCAGCACCGTGATGTCGGGCTTGAAGCCCGGGATGCTTTGCGCATACAGGCTTTGTGCGCTGCCCAGGGCCACGCGAAAGCCGGTCATCACTTCGTCCAGGACCAGCAGCGCGCCATATTCGGTGCACAGCTCGCGGCAGCGGCGCATGAAGGGCACGCTGGCGCGCACGAAGTTCATGTTGCCGGCGATGGGCTCGATCATCAGGCAGGCGAGTTCCTTGCCGTGCAGGGCGAAGGCTTTTTCGAGCTGCGGGATGTTGTTGTATTCGAGCACGATGGTGTGCTGCACCACCTCGGGCGGCACGCCAGCGCTGGTGGCATTGCCAAAGGTGGCCAGGCCCGAGCCGGCCTTGACCAGCAGCGCGTCGGCATGGCCGTGGTAGCAGCCCTCGAACTTGATGAGCTTGCTGCGGCCGGTGGCGCCGCGCGCCAGGCGAATCGCGCTCATGCCGGCTTCGGTGCCCGAGCTGACCAGCCGGATCATCTCCATGGAGGGCACCAGGCCCAGGATTTCTTCGGCCAGCTCGATCTCGCGCTCGGTGGGGGCGCCAAAGCTGAAGCCTTCCAGCGCGGCTTTCTGCACGGCTTCGAGCACGGCCGGGTGCCCGTGGCCCAGGATCATCGGGCCCCAGGATCCGATGTAGTCGATGAAGCGCTGGTCGTTTGCGTCCCAGAAATACGCGCCTTGGGCGCGCTTGACGAAGCGCGGCGTGCCGCCCACGGCCTTGAAGGCCCGCACGGGCGAGTTCACGCCGCCAGGGATGAGCGCCTTGGCGCGTTCGAACAGGGGGATGTTGAGGTCAGTGCTTGGTGTCATGGGGGGGCATCACAAAGCCTTCGAGGGCCTGTGTTTCGTCAAGGGGTTCGTCTGCATCGCCATCTTCGTCATCGGGCTGGGCCCAGAACATGCGATCGGGAATGATGTGCCCCATTCCGGGGCGAAATCCGGCGTCCAGGCACCGGTCCAGGTAGCTCAGCGCCTCGCTGGTGGCTTCGCCCAGGTCGTTGCCGCTGGCCACCAGGGCCGTCAGGGCGGCCGAGAGGGTGTCGCCGGCGCCGGAAAACGTGGCATCGAACAGCTCGAACTTGCCACTGCCCAGCACGGTCTGGGGGGAGGCCAGCACGTTCTCGACAAACTGTTCGGGCAGCGGGATGCCGGTGACCAGGGTGTAAGGCACGCCCATTTCGGCGGCGGCCCGGGCGATGTCGCGTGCGGTGGGGCTGCGGTCGCCGCGCCATTCGGGAAGCAGCCAGCGCCACAGCGTACTGTGGTTGCCCACCAAAACGGAAGTTTGCGGCAACAGCAACTCGCGGAAGGCATCCAGGTACTGGTCGATCAGGTCATCCTGCCACCACGAAAGGTTGGGCATGTAGGCGATGACGGGCACCTCGTCGTAGTCGGCGGTGATCTCGGCAATGGCGCTGATGTTTTCGGGGCTTCCCACAAATCCGACCTTGATGGCCTGCACGGGCAAATCCTCCAGCACAACGCGCGCCTGCTCGGACACGGCCTCGTCGTCAAAGCTGAAGTGGTCGAAGATCTCGGCGGTGTCGCGGGCGTAAGCACCCGTAACAACGGCAATGGGGTGTCCGCCCACGGACGCAATGGTGCTGATATCGGCGGTCAGGCCACCCGCACCGCTGGGGTCGCTGGCATTGAACACCAGCACACAGGCGGGGCTGGCTTCGTCCGATGCCTCATCGGCAAAGTCCGCTATATCAGATGAAGGGAGAATTTGTGATGTCATGGGCCTGATTCAGCGATAAGGGTGGCACAGAAGCAGCAGCCCGGTGTGATGACTAGATACAATCGTTGCATTCTATGTGAAGGCCCCTTAAGCTGTGATCGACTCTAAAACGTGGATGTGTCTGATTTGCGGTTGGATATATGACGAGGCGAAAGGTTCGCCTGAGCATGGCATTGCTCCCAACACTCCCTGGGACCAGGTTCCCATGAATTGGACTTGCCCTGAATGTGGTGCGCGCAAAGAAGATTTCGAGATGGTTCAATTTTGAGGCGCATTAGCACCATGTGCTGCTGCGTTGTTTGTTTTTCTCCATCGGGAGCAGTGACAATTGACTACAACAGGCGCAACTTTCAAAGTGCTCGTGGTGGATGACAGCAATACCATTCGCCGAAGCGCCGAAATTTTTCTCAAGCAGGGCGGGCATGAAGTCCTGCTGGCAGATGACGGCTTTGATGCCTTGGCCAAGGTGAATGACTACCAACCGCAGCTCATTTTCTGTGACATTCTGATGCCCAAGCTTGATGGGTATCAAACTTGCGCCATCATCAAGCGCAATGCCCGTTTTGCCGATACTCCGGTGGTCATGCTGTCGTCCAAGGACGGCGTATTTGACAAAGCGCGTGGCCGCATGGTCGGTTGCCAGGAATATCTCACCAAACCTTTTACCAAAGACCAGTTGTTGCAGGCGGTGCAGCAATTTGGTAATTCCCAACAAGGAGCCATGTAATGCCTATTCAGAAAGTGCTGGTCGTTGACGACTCGAAGACCGAGTTGATGTTTCTGACCGACTTGCTGCAGAAAAAGGGCATGCAAGTGCGTACCGCTGAAAATGCCGAAGAGGCCTTTCACCGGCTGGCAGAAGAAAAGCCTGATTTGATATTGATGGATGTGGTGATGCCGGGGCAAAACGGATTCCAGTTGACCCGCGCCATCACGCGTGATCCTCTCTATGCCGATGTGCCCATCATCATGTGCACCAGCAAGAATCAGGAGACGGATCGTGTCTGGGGGATGCGCCAAGGCGCACGCGGCTACATCACCAAGCCGGTGGATGCGGCCGAGCTGCAGGCCAGGATTGACGCGCTGAGCTAAGGCGTTTGCGCGGTCATGGCCAATCGCGAAGCACTGCGAGAGCTCCAGACCCGTCTTGCCAGCCGTCTTCAGGCTGCAAGGGGCGAGGGAGTGTCTGTTTCCTCCTGGCTGGCGGTAGAAGCTGCCGGTCAGGCCTATTTGTTGCCGCTGGGGCAATCGGGTGAGATTTTCCCGTGGGTGGCAGTTCAGCGGGTTCCCTACACTCAACATTGGTTTCTTGGTGTTGCCAACCTGCGTGGAGGCCTTGTGGGGGTGGTGGATCTGGCGGGTCTGCTGGGGTCAACCGTCACGCGCAACGAGCAAAACCTGTCTGACGCCAGTCTGCTTGCCTTCAATGCAGCGCTGGAAGTCAATGCCGCCCTTCTGGTAGATCGGTTGGCGGGGCTGCGGGGCACCGATGCCTTCGTTTCGTCGGAGCCTCCGGCCGACGATGCGCCTGCCTTCTTTGGCACCATCTACGTGGATTCGAGCGGGACTCGCTGGCAAGAGATCAATCTCCAGATACTGTCCCAAAATCCTGTTTTCCTGAGCATCAGTGCTTGAGTTTTTCTGTAAGGCTGCACCATGTCCGTTGTGAATCAATTTGGAAAACTGTTCAATCGCAAGCCCACGGAACCAGATACAGGGCTAGGTGCCGATGTGGTGGACGATAGTCAGAATGTCCTGGCGACGGGTTCCATGGATGCCAGCGCATTGCGTGATTCTTATCAGACCGATGCCATGAACAGCGTTCAGGGTGATCCTGGTGGCGCATCGTCCGAACCATCAACCACGGCCGCTGACGAAGACCTTATTTCCTTGCCGCTGCTGGGCAGTTCCACGGCGGCCGGTCACCAGCGGCGTTTGCTCATATTGCTCGCCGTTGGTGTGGTGGTGCTGGCATTGATTGCGGGTTGGGTGCTTCAGCAGGCGAACCGCTCTGCACAGCAGCTGGCCGCTACCGGTCAGTCGCTGATGCAGTCGCAGCGGCTTGCCAAGTCGGTTTCGCAGGCACTGGTGGGCAGTGCTGAGGCTTTTCCGGAGGTGGTGGAAAGCTCTGGCGTGCTGGCCCGCAATGTGCGCGCGCTGAACACTGGCGATAGCGAGCTGGGTGTGCAGGCCCTTGGCGAACAGTTCGAGTCCGACCTGAACAGTGTGACTCCGCTCGTAGAGCGCGCGGAACGTAACGCCAAAGTGGTCATGGGACAGCAGAAAATTCTGACGCAGGTGGGCGATGCGCTGCGCACCATCAATCGCCAATCAGCTGATCTGCTGGAGATCGCGGAAACCGTGTCTTCGCTCAAGCTGCAGCAAAACGCACCAGCGGCCGAAATTTCAGCGGCTGGCCAGCTGGTGATGTTGACCCAACGCATCGGCAAGTCGGCCAACGAGTTCCAGACCATGGAGGGTGTGAGTCCTGAGGCCGTGTTCTTGCTGGGCAAGGACTTGAATTCTTTCCAGGAAATTGCCAAGGGGCTGCTCGATGGAAGTCCTGAAATGCGGCTGTCCGCCACCAAAGATGCGCAGACGCGTGAGCAGCTCGAAGGCTTGATCAAGCTCTATGAGCAGACCCGCACGCAGGCCAGTGCCATTCTGGGCAACTTGCAGGGGCTGGTTTCCGCACGTGAAGGGCAGTCGTCGATCATTGCTGACAGCGAGCCGCTGCGCCGCCAACTGGAAGGCATGCAGGATAAGCTTTCTTCGCAGACGGGCCTGGGTGCGGGGCAATTTGCCGCCTTGGCCTTGGCTGGCGTGTTCGTGCTGCTGTGCGGTATCGGTATTTCCCGTGTGCAACTGCTGGACAGCCGGGGCCGTCAGGTGGCAGCTGAAGTGCAGCAAAAGGATGCAAAGCGTCAGGAGCAAGAGGCCAAGCGCGTCAACGACGCTAACCAAGCTGCCATTTTGCGGTTGATGAACGAGCTGCAATCGGTTGCCGAGGGTGATCTGACACAGGAAGCCACTGTGACGGAAGACATCACCGGCGCCATCGCCGACTCGGTGAACTACACAGTGGAAGAGTTGCGCCAGCTGGTGGGCAGCGTTCAAAACACCGTAACCCGTGTGGCACAGACGACAGCCCAGGTGGACAGTACGTCCACCGAACTGCTGGCCGCATCCACCGAGCAGTTGCGCGAAATTCATGAAACCGGCCGGTCCGTGCTGGACATGGCGACCCGAATCAACGAAGTGTCCATGCAGGCGCAGGAGTCCGCCACGGTGGCGCGTCAGTCGCTGCAGGCGGCTGACTCGGGCTTGCAGGCCGTGCAAAACGCCATCGGTGGTATGAACTCGATTCGAGACCAGATCCAGGACACGTCCAAGCGGATCAAGCGTCTTGGCGAATCGTCGCAGGAGATCGGTGAAATTACCGAGCTGATTTCCGACATTACGGAGCAGACGAACGTGCTGGCCCTGAATGCCGCCATTCAGGCTGCATCGGCGGGTGATGCGGGCCGAGGATTCTCGGTCGTGGCCGAAGAAGTGCAGCGGCTGGCTGAGCGCTCGGCTGATGCAACGCGGCAGATCTCGGCTCTGGTGAAAGCGATTCAGACCGACACCCAGGATGCTGTGGCAGCTATGGAGCGGTCCACGCAGGGCGTGGTGGAAGGGGCTCGCCTGTCCGATAGCGCCGGTACCGCACTGACCGAAATTGATCGTGTGTCGCGCCGCCTGGCTGAGCTGATTGAGCAGATTTCGTCCTCGACATCCCGCGAAGCCGTTCTGGCCAACGAGGTGGCAGACAACATCCAGCACATTTTTGCCGTGACTGAGCAGACAGGCGAAGGCACTCGCACAACGGCACAGCAGGTGCGCGAACTTTCGCACATGGCGGAAGAGCTGCGCCAATCGGTAGCACGTTTCAAGATCGCCTGACGCCGCCCGCAAACAGTCATCAACCAGCGGCTCATTGCAGCCGGGGACGAATTCATGTCATCTATTGATGTCAACAATGCACCGGCCGCGGATGGAGTCCAGGGCGATCAGGATCTAGGTCCGTTGGCATGGGTGCTTGACGAACTGCGCAAATCGCTCGATGGCGCTGTCAAGGCAATGCGCCGTTTTGTGCGTGACGCCGAACTGGCCCGAGAGTCCGATCTGGCTTCACTGGATGCGGGCGCATTGCGCATTGCCCGGCAGCAGCTTCATCAGGCAAGCGGCGCACTGGAAATGGTGGGCATGGGCTCACCGGCGCTGGTATTGCGCGCCATGGAGTCTGCCGTTCAGAAGTTTGTGCAACGCCCGGAGCAATGCACGGATGAGGCTGCAGCGGCTATCGAGCGCGCCAGTTTTGCGCTGATCGAATATCTTGAAAACGTACTGGGGGGTAAGGCCGTTTCTGCGGTAGCCCTTTTCCCTCAGTATCGTGATGTCCAGGCCCTGGCAGGAGCCGAGCGCGCGCACCCTGCAGATCTGTGGCCGGCGGAGCGCCGTTTCCGTGAGCCGGAAGATTCCATGGTGAGCGCTCCGCTGCCATATGGCCCCGAGGCTCGGGCACGTCTGGATTCCGCTGTTCTGAAAATTGTCAAATCGGGCGATTTGTCGGCTGCGGCCAGCATGCGGGAAGCCTGTCTGGGTTTTGTTGCCGCACAGTCTGATCGACAGGCGCGGGCATTCTGGAAGATCTGTGCCGGTTTCTTCGACGCCCTTGGCGGGGGCCTGCTGGTGCCAGATGTCTATGTAAAGCGGGTCGCGTCGCGCGTGCTGATGCAGTACGCCACCCTGGCAAAAGGCGATAGCACCATTGCGGATCGCCTGGTTCAGGACATGCTTTTTTTCTGCTCGCAGGCGAGGCTCGCAGACGGTGAAGTGGGTAAAGCCCCGGCTCTTGAGGCGGTGCGACAGTCCTTTGGCCTCAATCGGTTCAAGCCAGTAGATTATGAAACTGCGCGTTTTGGCCGGTTTGATCCCGCCTTGCTGGCACAGGCACGCAAGCGCATTGCATCGGCTACGGAAACATGGTCTGCGCTGGCGGGCGGCGATCGCAACAAACTCAAGCCGGCTGCCGATCAGTTCAGCCTGGTTTGTGATTCGCTGCGCAAGATGCATCCGGGGAGCGAGAGCCTTGCTGCGGGTCTGACACGAGCCCTTGAGGCCACTACCCGGTCGGGAGAGCCTCCGTCCGCAGCGCTGGCAATGGAGGTGGCGACCGCTGTTCTTTACCTGCAGGCTGCTTTTGAGGAACTGGACGCTGCCGACGGACAGATGGAGGCGCGTGCAGCACACCTGGCGCAGCGGCTGGACGCTGTGGTCGCGGGCGCAGAATCAGAGCCGCTAGAGCTGTGGATGGAAGAACTGTACCGGCGGGTCAGCGACAACCAGACCATGGGCAGTGTGGTGGACGAGTTGCGCTCCACGCTGGGTGAGGCGGAAAAGTCTTTGGACCAGTTTTTCCGGAATCCCCAGGATACGACAGTGTTGGCGGCGGTGCCGGGCCACCTGGCACAGATGCGTGGCGTCTTGTCCGTGCTCGGCCTGGACCAGGCATCCTTGGCGGTGGTGCGCATGCGCGATACCGTAGAGCGGTTGCTTATCAATGAGATTTCTGAAGAAGAGCGGCAGCCAGCCTTTGAAAAGTTGGGGAACAGTCTGGGGGCGCTCGGATTCCTGATTGACATGTTGAACTACCAGCGCGCGATGGCGCGCAAGCTCTTTGTTTACGATGAAGAACTGGGTGAGTTGCGCATTTTGGTCGGTAAAGCCCGCGCGCGTGCCACGGATGACCTGGCAGAAGCGCCAGTCAAAATGGAGGAGCGTGTCGCTCCGCCCCTGCCTGACGTGGTGCCACGTTTCCCTGCGCAGAACCACCAGGCGCCGGCGACAGAGGCGGTGGTGCAGGTGCCAGAGGCCAGTCCTGCGGCAATCTCGGAATTTTTGTCGCCCGATTTTTCTTTCGATCACCAGATGCCGGGGGATCCGTCCTCTGCCGCACCCGGTCAGTCCGCCGCTGTTGCAACTACTCCTGCCCCCGCTCCCGCATCCCAGCCGGAGATTGAAGACGAGTTGCTTGACGTCTTCCTCGAAGAGGCTCGCGAGGTGGTGGGCACCGGTTTGGCCGCCATTGGTGTACTGGCTAACGAGCCAGCCAATCTGAGCGAGCAGACCACTCTGCGCCGTGCGTTCCATACGCTCAAAGGTAGCTCGCGTATGGTGGGGCTCAATGATTTTGGCGAGGCTGCGTGGTCAATGGAACAGGTGCTGAATGCCTGGCTGGCCGAACAAAAGCCCATGCAGCCCCAATTGCTGCAATTGTCGTCGGACTGCTTGCAGGCGTTTGGCCGCTGGGCTGATGACATCGCGGCAGGATCAGCCTCAGCCTGGGGGGTAGAACCATTTCGCAAATCTGCCGATGCCATGCGTCTGGACGGTACGTTGCTGCCGCTCGTGGCGCGGGAAGTGGCGATCGAGCCTGCCGAAACGGACGCTGCTGTGCTCAACGCCCTGTCTGAGGCGGCGCCCCATGCAGCAGATGTGGCCGATGCTGACTTGGACTTGCAGTCTGCGGTACCGCCACAAGAAGATGTTTTGGTAGAAGCAGACGCCGCAGGCGCTATCGATGTGCTCGAACCATTGGCTGCAGACTTCACCGAGACCGAGACCGAGATCGAGACCGAGACCGAGACCGAGACCGAGACCGAGACCGAGACCGAGACCGAGCTGGAGCCTGAATTCGTCGCTACAGTCCCAGGACTGGATGCGGCTGCGATGACGGTGACCGAAAACATCGACTTCTCCGTGTTCTCCGAGGCCCTGAGCGAAACTCCGGGCACAGCGGAGGTGGCGAGCGCGCACCTGCCGCTGGACCTGGAGTTGCCCGATATGGAGCCTTTGTCCGCCGTGGACGCGGATGCTGATGCTGCAGTTCGCGATGGAGCTGTCAATGGGGTCGCCATCCCGGACGGTTCGGGTGCTTCCCGAGTATTGACCGATGTCGAACTGGAGTCCATCGATGCGGCCGTGCAAGATCCTGACGTCGCCGATGCGGGCGTGCAGGTCGATGTTTCAGAGGACTTCTTGAAGCTCGTCGCCGCTGATGCCGCTGCCATCGAGGAGGAGGAGGCGACTGCCGATGACGCGGTCAAGGTGATTGACACCTTGCGTATTGGTATTCCGCTCTACAACGTGTACCTCAATGAGGCCGACGAGTGGTCACGGCTACTGGCTACGTGCCTGCAGGAGTGGGCGCTGGAATTACATGAGCCTTTGCCGGATATCGCGGTGGCGCTGGCGCATTCGCTTGCGGGCAGTTCGGCGACCGTGGGCTTTTCTGCGCTGTCGGAACTGGCCAGGCTGTTCGAGCATGCTTTGCAGCATGTTCAGCTGCAGTCCGGCGGCACGGCAGAGCAGGCCGACGTGTTTATGGCGGCCGCAGATGATATTCGTCGTCTTTTGCACCAGTTCGCAGCCGGGTTCCTCAAAGAGCCGAGCGAGCAAGTGTTACAGCAATTGCGCCAGCTTCTTGAAGCCGAGGTAGCCAATACCCTGTCGCCTCCGGAGGATGAGATCGATGGCATTGAAGGGCCTCTGGACATCGTTCAAGTGGCCGATGTTCTTGCTGAGCCGGTGCCATCAGAAGCTCCGATTGCAAAATCGGGCGACATGGTTACTGCGGGGTATGTGGCCCCGGCGCTGTCTGTCGTGGCCATTGACGGTGACCAGCGGATCGACGAAGCGATAGCGCATGCCGTTTCGATGGGTTCGGACGTCGATGATGATATTGACGCCGTCGATGTCATCGATCCCGATCTGTTTCCCATTTTTGAAGAAGAAGCAGCGGAACTGCTGCCCCAGTTGGGGGGCGCCTTGCGGCAATGGGCATCCCGTCCGGAAAATCTCGGCGCGCGAAACGAAGTGCTGCGTGCCTTGCACACCCTCAAGGGCAGCTCCCGCCTTGCTGGTGCCATGCGGTTGGGAGAGATGTCGCACCGCCTGGAGTCGGCCATCGAGCAACTCGACCTGGAGACCCTCACGGCAGACCAGATTGAGCCCTTGCTGGCGAATTTTGATGGTTTGCAGGCGAACTTCCAATTCCTCCGCGTTGTTGGTGGCCAAGCGTCGGCGGATGCTGCGGTTTCTGCCCCTGCAGTTCCGCACGATCTGAGCGTATCGGCGAGTGATTCGGATGCTGCGATGGCGCCTGTGCCGGCGTCCGCGCCCTCCATACGGCTTCCTGGCCCTTCACAGCTTGCGCCGGTGCGTGTGGCTGCGAACCAGTCGGTGCGTGTGCGTGCACAGTTGCTGGATCGTTTGGTGAACCAGGCCGGCGAGGTGATGATCAGCCGGTCCCGCCTGGATGTGCGTCTGGGCCAGTTCCGCAGCTCGTTGAACGATCTGTCGGGCAACCTCGATCGTCTGCGCCAGCAGCTGCGAGACATCGAAGTTCAGTCCGAGTCGCAAATGCAGTCGCGTCTGGCTCTCTCGAAGGACTCCGCTGCGGGGTTCGACCCATTGGAGTTCGATCGTTTCACGCGGGTTCAGGAACTGACGCGCATGATGGCCGAGTCCGTGAACGACGTGGCCACCGTGCAGCGCAACCTGCAGCGCGCCATGGAAGGCGCCGAAGATGAATTGATCGCTCAGGGCCGCCAGGCGCGTGAGTTGCAGCGCGATCTGCTGCGTACCCGCATGGTGGAATTTGAGGGCATTGCCGAGCGTTTGTATGCGGTGGTGCGCCAGGCATCCAAGGAAACCGGCAAGCCGATCAAGCTGGACATCACTGGTGGCTCGATTGAAATGGACCGAGGCGTGCTGGACCGCATGACACCGGCCTTCGAACATTTGCTGCGCAACTGCGTGGTGCATGGCATTGAGACGCCTGAGACCCGTGTCGCTGCAGGTAAGCCCCCGTCGGGCACTATCACCGTGGATCTGCGCCATGAAGGCAATGACGTGTCGGTTGAATTTCGGGACGACGGTGCGGGTCTTGATCTGCAGCGTATCCGCGAAAAGGCACTGGCCCAGGGGATCGTGCAAGCCGACACGGAAATCAGTGATGCAGAGGCTGCCAACCTGATCTTCATGCCGGGCTTCTCCACTGCCTCTGAGGTGACGGGACTTGCAGGCCGCGGCATCGGCATGGATGTGGTGCGGTCGGAGGTCAACGCATTGGGCGGCCGGATTGAAATCTCGACCGAGGCGGGCAAGGGTGCAGCGTTTCGCATGGTGCTGCCTTTGACTACGGCTGTGACGCAAGTGGTGATGCTGCGTGCAGGCGATCTGGCGATTGGCGTACCTGCGAACGTGGTCGAAATTGTGCGCCGTACCTCCGCCGCAGAACTGGAAGAAGCATATCGGACGGGCTTTTTTGACGATGGTTTCGAGCAATTGCCTTTTTTCTGGGTAGGCGCATTGCTGCAAGCCTCGGCTCGTAGCAATGAAGTGGCCGGCAAGACGCGTCCTGTGGTGATTTTCCGCAGCGCTTCGCAGCGCATCGCCATGCATGTGGATGAAGTTCTGGGCAACCAGGAAGTTGTGGTGAAGAACCTGGGGCCCCAGTTGTCACGGTTGCCTGGCCTGGCTGGAATGTCCGTGCTCGCCTCCGGGGCCGTGGTGCTGATTTACAACCCGGTGGCGCTGTCTGCTGTGTATGGCGATCAAGTCCGTGACGCCAACCCTGGCTTGCCAGCCACTTTGGAAACCGAAGATGCGGGCACCGGCAAATCTGCGGGATCGGTGCTTGCCGGCCCCAATCAGGTGCCTCTGGTGTTGGTCGTGGATGACTCCATTACCGTGCGTCGTGTGACGCAACGGTTGCTGCAGCGCGAAGGCTACCGTGTGGCGCTTGCTGCCGACGGCCTGCAGGCGCTGGAGCGCCTGCAGGAAGAGCGGCCAACGGTGGTGTTGTCCGACATTGAAATGCCCCGCATGGACGGCTTTGACTTGGCGCGCAACATCCGCGCAGACGGTGCACTGCGTGGGCTGCCGATCATCATGATCACCTCCCGCATTGCAGAAAAGCACCGTGAGCATGCGATGGAGCTGGGTGTGAACCACTATCTCGGCAAACCATACTCGGATGAAGAACTGCTCAGTCTCATCCAGCATTACGCCCGGCTGGAGGCCAACGCAGCGGCATGATCTGAGTTGACTGCCCTGGAGAATGGGCCGGTCAATCAGGGCAGCATCCTTGCTGGTACCGCCGCCGGGAAGATGCCCGCACGATCAGGAGGTTTCATGGATTCGGTGGCCTCTGCGGCTGACAGCCGCCTGCTGTCTTGCCTGGCATTGATGGTGCGCGAAAGCGCTTCCGACCTGTTCCTGCTGGCCGGGGCGCCCCCCACACTCAAGCGGCAAGGGGCATTTTTGCCCATCACCAAGGGGCCGGTGACTGCCGAAGAAATCCGGACGATGGTGTACTCGATCATGCGTAAGGCGCAGATCGACGAATTTGAAACCTCGATGGAATGCGATTTCTCGTTTCAGGCCCAGGATTTGTCGCGCTTTCGGGTCAACGTGCACCTGCAGCGTGGCAACGTGGGCGTGGTTATTCGCCATGTAATAGCCAGGATACCAAGCCTTGACGCGCTGGGTTTGCCGCCGGTGCTCAAACAGCTTGCCTTCCTGAAGGGCGGGTTGGTGCTTGCGGTGGGCTCGGCGGGGTCAGGCAAGACCACCACACTGGCTGCCATGCTCGACTATCGTAATGAGCACACAGCGGGTCATATCCTTACGGTGGAAGACCCCATCGAGTACCTGCACACGCACAAGAAATCGCTGGTGACGCAGCGTGAGGTGGGGCTCGATACCGCGTCCTATGACGAGGCCTTGCGCCGTGCCATGCGCGAGGCGCCCAACGTGATCATGATTGGCGAGATCCGCGATCGGGCCACCATGCAGCATGCGCTGCATTACGCCGAGTCGGGGCATCTGTGCGTGTCCACCCTGCACGCCAACAATGCCAACCAGGCTGTGCAACGGATTCTGAATTTCTTTCCTGAGCAAGCCCACCGCCAATTGCTGATGGATCTGTCGCTGAACCTGCAGGCGGTGGTGGCCCAGCGGCTCGTCAAGAGCGTACAGGGCCCGGTCGTGCCGGCAACGGAGGTGATGCTGCGCACTACCTATGTGTCGGAGCTGATTCAGAAAGGCCAGATCGACGAGATCAAGACGGCCATTGCTCGCAGTGGTGAGCAGGGCATGTGCACCTTCGACCAGTCGCTGTTCGACCTGTACGAGCGCGGTGTCATTTCGCCGGCCGAAGCCGTGGCCAATGCTGACAACCGCACCGATGTATCGCTGCGCCTGCGCCTGGCCTCGGGTGCGCCCCTGGGGGTGGATGGGATGCGCATGAATGACCAGAGCGCCCAGGATGCGCCAACCCGCCCGTAAAGACCGTCCGCGCCATGGAGGCAGGGGCTGAGTGGGCGCTCACCCCGCCTTGACCACCGCGTAGCGCTGCAGCGTGCGCAGTCTGGCGCTGTCATGGTCCACCACGGGGTGCGGGTAGGTCTTGCCCAACACCACCCCGGCCTCCTGCAGTTCCAGGGGGCGCGCCAGCCAGGGGGCATGCAATGCCTTGGCGGGAAGCCGGGCCAGCTGCGGCAGGTAGCGGCGGATGAACTTGCCGTCCGCGTCGAATTTTTCGCTTTGGCTCACCGGATTGAAAATGCGGAAATAGGGCTGCGCATCACAACCGCTGGAGCTGGCCCATTGCCAGCCGCCATTGTTGGCGGCCAGGTCAAAGTCATTGAGCTGCGAGGCAAAGTAGGCCTCGCCCCGGCGCCAGTCGATGCCCAGATCCTTCACCAGAAAACTCGCGACCACCATGCGCAAGCGGTTGTGCATGTAGCCCGTCTGGTTGAGCTGGGCCATGGCCGCATCCACCAGCGGATAGCCGGTGCGGCCCTGGCACCAGGCGGCAAACAGGGCGTCGGCCTCGGGGCCTGATTCCCACGCGATGGCGTCATACGCCGGCTTGAAGCTGTGCCCCACCACATGGGGGTGGTGGTGCAGGATCTGAAAGTAAAAGTCGCGCCAGATCAACTCGCTCAGCCAGGTGCTGGCGCCCGGGTTGCCCTGCTGCATGAGCCGGTGCGCGGTGCGCGCCAGCTGCCGCGGCGAGATGGTGCCAAAACGCAGGTGCACGCTCAGGTAGCTGGGGCCCTTGATGGCCGGAAAATTGCGCGTGTCGTCGTACCGCTCCATGCGCCCCAGGAAATCGTTGAACAACTGCTGTGCGCCGCTGGCACCGGTGGGCAGTCTGGGCTGCGACAGGGCCGTGGTCTCGAACCCCAGTGACGCCAGCGTGGGGACCGGTTGGCAGTGTTCCAGCGGGCGGGGCGCCAGGCGGTGCGCATGGCGCTCCACGGAGTAGCTTGAGAGCTGAAAGGCATCCACCTTCTGGAGCCAGGCGTTCTTGTAGGGCGTGAACACGCTGTAGGGCTTGCCGGTCTGCGTCAGCACCTCGCTGCGCTCCAGCAGGGTGTGGTCCTTGAAGGTGTGAAAAGCCCGTCCTGCAGCGGCCAGCCGGGTGCGCACCCGGCTGTCGCGCTGCAGGGCCTGGGGCTCGTCGTCGTGGTTGGCAAACACGGCCTGTACCTGCAGCGCCTGGGCCAGTGCCGGCACGGCATCGCTGGCAACGGCGTGGTGCACGATGAGTCCGGCGTGGGCGTGCTGGCCCAGTGCGCGCAGCGCGGCATCCAGCTCGACCAGCGACGCGCGAATGAACTCTACGCGCCGGTCTGCTCGGGGCAAAAGGTCCAGAATCTCGCGGTCAAAAACAAAGACGCAATGCACCTGCTGGCACTGGGTGAGCGCCCGGTAAAGCGCTGCATGGTCGTGGGCGCGCAGGTCGCGGCGGAACCAGACGAGTCCGGCTGTGTAGGAAGGCTCGGGGGAGGGCGCCATGTTCACCGTTAAAATTGGCCGATGTCTCCTGATTCTGCGCCCATCAACCTGACGCACCATTTCCTGATCGCCATGCCCGGTCTGGAAGATGAGTCTTTCGCGCGCAGTGTCGTGTACCTGTGCGAGCACAGCGAACGCGGCGCCCTGGGCCTCATCATCAACAAACCCTCCGACATCACGCTCAAAGGCCTTTTTGACAAGGTCGACCTTTCCTTGCGGCGCGAGGACCTGCGCGCAGAGCCGGTCTTCCAGGGCGGCCCGGTGCAGACCGAGCGCGGCTTTGTGCTGCACGATCCCATGCTGATGGACCGCGCCGAAACCGACGAATCCGCCTACGCCTCCACCATGACCATCCCCGGCGGCCTGGAAATGACCACCTCCAAGGACGTGCTCGAAGCGCTGTCCACCGGCGCCGGCCCCCGCAGGGTGCTGGTCACGCTGGGGTATTCATCGTGGGGCGAGGGCCAGCTGGAGTCGGAGCTGGCCGAAAACGCCTGGCTCACGGTGGCGGCCGATCTGTCGGTGATTTTTGACACGCCCGTGCCACAGCGCTATGACAAGGCGCTGGCGCTGCTCGGGTTGCAGACCTGGATGCTCTCGCCCGATGTGGGGCACGCATGACCGGCTTGCCCGCTCAGCCCGCTGTTCCTGCGCATTTCCAGACCTTTCTTGCTTTTGATTTTGGCCTCAAGCGCACGGGCGTGGCCACGGGCAATCGCATGCTGCGCAGCGCCACGCCGCAAGCCACCATCAAGGCCGAGGGCGATGCGCGTTTTGTGCAGGTGGCGCAGCGCATCCAGGAGTGGCAGCCCGACGCGCTGGTGATCGGCGTGCCCTACCACCCCGATGGTGCCAGCCACGAGAACACCGAGAAAGCGCTCAAGTTCGGCCGCCAACTGCGCGGGCGCTTTGGTTTGCAGGTGTTCGAAGTGGACGAGCGCTACAGCACCACCGAAGCCATTTCCGGTGGAGCGAAAGACGCGGACGCCGCCTCGGCCTGCATCATCCTGGAACAGTTTTTGAGGAATCTTCCATGAGCCATCCATCCCCTGCGGCCTCTGGCAGCCTTGTGCTTGACGCCGAGGCGCTGTATCGCGAACTGCTGCGCGGCGTGCGCAGCATGCTCACCCCCACCACGCGCCTGGCGGGCATTGCCTCGGGCGGCGCCTGGCTGGCTGAGCGCCTGCAAAAAGACCTGGGCCTGGAAGGCGCGCCCGGTGTGCTCTCGTCGGTGATGCACCGCGACGACTTTGCCCAGCGCGGCCTGTCCGCCAGCGCGCAAACATCGCTGCCGTTCGATGTGAACGGCGCCGACGTGCTGGTGCTCGACGACGTGCTCTACACCGGCCGCACCATCCGCGCCGTGCTCAACGAGCTGTTCGACTACGGCCGCCCCGCCAGCGTGCGCCTGGCCGTGCTGGTGGACCGCGGCGGGCGCGAGCTGCCGGTGCAGGCCGACTTTGCCGCTGCGCGCGTGGCGCTGCCTGCTCCCCAGTTGCTGGCCCTGGCGCGTGACGACAGTGGCACCTTCCAATTCCAAGTCAAAGAGGCCTGACCGTGCTGCACCAGCGCAACCCCCAACTCAACGGCAACGGCGAACTCATCCACCTGCTGTCCATCGAGGGCCTGCCGCGCGACATCGTCACGCACATCCTCGACACCGCCGCCAACTTCGTCAGCGTGAACGACCGCGAGGTCAAGAAGGTGCCGCTGCTGCGCGGCAAGAGCGTGTTCAACCTGTTCTTCGAGAACAGCACGCGCACCCGCACCACCTTCGAGATCGCGGCCAAGCGCCTGTCGGCCGACGTGTTCAATCTGGACATCGCGCGCAGCTCGGCATCCAAGGGCGAATCGCTGCTCGACACCATCGCCAACCTGTCGGCCATGGCGGCCGACCTGTTCGTGGTGCGGCACAGCGAGTCGGGCGCGCCCTACCTGATTGCCCAGCATGTGGCGCCGCATGTGCATGTGATCAACGCTGGCGATGGCCGCCATGCCCACCCCACGCAGGGGCTGCTGGACATGTACACCATCCGCCACTACAAAAAAGACTTCAGCAACCTCACCGTGGCCATCGTCGGCGATGTGCTGCACTCGCGCGTGGCGCGCTCCGACATCCATGGCCTGACCACCCTGGGCTGCCCCGAAGTGCGCGTGGTGGGCCCGCGCACGCTGGTGCCGTCCGACATGGCGCAGATGGGCGTGCGCGTGTGCCACACGCTCGAAGAAGGCATCAAGGACGCCGATGTGGTCATCACCCTGCGCCTGCAGAACGAGCGCATGAGCGGCGCGCTGCTGCCGTCGAGCCAGGAGTATTTCAAGAGCTTCGGCCTCACGCCCGAAAAGCTGCAACTGGCCAAGCCCGACGCCATCGTGATGCACCCCGGCCCCATCAACCGGGGCGTGGAGATCGACTCCGCCGTGGTCGATGGCCAGCAGAGCGTGATCCTGCCGCAGGTCACCTTCGGCATCGCCGTGCGCATGGCGGTCATGTCCATCGTTGCCGGTAACGAGGCGTGACGCTTGAAATGAATACTCCTGTTTTCATAGCTGCTAGCGCTTATCCCATAAGCGCTAGCAGCCAATTTGGCTTGAAATCATGAAGATACTGATCCAGAACGGCCGTGTGATCGACCCCGCCTCGGGCCTCGATCAAACCTGCGACATTGCGATTGCCGCAGGCCGCATCGTGGGTGTGAACCGCGTGCCGCCCGACTTTGACCCCAAGCGGGTGATCGACGCCGCAGGCTGCATCGTGCTGCCCGGCCTGGTGGACCTGGCGGCGCGCCTGCGCGAGCCCGGCCATGAGCATGAAGGCATGCTCGAATCCGAAATGGCCGCCGCCGTGGCCGGGGGCGTGACCAGCCTCGTGTGCCCGCCCGACACCGACCCCGTGCTCGACGAGCCGGGCCTGGTGGAGATGCTCAAGTTCCGCGCCGAGAAGCTGCACCAGTCGCGCCTGTTCCCGCTGGGGGCGCTCACGCGCGGCCTGGCGGGTGAGGTGCTGACCGAAATGGCCGAACTCACCGAATCGGGCTGCGTGGGCTTTGGCCAGGCCGAGGTGCCGCTGGCCAGCACCCAGGTGCTGCAGCGCGCGCTGCAATATGCCGCCACCTTTGGCTACACCGTGTGGCTGCGCCCGCAAGAGATGCACCTGGGCAAAGGCGTCGCCGCCAGCGGCCCGCTGGCCACGCGCCTGGGCCTGTCGGGCGTGCCCGTGGCGGCCGAAACCATTGCGCTGCACACCATTTTTGAACTGCTCAAGACCACCGGCGCCCGCGTGCACCTGTGCCGCATCAGCAGCGCGGCGGGCGTGGAGCTGCTGCGCCGCGCCAAGGCCGAGGGCCTCCAGGTCACGGCCGACATCAGCATCAACTCGCTGCACCTCACCGATGTGGACATCGGCTTTTTTGACAGCCGCGCCCGCCTGTCGCCCCCGCTGCGCCAGCAGCGCGACCGCGATGCGCTGAACGCCGCGCTGGCCGACGGCACCATCGACGCGCTGGTGTCCGACCACACCCCGGTCGATGAAGACGCCAAGACCTTGCCGTTTGCCGAGGCCGAGCCCGGCGCCACCGGGCTGGAGCTGCTGCTGAGCCTGGCGCTCAAGTGGTCGCAGGACAGCGGCGTGCCGCTGCAGCGCGCGCTGGCCGTGGTCACGTCCGAGCCCGCGCGCGTGCTGGGCAACGCCCTGGGCACCTTGCAGGCCAGCGTCGGCCAGATCATCGAGGGTGGCGTGGGTGACCTGTGCGTCCTCGACCCGCAGGCCGCCTGGACGGTGCAGGACGGCGCACTGCGCAGCCAGGGCAAGCACACGCCGTTTTCGGGCTACGAGCTGCCGGGCTGTGTGCGCATGACGCTGGTCGGCGGCCAAGTCGCTTTCGAAAGGTGACCGCCCTGAGCGGCTTTGCCGCTTCCCCCCAAGGGGACGCTACCAGTGGCCCGACAAAGCCGGTTCCACGGTGGCTCTGGCTTTCGACACGCCAGTTTCTTGGGCCGTGGGGAACGCAGCGCAATGGTTCACTGACATGAGAAATCTGCGCGCCTGCTGGCGCCTGCTGCGCGTGCTGGGCCACATCGTCAAGGGCCTGGCGATTGTGGCGGTGCGTTTTCCGGTGTTGTCGCCCGACCAGCAATACGCCCGCGTGCAGGCCTGGTCCATGGAGCTGTTGGCCCATGCGGGCGTTGCGCTGCGCATCATCGGCACCCCGCCCGTGAGCGGGCCGGTGATGCTGGTCGCCAACCACCTGTCGTGGCTGGATATTCCGGTCATGCACGCGGCGCGGCATTGCCGTTTTGTCTCCAAATCGGATGTGCAGGCCTGGCCGCTGATTGGCACGCTGGCCACCGCCGCAGGCACCCTCTACATCGAACGCAACTCGCGCCGCGATGCGCTGCGCATGGTGCGCTCCATGCACGAGGCGCTGGAGCGCGGCGAGGTGCTGGCGGTGTTTCCCGAGGGCACCACGGGCGATGGCCGCGCGATGCTGCCGTTCCATGCCAACCTGCTGCAGGCGGCGGTGACGGCAGACGCTTTTGTGCAGCCGGTGGGCCTGCACTTTGCCGACAAGGCCACTGGCGTGACCAGCTTTGCGCCCAGCTACATCGGCGACGAAACCCTGGTGGGCTCCATCTGGCGCACCCTGCGCGCGCCCGCCATCGAGGCCGTGGTGCACTACGGCGTGCCCGAGCAGGCCGGCGGCCGCGACCGCCGCGCCTGGACGCAGCACCTGCACGACACGGTGGACCGCCTGCGCCGGGGTTGATGCGGATTCGCCATCCCCGCGATCGCTGCGTTGCCTCGCCTTGGTTAATTGTGCTATTTTTTCGATAGCTTTCAGCGCTTTGCACATAAGCGCTAGCGGACGATTTGGCTTGTAAAACTGCCTCAGCTGCGCGCAAACGTCACCACATGGTCAACCTGCGCCCGGATGCCAATCCACTCGCCCACGGCGTGGTTGTGGTGGCTGGGCACATGGGCCATCAGGGTCAGGTCGCTGGCCAGGCGCAGCGTGTACAAAAACTCCGAGCCGCGAAACGACTTGCGCACGATCTGCGCCTGCACGGGCGCGTGGTCGTCGTGCACCACGTCATCGGCGCGCAGCAGCACATCGCATTCGCCGCCGGGGTAGCTGGCGGGCAGGGGGCATTCGCTCAGATCGGTCAGGTCGCCCAGCGGGGTCTGCGCCACCACGTTGTTGCCGCGCTGCACCAGCGTGGCGGGCGCAAAAACGCCGTGGCCGATGAAGTCGGCCACGAAGCGGGTGGCCGGCCGGTGGTAGAGGGTGTAGGCATCATCCCACTGGTGCAAGTGGCCTTCGTGCATCACGCCAATCACGTCGCCAATCGCGAAGGCCTCGAACTGGTCGTGCGTGACAAACAGCGCCGTGGCCCCGGCGGCCTTCAAAATGTCGCGCACCTCGTGCGCCAGGCGCTCGCGCAAATCGACATCGAGGTTGGAAAACGGCTCGTCCAGCAGCATGAGCTGCGGGCGCGGGGCCAGCGCCCGCGCCAGGGCCACGCGCTGCTGCTGCCCGCCCGAAAGCTCGTGCGGAAAGCGCGCCCCGCTGCCTTCCAGCCCCACCAGTTGCAGCGCCTCGGCCACGCGCGCGGCCTGCTCGGCCCGGGGCAGCTGGTGGATGCCAAACGCCACGTTGCGCTCCACGCTCAGGTGCGGGAACAGGGCGTAATCCTGGAACACCATGCCAATGCGCCGCTCTTCGGGGGGCACGTTCAGGTGGGCGCTGCCCACCAGCTGGCGCGTCAGGCGGATCTCGCCGGCCGATACGGGCTCCAGCCCCGCCACGGCGCGCAGCAGCGTGGTTTTGCCGCAGCCCGAAGGGCCGATCAGCACGCCGATATCGCCCGCATGCAGCCCCAGCGTGACGCCCTGGACGGCCGCCTGGGAACGGCCCGCGTAACGCACTTCCAGTTGTGAAACCTCAAGAAACATGGCTGGATTCTAGTGGGGCGGAGCGAATGCTTAAAATTCGCATTTGCATTCCCGGTCATCCCTTGGTCGGTCGTGCCATTTCTTCCTCTGCCGAGCCCCTCGCCTTGCACCGCACCCGCTTTTCCCTCTCTACCGTCCCCCTGATCCTGCTGGTGGGCCTGCTGGCCTTGCCCGTGCTGGCGCTGCTGGCATCGTGGCTGCCCTGGGGCGTGGTGCCGGCCGACACCGGCGCCATCCTGCGCGAGATGGCCAGCACCGTGCTGCCCGGCTACCTGTGGACCACGCTATGGCTGGGCCTGTGGGTGGGGGTGGGCGCTGCCGTGGTGGGCACCGCCGCGGCGGCAGCGGTCACGCTGTTCGAGTTTCCGGGCCGGCGCACCTTTGAGTGGCTGCTGCTGCTGCCGCTGGCCATGCCGGCCTATGTCACGGCCTATGCCTACACCGACTTCCTGCAGTTCAGTGGGCCGCTGCAGGTGGCGCTGCGCGAGACCTTCGGGCTGGAAGGGCGCCTGCTGCCCGAGGTGCGCAGCCTCTGGGGTGCCATCTGGGTGTTCACCTTTTCGCTGTATCCCTATGTCTATCTGCTGGCGCGCACGGCGCTGGGCGAGCGCGCGGCGCACCTCATGGAGGCGGCACGCCTGCTGGGTGCACCGCTGCGTCGGCGCATCACCACCATCGCACTGCCGCTGGCGCGCCCAGCGGTGGCTGCCGGCGTGGCGCTGGCGCTGATGGAAACCCTGGCCGACTTTGGCGTGACCAGCTACTTTGGCATCCAGACCTTCACCACCGGCATCATCAAGGCCTGGTTGTCCATGGACAACCGCATTGCCGCCGCGCAGCTGTCCACCATGCTGCTGGCGCTGGTGCTGCTGCTGCTGTGGCTGGAGCACCGCGCCGAGCGGCGCATGCGCTTCACCGCCAAGGGCACGGGCCACGCGGGCGCCACCGAGGCACAGCCCGTGCCACTGCGCGGCCTGGCGCGGGGCGTGGCCTGGGGTGTGTGCACGCTGCCCGTGTTCATGGGGTTTGTGGCGCCGGTGGCTTTCATGCTGCGGCCGCTGGCGTCTGACTGGTCGGTGCTGCCCTGGAGCCGTTTTCTGGAATGGGCCTGGAACAGCGTGTGGCTCGGTGGCATCACTGCCGGCCTGGCCGTGGCCGTGGCGCTGGCGCTGGCCTTTGCCGTACGCCGCAAGCCCGACCTGCTCACGCGCGGCGTGGTGCGGCTGGCCAGCGTGGGCTATGCCGTGCCGGGCGCCGTGATCGTGGTGGGGCTGCTGCTGCCGGTGGGGTGGCTGCAGGCGCACTTTCCCCAATGGGGCGTGGGCGCGCTGGTCACCACCACGGCGGTGGGCATTGTGTGGGCGTATCTGGTGCGCTTTTGCGCGGTGGCGCTGCAGTCGGTGCAAAGCGGCTATGCGCGCATTCCGGCCAGCCTGGATGACTCGGCGCGCATGCTGGGCGCAGGCAGCGCGCGGCTGATGGCCCGCGTGCACTGGCCGCTGCTCAGGCGCTCCACCGCCGCCGCCGCGCTGCTGGTGTTTGTGGATGTGATGAAAGAGCTGCCCGCCACCATGGTACTGCGCCCCTTCAACAGTGACACCCTGGCCGTGGTGGCCTATCAGCTGGCGCGCGATGAGCGCCTGGGCGAAGCCGCCCTGCCTTCGCTGGCGCTGGTGGCGGTGGGGCTGGTGCCGGTGATCCTGCTCAGCCGCACGCTGCGCAGCCGCGCCTGAGGCTTGGCGGGGCAAAGTGCCCGCCCGCCATGCAGCGTCGCTATGCTTGCGCACTATGCGGCTGCCTGCACAAACCCCTCCTCGCAACACCATGAGCAGCCTGTTGCGCTCCACCGATTGCGCCACCGTGGGCGGCATGGCCCACCCAACTCCGCCACGTTGGCGCATGGCCGCGCGGCGAGGTGCCCCATGACCGGCTTGGTGCTGCTGTCCGGCCTGGGCCACGCCATGCTCGTGGTTGCTGGCTTGCTGGTGTATGTGATGTTCACCCGCATCGATCACCAGCGGCGCCATCCTTCGGCGGCGCTGGCGTGGGTGCTGGGCATCGTGGCTTTTCCCTATGTGGCGCTGCCCTTGTTTTTACTGGTGGGCTCGCGCAAGTTTGCGCGGCCGTTGCGCGAGCCCCACCGGCGCGGTGATGCGTCGGCGCCCGGCACCGCTGCGGTGGGCGAGGGCCCTGCTTGGGCCACGCACCTGCTGGCGGGCATGGACCTGGCGCCCGCCGTGCGCAATGCCCATGTCCACTTCCACGAAGATGGCACCGATGCACTGCAGGCCCTGCTGGCGCTCATCGACTCCGCCCGGCACAGCCTGGATGTATGCACCTTCGTGTTCGGCCACGACGCGGTGGGCGAACGCGTGGCCCAGGCCCTGGCGCAGTGCGCCCAGCGCGGCGTGGCCACGCGGCTGCTGCTGGATGCCGTGGGCAGCTGGCGCACCCCGGCGGCCATGCTGCGCCACCTGAGGCGCCAGGGCGTGCAGGTGCGCCGCTTCATGCCCCTGCTGCACAACCCTATGCGCGGGCGCACCAACCTGCGCAACCACCGCAAAGTGGCCGTGGCCGACGGCGCGCGCCTGTGGAGCGGCGGCCGCAACCTGGCCAGCGAATACTTCATGGACCGCCCCGGTATGCCCGCGTGGCGGGACCTGAGCTTCGATGTCGAAGGCCCGCTGGCCGCGCTGGCCCAGGCGCAGTTCCGGGCCGACTGGCGTGCTGCCACCGGCCGCGTGCGCTTCACCCGCCACCTGCCGCCGCCGCGCCAGGCGCTGGCCGGCCCGCCCGGCGGCGCGCTGGCCCAGTGGGTGCCCAGCGGGCCAGACCAGCCCGACGACACCGTCTATGCCCTGCTGCTCACGGCGGCCTTCCACGCGCAGCGGCGCATCGTGGCCATCACGCCCTATTTTGTGCCCGACGAGGCCCTGCTCGACGCCTGGTGCATTGCCTGCCGGCGCGGGGTGCAGGTGCACCTGGTCGTGCCCGCCCGCTCCAACCACCGCCTGGCCGACTGGGCCCGCGAACGCGCCCTGCGCCAGCTGGCCGCAGCGGGCGCCCAGGTGTGGCTGGCCCCCGGCATGGTGCATGCCAAGGCCGTGGTCATCGACGACAGCATGGCGCTGACCGGCTCGCTGAACCTGGATGCGCGCAGCCTGTTCCTCAACTACGAAAGCATGACGGCCTTCTACGAGCGCGAGCAGGTGCAATGGCTGTCCGACTGGTGCGCCCGCCAGATCGCCACCGCCCAGCCCCACCAGGCGCGCCAGCCGTCCTGGCTGCGCGACATTGCCGAGGGCGTGGTGCGGGCGGTGGGGTTTCAGCTGTAGGGGCCGCTGCGGGCGAGGGCGCGCAGCAAATCAAGCGTGCTGAACGTTGCCCGTGGATGGTTAAAAAACTCCTAATTTAATAGCTGTTTGCGCTTTTGAATAAAGGGCTAGAGGCCAATTTGACTCAATGCTTGCAAATGAGTGCTTCTCTCTGCCTTCAGCGTCCCTTCCCACTCAGGCGGCGCCTGTCTCAATGGCGGTTGCTGCTGGGCATTCACCACGCCTTGGGAGCGCGGCATGCGCGCTACATGGCAATGCAAGCACTTATGCGAGGCGCGATGGGCCCCTTGCAGCTGGCGTCATCGCCTCGCCGCACGTTGTTGCACTGATTCAAGCCACTTCTCACAGGGGAAAAAGAAAAAGGCCGGAAACTTGCGGAAGCTCCCGGCCTTGCAGGTGGTCCCCCCGACAGGAATCGAACCTGTATCTAGCGCTTAGGAGGCACTCGTTCTATCCATTGAACTACGAGGAGGCAGCCGGCGATTGTAGAGGCTGGGCGGGCGCCATATTTCTGCGCGGTGGGATCAGTCGTAGCGCACGGTGTAGATGATGTCCACGGCGCTTTTCTCGCCCGTCTGGCCGCGCAGCGTGAGGCGGCGCGAGAGGTCGTAGAAGATGTAGAGCGTGCCCAGCGTGCCCGACAGGCTGCGCTCGTAGGTCACATACATGTCCTTGGACAGGCGCTTGCCAAAGGTGAGCGCGGCGCTGGTGGCGTCTTCGCCGGCGCCGGGGCCCTTGAAGCCGATTTCGTCCAGACCCAGGCGGCTGGCCACCTGGGCGGTGGGGTTGCCGCCGCCGCGGCCCAGCAGGGTCAGGGCGGCTTGCTGCAGCACGGCGGCTTCGGCGCCGCCGTTGGCTGCATCGCGGCCCAGCACGACCCACGAGAGTTTTTCGGCGTCGGGCAGTTCGGGGTCGGAATACAGCCGCACGCGGGGCGCCAGCGCCGAGCCGGTGACCTGCACGCCCGCGCGCACGCTGATGTTGGGGCGCAGCGCCAGAATGTCGAGCGCGGGGTTGTTGTAGGGGCCGTTGAAGCGGATCAGGCCCGTCTCCACGTCCAGCACCTGGCCCCAGGCGCGGTAGCGGCCTGCGTCGGTGCGCACCTCGCCCGTCACGCGCGGCGGTGCGCCGGGCACGGTGCTGCTGCGGATGTCCAGTTCGCCGGTGAGGCGGGTGGTGATGCCCTGGCCTTGCAGTGCAAAGTCGCGGCCCAGGTTGAGGGTGATGGCCACGGCGGGCGACCGGGCAGTTTCGGCCTGCGCTGCTTTCTGGTTGGCGCGGCCGGCCGCCTGCGCCTTGGCCTGGTCGGCGCGGTCTTTGGCGGCCGAACGCACCACCACGTCCGATCCCAGGCTGGGCGCCGATTCGTCGGGCAGGATGATGGTGGCGCGGTCGGTGGTGAGCTTGCCGCGCAGTCTGAACTGCCCTTGCTGCAATTGCGCCTGCACCTGGCCCGACACGCTGACCTGCCGGTCGGCGCGCACCAGCACCTGCAGCGCGCGGGCCTCGGCGGTGATGTCCATGGTGATGCCCGACATGCCCGCGCCGGGCTCGCCCCAGCCCAGACGGCCCGAGCCGGTGAGGGTGCCGCCGTCTTGCGGTGCGGGCGTGCGGTTGCCGCTGAAACCCGCGATGCGCGCATTGCTGCCGCGCCCGCCTTGCAGGCGGAACTCGGTGATGTCTAGCTGGTTGCCCCGCAGGGTGGCGCGCAACTGGCCGTTTTGCAGGTCCACCCCATCGACGATGGAGCGCACGGCCAGCCCATCGGCGCCCAGCGTGCCGGCCCAGCGGGGGGCGGCGCGCGTACCCGACAGGGTGGCGTTGGCGTCGAGCGTGCCGCGCACGCGCCAGCCCGGCGGGGCCAGGGCCGACCACACGCCCATGTCGGGCAGGCGCGCGCGCACGTTGGCGGCCAGCGGTGCATCGGGCGCCCAGGTGGCGCCCGCCAGTCCGTTCGCATCTGCCAGCGTTTTGCCCAGCGTGAGGCGGGTGCTGGCGCTGGCATCGATCTCGCCGGCGCGATCGCTGGCCCAGAGAAGGCGTGCGCGCAGGGCCTCGCCTTCGGCCTCCAGCGTCAGTTCGGCCTGGCGCACGCCGGCGCGGCTGCCGGGTTCGGGGGCGGTGATGGCGGTGGGGCTGCCCGCGCCGGTGCCCTGGCCCGTGCTTTGCAGCACCGTGACGGGGGCGGTTTCCCCGGTGAGGATGCGCAGGTCGCCGCCAGTGCGCCGCAGGCTGGCCTGGGCGCGCAGGGTGGCGCCGGCGTCCACGCTCCACTGGCCCTCCAGCACCATGTCGCCGCCCAGGCCCAGGCGGGCCAGCAACGGCTGCGCCGGTTGGTCGGCTACCGCGGGTGCGCCCTCCAGCCCCAGCGCATCCAGCCAGGCGAAGGGCAGGCCCTGCAGGCGGCCCTGGCTTTGCAGGCGCGATGCCGTGCCCGGCCCGGACTGGTAGCGCACGGGCTGCCATTGCAGCGCCACGGTGCCGGGCAGCGGGCCGCTCACGCGGGCCTGGCCGGCGGCGGCCTGCACCACCACCATGCCCGATGTGCCGGGCGCGGCGGGGGGCGCGCCAAGCTGCGCCGTCAGGGCCAGCGCCTCGGAGAGTTCCAGGGTCCAGGGGCCGGGGCGGGTGGTGTCTTGTGCCTGCACGCGCAACGCGCTCACCTGCGCCTTCCACAGCGCGGCCGATGCCAGCCCGCCGGTCGCGCGGGTGTGCAGCGTGGCGAGGAGCGTGCCGGTGCGCAGCTTGCCGTCCAGTGCCAGGCGGGCCTGCCGCAGCGAACCCGACAGTTCGGCCTGCAGCGATTGCAACTGCACAGCGGTCGCAGCGGCTGCCTTGCCGGAGTTGCCTGGCGGCAGGGTCAGGTCGAGTTGCGGCGCGGTCAGCGTGGCCTGCAGCGTGAACGGGGTTTTGTCCGTGGGCAGCGCCTGGCCCGCGCGGGCGGCTTGCAGCTGCTCTGCCAGGCTTTGCCAGCCGCCGCTCCAGCGGCTGGCCAGTTGCGCCTGGCCCTTGAGCGTTGCGCCGTGCAGGGCGGTGGCCAGGCCGGGCAGGCTGGTCAGCCAGCGCTGGGTGCGGTCGGCGTCGGTCCACTGCACCTGCAGCTCGCCGGCGCCGGTGCGGGGGGCCAATGCACCCTTGGCCTGGGCGCTGGCGCCGGGCACGGTGAGCTGCAGTTGGCCTTGTACAGCGATGGTGCCCAGCGTCACTTGCAGCGCGGTGGCCTCCAGCCGCGCCTGCATGGCATCGACCCGCAGGCGATCCAGCCGCACGGTGCCGTCGCCTTGTTGCGGCTGCCATTGCCCTTTGGCTTGCAGGGCGTTGATGCGCAGCGCAGGGGCGGGCTGCGTGCGGGGCTGGTCCGCAGTACCGGGTTTGGGGTTGCCCCGGGCGCCGGGCGACCGCGTGGCAGTGTTGGCCTGGATGTCGGCCGTGAACGCCACGTTGCCGCCGCCCTCGGTCTGCGCCACCACGCTGCCGGACAAGGGCGCCGCCGCCAGCGCCGAGTGAAGTGCCTCGGGGGGCAGGTTGCGCAGCTGGGCTTTGCCATCGATGGCGCCCGTGGCGGGCGTGTAGTGGCCTTGCACGGTGGCTGTGCCCTGGCCCACGCTGGCCGTGGCGGCGGGGATGCTCCAGCGCGTGCCGTCCCAGGTGGCGCTGGCGGCCAGGGCGGTGAGTGGCAGGCGCGATTGGTCCCACGGGCCTGCCAGTGCGTTGCGGATTTGCGCCTGCAGGGCCCAGCCCGACGCGGCTGGCGCTGCCGTGGGGCCGGCCTGCAGCGTGCCGTGCAGCAGCGTGGCGGGGGCCTGGGGCCACAGCGTGGCCAGGTTGACGGCGCGCAGCGTGGCACGGGCCTGTTCTATGGGCTGGGGTGCCCAGGGCGCCAGCGTGGCATGCAGGTCGGCCTGCATGGGTTCGGGCACGGAAGCGGGGGTGGATGGGGCGCGCGGTCGGGCGGGTGCAGGCTTTGCGGCCGGTGCGGGGGGCGCGGTGGATGCGGGCGGCGTGGCGGCTTCAGCAGCCTGTGCATTCGGTGCATCCGGTGCAACTGGGCGCAGGCGGGCATCCAGCTGCAATCGGGCCGCCGCTGTGGACAGCGTGCCCTTGAGCGTGGCGTGGGCCAGCACCTGCACGCTGGCGCTGCTGCCGGGCACGGCCTGGTGCACGCTGCCGCTCACCGTGGCATCGAGCGCCATGGGGGCCTGGGCGTCCAAGGTGGCGCGGGCGGTGTAGCGGCCCTGGGCCAGTGCCACATTGCCGATGGTCAGGTGGTGCTGGCGTCCGTCAAAGCGGTAGTCGCCCACCAGCCCCAGGGCTTCCACGGCGGGCGAGCCGGCCCATTGCAGGCGGTCGATGCGAAAGGGCAGGCCGATCTGCAGCGGCAGCACCAGTGTGTCGAGCGGGGTCAGGGGCTCGGTGCTGGGCGGGCCCAGCGGGGTGATCGTTACCGTGGCGGCATGCACCTCGCCCAGTTCCAGGCGGCGCTGCAGCAAGGGCGCCAGCTGCCAGCCCACGCGGGCATCGCTGACTTCGACGCGCAGCGTGGGGCTGCTCCAGCGCAGCCAGCCAATGCGGCCACCGCTGCGCAGCGATCCGCTCACCTCGCGGCTGTCCAGCGTCTGGCCTGCTGGCAGGTATTGGGCTGCGCGCGCCAGCAGGGTGGCCAGAGAGTTGTCGCGGCCCGACCACCACCAGGCCAGCGTGCCGGCCGCCAGCACCAGGGCGCACAGCCCCACCAGCAGCCAGCCGGTGAAGCGCAGCGCCCGGCGCGCCCGCTGGCCGTGCATGCCGCGTGCGGAGGCGGTGGCTGGCGCGGCGCTGCCTGCAGAAAAATCTGCCTCGGGTGCGCGATGGGCGGGTGGCTGGCGGCGCATCAGAAGCTGAACCCCAGGCGCAAATGCAGCCGCAGTTGTTTGGCTTGCACGCCATAAGCCAGGTCGGCCTGCAGCGGGCCCACCGGGCTGCGCCAGCGCACGCCGGCGCCCACGCCGACGCGGGCGGTGAGGTCGCCCACGCGGTCGGCCACGGCGCCGGCATCGACAAAAACGGCGCTCTCCCAGTCGGTCATGGCGCCGTTGTAGACGATGGGGCGTTGCCATTCCGCGCTGGCCAGGCCCAGATAGCGGCCGCCGTAGAGCAGGTTGTTCTCGGTGCGCGCGCCGATGGCGCGGTAGCCATAGCCGCGCACGGTGGTGTCGCCGCCGGTCAGGAACAGCTGGGTCACCGGGATCTGCGCCGCCTGGCGCGCCAGCACGGCGCCGGCTTCTGCGCGCAGGGCGATGCGCGCGTTGCGGGCACCACCGGTGGCGGCCTGCACCCGGCCCGCCGCAATGAACGATTGCCAGCGCAGCAGCGTGCGCACAAAGGGCGCGCGTTCGGGGGTGAGCGTGGTGCCCGCCCCCAATTCCACCGCCAGCCCGTATCCGCGCGTGGGCGCCACGGTGCTGTTGAAATAGCGGCCCGTCCAGCCGTAGTTCAGGCTCAGCGCCGTGCCCGAGGGCGGAGCGTTCAGGCCCTGGCTGTTGGCGTAGTCGTATTGCAGAAAATAGTTGCGGTCGATGCGCGTGCTGCTTTTGCTGCGGCCGGTGCGCAGGCGCGCGCTGTTGACCTGGTAGTCGCCCGTGGTTTCGCGCTGCGCCTGGGCCGCGGCAAACCAGCGCCAACCATTCTCGTCGGGCAGGTCGGTCCACTCGGTGCTTGCCAGTTGGGTTTCGCGGTCCAGCAGCAGTTTGCTGACCGCACGCCAGCCCATGCCGGGCAGCTGGTTGTGGATGTGGTCCATCGAAAGGCGCGGGCCGCTGTCGGTGGACAGGCCGGCGCCAAACACCAGCTTTTGCAGCCGTGCCTCGCGCACCTGCGCCACCACGGGGGCGGCTTGCGGGTCGCTGCCTTCGGTGTCGAGCGTGAGGAACACGGCGTCGTAATAACCGCTGCTGGCCAGGCGCAATTGCGCGTCCAGCAATTGCGCCTCGTCATAAAAGGCCCCGGTGGGCAGGCGGGCCAGGCGCCGCGTGCCATCAGGGTCGTAGCGTTCGCTGCCTTGCACCTGCAGGGGGCCGAAGCGGTAGGCGGGGCCGGTGTCGTAGTGCACGCTCAGCGCCGCCTGGTGGGTGTCGGCATCCACCTCGGACCGGCTTTGCGCGATGCGGGCCGTGGGGTAGCGCCGCACCTGCAGCTGGCGCAGGCCGTCGGTCTTGGCGCTGTCCCAGGCCGACTGGGTGAAGGGCTGCCCGGGCGGCAGCGACCAGTTGCGCTGCACGCGCTCTTGCCGGCGTGCGCGGTTTTCGGTGCCGTCGTCGGTGCGCTCGTCCACGGTGATGCGGGTGCTGGCAACGTGGGTTTGCGGGCCGGGCTCTGCCACCAGCACCACGGCACGCAAGGCGGCGCTGCTGCCCGGGGTGTCGGTCATCAGCACCGTGATGGTGGGGGCAAAGTAGCCCAGCGTGCCCAGCAGTTCGCGCGCGTTGGCGTCGGCCGCACCCAGCAGGCGCTGCAGTTCGCCGTCTTGCAGATCGGGCAAGGTGCGGAAACGCTGCAGCTCCAGATGGCGTTCCAGCGTTTCGCGCACGCCGTCGGGCGCACGCACTTCGAGCGTGAACGCGGGCAGGGTGGAACGGTCGGTGACCGGCGTGGAGGCGGTGTCGGCGGCGGCGCTGTGTTCGCCCCGGGGCAACAGGCTGCAGCCTTGCAGGCACACCACGCAGAAAAACAGCAACGCCGGCCATCGGGCCGGCGTTGGGGAAGCGATGGGCATGCGTTTATTTTGACAGCAGCCGCATGGTTTCTTCGAGCCCCTTGAGTGACAAAGGGTACATGCGGTTGCCGATGAGCTGCTGGATGATGCTGATGCTTTGGCGGTATTGCCACACGCCCTGCGGCTCGGGGTTGATCCACGCAAACTTGGGGAAGGCGTGCGTGAGGCGCTGTAGCCACTCTGCGCCCGGCTCCTCGTTGTTGTATTCCACACTGCCGCCGGGCTGCAATATCTCGTAGGGGCTCATGGTCGCGTCGCCCACAAAGATCAGTTTGTAGTCCTTGTTGTACTTGCGGATGATGTCCCAGGTGGGGAACTTCTCGGCAAAGCGGCGCCGGTTGTTCTTCCACATGAAGTCGTACACGCAGTTGTGGAAGTAATAGAACTCCAGGTGCTTGAACTCGCTCTTGACGGCGCTGAACAGTTCTTCCACCCGCTGGATGTGTTCATCCATGGTGCCGCCCACGTCCATCAGCAGCAGCACCTTCACGTTGTTGTGCCGCTCGGGCACCATCTTGATGTCCAGATACCCCGCGTTGGCTGCCGTGCTGCGGATGGTGTCGGGCAGGTCCAGTTCCAGCTCATGCCCTTCACGCGCAAACTTGCGCAGGCGGCGCAGCGCCACCTTGATGTTGCGCGTGCCCAGCTCCTGCTGGTCGTCGTAGTCCTTGTAGGCACGCTGCTCCCACACCTTCACGGCGCTTTTGTTCTTGCCCGCGCCGCCAATGCGCACGCCCTGCGGGTTGTAGCCGCCATGGCCAAACGGGCTGGTGCCGCCGGTGCCGATCCACTTGCTGCCACCCTCGTGGCGTTCCTTTTGCTCTTCGAGCCGCTTCTTCAGCGTCTCCATCAGCTCGTCCCAGCCCATCTTCTCGATGGCAGCCTTTTGCTCGGGCGTGAGTTCGTTCTCCAGGATCTTGCGCAGCCAGTCGGCCGGGATCTCCTTGGTGAAGTCGGCCACCATTTCCACGCCCTTGAAGTAGGCGCCGAAGGCCCGGTCAAACTTGTCGTAGTGCTTCTCGTCCTTGACCAGCGTGAGGCGCGAGAGGTTGTAGAAGTCGTCCAGGCTCCACGCGTCATCCGACTTGGGGCCCACCACACCGGCTTGCAGGGCTTCGAGCAGGGTGAGGTATTCCTTGACCGACACGGGCAACTTGGCCGAGCGCAGGGTGTAAAAGAAGTCGATCAGCATGATTTTGGCCTCCAGCGCTTATGGGTTGTGCGCATGCTGCTCTAAAAGATATAGCAACTGTGCTTTGGCCTCGGGCCATTCGCCCGAGCGCATGCTGTACATCACCGTATCGCGGATGGTGCCGTCGCGGCGCAGCGCGTGGCCGCGCAGCACGCCGTCCTTCTTGGCGCCCAGGCGCTCGATGGCGCGTTGCGACGCAAAGTTGTAGTTGTCGGTGCGCCAGCCCACTACATGGCAGCCCAGCGTGTCGAAAGCGTGGCCCATCATCAGCAGCTTGGCAGTGGTGTTGACGTGGGTGCGCTGCGCGCTTTTGGCATACCAGGTCCAGCCGATTTCCACGCGGCGCGCGGCGGGCACGATGTCGTGGTAACTGGTGGAGCCCAGCACCTTGCCGGTGGCGTCTTCCACCACGGCAAAGGCAAAGCGGTTGCCGTCTTCGCGCATCTTGAGCGCGGCCTCGATGTACGCGCGGGTGTCCTGCGGCTCGGGCACCGAGGTGATGCGCAGCTTCCACAGCGCGCCATCGGCGGCAGCGGCCCGCAGGCCTTCTTCATGGGCCAGCGCCAGGGGCTCCAGGCGGACGCCGCGATCGCGCAGCGTGACAGGTACTACAAAAGCCATGGGTCTCTACCCTTTGATCATCAATCCTTGGACGGCTGGCTGTGGCGGCTGTTTTGCCAGCGCCGAGCCGCATGCAGGCCCAGGCCACCACCGATGCCCACCAGGGCGATGCCGATCAGGCTGCCGGTGCCGTAGCCAGGCGCGAAGATGTCGAACCCCAGCAATTGGCCCAGCCAGAAGCCCAGCAGTGCGCCCCCCACAAAGCCAATGGCATCTGCCAAGCCGTTGACCAGCAATTGGCGGGTGTCGTTGGTGCCGTCGCTCACTCAACGGTTCCTCTGGTTCATGAATACCAGCTTTTCAAACAGGCTCACGTCCTGTTCGTTCTTGAGCAGCGCGCCCACCAGCGGCGGCACCGCCACCTTGTTGTCGGCGCTTTGCAGGGCCGACAGCGGAATGTCTTCGGCTACCAGCAGCTTGAGCCAGTCGATCAGCTCGCTGGTGGATGGTTTCTTTTTCAGGCCGGGCAGGTTGCGTACGTCGTAAAACGTCTTCATCGCCACGCCCAGCAGCTCGCTCTTGAGCGTGGGAAAGTGCACATCCACGATCTGGCGCATGGTGTCGGCTTCGGGGAACTTGATGAAGTGAAAGAAGCAGCGGCGCAAAAACGCGTCGGGCAACTCTTTTTCGTTGTTCGAGGTGATGAACACCAGGGGGCGGTGCTTGGCCTTGATGAGCTCGCGCGTCTCGTAGCAGTAGAACTCCATGCGGTCGATTTCGCGCAGCAGGTCGTTCGGAAACTCGATGTCGGCCTTGTCGATCTCGTCAATCAGCAATGCGACCGGGCGGTCGGCCGTGAAGGCTTGCCACAGCACGCCCTGAATGATGTAGTTGCGGATGTCCTTCACCCGCTCGGCGCTGTCGCCGTCCTGGAGCTGGCTGTCGCGCAGGCGGCTCACGGCGTCATATTCATACAGGCCCTGCTGCGCCTTGGTGGTGGACTTGATGTGCCACTGCAGCAGCGGCATATCAAGCGCCTGGGCCACTTCTTCGGCCAGCATGGTCTTGCCGGTGCCGGGCTCTCCCTTGACCAGCAGCGGGCGTTGCAGCGTGATGGCCGCGTTCACGGCAAGCATCAGGTCTTGGGTGGCGACGTAGTTCTGGGAGCCTTGAAATTTCATGAACAAAAACACCGGATCGTTGATGGATGGGCTTGACAAAGCGCTGGCTATAATCGCCGACTTATCAGAGCCCTGAGCTGAACCTTCATACGATTGTGCGCGCAAAATGAACAAGACGTTGACCACGATATTTGCCCTGGCTGTCGCTTCCGTGACGGCGTTGTCCCACGCGCAGGAAGCCAAGGGTGATGTCGAAGCCGGCAAGCAGAAAATTGCGATGTGCATTGGCTGCCACGGCATTCAGGGTTATCAGGCCAGCTTTCCCGAAGTGCACAAGGTGCCCATGATCTCGGGCCAGAGCGGCAAGTACATTGCGGCCGCCCTCACCGCCTACAAGAAGGGTGAGCGCAAGCACCCCACCATGCGCGGCATTGCCGACTCGCTGACCGAGCAGGACATTGCCGATGTGGCGGCCTACTACGAACAACACGGCAAGACCAGCGCCGAACTGCCCGCCAAGCCCGGCCGCGAACCCAGCGTGCAGGTGGCCGAGTTGCTGAAGAAGGGCGCCTGCGTGTCTTGCCACGGCGACAACTTCGCCAAGCCGATCGACCCGTCCTATCCCAAGATTGCGGGCCAGCACGCCGACTACCTGTTCGTGGCGCTCAAATCGTACAAGGTGGAAAAGAACACCAACGTTGGCCGCAACAACGCCATCATGGGCGGCATCGCCAAGCAGTTCACCAACGCCGAGTTGAAGGCGCTGGCAAGCTATGTGGGCTCGCTCGACGGCGATCTGCACACGGTGCCGCAATCGCGCTTTCGTTGAGCGGCCAGTCCGTCTGGGTTTACTTTGACCCCGGCCAGCGCCGCCCATCCACACACACAAAGACAAAGCCCGCAGCCTGCGGGCTTTTTTGTACCGTCTGAACCCGCCCGGGTCGCTTCAGTCCCGCGTGGCGCGGCGCTGCACGCAGGCGATGTAGGCGTCGCCATCGGGCGGGCGGCCGGCGCGCTGGCTCTCCCACAGCATCTGGCCCAGGCAGTCCATGGTGGCGTGGTGCGCGTCGTGCAGGGAGTCAAGGCGCGCCGTGAGCAGTTCCACCGCCTGGCGGATGCCGCGCGGCTGGTCGATGCTGCACTGCTCGCTGATCGACAGGTGCATCGACAGGTGCAAAAAAGGGTTGGTCTGATCCGGCGTTTCGTCGTAGTTGCGTGCTACGGCGGCATCGGCGTCGGCCAGTTCGGCGTGGTATTCGGGGTGCTCTGCGATCCACAGGCTGGCCAGGGTTTCGATAGCCTCCATGGGCTCGCCGCTGCGGGTCTTGGCGTGCACCGCGCAGAGGAAGCGGCGCACATCGGATTGGGATGGGTTGAACATGGGGGCAGAGCGTAGCACGCAGATGCGGCGGTCATGGCGCGGCGCTGGTGGCGCGCCATCGCGGTGGCGTCCTACGCGCGCCGCCTCTGCCAACGCCTACAGTGGCCAGGCACAGGCGGGGAAACCGGGGTCGCTGCTGCGCCTTTGTCCAACAGCCCCGGATTGGGGAGATATGCCATGAATGCACTGCGTCTGACCGGAGTGGTCCTGATCGTGCTGGGGCTGGCCGGGTTCTTGACCGGCGGTTTCAGCTTTACCAAGGAAACCACGCAGGCCAAGCTCGGTCCGCTGGAGCTTACGGTGAAAGAAAAGGAATCGGTGAATGTCCCCCAGTGGCTGAGCCTGGGCGCCATTGCGCTGGGGGCGGTGGTGTTGGTGCTGGGCTTTCGCAAGCGCTGATCAGTGCGCGGCCTGCCGTCCACCAGCGGCAGGTTCCAATCGCTTGCGCGCGCGTCAGGCGTCAGGTGCGTTGGGTGCCCAGCATGCGTGAAATGGTCTGCGCCGCGCGCAGCAGCGCGGGCAGCATGGTGGCCTGCATCACCTCGGCGCTGGTGCGGTTGGCCTGGCCGCTGATATTGAGCGCGGCCACGGTCTGGCCGGCGCGGTTGGTCAGCGGCGCGGCCAGCGAAATCAAGCCTTCTTCCAGCTCCTGATTGATCAGGCACCAGCCCTGCGCGCGCGCCTGGCGGATATGCGCCAGCAGGGTGGGCATGTCTGCCGTGGTGTACTGGGTGAAGCGTTGCAGCGTCAGCCCCTGCAGCCGTGCCACCAGTGCGTCGTCGGGCAGGCCCGCCAGCAGCACCCGCCCCATGGATGTCCAGGCGGCGGGCAGGCGCGAGCCCACGCCCAGGTTGGTGCGCATGATCTTGTGCGTGGGCAGGCGCAGCACGTAGACGATATCGAGGCCGTCGAGCACGGCCGCCGAGCACGACTCGCGCACCTGCTCCACCAGCGCTTCCATCACCGGCTCGGCCAGGTCCCAGATGGGCATGGACGACAGGTAGGCAAAACCCAGGTCGAGGATGCGCGGGGTGAGGCGAAACAGCCGGCCGTCACTTTCCACATAACCCAGGGTCTGCAGCGTGAGCAGGATGCGCCGGGCGCCCGCGCGGGTCAGCCCGGTCTGCGCGGCGACTTCGCTCAGCGTCTGCTGCGGCGCGGCGGCGCTGAATGAGCGGATGACTTCGAGGCCGCGCGCGAAGGACTGCACATAGCTGTCGCCGGGTTTGGGGCGCGCAGAGGGGGTGGGGTTGCCCATGGAGCTGTCCGTTCTATAATTCATGATGCGAACATTTGTTCATTCTACGAACAAATGAGGGCGTTTTTTTGATACTTCCCGGAAGACATTCCATGATCAACAAGATAGCGGACTCGGTAGCGCAGGCACTTTCGGGTGTGCAGGATGGCGCCACCGTGCTGATTGGCGGCTTTGGCACGGCGGGCATTCCTGACGAGCTGATCGAAGGGCTGATTGCCCACGGCGCGCGCGACCTGACCATCGTCAACAACAACGCCGGCAATGCCGAGCAGGGCGTGGCCGCGCTGCTCAAGGCCGGGCAGGTGCGCAAGATCATCTGCAGCTTTCCGCGCCAGGCCGACAGCTATGTGTTTGACGACCTGTACCGCAGTGGCAAGCTCGAACTGGAGCTGGTGCCCCAGGGCAACCTGGCCGAGCGCATCCGCGCTGCCGGTGCCGGCATTGGCGCCTTCTTTTGCCCCACGGCCTATGGCACCGAGCTGGCCAAGGGCAAAGAGACGCGCGAAATCAATGGCAAGCACTACGTGCTCGAATACCCCATTTACGGCGACGTGGCCCTGATCAAGGCCGAAAAGGGCGACCGCTGGGGCAACCTCACCTACCGCATGTCGGCGCGCAACTTCGGCCCGGTGATGGCCACCGCCGCCAAGACCACCATTGCCACGGTGCACGAGGTGGTGGAACTGGGCGCGCTCGATCCCGAAGCCATCGTCACGCCGGGCGTCTATGTGAGCCACGTCGTCAAGATCGCCCGGGTTGCCACGCAGGCCGGTGGTTTCAAGAAATCTGCATGAAATTGGCCTCTGGCGCAAAAGGAGCAAGCGTGAGCAGCTATCAAAGACGTAGTAAAGAAGAGTTGGCCAAGCGCGTGGCGCAAGACATCCACGACGGTGCCTATGTCAACCTGGGCATCGGCCAGCCGACCCTGGTGGCCAACCACATCCCCGCAGGCCGCGAGGTCATCCTGCAAAGCGAGAACGGCATTTTGGGCATGGGCCCGGCGCCGGCTGCTGGCAGCGAAGACTATGACCTCATCAACGCCGGCAAGCAGCCCGTCACCTTGCTGGCGGGCGGCGCATATTTTCACCATGCCGACAGCTTTGCCATGATGCGCGGCGGCCACCTCGATATCTGCGTGCTGGGCGCCTTCCAGGTGTCGGCCACGGGCGACCTGGCCAACTGGAGCACGGGCGAGCCCGGCGCCATTCCCGCCGTGGGCGGCGCCATGGACCTGGCCATCGGTGCCAAGCAGACCTGGGTGATGATGGACTTGCTCACCAAGCAGGGCGCCAGCAAGGTGGTGGCGCAGTGCACCTATCCGCTCACCGGCATTGCCTGCGTCAAGCGCATTTATTCCGACCTCGCCACGCTGGCCTGCACGCCGCAGGGCCTGCAGCTCATCGACAAGGTCGACGGGCTGGACCACGCCGAACTCGAACGCCTTGTCGGCCTGCCCATCCAGGCCTGAACCTTCCTTAGATATCCCAGGAGACACCATGACCCAAGCCTTCATCTGTGACGCCATCCGCACCCCCTTCGGCCGCTACGGCGGTGCCTTGTCCAGTGTCCGCACCGACGACCTCGGCGCCATCCCGCTCAAGGCGCTGATGGAGCGCAACCCGGGCGTGGACTGGGCCGCCGTGACCGATGTGCTCTATGGCTGCGCCAACCAGGCCGGCGAAGACAACCGCAACGTGGCCCATATGTCCAGCCTGCTGGCGGGCCTGCCGGT
Source organism: Acidovorax sp. T1 (assembly GCF_002176815.1). Classification (NCBI taxonomy): domain Bacteria; kingdom Pseudomonadati; phylum Pseudomonadota; class Betaproteobacteria; order Burkholderiales; family Comamonadaceae; genus Acidovorax; species Acidovorax sp. T1. The sequence goes on along the minus strand of NZ_CP021648.1, from coordinate 3,089,475 downwards.
GGAAGTGCCGGGCGCCACCATCAACCGCCTGTGCGGTTCGGGCCTCGATGCCGTGGGCACGGCCGCGCGCGCCATCAAGGCCGGCGAAGCGGGGTTGATGATCGCTGGCGGCGTGGAAAGCATGAGCCGCGCCCCGTTTGTCATGCCCAAGGCCGAAAGCGCCTTCAGCCGCAACAACGCGGTGTATGACACCACCATCGGCTGGCGCTTCGTCAACAAGCTGATGAAGGCGCAATACGGCGTCGATTCCATGCCCGAAACGGCCGAAAACGTGGCCACCGATTTCGGCATCGAGCGCGAGGCGCAAGACCGCATGGCCCTGCGCAGCCAGCTCAACGCCGTGGCGGCGATCAAGGCCGGCCACCTGGCGCGTGAAATCGTGGCGGTGACGATTCCCCAGAAAAAGGGCGACGCCATCATCGTCAGCCAGGACGAACACCCCCGCGAGACCAGTCTGGAAGCGCTGGCCAAGCTCAAGGGCGTGGTGCGGCCCGACGGCACCGTCACCGCAGGCAATGCCTCGGGTGTGAACGATGGCGCCTGCGCGCTGCTGCTGGCCAACGAAGCCAGCGCCGCCCAATATGGCCTGACGCCGCGCGCCCGCGTGGTGGGCATGGCCACCGCCGGCGTGGCGCCGCGCATCATGGGCTTTGGCCCCACGCCCGCCACCCTGAAGGTGCTGGCGCAAACCGGCCTCACCATCGACCACATGGACGTGATCGAGCTCAACGAAGCCTTTGCAGCACAAGGCCTGGCCGTGCTGCGCGCCCTGGGCCTGAAAGACGACGACGCCCGCGTGAACGCCTGGGGCGGCGCCATTGCGCTGGGCCACCCGCTGGGCGCCAGCGGCGCCCGCCTGGCCACCACGGCCGTGAACCGCCTGCACGCCACCGGCGGCAAATACGCGCTGTGCACCATGTGCATCGGCGTGGGGCAGGGCATTGCCGTGATCCTCGAACGGGTCTGAGCATGCAGACGCAAACCATCGACACCCCCGGCGGGCCATTCCGTGTGCGCCTGGACGGGCGTGCGGATGCGCCCGTGCTGGTGTTTTCCAACTCGCTGGGCACCACGCTGGAGATGTGGGACACGCAGGCGCAGCACTTCGCCCAAACCCACCGCGTGCTGCGCTACGACACGCGCGGCCATGGTGGCAGCGTGGTGTCGCCAGGCCCCTACAGCTTTGAGCAGCTCGGCGGCGATGTGGTGGCGCTGCTGGATGCTCTGAATATCGCCAAAGCCAGCTTTTGCGGCATCTCCATGGGTGGCCTTACCGGGCTGTGGCTGGGCGTGCACGCGGGCGAGCGCCTGAACCACCTGGTGGTGTGCAACAGCGCCGCCAAGATTGGCACGGCCGAAGGCTGGCAAACCCGCGCTGCGCTGGTGCGCGACAAGGGCACTGCAGCCATGGCCGAGCTGGCGGCCTCGTCGCCCGGCCGCTGGTTCACCGAGCCCTTCATCGCGGCCCAGCCCGCGCTGGTGGCCACGGCGCAAGGCTGGATTGCCGACATCGCGCCCGAAGGCTATGCCGCCTGCTGCGATGCCCTGGCCCAGGCCGATCTGCGGGGCGCCATGGCCGCCATCCGCGTGCCCACGTTGCTGATTGCCGGTGCCAGCGACCCGGTGACCACCGTGGCCGATGCGCAGGCCATGCAGCGGGCCATAGGGGGCGCGCGCCTGGCCGAAGTGCCGGCTTCGCACCTGTCCAACCTCGAGGCACCGGCCGCGTTTGACGATGCACTGGCCGCCTTTCTGGCCACCGGTGCCTAAGCCGTTAGCACACCACACAACGCCCCTGCAAAAGCCATGACCCACCCGAACACCACCCCCGAGCGCGTACTGATCACGGGCGGCGCCGCCGGCATCGGTGCCGCCATTGCCGAGCGCTGCCGCGCCGAGGGCTACCTGCCGGTCGTCATTGACCGCATGGTGGACGGCGTGCCCGGTGGCATCCGCGCCGACCTGTCGGATGCGGCCGACACCGCGCGCGCATTGCAAGAAGCGCTGGCCGGTGGCCCCATCACCCGGCTGGTCAACAACGTGGGCGTGGTGGTGCCGGCCGATGCCGAGCACCAGACGCTGGCCGAATTCGACCTGGCGGTGGCGCTTAACCTGCGCTGCGCTTTCCAGTGCATGCAGGCCCTGCTGCCGGGCATGAAGGCGGCGGGCTTCGGGCGCATCGTCAACATGTCCTCGCGCGCGGCGCTGGGCAAAGAGCTGCGCACCGCCTACGCCGCCACCAAGGCCGGCCTGATCGGCATGACACGCGTGTGGGCGCTGGAGCTGGGGCCGCACGGCATCACGGCCAACGCCATCGGGCCCGGCCCCATCCGCACCGAATTGTTCGACCGCGCCAACCCACCCGACGCACCGCGCACCCGCGCCATCATCGAGGCCGTGCCCGTCAGGCGCATCGGCACGCCCGACGACGTGGCCCATGCCGCCAGCTACCTGCTGGACGCGCGCAGCGGTTTTGTCACGGGCCAGGTTCTGTATGTCTGCGGCGGCATGACCGTCGGCGTGGCGGGCGTCTGACGGCATGGCGACGGCGGGTTTTGATGGCTTGCGCCATGCCATGTGCGCCGGCGCTGCCGTACCTACAATTGAAAAGCACCACGGACAATGCCGTGGTGTCGATGTTCCTGGTGGCCGCGATCTATATCGCGGTCATCATGATCCGGCCCCACCTGTGAGGCCTTGACACTGGCTGCTGTGCAAGGGCATGCACGCCCCGCGCCGCAGACACCATTCTCCCGAGCAAGACCGAGGAAACAACCATGACCACTTTGACACACCGCACCTCCCTGGCTGGCCGCCGCAAGGCCCTGGCAGTGCTGGCCAGCCTGGCGGCGGGCGCGGCAACCCTGCCGGGCGCTGCCTTTGCGCAGGCCTATCCCACCAAGCCCATCTCCATCGTCGTGCCGTTCTCGGCCGGCGGCACGACCGACATCCTGGCGCGCCTGGTGGGCCAATACCTTTCGACCGAGCTGGGCCAGCCGGTGGTGGTGGACAACAAGGCCGGCGCGGGCGGCAACATTGGCGGGCAATACGCCGCCAGGGCCGCGGCCGATGGCTACACCCTGTTCATGGGCACCGTGGGCACGCACGCCATCAACGCCAGCCTGTACAAGAAGATGCCTTTTGACCCCATCAAGGACTTCGCACCGCTGACGCGCGTGGCCAATGTGCCCAACCTGCTGGTGGCCAACCCCCAGCAGCCGTTCAAGACAGTGCCCGAGATGATCGCCTATGCCAAGGCCAACCCCGGCAAGATCAACTTCGGCTCGCCCGGCAACGGCGCGTCGCCGCACCTCTCGGGCGAGTTGTTCAAGTCGTTGGCCAAGGTTGATCTCACGCACATCCCCTACAAGGGCAGCGCACCGGCCGTGACCGATCTGCTGGGCAACCAGATTGCCATCATGTTCGACAACCTGCCCTCGGTGATTCCGCATGTGCGTTCTGGCAAGCTGCGCGCCATTGCCATCAGCACCGCCAAGCGCTCGCCCGAGCTGCCCGATGTGCCAACCATCGCCGAAGCCGGCGTGCCCGGCTATGAGGCCATGTCGTGGTTCGGCATGTTTGCGCCCGCCGCCACGCCCAAGCCGGTGCTGGACAAGCTCAGCGCCGCGCTGGCCAAGGTGCTGGCCAACCCCGAGGTGAAGAAAAAGATCGCCGACCAGGGTGGCGAGTCCGTCAATGAGACGCCAGCCCAGTTTGCTGCCTTCATCAAGTCGGAATCGACCAAGTGGGGCAAGGTGGTCAAGGAGTCGGGCGCAAGCCTCGACTGATCCGCACCGCAGTTGCTTCTGAATTGATAGCTGCTGGCGCACATGCATGGTGCGCCAGCAGCTATTTTTGTTTCAGGAAACGTGGTGCACGTTTACACCCGCCACGCCGGCAACTGCCAGTTGCGCCACAGCGCCAGCACGCGCAACCCGCCGGTCACCAGCACGCAGGCCAGCAGCGGTGCCCAGTCGGGCACCTCCAACTGGCGCAGGGCCACGTCCACCCAGCCGCCGGCAAAGGCGCACAGGGCATAGGGGCGGTGGTCGCTGAAGGCCTGGGGCACCTCGTTGCACAGCACATCGCGCAGCACGCCGCCAAACACGCCGGTGATCACGCCCATCATGACGGCGATGAGCGGGGGCATGCCCACGGTCATGGCCACATCCACGCCCACCGCCGCAAACAGGCCCAGGCCGATGGTGTCGGGCAGCACCATGGCGCGCTCGGTGGGCTTGATGTGGCGCCGGCGCATGAACAGCATGGCGCCCACGCACAGCGCCAGGATGCCCCACACATAGCCCGTGTGGCGCACCCAGAAGAAGGGCCGCTGGTCCAGCAGCAGGTCGCGCAGGGTGCCGCCGCCAAAGGCGGCCACAAAGGCCACCACGCACACGCCCACGGCATCCATGCGCTGGCGCGCGGCGGCAACCATGCCCGACAGCGCAAAGGCCACGGTGGCCGCAATTTCCAGCACAAAACGCAGGGTGTGTATCCACGGGGTTTCGGACAGGTCCATGAGGGCGATGGTAGCGGGGGGGGGTGAATGATTTGCTACTAAATATATAGCTGCATGCGCTTGTTGTGAAAGCGCTAGAGCCTATTTTTGATCCAATTTTCCGGGCAATCCTGGGGCGGCGTCGGCGTCGGCGGGCATGGCGGCCTGGCGCTCCTGCCGTTCCTTGGCCATCTGCTCGGCCAGCTGGTTGCGCCCCTCGCGGGCCACGGCAATCATCTTGGCGCGGTCCTGGTGGTGTGGGTACATGCGGTCGGCCAGCGCAATGTTGTGTGTGCGAAAGCGCTGCGTGATGTCTTGTGCCTCGGCGGGTGGCAGGCCCATGAGTTCGAGCACGCTGCGGGCGCTCAGCAGGCTCGACTCGAATAGCTCGCGCTGCACGTTCGTCACGCCCAGGTCACGCAGCGCGTTCCAGTGTGTCAGGTCGCGGGCGCGGGCCACCACGGCCAGCTGGGGGAAATGCTTGCGCGCCAGCGCCACGATCTTGAGCGACTGCTCGGGGTCGTCCACCGCCACCACCAGCACGCGGGCCTGGCCGGCGCCGGCCATGCGCAGCAGGTCGAGCCGGGTGGCGTCGCCGTAGAACACGCGGTAGCCAAAGGCGCGCGCCACTTCCAGAATCTCGACGCTGTGGTCGAGCACCGTGGTGGGCACGCCCTGTGCCAGCATCATGCGGGCCACGATCTGGCCATAGCGGCCAAAGCCGGCGATGAGCACGGGCGCCTCCTGGGGTTCGGATATCTCGGCCGCGGGGGGCGGCTTTTTGAGGGTGGCGAAGCGGCGCAGCAGCAGCCGGTCCAGCAGCACCAGCAGCAGCTGGCTCAGCAGCATGGACAGCGCCACGGCGCCAATCAGCAGCGAGGCGGTTTCGGTTTTCAGAACCCGGGCGCCAGCGGCCGCCTGGAACACCACAAACGCAAACTCGCCGCCCTGGGCCAGCAGCAGCGTGAACACTGGCCGCTCCTGGTAGGGGATCTGGGCCGCCCGCGCCAGCCCATAGATCACCACGGCCTTGACGACCAGAAAACCCAGCACCAGGGCCGCCATCTGCCAGGGCGAACGCATGAGCACGCCAAAGTCGATGCTCATGCCCACGGCAATGAAGAACAGCCCCAGCAGCAGGCCCTTGAAGGGCTCGATGTCGGCTTCGAGCGCGCGGCGGTATTCGCTGTCGGCCAGCAGCACGCCCGCCAAAAAGGCGCCCAGCGCCATCGACAACCCCACCAGCACCATCAGGTAGGCAATGCCCACCACCAGCAGCAGGGCGGCAGCGGTGAAGATTTCGGGGGTCTTGCTTTTGGCGATCCAGCGCAGCAGCGGCCGCAGCAGCAGCCGGCCCCCCAGCACGATGGCGCCGATCACGCCCACGATCTTGAGCGCTTCCACGGCAAGGTCGCTGGCACCGAGCTCGGCGCCCTGGCCGACGGCGGCGGCGCCCAGCAGCGGCAGCAGGGCCAGGATGGGAATGGCCGCCACGTCCTGGAACAGCAAAATGGAAAACGCCGCCTGGCCGCTGCTGGTGCGCAGCAGATTGCGCTCGGACAGCGATTGCAGTGCGATGGCCGTGGACGACAGCGCCAGCCCCAGCGCGCCCACCAGGCTGATGCGCCAGGGTAGCCCCGCCAGCCAGCCCAGCGCAAACAGCGCGGCCGCACAGCCCAGCACCTGCGCCGAACCCAGGCCGAAAATGGGCCGGCGCAGGCTCCACAGGCGGCTGGGCTGGAGTTCCAGCCCGACGAGGAACAGCATCAGCACCACGCCGAACTCGGCAAAGTGCAGGATGTCTTGCACATTGCTCACCAGCGCCAGGCCCCACGGCCCGATGGCAATGCCCGCCGCCAGGTAGCCAATGATGGCGCCCAGCCCCAGGGCCTTGGCAATGGGCACGGCCAGCACCGCGGCGCCCAGGTACAAAAAGCCGTAGGTGAGCCAGGTGGGTGCGTGTTCCATGGGGTGTGAGCGTGGGCGGGAAAGGTGGCCCGCCAGCGGCGAGTGTGGCGCCGATTCTGGCATTGCTTTCGATTGCTATATTGTTGATAGCTTGTAGCGCTTTATCCATAAGCGCTGGTGCGCATTATTGTTCGTATTCAAGGGGGCGAGCGTCCGGTTGCTAAGATGCTTGCCCTTCTTTCCTTCTTGTGTGGACTTTTTCATGGACTTGCAGACCTGGCTGGCTTTTTTTGCGGCGTCGTGCCTGATTGCGGTGTCGCCGGGTTCGGGGGCCGTGTTGTCGATGAGCCACGGCCTGTCCTACGGCGTGCGCAAGACGGGGGCCACCATCGCCGGGCTGCAGGTCGGGCTGCTGCTGATCTTGCTGATTGCCGGCGCGGGCGTGGGCTCGCTGCTGCTGGCCTCCGAGGTGGCCTTCAGCGTGGTCAAGGTGCTGGGCGCCTGCTATCTCATCTATGTGGGCTGGAGCCAGTGGCGCGCGGGTGCCACCTCGCCCATTCAGGGGGACGATGCGGCACCGGCCGGGCCGTGGCAAAAGCGCTTTCTGACGGGGTTTTTGACCAATGCCACCAACCCCAAGGGCATCATCTTCATGGTGGCCGTGCTGCCCCAGTTCATGACCGAAGGCCGCCCGCTGTGGTTACAGCTGCTGGTGATGGCCGCCACCACGGTCGCGGTGGACGTGACGGTGATGCACGGCTACGCTGCCGGGGCCAGCGCCTTGCGCCGCCTGATGCGCAGCGCCAGCGCCGTGCGCACGCAAAACCGCGTGTTTGGCGGCTTGCTGATGGCGGTGGGCGCGGGGCTGTTCTTCGTCAAGCGCGGCGGGCAACATGCCTGAGGCGGCAGTTGCTTTGATTTTGATAGCTGCTTGCGCTTTATGCATAAGCGCTAGAGGCACTTTTCATTCAAATTTTATTTAACGGTTGATTCCGGGAGGTTGTGTCATGCCAGTGGTCGTAGTTGCCAATCCCAAGGGCGGCGTGGGCAAGTCCACGCTCTCCACCAACGTAGCCGGGTATTTCGCCCGCCAGGGGCATCCGGTGATCCTGGGCGATACCGATCGCCAGCAGTCCGCCCGCCTGTGGCTGAGCCTGCGCCCGCCCGCTGCCCGCCCCATTGGCGCCTGGGACGCCACGGCGGATGACATCATCAAGCCGCCCAAGGGCAGCTCGCACGCGGTGCTCGACACCCCGGCGGGCCTGCATGGCCGGCGCCTGGGCGATGTGCTCAAGCTGGCCGACCGCATCATCGTGCCGCTGCAGCCCAGCGTGTTCGATATTTTTGCCACGCGCGCTTTTCTGGACCAGCTGGCCGAGCACCGCCGTGCCGCGGGCGTGCAGGTGGGCATTGTCGGCATGCGGGTGGATGTCCGCACCCACGCGGCTGACCAGTTGCACCAGTTTGTCGAAAGCCTCGGCTTTCCCGTGCTGGGCTACCTGCGCAACACGCAAAACTATGTGCACCTGGCAGCGCACGGGCTCACGCTGTTCGACGTGGCGCCCGCGCGCGTGGCGCGCGATCTGGAGCAGTGGCAGGGCATCTGTTCCTGGCTGGACGCCTGATGGACCACCGGAGGTCAGCAGGGGGCACTGCTGTCACCTGCCTGACAGGCCTTGTGCGGGCGGCGACGCACCATTGCCTGCATGAAAACCTTCCACTCCTACTCTGAAGTCAGTGCCTGCGTGGGCCAGGAGGTCGTCGTGACCGACTGGGTCACCATCACGCAGGAACAGGTCAACCTGTTTGCCCAGGCCACGGGCGACCAGCAGTGGATTCATGTGGACCCCGAGCGCGCCAAGGCCGGGCCGTTTGGCGGGCCCATTGCGCATGGCTTTCTCACGCTGTCGCTGATTCCTCGGTTTTTCGACGACGGAATGCGCATCGAAGGCGCCCGCATGGGGGTGAACTACGGCCTGAACCGGGTGCGTTTCACGGCACCCGTGCCGGTGGGCAGTCGCCTGCGCGCACGGCTGCAGCTGCAGTCCACCGAGCCCCTGGCGCCCGAGGGGCTGCAGATGACCTGGCTGGTCACGGTGGAGCGCGAGGGCAGCGACAAACCGGTGTGCGTGGCCGAATCCTTGTCGCGCAGCTACGGCGCTGCGCCATAAAGTTCGGTCCACCGGGATTTTCAACGTCTCATTGGTCGCCGCTGGCCAGGACGGTGGATGTTGCCGTGGGCATCCCGCCGGGCAGCCAGGCGCCGGCGGAGGTGGTGCCCAGCGGCGCCGGAGCGTTGTACCACTCGCCATCACGGGGTAGCGTGCCCGCCTTGCGGGAAGCCACCAGGTCGGCGATCACGGCTTCGCGGGTCAGGGTGCCAGGGGCCTCGGTCGCGGTCAGGGGCTGGTTGGCCCTGTCGCCATCAAGGGGCGGTGGAGAGTCTGCCTGGGCGGCCAAGGCGGTCAGGGTCAGAGCGGCGGCGACGGCCAGGGTGCGGTAGGTGGTCATGATGATTCCTTCAAAAAAGCAGGAGTTGGGCCAGTTCTTCAGGACCTGTCCCGGTGTCTTGGCGCCGGTTTTGTCCTGCCTCGGTGAGTGCCTGCAAGGGTGTCGCTCATCGATGCAATGGACTCTATCGAGGGTTATCCCGTGGGAAAAGCGCTGTTCTCACAATGAATAATTCTTGAAAATGGAATAATCGAGCCGCTGGCAAACATTTACTTACGGAAATGGACAGATTGTTGACCATGCGTGTTTTTCAGGCCGTCGTTGAGGAGGGCGGCTTTGCGGCGGCGGCACGGTCGATGGATTTTTCGCCCCCGGTGGTCACCCGGCTGGTGGCCGATCTGGAGCAGCACCTGGGCACGCGCCTGTTGCAGCGCACTACCCGCAAGCTGGCCCTGACCGACGCCGGAGAGGCCTATTTGCAGCGAGTGCGCGCCATCCTGCATGAAATCGAGGATGCCGAGGCGGCCGCTGCTGCCAGCACTCGTGACCTGCATGGCACCATCCGCGTGCTGGCAGCGCCGGTGCTGGCCACGCACTTTCTGGCACCGCTGCTGGCGCCCTGGCATGCGTGCTATCCCAGGCTCATGCTCGACATCCTGGTCGATGCGTTTCCCTCGTCGCGGGTGGACGAGTTCGATGTCACTTTCATGGTGGCGGGCGGAGATTACGACGGCAATATCGTCGCCCGGCCCATGCTCCATGGCGAAGCCATCGTGATTGCCGCGCCCCGGTATCTGCAGTCCAAGGGGATGCCCGCCGAGCCGGGCGACCTGCACAACCACGAATACCTGCGCGATTCAGGCCAGGTGGTTCGCACCCAGAGCGGTTTCGCGCGCAGGGTGCGGCTGTTGCCCGCGCAGGGCGAGGGGGCGGCGCAGGAGGTGGAAATGCCGGTGGTGTTGCAGTCCGTCAGCACGGACGTGTTGTTGCGCGCCGCCGTGGACGGCATGGGCGTGACCGTGATGTCGCGGCTGCTGGCCGCACCCTATCTGGCCACGGGTGCACTGGTGCATGTGTTGCCCGACTGGATTGTTTCGCGCTACACGGTGTATGCCGCGCTGCCATCGCGCCGCATGATTCCGGCGCGCACCAAGGTGTTGCTTGATTTTGTGAGCGAGCACTCGCGGCGCCTGGCCTCCATGCGCCAGGCGGCGTCAGCGTAACTGCCCCACCACGGTCGTGGCGGCTACGCCGGGCATGCCAAAACTGTTCTGGCGCCATCCCTCAAACACGGTGACGGCTACCGCGTTGGACAGGTTCAGACTGCGTTGCCCGGCCACCATGGGCAGGCGCACGCGCTGCGCGGGCGGGAAGGTTTCGCGCAACTCGGGGGGCAGCCCCCGCGTTTCTGCCCCGAAAACCAGCCAGTCGCCGGGTAGAAAGCAGGTGTCGTAGGCGCTCTGGCTGCCATGCGTGGTCAGGGCAAACATGCGCGTCGGGTCGGGCTGGGCGGTGCGCAAAAAGGCAGTCCACCCCGGATGCCGTTGTACCTGTGTGTATTCGTGATAGTCCAGCCCGGCGCGGCGCATCAGACGGTCTTCCATGGAAAAACCCAGGGGCTCGATCAGGTGCAGTGTGCAGCCCGTGTTGGCTGCCAGGCGAATCACATTGCCAGTGTTGGGCGGTATCTCGGGTTCGACCAGAACGATATGGAACATGCTGCGCATTGTCGTGCGGATGCGCGGGCGCAGCGCAGCGCCGTCGTAAACAAAAGTTTTTTTCAGCTCAATTCGGTGCGCGCCACCACCATGGCAGTGATGTGCACGGCGCCGGCCTCGCGCAGCGCCTGGGCTGCGGCATTCAGCGTGGCGCCGGTGGTCATGACATCGTCCACCACAACGATGCGTTGCCCCCGCACGGAGGCGGCGCGGTGTGGCTCGATGGCAAACGCGCTCTGCAGGTTGCGCAGGCGCTGGCTGCGGGGCAGGCCACTTTGCGCCTCGGTGGCGCGCAGCCGCAGCAGCAGGGTGGCGTCCATCTTGGGGCCGGCGATGTGGCGGGCCAGCAGGGCGGCCTGGTTGAAACCGCGCTGATGCAGCCGTTCACGCGAAAGCGGCACCGGAAGCACGCGGTCGGCGGCGTCCAGCGCCGGTTCCACCCAGGGCGTGCTGCGCAGCAGCGTGGCCAGCGCCTTGGCCCAGCCGGGATCGCTGCGGAACTTGAATTCGGCGATGGCGCAGGCCCATGGGTAACCGTAGTCCACCGCCGCAAAGCACGCGTCCAGGCCAGGCGGCTCGCGCAGGCAGGCGCCGCATTCCGAGACGCCTTCAGGCACCGCCAAGGCGCAGCGCGTGCAGCGCGCGCGGGGTTGCGCAAAACGGGCGGCGCAGCCGTCGCACACGCGCCGGGCCGGCCAGGCGTGGCACACGGCACACTGGCTCGGCAGGCGGTCGACCAGCGCACCGATGCGCCGTGATGTCCCTGCCAGCATCTTGTAAAGCATTCCATCAATATACTTGCTCGCCCTTCTTTGCAGCCATGTCCACCGAGCATCCTCCCTCCATCGATCCCGTTGCTGCCGCCCGCTGGCACGCCGCAGCAACTGCCCAATCGCCCTGGCTGCATGAAGAGGTGGCCCGGCGCATGGACGACCGCCTGCAGTGGATTCGCCACGCTCCCGCAGCCTGGTGCCACTGGGACGCGGTGCGCGGCGGGCTGCAAGGCCACGCCCTGGTCAGTGCTCGCTACCCCCAGGCGCTTTGTCAGGTGACGGAAACATCGCCGCACTGTTTGCCGGTGGCGATGCAGGCGCTGACCCGGCCATGGTGGAGCCCGGCGCGGTGGAGTGCAGGGCGCCCGCGGTTTGGCTTGCCGGAGGACGGGAGCGTGCAGATGCTCTGGGCCAACATGGCACTGCACATGGCGAGCGACCCCCAGGCCCTCATCGCCCAATGGCATCGCGCGCTGGCGGTGGATGGTTATCTGATGTTCTCGTGCCTCGGGCCCGACACCGTGAAAGAACTGCACGCGGTGTATGCAGCGCTCGGCTGGCCACCCGCAGGGCAGTCCTTCACCGACATGCACGACTGGGGCGACATGCTGGTGCACGCAGGGTTTGCCGAGCCCGTGATGGACATGGAGCGCATCCGGCTGACCTTTGCCACGCCGCAGCGCCTGCTGCAGGAACTGGCGGAGCTGGGGTGCAATCTGCATCCCCAGCGCTTCCCGGCGTTGCGCGGACGCCACTGGCGCAGCCGCCTTCACGAAGTTTTACAGGACAAGCTGGGTGATCCGGAACACGATGGACAACTGGCGCTAACGTTTGAAATCATCTATGGCCACGCTTACAAGCCCAAGCCCAGAGTGCGGGTGAGCGCCAGCAGCGCGGTTTCCCTGCAAGACATGCGCGCCATGTTGCGAGAAGGCGGCGACAGGAGCTGAGTCGTAACGTCTTGTCAATGACGTGGGACAAGGAGCGCTACAATTCCGGTCGATTGAGAGTTGGGTACCTTCGCACTGCATCAGTGCGGTGGTCGTTTGCAAGGCTTTTGCGTTGACTAGTCTGATTTTTCGCTTTGCCACGGTGTCGGGCCAGCGTATTGACTGGCAGTTGGCCCGTAATGGTTCGGTTGCACGCGCGCGGATGGGGTTGTGCGCCTTGTCTTTGGCAATGGTTTTTCTTTTCTGGATGACTGGCGGCCGGTGGGACATGCCTTTTGCCTGGCTGGTCATCGTCGCCGTGGGATTGGGATTCGCCAGGTGCGGGCGCCATGCGGCGGATGGCGAGAGGATTTCGCTGCAAGGTTCGCGCCTGGTGGTGGAGAGGGAGACGGCAGGCAGGCTGGAGCGCGCTGAATTTGACCGGAGCCGGGTTCGTGTCGAGCCCAAAACCGGACACCGGTCGCTGATCACGCTGTCTGCGCAGGGTCGCTCGGTGGAGGTGGGGCGCTTCGTGCGCCCCGAGCTTCGCCCGGCCCTGGCATCGGAGATTCGCAGGGCCTTGCGCGCTGCCTGACCCCGCGCAGGTGCGCCAAGTGATTGGTTAAATTGAGGCTTAGAAGTAAGTGAGAACTATGAAGAGCATTTCCAACAAGCTGGCTTCTCTGCTGCTGACTGCCGGTGCATGGGTGGGCACTGCGGCCCATGCCGTTCAAGACCTGCCCGGCGGCCCTGCGGTCAATCAGCTGAACCTGCATCCCCCGGTGACGAAGATTGCCGAAGAGCAGCATTTCCTGCACTGGATGATGCTGATCATCTGCACGGTGATCTTCATTGCGGTGTTTGCCGTGATGTTCTATTCGATCTGGAAGCACCGCAAATCCCGGGGTGCCAAGTCGGCCAATTTCCATGAGTCCGTAACGGTGGAAGTGGTCTGGACCATTATTCCTTTCATCATCGTGATCCTCATGGCCCTGCCGGCCACGAAAGTCCTGGTGGCCCAGAAAGACACCACCAACGCCGACCTGACCATCAAGGCCACCGGATACCAGTGGAAATGGGGCTACGACTACATCACCGGCGAAGGTGAGGGCCTGGCCTTCATCTCCACGCTCGACAGCAGCCACCGGGCCATGTCCGACAGTGGCAATGTCAGCGCGGCGCCTGCCAACTACTTGCTTCAGGTGGACAACCCGATGGTCGTTCCCGTCAACAAGAAGGTGCGCATCATCACCACTGCCAACGACGTGATCCACGCTTTCATGGTGCCAGCCTTCGGCATCAAGCAGGATGCGATTCCCGGCTTCGTGCGCGACACCTGGTTCCGTGCCGAGAGGGTGGGCGACTACTATGGCCAGTGTGCCGAGCTGTGCGGCAAGGAACACGCCTACATGCCCATCCATGTGAAGGTGCTGTCGGCCGAGGATTACAGCCAGTGGGTGGGCGATCAAAAGAAGAAGGCCGCAGCCAAGCTCGACGATCCTGCCAAGGTGTGGGCGCTCGACGACATGCTCAAGCGCGGCGAAAAGGTCTATGCCGCCAACTGCGCGGCCTGTCACCAGGCCAACGGCAAGGGCGCGGGTGCGATCAAGCCGCTGGACGGTTCTGCCATCGTGCTCGATGCCGACCATGCCAAGCAGATCCAGGTGCTGCTCAAGGGTGTGAACAACGGTGCCATGCCCGCGTGGACGCAATTGAGCGACACGGACATCGCTGCCGTGGTCACCTACACCAAGAACAACTGGTCGAACAAGACGGGGCAGCTGGTGCAGCCCGCGGAAATTGTGGCCCAGCGTGGCAAGTAATTACCGCCCCAAAGCATTGAGGAATTCAAAATGAGCGCAGTTCTCGACAATCACGGGCACGCACACGACAGCCACGACCACCATGCACCATCCGGCTGGCGCCGTTGGGTGTATGCCACCAACCACAAGGACATCGGTACGTTGTATCTGCTGTTCGCTTTCACCATGCTGATGATCGGCGGCGTTCTGGCGCTGCTGATCCGCGCCGAGCTGTTCCAGCCTGGCCTGCAACTGGTGAACCCCGAGCTGTTCAACCAGCTCACCACCATGCACGGCCTGATCATGGTGTTCGGCGCCATCATGCCGGCCTTCGTGGGCTTTGCGAACTGGATGATTCCGCTGCAGATCGGCGCGTCCGACATGGCGTTCGCGCGCATGAACAACTTCAGCTTCTGGCTGATGATCCCTGGCGCGCTGATGCTGGTGAGCTCGTTCTTCATGCCTGGCGGCGCACCCGCTGCGGGTTGGACGTTGTATGCGCCGCTGACGCTGCAGATGGGCCCCTCGATGGATGCCGGCATTTTTGCCATGCACATCCTCGGTGCTTCGTCGATCATGGGATCGATCAACATCATCGTGACCATCCTCAACATGCGCGCCCCCGGCATGACGCTAATGAAGATGCCGATGTTCGCCTGGACCTGGCTCATCACCGCCTATCTGCTGATCGCCGTGATGCCCGTGCTGGCTGGCGCCATCACCATGACGCTGACCGACCGCCACTTTGGCACCAGCTTCTTTAACCCCGCCGGTGGCGGTGACCCGGTGATGTATCAGCACATCTTCTGGTTCTTCGGTCACCCCGAGGTGTACATCATGATCTTGCCGGCCTTCGGCATCATCAGCCAGATCGTGCCCGCCTTTGCGCGCAAGAAGCTGTTTGGCTACGCCTCCATGGTGTATGCGACCTCGTCGATTGCCATCCTGTCGTTCATCGTGTGGGCCCACCACATGTTCACGACGGGCATGCCGGTGACCGGCCAGCTGTTCTTCATGTACGCCACCATGCTGATTTCGGTGCCCACGGCCGTGAAGATATTCAACTGGGTGGCCACCATGTGGCGCGGTTCCATGACGTTTGAAACCCCCATGCTTTTTGCCGTGGGCTTCATCTTCGTGTTCACCATGGGTGGGTTCACCGGCCTGATCCTGGCCATGGCCCCGATCGATATCCAGTTGCAGGATACCTATTACGTGGTGGCTCACTTCCACTACGTGCTGGTGGCCGGTTCGCTGTTCTCCATGTTCGCCGGCGTTTACTACTGGCTGCCCAAGTGGACCGGCGTGATGTATTCGGAAACGCGTGGCCAGATCCATTTCTGGACGTCGCTGATCTTCTTCAACATCACCTTCTTCCCGATGCACTTCCTGGGTCTGGCCGGCATGCCACGTCGCTACGCTGACTACCCCATGCAGTTTGCTGACTTCAATGCGATTGCGTCGGTGGGCGCCCTGGGTTTTGGCTTGGCACAGGTGTACTTCTTCCTGGCCGTGGTGGTTCCGGCCATGCGCGGCAAGGGCGCAAAGGCTCCCGCCAAGCCCTGGGATGGGGCAGAAGGCTTGGAGTGGGAAGTTCCCTCGCCAGCCCCGTTCCATACCTTTGAAAATCCGCCCAAGCTGGACGCCACGGCAACCCGCGTGATCGGTTGAAAGCCATGCCCATGACCTCCGAACAAAAGAAGAGCAACCTGCGGATGGCGCTGATCCTGGCGTCCGTGGCTGCCGTTTTCTTCGTCGGGTTCATGGTCAAAGTCGTTCTGCTGTCCCGCTGAGCACCTCGCCATGAGCATTCACCGCGAAAACGCCAAGATGGTGGGCAAGCTGGCCGTGATAGCGGCGGGCATGTTTGCCTTCGGCTACGCGCTGATTCCGATCT
The DNA here is from genome assembly GCF_002176815.1 of Acidovorax sp. T1. Classification (NCBI taxonomy): domain Bacteria; kingdom Pseudomonadati; phylum Pseudomonadota; class Betaproteobacteria; order Burkholderiales; family Comamonadaceae; genus Acidovorax; species Acidovorax sp. T1. The sequence goes on along the minus strand of NZ_CP021648.1, from coordinate 3,073,496 downwards.
ACAAGCACATCTGCGAGCTGACCGGCATCAACATCCTGTCGCTTTCAGAGCGGCAGGTGCCGGGCAACGGTGTTGCCGGCAAGGATGTGAAGGTGCCGGCCAACACGCAGGTGGACACGAGCCGCACCATCACGGTCGAGTTCGACGCCAATGCGCGTGGGCCCTGGGATTTCAAGCCAGCACAGCGCTCAGTCAAAGTGCATCCCGGTGAATTGACGACGGTGATGTACGAGTTCCAGAACGTGCAGAACCGCCGCATGGCCGCGCAGGCGATTCCCAGCTACGCCCCGCGGCAGGCGGCTGCACATTTCAACAAGCTGGAGTGCTTCTGCTTCAACCAGTACATCCTGGAGCCGGGCGAGAAGAAGCAATGGCCTGTGGCCTTCGTGATTGACCCGCGGCTTTCCAAGGATGTGACCACCATCACGCTGTCCTATACCTTCTTCGAGGTGGGCGGAAAAACGCCGCCAGCGCCCGAGTCAACGGCTGCCGTCTCTTTAGCGCCGGTGAAGGAGGGATCATGAGCCCCGACAATCCATCCGATTCTGTGGTGCAGCGCAAGGGGGCCCTGTTGCGCACGGTGCGTGCGGTCGCCTGGTCACTGATCGGCCTGCGCAAAGGCAGCGAATACCAGCAAGACCTGCAAAAGATCAACCCCCTGCACATCATTGTGGTGGGGTTGCTGGCCATCTTCCTGTTGGTGCTGTCGCTGATTGCGGTGGTGAACTGGGTGGTCTGACCTTCGCCTAAATGCCAACCCAAAAACAAAGATTTTGAGATTCAGGAGCTGAAATGAGTGCATCAACCCACGGCGCAACCCCTTACTACTATGTGCCCGCAGAGTCGCGCCACCCTGCGATGGCGGCCGCAGGCCTGTTTTTTGTGATTCTGGGCGCTGCCCAGTGGATCAATGGCCACGACTGGGGTAAGTACTCCCTGGCCGTGGGCATGGTGTGGTGGCTGTTTGTGTTGTACCAGTGGTTCCGTGATGCTGCGCGTGAAAGCGAAGGGGGCCTCTACGGTCACAAGATCGACCTGTCCTACCGCTGGAGCATGAGCTGGTTCATCTTTTCCGAGGTGATGCTCTTTGGAGCTTTCTTCACGGCCCTGTGGTGGGCGCGCGCGCACTCGGTGCCGGCATTGGGCAGCCTCGACAACGCCCTGCTCTGGCCCGATTTCAAGGCCGTATGGCCCAGCATTGCCGCAGGTGCCACGGCGTCTCCCGCTGGCATTGTGGAGCCCTTCCAGACCGTCGGCCCCTTCTGGCTCCCGACGATCAACACGGCGCTGTTGCTGACTTCGGGTGTGACGTTGACCATTGCCCACCATGCGTTGCGTGAAAATCACCGCGGCAAGACGATTGGCTTCATGTGGGCCACCGTGCTGCTGGGCTTTGTCTTCCTGTGCGTGCAGGGCTACGAGTATTTCCACCTCTACACCGATCTGAACCTCAAGCTCAGCTCGGGCGTGTTCGGTTCCACGTTCTTCATGCTGACGGGTTTCCACGGCTTCCACGTCTTCCTGGGCATGCTGATGCTGCTGGTCATTACCTTGCGCCTGCAAAAGGGCCACTTCACCGCCGACAAGCATTTTGGCTTTGAAGGTGCCGCCTGGTACTGGCACTTTGTGGATGTGGTGTGGCTTGGCCTGTACATCCTGGTGTACTGGATGTAAGGCGGCCCTGCAGAACAAAAAAAGCGCCGCAAGGCGCTTTTTTGTTGCAATGCAGCGGTGTCTCATCGCGTGGCGGGCAAGCCCGTGGGCTGGATATATCCCAGTTGCCATGCGACCAGGATGCAAATGAACAGAACGATCGAGATTCCCACCCGAAATGCCAGTGCCTTGGCCATGTGGCTGCCCTTGGCCTTGTCGTTGCGTCCGTTACGCATCATGAAAAAGAGGGCGGAGGCCAGGCTGGCGAGAATGGCAAGAAACGCCACAGCGACAAGATATTTCATGGAGCACATTATCCCGTGACACCTGCCCAACGTGCCTGGGGCCTGCGTTTCTGGCTGATCACCCTGGCTGCCGTGGCCGGCATTCTCGTCACCGCTTCGCTGGGGCGATGGCAGCTGTCGCGTGCTGCGCAAAAGGAGGCCCTGCAGTCGCTGCTGGACCAGCGGGTCGCCCTGCCGCCGCTCGACAGCCGCCAGCTGCGCGGGCAGGCCCTTGCCGATGCCGGCAGTGCGCAGGACCTGACGCACCGCGCCGTGCGGCTGCAAGGGCGCTGGCTGCCAGAGCACACCGTGTACCTGGACAACCGGCAGATGCAGGGGCGGCCGGGCTTTTTTGTGCTCACGCCCCTGCGGCTGGAGGAGGGCGGCGCGGTGGTGCTGGTCCAGCGTGGCTGGGTTCCGCGCAACTTCCAGGACCGCCAGCAGCTGCCCCCGGTTCAGACGGAGGCTGGCGTGGTGCAGCTGGAGGGGCGCATCGCGCCGCCGCCGTCGCGCTTGTATGAGTTTGACCGTTCCGCTGGTTCGCTGGGGTCTTCCCGCATCCGGCAAAATCTGGACCTTGCTGCGTTTCGTGCCGAGACGGGGCTGGCATTGATGAACCTGTCGGTGCTGCAAACGGGGCCTGCCAGCGGCGGCCTGCAACGGGACTGGCCCGTGATCGGCGCTGGCGTCGACAAACACTACGGTTACGCATTTCAATGGTTCGGGCTCAGCAGCCTGATTGCACTTCTTTATGTCTGGTTCCAACTCGTCCGACGCTTCTTTCGCCCGCGCCCCCGGCCACTCGCCTGAGGCGGGCGCAGACCATCCCCTGGGCCTCACGGTGCACGACCTGCCCGAGGTCGGCAGCGCCGTGGCCCATGCCCAGACCACCCGCCACGGGCGCTGGAAGATGCTGGCGGTGCTGCTGGTTTGCGCAGCCCCGGTCATTGCCTCGTATCTCACCTATTACGTGGTGCGACCCGAAGGCCGCCGCAATTACGGTGAGCTGATCCAGCCGCAGCGCACCTTGCCCGACCTGGCCACGGCCACGCTCGATGGCGCGCCCGCCAAGCTGCCCGCGCTCAAGGGACAGTGGCTGCTGGTGAGCGTGGGCGGCGGGGCGTGCGAAGCCCTGTGCCAGCAGCACCTGTATCTGCAGCGGCAACTGCGCGAAAGCGTGGGCAAGGAGAAAGACCGTGTGGACTGGGTCTGGCTCGTGACCGATGCAGCCCCTGTGCCGCCAGACATCGCTGCGGCCCTGCAAAAGGCCACGGTGCTGCGGGTTGATGCCCCCGCGCTGGCCCAGTGGCTCGAACCGGCTGCGGGCCACGCTCTGGCCGAACACCTTTACCTGGTGGACCCCATGGGCAACTGGATGATGCGTTTTCCTGCCGGCATGGATGCCGCCGGGGCCGCCAAGGCCAAGCGGGATCTGGAGCGGCTGCTGCGCGCATCCTCCTCCTGGGATGAGGCCGGACGGCCAGGGCAGCCCGGATGATGGACACCCAACCGCTCTACGACCTGGCGCCGCTGGCGCAGCTGATGCTGCTGGGCATCGTGATCGCGCTCGGGCCGCTGGCCTGGGTGGGCTGGCGCACCCGTGGCGGCGCACCGGGGCGCCGTTTGCAGGCGTTGGCGGTGCTGACCCTGTTCCTGACCTTTGATCTGGTGCTGTTTGGTGCCTTCACCCGGCTGACGGATTCCGGCCTCGGTTGCCCCGACTGGCCAGGCTGTTATGGCAGCGCCAGCCCGGTTGGCGCGCGGGCCGAAATAACAGCGGCGCAGGACGCCATGCCCACCGGGCCCGTGACGCACGGCAAGGCCTGGGTTGAGATGATCCACCGCTACCTCGCCACCGGCGTCGGCGTGCTCATCATCGTGCTCACCGTGGCCAGCTGGTTGCAGTGGCGGCAAGCGCGGCGCGGCACCGGCGCGCCCCCGGCCGTGAACCCGTGGTGGCCCACCTTCACCCTGGTCTGGGTCTGCCTGCAGGGCGCGTTCGGCGCGCTCACGGTCACCATGAAGCTGTTTCCCGCCATCGTCACGCTGCATCTGATCGGCGGCCTCGTGCTGCTGGCGCTGCTGTGCGCGCAGGCGGTGCGCCACACCCAGGCGGTGCGGGGCATGCCGCCCGCCGTGCTGGCCGCGCCGCTGCGCTGGGGTATTGCCATTACCGGTGCGCTGGTGGCGCTGCAGATTGTGCTGGGGGGCTGGGTCAGCACCAATTACGCCGTGCTGGCCTGCACCACCTTTCCCACCTGCCAGGGCAGCTGGTGGCCCGTGATGGACTTTGCGCAGGGCTTTGAGCTGTGGCGGCCGCTCGGGCTGCTGCAGGACGGCAGCCACATCAGCTTTGCCGGCCTGACCGCCATCCACTATGCGCACCGCCTGATGGCCTATGCGGTGCTGCTGGCGCTGGCATGGCTGGCGTGGCGCCTGCACCGGGCCGCTGCGCTGCGCGTGCAGGCGCGCTGGCTGGCGGGCCTGGCGCTGCTGCAGCTGGCCACGGGCCTGAGCAACGTGGTGCTGGGCTGGCCCCTGCTGGCGGCGGTGCTGCACACGGGGGGCGCTGCCGCCCTGGTGGTGGTGCTGACCTGGGCGGCTGCGTCCAGCCGGGCCGCCCGCGCGCCATTTGAGTCTTTCGCGCCATCGCGCGCACCGAGAGTTTCCGCATGAGTGTTGCCCCCACCCTTCCCGCGCCGTCGCGCTTTTCGCAGTTTTACGCGCTGACCAAGCCGCGCGTGGTGCAGCTCATCGTGTTCTGCGCGCTGATCGGCATGGTGCTGGCCGTGCCGGGCCTGCCCACCCTGGCGCAACTGGGGCAGATGGCGCTGGCCAGTGCTGGCGTGTGGCTGGTGGCGGGCGCTGCCGCGGCCTTCAACTGCATCGTCGAGCAGGGCATTGATGCCAAGATGAAGCGCACCTCCTGGCGGCCCACGGCCAAGGGCGAGTTGTCCAACACGCAGACCCTGCTGTTTTCGGCCCTGTTGTGCGCGGCCGGCTCGGCCTTGCTGTATGTCTGGGTCAACCCGCTGACCATGTGGCTCACGTTCGCTACGTTTGTGGGCTACGCCGTTGTCTACACCGTCATCCTCAAGCCGCTGACGCCGCAGAACATCGTGATCGGCGGTGCCTCGGGCGCCATGCCGCCCGTGCTGGGCTGGGCCGCCATGACCGGTGATGTGGGCCCCGAGGCGCTGATCCTGTTCCTCATCATCTTCCTGTGGACGCCGCCGCATTTCTGGGCGCTGGCGCTGTACCGGGTGGAGGACTACCGCAAGTCGGGCCTGCCCATGCTGCCGGTCACGCATGGCAACGAGTTCACACGCCTGCAGGTTTTTCTGTACACGCTGATCCTCTTTGCGGGCTGCCTGATGCCCTTCATTTACGGCATGAGTTCGTGGATCTATCTTGCCGCGGCCGTGCTGCTGAGCGCCGGGTTCTGCGGCTACGGCTTTGCCTTGTGGCGCAATTACTCCGACGCGCTGGCGCGCAAGACCTTCCGTTTCTCCCTCATTCACCTGAGCGTGCTGTTTGCCGCGCTGCTGGTGGACCACTACGCGCTGTGAACACCATGCACAAAAGAAACGCTCTTAAATTGATAGCTGTTAGCGCTTTATCCATCAGCGCTAGCGCCATATTGGGTGCTTGCTCTGAAAAAAAGACCGAGTTTCGCGGGGTGGACATCACCGGGGCCGACTACGCCCGCGATGTTCCGCTGACCGACCACAACGGCCAAAAGCGCAGCCTGCAGGACTTTCGCGGCAAGGTGGTGGTGGTGTTCTTTGGCTACACCCAATGCCCCGACGTGTGCCCCACCTCCATGCAGGAGCTGGCCGAGGTCAAGCAGATGCTGGGCAAGGATGGCGACCGCCTGCAGGGCATCTTCGTCACCGTGGACCCCGAGCGCGACACGCCCGAGGTGCTGAAGGCCTACATGGCCAACTTCGACCCCAGCTTTTTGGCGCTGTCGGGCAGCCCAGAGCAAATCGCCGCCGTGGCCAAGGACTTCAAGATCTACTTCAAGAAGGTCGACGGCAAGACCGCCACCAGCTACACCATGGACCATTCGGCCGGCAGCTACGTGTATGACACGGCAGGCCGCCTGCGGGTCTACAACCGCTACGGCAGCGGTGCGCAAGCCCTGGGCGCCGATGTGCGGGCGCTGCTGCAAGAAGCGGGGTAAAGGGGCAAAGCGGGCCACCTGCGCCCGCCGCCATTCGGTCCGTTATTCGGCCCCTTATTCGGCCTTGATCTTTTGTGCGCTGATCACCGCGCCGAGCACGCGCGCATCGGTCTGGATGCGCTGGGACAGCCCTTCGGCCGTGGTGCCGGTCACCTGCCAGCCTTGCTGAAACAGCTTGTCGCGCACCTCCGGGCTGCGGGCAATCTCGCTGAACAGCGCCGACAGGCGCGCCACCACCGGTTTGGGCAGCGACCGGGGCGCAGCCACCGCGTTCCAGATTTCGAGGTTGAAGTCTTTCACGCCCGCTTCGGCCAGGCTGGGGACTTCGGGCACCAGGGTGCTGCGCCCGCTGGAGGTGACGCCCAGCACGCGCAGCTTGCCCGCGCGGGCCTGCGCTGCCGCCATCGCCGGGGGCAGCAGGGCCAGCTCGATCTGGCCGCCGATGATGGCGTTGATGACCTGCGGGTTGCCCGGATACGGCACATGCACCGGGTGGATACCGGCCTTGGCCTTGAGCAGCTCCATGCCGATGTGCGCCACCGTGCCCACGCCCGGCGTGCCATAGCTCCAGCGGTCGCCACTGGCGCGCGCGGCTGCAAAAAACGCCTGCGCGGTCGCCCCCGGCGCGTTGGCTGGTGCGGCGAGGGCCAGCGGGGCCGTGGCGATCAGGCTGATGGGGGCCAGGTCCTTGAGCGGGTCGTAGTTGATTCGGGGGTTGATGAGCCGGGCAATCGTCAGGTTGCCATTGATCATGACGCCCAGGGTGTGACCGTCTGTGGCCTTGGCCACGGCGTCGGCGGCGATGTTGCCGCCCGCACCCACCTTGTTTTCCACAATCACCGGCTGCCCCAGGGCTTGGGCCAGCGGCTCGGCCAGGGTGCGCGCCACCAGGTCGGGCGACGACCCGCCCGGAAAACCCACCACCAGCTTTACCGGCTTGGTGGGCCAGCCCGGTGTCGCCGGGATGGGAAGGGCCGCAGTGGATTGGGCCAGGGCCGGGCTGCAAGCAGCGGCGAGGGCCAGCACCAGCGCTGCGCGACGCAAGGGGGACGGGGTCATCAGAAACTTCTCCGGTCTGGACGGGTGCGCGTGGCATTGCTGGCACCCAAAAAAAAGCGCGCAACCGCAGTTGCGCGCTGAATGATCCCTGCCGTTCGCGCCTGGGTGTGCGCTCGCGGACAGGCAGCGCTCAGGCGTAGTCGGCCAGCGCGGTTTTCATTTTCTTCATGGCGGCCACTTCGATCTGGCGAATGCGCTCGGCGCTCACGCCATAAACGGCGGCCAGGTCATGCAGCGTCATGCCGCCGCTGCCATCGTCGTTGACCTTGAGCCAGCGCTCTTCCACGATGCGGCGGCTGCGCTCGTCCAGGCTGGCCAGTGCCGTGGCAATGCCATCGGTGGCCAGTTCATCGCGCTGGCGCGACTCGATCATCGCCGTGGGCTCGTGCGAGGCATCGGCCAGGTAGGCAATGGGGCCAAAGGCCTGCTCGCCATCGTCCGATGGGGCGGGGTCCAGCAGCACATCGCCGCCCGCCATGCGGGTTTCCATCTCGATGACTTCTTCGCGCTTGACGTTGAGCTGCGCCGCGACCGAGTCGATCTCGTGGTCCGACAGCGTGTCGCGGTGCGTGCCGGCATCGGCCGCTGCCGCATCGGCCTTGAAACCCTGCTTCATGGAGCGCAGATTGAAGAACAGCTTGCGCTGCGCCTTGGTGGTGGCCACCTTCACCATGCGCCAGTTCTTCAAGATGTATTCGTGGATCTCAGCCTTGATCCAGTGCATGGCGTAGCTCACCAGGCGCACGCCCTGGTCGGGGTCGAAACGCTTGACCGCCTTCATCAGGCCCACGTTGCCTTCCTGGATCAGGTCGCCATGGGGCAAGCCGTAGCCAAGATACTGGCGCGCAATCGACACCACCAGGCGCAGGTGCGACATCACCAGCCGGCCGGCGGCGTCCACATCGTTGTTATCGCGCAGCTGGCGCGCATAGGTTTGCTCTTCCTCGTGGGTGAGCAGGGGCAGGCGGTTGACGGCCGAAATATAGGCATCCAAGTTGCCCAAGGGCGGCACCAGCGCCCATGGATTGGCGGGGGCCAAAGTCGTCGTTGCGGTTCCAGATGGAAATGTCATTCCGGGAATCCTTTCCTCTAAGCCTTCATGTTAGCACTCTGTTGGAGGGAGTGCTAAGCCCGGAGTTCCCATCCGGTTGTTCCCAAGTGCACTGCGCCAAAAATATGATTAAAAATGTCGCTTTGCGCAATACCAGCAAGCGTAATAAGCTATTAATAAGTGAGCGGATAATGCCCTTTGCACACTGTCTTGGTGCACCTTTGGCAGGCAGGAGTTCCAAGTCCGACAGCCTTCTATGGCTCCGTGACCCCGATGCCACCCGCTCCTTGTGCGGGTGGACTGCATGGGTGCGTGAGCCTCTCAGGTCAGCAGGGCCTGCGCAAATTCGCGTGCGTTGAAGGTTTCGAGGTCTTCGAGCTTTTCGCCCACGCCGATGAAGTAAACCGGAATCGGCCGTTCCTGCGCAATGGCCGCCAGCACGCCGCCCTTGGCCGTGCCATCGAGTTTGGTCACGATGAGGCCGGTGAGTTGCAGCGCATCGTCAAACGAGCGCACCTGGGCCAGCGCGTTCTGGCCGGTGTTGCCGTCGATCACCAGCAGCACCTCGTGCGGCGCGCTGGCGTCGGCCTTGGTGACCACGCGGCGGATTTTCTTCAGCTCTTCCATCAGGTGCAGTTGCGTGGGCAGGCGCCCGGCGGTGTCCACCAGCACCACGTCCTTGCCGCGCGCCTTGCCGGCGGTGACGGCGTCAAAGCTCACGGCGGCGGGGTCGCCGCCTTCCTGGCTGACGATCTCGACCAGGTTGCGGTCGGCCCATACGCCCAGTTGTTCGCGCGCAGCGGCGCGGAAGGTGTCGGCGGCCGCCAGCAGCACGCTGGCCCCTTCGTTGGCCAGGTGCTTGGTGAGCTTGCCGATCGAGGTGGTCTTGCCCGCGCCGTTGACGCCCGCCACCATGATCACGGTGGGGGTGTGTTCGCCGATGACCAGTGCTTTCTCCAGCGGGCGCAGCAGGTCGGCCAATGCATCGGCCAGCAGCCCTTTGACGGCGGCGGGGTCGGTGGTCTTGGTTTCCTTGACGCGGCGCCGGAGGTCGGTCAGCAGCCACTGCGTGGCCTTGACGCCGGTGTCGGCCATCAAGAGGGCCTCTTCCAGCTCTTCATACAGCGCATCGTCGATCTGGGTGCCGGTGAAAACGGTGGCGATGCTCGAACCCGTCTTGCGCAAGCCCGCCTTGAGGCGGTTGAGCCAGCCGGTGCGTTCGGCGGGCGGGGGCAGTTCTGTTGCCGGTGTGGGGGCCTGGGCCGCCGACGCGGGCGGGGCTGCAACGGCGATGGGCTTCGCCACGACCACCACGGGCGGTGTGGGCGTCGGTTCAGGCGCAGATACCGGCGCAGACACCGGCGCCGCGGCCGGTGGTGGCACAACCACCGGGGCCGCTTCAGGGGCAGGCGCGGGCGGCTTGGCTGCAAAGGGGTTGCGCAGCCAGCCAAAGCCACCGCTGGCCGCCGGTGGGGGCGTGGGGGTCGTGGGGGTCGTGGGGGCCCGTGGCGGCGCGGTGGCCGCGGCGGGCTCGGGCCATGGCGGCGGCGCGGCAGTTGCCTGCTCGGCGGGCGCTATTGCGGCCGGTGGCGCGGGCGGAACATCCGGCACAGCAGGGGTTGCAGGCGCAGCCGCAGCGGGTGGTGCGGGCGTGGGGGGGGCTTTTTTCTTGAAAAAACTGAACATTGGCAGGTACTTAGAATCACTCCATTCTATGAAACGTGCTTTCACCCTTCTGGGCCTGCTGGCCTGCCTGAGTGCCGGGGCGCAATCCCCTGCTTCCGCAACCCTTTCCGCAACCCCTTTTGCCCCCCCTTCCGCACCCCGCTCCGTGAACCCGTCGGCGGCCCTGCCTGCGCAGGCTGCCACGGCATCGGGGGCGCGGCAATTCACGCTGTCCAACGGCATGCGGCTGATCGTGCAGCCCGACCGGCGCGCGCCCACGGCGATGCACATGGTGTGGCTGCGCGTGGGCTCCATGGACGAGGTCGATGGCACCTCGGGCGTGGCCCATGTGCTCGAACACATGATGTTCAAGGGCAGCAAGACCGTGCCGCCGGGCGAGTTTTCGCGCCGCGTGGCGGCCCTGGGCGGCCAGGAGAACGCCTTCACCAGCCGCGACTACACGGGCTACTACCAGCAGATTCCGGCCAGCCGGCTCGAAGACGTGATGCGCCTGGAGGCCGACCGCTTTGCCCACAACCAGTGGCCCGACGCCGAGTTCAAGAAGGAAATCGAGGTGGTCAAGGAAGAGCGCCGCATGCGCACCGAAGACCAGCCCCGCGCCGTGCTGGCTGAGCAGCTTTTTGCCGCCACCTACCTGGCCTCGCCCTACCGCCGTCCGGTGGTGGGCTGGATGAGCGACCTTGACGCCATGACGCCCGAGGACGTGCGCCATTTCCACCGCCGCTGGTATGTGCCCGGCAACGCAGCGGTGGTGGTGGCCGGCGACGTGGATGTGGCCCAGGTGCGCGCACTGGCCGAAAAATACTATGGCCGCCTGCCGGCCCGCGCCGTGCCCGCGCGCAAGCCGCGCGCCGAGCCCGCCCAGCAGGGCCTGCGCCGCATTGCCGTCAAGGCCCCGGCCGAGCAGGCCTATGTGGCCCTGGCGTTTCGCGTGCCCAGCATGGAGCGGGTCGATTCGCTCACCGACGGCGACCGCGATGCGCTGGCGCTGATGGTGCTGTCGGCCGTGTTCAGCGGCTACGACGGTGCACGCCTGGAGCGCGCCCTGAGCCAGGGCCCGCAGCGCGTGGCCGACAGCGCCGGCAGCTCGGCCATGGTGATGGGGCGCGGCCCCAGCCTGTTTTTGCTCAGCGGTGTGCCCGCCGAGGGCAAGACGGCGCAGCAGGTCGAAGACGCCCTGCGCGCCGAAGTGGCCCGCGTGGCCCGCGAGGGCGTGAGCGAAGCCGAGCTGTCACGCGTCAAAACCCAATGGATCGCCTCGACCGTGTACCAGCGCGACTCGGTGCACGGGCAGGCCCAGGACCTGGGCAGCAACTGGGTGCAGGGCCTGCCGCTGGATGCCGAAGAGCGCCTGCTGGCCCTGCTGCGCACCGTCACGCCCGAGCAGGTGCAGCAGGTGGCGGCCCGGTATTTTGGCGACGACCAGCTCACGGTGGCCACGCTGCTGCCGCAGCCGCTCGATGCCAAGCCCGCACGCCCCGCACCGGCCGCCGGCGCCACGCGCCACTGAACCCGCACCCCCGAGGCATTGCATGATTACTATGAAAAAAATAGCTGCCAGCGCTTTACTGGTAAGCGCTGGAGCCCTGTTGGGTGCCAATCCTGCCTGGGCGCTGCTGCCCATCCAGCACTGGACCGAAGCCAACGGCGCCCAGGTCTGGCTGGTGGAAAGCCCCGTCATCCCCATGGTGGACGTGCAGATCGACTTTGATGCCGGCAGCCGCCGTGACCCGGCCGAACAGGCCGGCCTGGCCAGTGCCGTGGCCTCGATGGCCTCCAAGGGCGTGCTGGCCATGCCTGCCGCTGGGGCGGGCGAGGGCGCTGCGCCGGCGCTCGACGAAAACGCGCTGGGCGAGGCCTGGGCCGACCTGGGCGCCAGCTTCGATGCCAGCGCCGGCAGCGATGCGCTGCATTTTTCGCTGCGCTCCCTGACCGACCCTGCGCTGCTGCAACGCGCCGCGCTGCTGGCCGCGCGCCAGATGGGTGAGCCCAGCTGGCCGGCCGACATTTGGCAGCGCGAGCGCGCCCGCTGGAGCGCCAGCATCAAGGAATCGCGCACCCGCCCCGCCACCGTGGCGGGCGAGGCCTTTGCCACTGCGGTGTATGGCAGCCACCCCTACGGCTTGCGGGCCACCGAAGACACGCTGGCGCGCATTGACGTGGCCGACATGCAGGCCTTTCATGCGCGCAGCATTGCCGCCTGCCGCGCCCGCGTGAGCATCGTGGGCGCCGTCAACCGCGCCCAGGCGCAGACGCTGGTGGCAACGCTGCTGTCGCGCCTGCCGGCGCGCACGGCGGCCGAATGCGCCCCGCTGCCGGCCGTGCCCGAAGTGGCGGCGCTGGCCGCGCCGGCCGAGCAGCGCATCCCCTTTGCCTCGGCCCAGGCCCATGTGCTGATCGGCCAGCCGGGCTTTGCGCGCCGCGACCCCGACTTTCTGGCGCTGCTGGTGGGCAACCACATCCTGGGCGGCGGCGGCTTCACCGCGCGCCTGACCAACGAGGTGCGCGAAAAGCGCGGCCTCAGCTACAGCGTGTACAGCGGCTTTGCGCCCGGCCTGCATGCAGGCGCCTTCACCATTGGCCTGCAAACCCGGCCCGACCAGGCTGCGCAAGCCGTGCAGGTCTCGCGCGACGTGCTGGCCCGCTTTGTGCGCGAAGGCCCCACCGAGGCCGAGCTGCGCGCCGCCAAGGACAACCTGATCGGCGGCTTTGCGCTGCGCATCGACAGCAATCGCAAGTTGCTGGGCAACGTGGCCAACATCGCCTGGAACGGGTTGCCGCTCGACTACCTGGACCACTGGACGGCGCGGGTTGAGGCGCTCACCGTGGCGGACATCCGCGCCGCCATGGCGCGCAAGCTGCAGCCCGAGCGCATGGTCACCGTGATCGTGGGAGGCCAGTCATGAGCCGTTCCAACTTGCGCCTTGAATCCCTGCCCGGCGGCCGCCTGGCCCGCCCCGCCAGGAACGCCCCTGCGGCAGAGCCCCACGCCAAAGAGGCCACGAGCCCCGTCAAGAGCCCCGCCAAGAACGGCGCCAAAAAAGACGCCACCCCCAAGGCCGCGGGCGAAATCCGCATCATCGGCGGCCAGTGGAAGCGCACGCGCCTGCCCGTGGCCCAGCGCCCCGGCCTGCGCCCCACGCCCGACCGCGTGCGCGAAACCCTGTTCAACTGGCTGGGCCAGGACCTCACCGGCTGGCATTGCCTGGATGCGTTTGCCGGCACTGGCGCGCTGGGGCTGGAGGCCGCTTCGCGCGGCGCCGCTGCCGTGCAACTGGTCGAAAACGACGCCGCCCTGGTGGCCCAGTTGCACAAACTGCAGCAACGCCTGGCGGCCACCGCCGTGCGCGTGCAGCGCGGTGATGGCATTGCAGCCCTGCAGCACGCGGCCCCTGGCAGCCTGCACTTGGTGCTGCTCGACCCGCCGTTTGGCAGCGCCTTGTTCGAGCCCGCCCTGCAGGCCGCAGCCAAGGCTGTGGCGGCAGACGGCTCTGTGTATCTGGAGGCGCCGTTGGCCTGGACCGACGAGGCGCTGGCCCCGTTCGGACTGGCCGTGCACCGCCACCTGAAGGCCGGCGCGGTGCATGCGCATTTGCTCCAGCGGCGCACGACAGCCTGACATGGCCGCGCTGATTTGCTATTGAATATATAGCGTGTGGCGCTTATGGGGTAAGCGCTAGAGCCGCATTTTTCATAAAAATGGGGGGTGCGGGCCCTGCCTTCATTGGTGGCGGCCTTGCACTGCATAATGCGGCCACGCGGCCCGGCAGGCCCCGGTGGCGACCACGATGTCCACGAGCCGGGGCCAATATGCCCAACCGCCCATCAAGAGACCCCAGCCCATGGCCCACAACGTGCTCGCCATCTACCCCGGAACTTTCGACCCCATCACCCTGGGGCATGAAGATCTGGTGCGCCGCGCGGCGCAACTGTTCGACCGGGTGATCGTGGCCGTGGCCATGGCCCACCACAAGAAGACCCTGTTCAGCCTGGACGAGCGCATGGACATGGCGCGCGAGGCGCTGCGCGACTGCCCGCAGGTGAGCGTCGAGCCCTTCGATGGCCTGGTGACCGAGTTCACCGCTGCGCGCGGCGGCACGGCCATGCTGCGCGGCCTGCGCTCGGGCACCGATTTCGACTACGAATTCCAGCTGGCCGGCATGAACCGCGCGCTGGTGCCGCACATCGAGACGGTGTTCCTCACACCCAGCAGCCAGCACCAGTTCATCAGCAGCACGCTGGTGCGCGAAATCGCCACGCTGGGCGGCGACGTCGCGCAGTTCGTCTCGCCCGTGGTGCACGCGCGCCTGATGCGCAAGCTGCAGCGTGCAGCGGCGGCTTGAGCCTAAGATCGCAAACACGTTCTTACCCTGCGGGCGGCGGCACCAGCATGTCGTGCACAAAGCGCAGCTTGCGCATGGCGCCCGACGAGAGCGCAAACGGGTAGGCGTCGCTTTGCCCCAGGCTACGGTTCAGGCTGTTGAGCATCAGGGTCAGGGGCACCCATTGGCGCACCATGTCGTCGAACGGCGGGCGCGGGTCTGCGAAGGGGTCGGTGACCTGGTAGCGTTGGGCTGCATGTGGGTCGGGCACGGTCATGCTGGCCTGGTAGCTGGCGGCGGTTTCGAGCAAATCGACCATGTGCAGGTAGTGGGCCCAGGTTTCGGCCCAGTCTTCCCATGGGTGGGCGGCCGCGTAGCTGCTGACATGGTGCTGGCGCCAGTCGCCCAGGTCGTTGCCTTTGGCGTAGTGGGCGCTCAAGGCGCTGGCGTAGTCCTGGCGCTCATCGCCAAACAGGCTGCGAAATGCCTCCAGGCAATGGCCGTCGCGCACCAGCTGGTCCCAGTAGAAGTGGCCCGATTCGTGGCGCAGGTGGCCGATCAGCGTGCGGTAGGGCTCGCCCAGCGCCACGCGCCGCTGCGCGCGCTCGCCATCGTCGGCCTCGGCCACGTTGAGGGTGATGGTGCCGCCGTGGTGGCCCGTGAGGATGGGCGGGCCGCCGGGCCAGTCGGCCAGAAACTCGAACACCGGCCCGAACCGGCCCGGCGCGGGTTCCAGCCCCAGGCGGGCGAGGGTGTAGAAAAGCTGGCGCTTGGCCGATTCGATTTGCTTCCAGCGGCCCAGGTTGGCGGGCTCGGAGAGGTCGGGCAGCACGCGCGTCTGGCGGCACGATGCGCACAGCGGTGAGAAATCGTTGGCCGGCACAGCAAAATTGCAGGCGTCATAGGCGGTGTGGTTGCCGCACATGCGATAGAGCCGCCCGCTGTAGTCGGCACTGCCGCGCTGCCCCATCCGGCGCCACAGGTCCGGCCCGTCTTGCGGGGCCGGGGCCAGCGCCGCCATGGCCAGCAGCTCGGGCACAAAGGCGAGCGTGCTGCCGCAGTGCAGGCATTGCACGCTGTCAAAAAAAACGAGGTGACCGCAATGGTCGCAATTGAATACCCGCATGGTGTTGCAGCATAACTCCTGCGGTGGGGTGCACCGCGGGCAAAGGTGAGAAAGCGTGGCGGCCAGTGGAAAAGGGCACAAGCGCCAGACCAGCGGGTCCGGCGCTTGTGCCCTTTTTCAGCCACGTCGCTGGCGCACGGCGTGCGCCGTGATCGACAGCGTCAGGCCTGAACGCTCAGGGGCGTACAACGATGCTGTTGCGCACTTCCTTGACGTTCTTGGTGTTGCGCGCAATGGCTCCGGCCTGGTCCTTCTCAGCCTGCGACTTTGCAAAGCCCGACAGCTGCACCGTGCCATTGAGCGTTTCAACGCTGATGGCGGTTGCCGAAACGGTTTTGTCTTCGGCCATCTTGGCCTTGACGGAGGTGGTGATGCCGGCGTCATCGATGTAGGAGCCAACAGACTCCTGATTGCGCGCCACGGCACAGCCCGTGGCGGTAACGACGGTAATGGCTGCAGCTGCGGCAAAGGCAAGGGCACGTGCGTATTTCATGGTGTATTCCTTCATAGAGTTGGGACGCGGGTGCGAGGGAAAATCACAGTCTGCCGGTTTATTGCACCCTCCGTAACCGGCTGGCTGTTGTGGCGCTGAAAGCGGGCGCGCTAGGTTTTCAGCAAGTCTTTGAGTTCGTCGGCATGCTCTTGTTCATCGGCCAGTATGCCTTTAAGCATGCGTTTGGTGGTCTTCAAGGCGTTTTCGTCATGCGTCATGGCGGAGCCATGAGAGGGCAGATGGCTGATCGTTTGCATGGGGCACCTTCAATATGGCGGAAAGCTCCGTCGTTCATCACGGATTGCGGCGGCGGGACAGCAGCAGCAAGGCGGCCGTGACAGCGGCGCCGGCGGCAGCGGCAATGGCAACGGACTTGCCCGGTTGTTGTACGACGTAGCGGGTGGTGGCGTCGGCGGCCTGCTGCACCTGGCGGCGAGCGCGGGCACCGGTGTCTGCGCAGAAATCGATGCTGCGTGTGGCCAGGTCTTGCGCGCGGGTGGCCAGATCGTCGATCACGGGGCTGGCTTCGCGGCGCAGTTCGCGCACGCTGGTGGCGGCCTTGTCCAGGGATCCATTGGCCACGTCGCGTGTAGTCTGCACGGCGTCCTGGGCACTTTGCAGCACGTTGTCTGCGATATTGCGGGCGCCGTTGGCAACTTTGTCGGTGGTGGACTGGATATTCATGGGTTCTCTCCGGAAAAAATGGGGGGAGCGCAATGGCTGCAAAAGGGCGGCAATGCGTTCAGGATCAGCGCTTGTTCAGTAGGCCCAGCACGAAGGTCACGATGGCCATGATCACGAACACAAAGAACAGGATCTTGGCAATGCCTACGGCGCCTGCCGCAATACCACCAAAGCCGAACACGGCGGCGATGAGTGCGATGACAAGAAAGACAACGGCGTAGTGCAGCATTTCCATCTCCATTTGGGGCCGGTGTGACCGGCGGTTGGGTGGCGCCAGAAGTTCGAGCGCCTGAGATGTACTGTAGGCAGTGCGGCCCGCCACGGATGCCGGTGGTTGGCGCGGCCCCGTGTCAGCGCGGGGATGGCCGGTGTGTAGGACGCCGCCGATGGCGCGGAGGGCCCGCCCGTAGACCGGTGCCCCGAACACGGGCATGCAGGCCGGCATAGGCAAAAGACTCTCAGCCTCTCAGTGCGGCTTGGGCAAGACGGCCGACACCAGGGTGCCGTTGCCGGGGCCGGAGGTGATGGTCAGTCGCCCGCCTGCGGCCTCCACCCGGTGGCGCATGCCGGCCAGTCCGTGCGAGGCAGGGCCCACGGCAGCGGGGTCGAATCCCTCGCCATCGTCGCGCACCTGCACTGTCACGTGGGTGGGATAGCTGTGCACGGTGACCAGCACTTTCTTTGCCTTGGCGTACTTGCTGATGTTGGTGAGGGCCTCTTGCACCAGCCGGTAGACCGTCAACTGGGTGGCGTCCGTCAGCTGCACGGCCTCCAGGCTGGTCTCGACCTCGATTCCGGCACCCTCGGCATGTTCGCGGGTCAGGATCTCGAGGGCCGCCGTCAGCCCCAGGTTGGACAGCGAGGAGGGGCGCAGGTCTTCGATGATGCGGCGTTTGAGGGCAATCCCGCTATTCAGCGTATCGGTCAGATGCTTGAGACGCTCGGCAATGTCGGGCGCCTGGTGGTCGATCTTGGACTTGAGCCGGGCCACGTCGAGTTTGGCGGCGGTCAGCAAAGCCCCCAGTTCGTCGTGCAGCTCGCGTGCAAGGTAGCCACGCTCATCTTCGCGCACCTGCTGCAGATGGCTGGCCAGCTCGGACAAGGATGCCGTGCGCTCTCGCACCAGGCCTTCGAGCCGCTCGCGTTCATGCTGCAGCAATTCCTGCTCGCGCTGGTTGACCTCTTGCAGAGTGCGCGCCTGGCGCAAGTACATGTAAAACGCCAGCAACCCAATGGCTGTCACGGTGGCAATGCCGATGCGCGACAACATCAGCGACTGCACAATTTGGCTGCGGCTCTCTTGCACCTTCTGGGCGCTGCGATCAATCAGCGCGTGGGCCTGCTTGCGGATCGACTCCATGTGCTCCTTGCCCACGTCGGTATGGAGGATGAATTTCCATGCATCCTCGTTGCCCTGCCGGCGCAGGCGCAGGCTCAGCTCCATCTCGGCCAGTTTGCGGGAGACCTCGCGTGACAGGTCGGCAAACTGTTGCAGCTCATCGGGTGACTTCAGGTACCGGTTGCGCAACTCGTCCAGGTTGGCATGCACGGTGGTAACGGCCTTGTCGTAGGGCTCCAGATAGGTTTCGTTGCCGGTCAGGAGGTAACCGCGCTGGCCGGTTTCGGCGTCGAGCATGCTTTGCAGCAGGCGGTTGACTGCATTGCGGGTCAGCTGTCCCTCGTTCATTTCTTCCACGGCTTTTTGCGAGCGCATGTGTCCGGCTTCGTTGATGCCAATGAGCACCAGTGCGGCCAGCAGGGCGAAAGGCAGGCTGACGGCCATCGTGCGGCTTTTGCGAAGCCAGTACCTGGAGTGATCTTTGAGGGGCATGAGAGATATTCGGATAATGGCGGTGAACTGCTACGCTGCCAGCTGCGGCGCGCAGGGCAGCGCAAGTATTTGGAACAACAACGACCCGGGGGTGGCATGGCCGCCCCCCGAAAGAGGCTCATGATCAAGATCGGCATTGTGGATGACCACGCGATTGTCCGTACCGGGCTGCGGCAGTTTCTGTCGGAGCATGTGGACTTGCGCGTGGAGGGTGAAGCGGGCAATGGCCGTGAAGCCATCGATCTCGTGCGCAACCATGAAATCGATGTGTTGCTGATGGACTTGTCCATGCCTGGCCAGAGCGGACTGGATGCGCTGGCCATGCTGCGCGCCAAGGCGCCCGACATGGGCATACTCATCCTGAGCGGATATCCCGAAGAGCATTACGCCATCAACCTCATCCGCCAGGGCGCAAGTGGCTACCTCAACAAGGAATGCGAGCCTTCCGAGATTGTCGAGGCCATTCGCACCATTGCATTGGGGCGGCGCTATCTCACGCCCGCCGTGGCCGAATTGCTCGCGCAGCAACTGAACCGTAAGGACGATGCCCCGCCCCACGAGCAATTGTCGGAGCGTGAATTCCAGGTGTTCCTGAAACTGGCCAAGGGCGAAACGGCCGGCGATATTGCCAAGGCCTTGTCGCTGAGCGTGAAGACCGTGAGCACCTACCGCACGCGGCTCATGGAAAAAATGGGCCTCTCGTCCAACAGCGACCTGACCTATTACGCACTGAAGAATCGGCTGATCGACTGAGAGGCGGGGGCTTTTGCCGCGCTGGCGGTGCGCTGGCAACGCCATGTCAAAACTGCCCCGGCACGGCCTGCGCAGGGGGAGGGGCTTCACGGCGCGTCCGGGCGAGGCTGCGGGGCAGCAGCGTGTTGTGCCTTGCCGCTGTGCTCGATGCAATAGTCCACCAACGCATCGATTTCATTGGACTTGTCGAAGACAGCATCCACACCGAGTTGCGCGCAGCGCATGCGCACGTCGGGGGTGGCGTAGTTGCTCAGCACCACCATCTTCTGGCCCGGCTTGCGTGTGCGGCAGGCCGCCAGCACACCGAGCCCGCTGCCCTGACGAAGAAACAGATCCACGATCGCAAGATCCCACTGTGCGCTGTGGGCGGTCAGCCACTCCTTGCCTTCATCTTCTGTGGCGCTGGCACCGACCGCCTCAATGCATGCGAGTTCTTCCAGCGTGCCGATCAGATTTTCCCGAATCGTGGCGTTGTCTTCAACAATATAGGTACGGAGTTTCACAGCCTGATCCATAGGGTGCGACCGGTGCAGATGTGCTGGGGCCGAGCCTTTAATTTAACGGGGTCGATGAACCCATTCTGCCAGCCGTCACACGCTTGAGCCGTAGGACGGTTCTTACTTTGACACGGCGCACACCGGGCAGTTGGGGTGCCGGTTCAGATGCATGGTGTTCCATTCCATGGCGCGGCCGTCGAGCATGAGCAGGCGGCCGGCCAGCGATGGCCCCGCGCCAGACAGCAGCTTCAGCGCCTCGGCTGCCTGCATGGCGCCCACCACACCCACGAGCGGTGCAAACACCCCCATGGTCGAGCACTGCACCTCTTCGAATGCCGCGTCGGGTGGGAACACGCAGGCATAGCAGGGCGAGGCTGCAGCGCGCGGGTCCACCACGGTGATCTGCCCGTCAAAGCGGATCACTGCCCCGACCACGAGCGGCTTGCCATGCCGCACGCAAGCCGCATTCACCGCGTGGCGTGTGGCGTAGTTGTCGCTACAGTCCAGCACCACGGTGGCCTGGGGCACCAGTGTGTCGAGCAAGGCGGCATCGGCGCGTGCCTGCAAGGCCGTGACCTGAACCTCCGGATTGATCGCCGTGATGGCCTGCGCTGCCGACACCACCTTGGGCTGCCCCACGCGGGCGGTGGTGTGGGCAATCTGGCGCTGCAGATTGGTCAGGTCCACCACGTCGTTGTCGACCAGCGTGATGCGCCCGACGCCGGCCGATCCCAGAAACAGCGCCGCCGGCGAGCCCAGGCCCCCGGCGCCGATGACCAGCGCATGGCTGGCCAGAATGCGTTCTTGCCCCTCAATGCCCACTTCGTCGAGCAGGATGTGGCGGGAATAGCGCAGGAGCTGGTCATCGGTCATGGTGAATTTTGGGGCGTGGCACATGAAAAAGGCCGGGCTCCGTGGGAAGCCCGGCCTTGATGGTATGAGAACGGTATCAGTTCTCTTTCTTTTCTTCCTTGCGCTCGGTCAGCGTCTTGCTGACCAGCACAGGGCGGCCCTTGAGCTGGTTCAGGGCCTGCGTCAGCTGGAAGTCCTTGTCGGTGCCGAACTCAGGAATCTTGCGTTCCGCCACGGGTTTCTTGGCTTCTTCTTCCAGGCGCTTGCGGGCTTCTTCGCGGGCTTTTTCCCGGCCTTCGTCCTTGGGTTCATCGCCCTGGCCGCTGCCCAGGTGCTTGTCCAGGTCGGCCTCGCGCATGCGCAGCGCGGCAAACACATTGCCTTCTTCCGACTCGTCGATCATCACGTCAGGCACGATGCCCTTGGCCTGGATCGACTTGCCACTCGGGGTGTAGTAGCGGGCGGTGGTGAGTTTGAGGCCGGTGTCCGGGCCCAGGGGGCGCACGGTCTGCACCGAGCCCTTGCCAAAGGTCTGGCTGCCCATGATGGTGGCGCGCTTGTGGTCTTGCAGCGCACCGGCCACGATTTCGCTGGCCGAGGCAGAGCCCTCGTTGACCAGCACGATCAGGGGCACCGTCTTGAGCGCCGCGGGCAGCCGCTTGAGCGGGTCACCGCTGCCGCGGCGCTGGTAGAACTCGGGCGCGGCCTTGTAGGTGGCCTTGCTTTCGGCCAGCTGGCCGTTGGTGCTGACCACCGTGACGTTCTCCGGCAGGAACGCCGCCGAGATGGCAACGGCCGCATCGAGCAGACCACCGGGGTCGTTGCGCAGGTCCAGCACCAGGCCCTTGAGATGGGGGTCCTGCTTGTAGATTTCCTCGATCTTGCGCACGAAGTCATCCACGGTGCGCTCCTGGAACTGCGACAGCCGCACCCAGCCGTAACCTGGCTCGATGAGCTTGCCCTTGACCGACTGGGTCTTGATTTCTTCGCGCGTGATGGTGACTGGGAACGTGCGGTTCTCGTCCTTGCGGAAGATGGTGAGCGTGACCTTGGTGCTGGGCTCTCCGCGCATCTTCTTGACGGCGTCATTGAGCGACAGGCCCTTGACGGCGGTGTCGTCAATTTTGGTGATCAGGTCGTTGGTCTTGAGCCCGGCGCGAAAGGCGGGAGAACCCTCGATGGGCGAGACA
Source organism: Acidovorax sp. T1 (assembly GCF_002176815.1). Lineage (NCBI taxonomy): Bacteria > Pseudomonadati > Pseudomonadota > Betaproteobacteria > Burkholderiales > Comamonadaceae > Acidovorax > Acidovorax sp. T1. The sequence goes on along the minus strand of NZ_CP021648.1, from coordinate 3,051,829 downwards.
ATCTTGATCAGGCCGTCTTCCTGGGTGATCTCGATACCCACGCCCACAAAGCGGCCTGACGTGCCTTCGCGGAATTCCTTGAAGGACTTCTTGTCGAAATACTGCGAATGGGGGTCCAGGCTGGCCACCATGCCCGAGATGGCGTCGGTGATGAGCTTCTTGTCATCCACCGCCTCCACATAGTCGGTCTTGACCAGGCCGAAAACAGCGGAGAGCTGCTGGATTTCCTCCAGCGGAAGCGGCGTCATGGCGCCGCGCGCCATCGTTTGTAGGGACACCGTGGTCAGCGCTCCTGCCACCACGCCAATCGATACCCATCCTGCAATTTTGAGTTTGTGGCCCATAGAACACCTTTACCGCTTCAATTCAATATACAACTTGGAAGGCCTGCGCCCGCTGCGGTTCCGCGCGGGCACCTACTTTCGCAGGATTTTTCGGGTTTTGGCCCGGCTTTACACCGGCTTCACATCTGTTTCAGGCTTTGCCCTGCGATGCCACGGCGGCGGCGGCCCTGGCTGCGGCCTCGGCATCCCCCAGATAGTAGTGGCGGATGGGCTGGAGGTCGTCGTCGAGCTCGTATACCAGTGGAATGCCGTTGGGAATGTTCAGCTCCACGATGTCGTGGTCGGAGATGTTGTCCAGGTACTTGACCAGCGCCCGGATGGAGTTGCCGTGCGCGGCAACCACCACCCGCTGGCCCGAGCGGATGGCGGGGGCCATGGTGTCGTTCCAGAACGGCAGCACGCGCGCCACGGTGTCCTTGAGGCATTCGGTCAGCGGAATGTCTTGCGGGTTCAGGTCGGCATAACGCGGGTCGGTGCGCTCGCAGCGTGGGTCGGTGGCTTGCAGGGCTGGAGGCGGCGTGTCATAGCTGCGGCGCCACACCAGCACCTGCGCGTCGCCGTATTGCTTGGCCGTCTCGCCCTTGTTCAGGCCCTGCAGCGCGCCATAGTGGCGCTCGTTCAGGCGCCAGCTTTTTTGCACGGGCAGCCAGGTGCGGTCCATCTCGTCCAGGGCATACCACAGGGTGTGGATGGCGCGCTTGAGCACGCTGGTGTAGGCGATGTCGAACTCGTAGCCTTCTGCCTTGAGCAGTTTGCCGGCGGACATGGCCTGCGACACGCCGGTGGGCGTGAGGTCCACATCGGTCCAGCCGGTGAAGCGGTTTTCAAGGTTCCAGGTGGATTCGCCGTGGCGAATCAGAACGAGTTTGTGCATGGTGTCCCTAGGGAAAGCGGGTCAAAATCCAGCATTCTAAAATTGTGCGGTTTGCCAACCCAAGGAATCTTCGTGAAATTCGTTATCGACAACTGGTATTTGATCCTCGTGGCACTCGCCTCGGGCGGCATGTTGCTGTGGCCGCTGCTCAAGAGCGCCGGTGGTGGCTCGCTCACGCCCACGCGCGCCGTGCAGCTCATCAACCGCGAGAAAGCCGTGGTCATCGACGTGTGCGAGACCGAAGAATTTGCCGCCGGCCATGTGGGCGGCGCCAAGAACGTGCCGCTGGGCCAGCTCGAAGAGCGCCTGCCCACGCTGGTGAAGAACAAGGCCCTGCCGCTGGTTCTGGTCTGCGCCAGTGGTGCCCGCGCCAACCGCGCCGTGGCCATGGCTAAAAAGCTGGGCTACGACAACGCCCAGGCCATGGCCGGCGGCCTCAAGGCCTGGCGCGAGGCCAGCCTGCCGGTGGAAAAAGCCTGAGCTGTCCCCAGTTATTCCATAGCCGATAGGCTTGTGACTGGTTTTGTTGTCAACAGGAAAGATCGCCATGCAACCCGTGAAGATGTACACCACCGCCGTCTGCCCCTACTGCGTGCGCGCCAAGCAGATCCTCAAGTCCAAGGGCGTGGAGCAGATCGAAGAGATCCGCATCGACACCGACCCCGCAGCGCGCAGCCACATGATGGAGATCACCGGCCGCCGCACGGTGCCGCAGATCTACATTGGCGACACCCATGTGGGGGGCCACGATGACCTGGTCGCGCTCGACAGCCGCGGCGAGCTCATGCCCCTGCTGGGCGCCGCCTGATCCGCCCCTGACCCGCACCCCGGGCGCTGCATAATGCAGCCCCATGTGCCCGCTGCGGGAGCTGCTCCCCGGCGGGTTTTGTTTTGCTGAAACCCCAGTTTGCAGAGAGACTTTTCCACCATGGCCGATCAAGAAAACCCCGTGTTCCAGATCCAGCGCGTCTACCTCAAGGACATGTCGCTCGAGCAGCCCAATTCGCCCGGCATCCTGCTCGAACAAGAGCAGCCCAGCGTGGACATCCAGCTGGGTGTGGAAGCCACGCCCGTGGCCGAAGGCATCTTTGAAGTGGCCGTGACCGCCACGGTGCAGACCAAGATCAAGGACAAGACCGTGTTCCTGGTCGAAGCCAAGCAGGCCGGTATTTTCGAGATCCGCAATATTCCCGAAGACCAGATGGGCCCCATCATGGGCATCGCCTGCCCGCAGATCGTGTACCCCTACCTGCGCGGCAACGTGGCCGACATCGTGAACCGCGCTGGCTTCCCGCCCGTGCACCTGGCCGAAATCAACTTCCAGGCCATGTACGAGCAGCAGCAGGCCCAGGCCGCCGGCCAACCCTCGCCCATCATCACGCAGTGATGCGGCTCAGAGGTCTTTTAGGCCTCTGGCGCTTGATACATAAGCGCAAGCAGCTATGAAAATAGTAGTACTTGGTGCCGGAGCCTGGGGCACGGCGCTGGCCATGGGGGCCGCCCGGCAACCCGGCGGCCACGCCGTCACCCACACCGTCACGTTGTGGGCGCGCGATGGCCAGCAGCTGGCCGACATGCAGGCGCGCCGGCAGAACGCGCGCTACCTGCCGGGCATTGATTTCCCCTCGGCGCTCTCGGTGTCGGGCGCCGACCCCTTGGCGCTGGCGCGCGCTGCCGACCTGGTCATCGTGGCCACGCCGATGGCGGCGCTGCGCAGCATGCTGCTGGCCCTGCGCGGCTGCCCGGCCCCGGTGGCCTGGCTGTGCAAGGGCTTCGAGGCGGTGGCACCGGCGGATTGGGGTTCTGTTGGCCTGCTGGCGCACGAGGTGTGCGCGCAGGTAGCCCCTGATTTGATCGCTGGCGTGCTCAGCGGCCCCAGCTTCGCGCAAGAGGTGGCGCGCGGCCAGCCCACGGCGCTGGTGGCGGCCAGCCGGCATGCCCTGGTGCGCGATGCGCTGGTGGCCGCCTTTCACGGCCCCAGCCTGCGGGTGTATGCCAACGACGACATCGTGGGCGTGGAAGTGGGCGGCGCGGTCAAAAACGTGCTGGCCATTGCCACTGGCCTGTGCGATGGGCTGAACCTGGGGCTGAACGCCCGGGCCGCCCTCATCACGCGCGGCCTGGCCGAAATGACGCGCCTGGGCGTTGCGCTGGGCGCGCGGCCCGACACCTTCATGGGGCTGTCGGGCGTGGGCGATCTGGTGCTGACCGCCACCGGAGACCTGTCGCGCAACCGCCGCGTCGGCTTGCTGCTGGCCCAGGGCCAGAGCCTGCAACAGGCGGTGGACTCCCTGGGCCATGTGGCCGAAGGCGTGTACTGCGCCCGCACCGTGGCCCAGCGTGCGGCGGGGCTGGGTGTGGACATGCCGATCACCCAGGCGGTCGTGGACCTGCTCGATGGCCGCCTGGCACCCGCCGATGCCGTGGGGCTGCTGATGGGGCGGGACCCGGCCTCGGAACTCTGCAGCGAGTCCACCCGATAACGCCAGGATGACGCCAGGGCGCGCTGGATTTACAGGCCCAGCTCCAGCGCCAGCAGTTCCTCCACCGTCTGGCGGCGGCGGATCAGACGGGCCTGGCCGCCATCGACCAGCACCTCGGCAATCAGCGGCCGGGTGTTGTAGTTGGAGGACATCGAGGCGCCATAGGCGCCTGCGTCGTGGATGACCAGCAAATCGCCCACCTGCGCATCGGGCAGGTTGCGCGGCAGCACCACGCCGCCGTCGCCCTGCGTGAACACGTCGCCCGATTCGCACAGCGGCCCCGCCACCACGCTGGGCCGGTGGGCCGCCGTGCTGCCGTCGCGGCGCAGGACGCTCATGGTGTGGTAGCTGCCGTACATCGACGGGCGCATCAGCTCGTTGAAGCCGGTATCGAGCAGCATGAAATGGTTGTTGCCCGCATCCTTGGTGGCGCGCACCTCGCCCAGTAGTACGCCCGATTCGGCCACCAGGTAGCGGCCAGGCTCGATCTCCAGGCCCAGCGGGTGGTCCACGATGGCCTCGGCCTGCTGGCGCGCGGCATCCCACAGGCCGTGGTAGTGCTGCGTGTCGATGATCGGTTCGCCATCGCGGTAGGGGATGGACAGGCCGCCGCCGGCCGAAATGGCGTGCAGGTCGTGCCCTGTGGCATGCGTGGTGCGCACCAGCTCTACCATGGCGCCGCACACTTGTTCGAGGTGGCGGTAGTCCACGCCCGAGCCGATGTGCATGTGCAGCCCCACCAGCTTCAGGCCATGCTGGCGGATGGCGGCCAGCGCGGCCGGCAGGTCGGTGTGCCAGATGCCGTGCTTGCTGTGCTCGCCGCCGGTGTTGGTCTTGTTGCTGTGGCCATGGCCAAAGCCGGGGTTGATGCGCAGCCACACCGCGTGGCCCGGCGATGCGGCGCCCAGCTGGTGCAGCATGTCGATGGAGCCGGCGTTCACCGGCACGTCGTGCTCGATCACGCAGGCCAGTGTGGCCGCGTCGAACAGGTCGGCCGTGAAGACGATCTCGGACGGCGCATTGCTCTGGTGGCCCGCCTGGTAACCGGCGGCCAGCGCGCGCAGGATCTCGCCGCGCGAGACCGCGTCCACCTTCACACCCTGCTCGCGCATGAGTTTCAAAATGTGGATGTTGGAGCAGGCTTTTTGCGCAAAGCGGATGGTTTCAAAGTTGGACAGCTGCGCAATGCGCTGTCGGATGGTGGCGGCGTCATACACCCACAGCGGGGTGCCGAACTGGTCGGCCAGGGACCACAGTTGCGCAGGCGAGAAAGGGTTGGACATGGGGCGATGCGGGTGCTGGAAGAAGCGAAAGTGTGCGGTGGGTCCATCGTTGGACCCGGGGCGTTGAAGTTTACCGGGCATTCATTCTGAACAGCACCCGCAGCGCGGCCCGCCGATGGCGTTGCCTTGCGATAGATCGGCTTTTTGGGTGAAATCAGGCTGTAGTGCTTGATGTATAAGCGCTTGCAGCTATTAATTGAATAGCATTGACATGCCGTGAACAGGCGCCAGGGCCCGATCGGGTTCGAAACCCATGGGGCCGGGCTCAGAACTCCCGGTTGTCAATCAGCCGCGTGGCCCCCAGCCGGGCGGCGCCCAGGGCCACCAGCGTTCCGGGCGCGTCGCCCTGCGTGGCCGGCTGCAAATCCAGGCGCCGGCGCACCGTCAAGTAGTCGGGCAGCCAGCCGCGCGCGCGCAGCTGGTCCAGCGCCTGCTGCTCCAGGTCGGCCGCCTGCAGCGTGCCAGCGGCCTGCGCAGCGGCCCAGTGGTTGGACAGTTGCTGCAGCGCCTGCGACAGCGCCACCGCTTCCTGGCGCTCAGGTGCGCTCAGGTAGCCGTTGCGCGAGCTCAGGGCCAGGCCGTCGGGGGCGCGGCTGGTGTCGCCCGCCACCACGTCGATGGGCAGCGCAAACTGCCGCACCATCTGGCGGATCACCATGAGCTGCTGGTAATCCTTGCGGCCAAACACCGCCGTGCCGCCGCCGTTGGCGCCAAACACGCAGCTGAACAGTTTCATCACCACCGTGGCCACCCCGATGAAGAAACCGGGGCGGAACTGGCCTTCGAGCATGTCGGCCAGTTGCGGGTCGGGGTGCACCTTGAAGGTCTGCGGCTCGGGGTAGAGGTCGGTCTCGCGCGGCGCAAACAGCACATCGCAGCCGGCGGCCTGCAGTTGGGCGCAGTCGGCATCCCAGGTGCGCGGGTAGCTGTCGAAGTCTTCGTGGGGCAGAAACTGAAGGCGGTTCACAAAGATGCTGACCACGGTGGTGTCGCCCAGCGGCCGGGCCTGGTGCACCAGCGACAGGTGCCCCGCGTGCAGGTTGCCCATGGTGGGCACGAAGGCGGGGCGGCGGCCGGCCAGGGCGGCGCGCAGTTCGGGAATGGAGCGGGCGATGAGCATTTGGAGATCTGGGTGAAAGAGGGGCCTTACCAGGCGTGCAATGCGTTGTCGGGAAAGCGGCCCTGCTTGACGGCCTGTACATAGGCTTCCATGGCACCGCGCACGCTGCCGGTGTCCTGCATGAAGTTGTGCACGAACTTTGGCATCTTGCCCAGGTTCATGCCCAGCATGTCGTGCAACACCAGCACCTGGCCGGCCGTGCCATTGCCCGCGCCAATGCCGATGGTGTGGCAGTGCGGCAGCTCGGCGGTGATTTCGGCGGCCAGCGGGGCGGGCACCATCTCCAGCACCAGCATGGCGGCGCCGGCGGCTTGCAGCTCCAGGGCTTCCTTGCGCAGGGTGCGCGCTGCGTCTTCGGTTTTGCCCTGCACGCGGTAGCCGCCCAGGGCGTGCACGGTTTGCGGCGTCAGCCCCAGGTGGGCGCACACGGGCACGCCGCGCTGCACCAGAAACTCCACCGTGGGCGCCGTCCAGCCGCCGCCTTCGAGCTTGACCATGTGCGCGCCCGCCTGCATCAGCGTGCAGGCGCTGCGCAGGGCCTGTTCGCGGGATTCATGGTAGGTGCCATAGGGCAGATCGGCCACCAGCCAGGCCGTGCCCTGCACCCGGTGCAGGCCGCGCGCCACGCTGGCCGTGTGGTAGGCCATGGTGTCCAGCGACACGCCCACGGTGCTGGGCAGGCCCTGGCAGACCATGCCGAGCGAGTCGCCCACCAGAATGCATTCGACGCCCGCCGCGTCGGCCACGGCGGCAAAGGTGGCGTCGTAGGCCGTGAGCATGGTGACTTTTTCGCCGGCTTCGCGCATCTGCGCCAGGCGCGGCAGGCTGACGGGCCGGCGCTGGGGCAGGGGCGACGCGGGTGGCAGCGTGCCGTAAGGGGTGGCGTGGGGTGTGGCCGGGAGCTGCGCAGGATCAGTCATGAAGGTCCCATGGGCAAAAAAGTGCCGCGAGTCTATGCCATGTCTATGCCATCGGGGCCTGTGGTGCCTGCGGTTTGACGCCGCAGCAAGCGCGTGTGGCCCGTCCGCAGCATGGTGCGGCAAGTTGCGTGCGCAACTATTAGGGTAAATATCTAGTTGCGCACGCAACCAAATTCTGTACATTCGCTGAGCCAGATCAATACCGCATGTATCTGCCCGGTGGTGGTTTTGGTGTCGTTGTTCCAGCTCAATCCATCCTGCTTGATTTCGAGGTTTTACATGCGCGCTTTTCTGCCCACCACCCGCCGCCTTTTCGCCCTGGCCGTGCTCACCGCCTGCACGGCTGCGGCGGCCCAGACCTATCCTTCCAAGACCATCGAATGGGTGGTTCCCTACCCCGCGGGCGGCGGCACCGACGTGGTGGCGCGCACGCTGGCCGAGGCCATGGGCAAGTTGCTGGGCCAGCCCATCATCATCAACAACAAGCCTGGCGCGGCCACCAACATCGGGGCGGAATACGTGGCCCGGGCCAAGGCCGATGGCTATGTGCTGATGTCCGCCGACACCGCCACGCTGGCGGCCAACCCGTCGCTGTACACCAGGCTCGGCTACAGCGCCGAGAAGGACCTGGCCCCGGTCGGCCTCACGGTGCGGTTTCCGATGATCCTGGTGGTCAACCCGCAGGTGCCCGCCAAGACGCTGCCTGAGTTCCTGGCCTGGGCCAAGGCCCAGAACGCCGCCAATTACGCCTCGCCCGGCCCGGGCAGCCCGCACCACCTGGCTGCCGAGCTGTTCCGCGAGAAAACCGGCAACCACTTCACCCATGTGCCGTATCGCGGCGCGGCGCCTGCGGTGCAGGATGTGGTGGCCGGCCAGGTGCCCTTCATGTTCGTGGACACGGCCAGCGGATACCAGTTTGTGGCCGCCGGCAAGCTGCGCGCCATCGGCGTGGCCAGCCCCAAGCGGGTCAAGGGTTTCGAGGACATTCCCACGCTGCAGGAGCAGGGCCTCAAGGGCTTTGAGGCCTATGCCTGGCAAGGCCTGGTGGTGCCTGCGGGTACGCCCAAGGACGTGATTGCCAAGCTCAATGCGGCCTTGCTTGCCGCCATGGACAGCACGGCAGTCAAGGCGCGCCTGCAGACGCTGGGCCTGGAGTCCATTCCCAGCTCGCCCGAGCAGATGGCCCGCTATGGGGCCGATGAGCGCGCCAAGTGGGGCCAGGTCATCAAGGCCAGCGGCATCAAGCTGGACTGATCCCATGGCCCGGCCCGCCCGCTCCGCAGCCTCCCCAGACGCCCCGGCCGAACCCGCCGCCGACCCGGTGGGCGCGGGTGACCCGTTCGACGTGCCGCTCAACCGCTCGTTTTCCTACCGGTTTCACCACCTGGGCAAGTTGTCCGACCCGGTGAGCCACCAGGCTTACCTGGAGGAGGCGGGGCTGTCGCTCAGCGATGGCCGCTGCCTCACCACCATCGGCACCTTCGAGCCGCTGTCGGTCAAGGACCTGGCGCGCCTGTCCAACCTCAACAAAAGCCAGGCCAGCCGCGCTGCCCAGGCGCTGGTGGACCGGGGGCTGGTGCTCAAGCAGGGCAGCGAGGCCGACGGGCGCGGCGTGGTGCTGATGCTTTCGCCAGAAGGCCGCGCGCGCTGGCAGGCCACCAACCAGCTGGTGGTGCGGCGCAACCGCGAAATTTTTGGCTGCCTGAGCCCCCGCGAACTGGCCCAGCTGGGCAAGCTGCTTGACCGCCTGGTCGCGCACAACGAGCGCTGCTGATCGGACGGCCGTTTTACTTTTTTGATGGATTGACGACTCACCATGCACCAGCCCACCACGCAAGCGCGCCCCTCTATCTATTACCCCTACCAGGTCCACGCCCCGTGGCTGGCATCGCAGCATCCGGCCCAGGGCCGCCACCCGGTGGTGATCGTCGGCTCGGGCCCCTCGGGCATGGTCACAGCACTCGAGCTGGCCCGCCACGGCGTGGCCAGCGTGGTGCTCGAATCGGAGCTGCAGGTCTCGCAGGGCAGCCGTGCCATCGTGTTCACGCGCCGTTCGCTGGAGATCCTGCAGCAGGTCGGCGTGGCCCAGCGCATGGTGGACAACGGCCTGCCCTGGCGCTTTGGCAACTCGTACTACCGGGGCCAGCGCGTGTTCCGCATGGAAGCGCCGCACGACGCGGACGACCGGTTTTTTCCCATGCTCAACATCCAGCAGCAGTACATGGAGGAATACCTCTTGGATGCCTGCCAGGCCGAGCCGCTGGTCGATTTCCGCTGGGGCAACAAGGTCACGCAGGTGGCGCAGGACGCCACCGGCGCCACGCTGGAGGTGGACACCCCCGAAGGGCCCTACCAGCTGCACGCCGACTGGGTGGTGGCTGCAGATGGCGGGCGTTCTGCGATCCGCGCCGCGTTCGACCTGCAGATGGAGGGCGCCTCGTACGAAGGCCGCTTCGTGATTGCCGACATCCGCATCGACCTGCCGCTGCCCACCGAGCGCCTGGCTTTCTTTGACCCCGACTGGAACCCCGGCAACACCGTGCTGATGCACCGCGAGCCGCATGGCATCTGGCGCGTGGACTACCAGCTGCCCGAGAACGAAACCCCCGAAGACGCGCTGCAGCCGGCCGCGCTGGCCACCCGCATCAATGCGCTGCTGGCGCAGATCGGCCACGGCGACAAACCCTGGGAGATGGACTGGAGCTCGGTGTATTCGGCCCGCACGCTGACACTGCCCGACTACCGCCACGGCCGCGTGCTGTTCACCGGCGACGCCGCCCACCTACTGCCGATTTTTGGCGTGCGCGGTGCCAACACCGCCTTCCAGGACGCGCAGTCGCTGGGCTGGCACCTGGCCTTTGCGGTCAAGGGCATCGCCAGCGCCGCGCTGGTGGACAACTACAGCCGCGAACGCGTGGGCGCTGCCCGCGAGATCATCGAAGAGTCGGGCAAGAGCACGCGCTTCATGACGCCGCCCACGCGGGGCTTTCGGCTGCTGCGCGATGCCGTGCTGTCGCTGTCGCTGTCGCAAGAATTTGTGCGCCCGCTCTACCACTGGCGCACCTCGCGGCCGCACGAATACACGCAGTCGGCGCTCAATAGCCCCGGCGACGACAACGCCTTGTTCAAGGCCGGACCGGCCCACGGCGCGCCGCCGCAAAACATCCGCCTGTCGGCCAACGACTATCTGCTCGACCACCTCGGTGGCGGCTTTGACCTGCTGTATTTCACCGAAGGCGCGGCCATGCCCGAGGCGCTGCAATCCGTGGTGAACGCCGCCCGTGCCAAGGGCGTGCCGCTGCGGGTGACCGCCGTGGGCGCCAGCGCCCCGGTGGCCGGTGCCGACCAGACCCTGGCCGATGCCGATGGCCATTTCCGCGCGCGCTACGGCGTGCCCGCCAGCGGCGCGGCCTACCTGCTGCGCCCCGACCAGCATGTGTGTGCCCGCTGGCTCACGCTCGATGCCACCCGCCTGCAGGCGGCCCTGAACCACGCATTGCCCCAGTAAGGAGACCGCACCGTGTCCAACACTTCCATGACCCCTGTATCGTCCGCGCTGGGCCAGCCCGCCCTCGGCATCGCCGGGCTGGAGCAGGTCTATGACCAGCTCGCCACTGCCATCGACCAGGCCGGCCCCGCCAAGGCCGAACTGTTCCTCGTCAAGCTCGCGCTGCTCAACGCCCAGGCGCTGGGCGACGCCGAGGCTTTTGGCCGCCATTTGCAGGCGGCCCTGCAAGACCTGTAATTCCCTTCAGGATTCGCCTTCCAACGCCCCAAGGAGACCGCCATGCTGGTTCAGAAAATTCACCACGTTGCCTACCGCTGCAAGGATGCCAAGCAAACCGTGGACTGGTACGTCAAGCACCTCGATATGAAGTTCGTGCTGGCCATTGCCGAAAACGAGGTGCCCTCGACCAAGGCCCCCGACCCCTACATGCATGTGTTCCTGGATGCCGGCAACGGCAATGTGCTGGCGTTTTTCGAACTGCCCGCCCAGCCGCCCATGGACCGCGACCACAACACCCCGAGCTGGGTGCAGCACCTGGCGCTCAGTGTGGATTCGATGGACACGCTGCTGGCCACCAAGGCCCGCCTGGAGGCCGCTGGCATCGAGGTGGTCGGCCCTACCGACCACACCATCTTCAAGAGCATCTACTTCTTCGACCCCAATGGCCACCGCCTGGAGCTGGCCTGCGACATCGGCACGCCCGAGATGTACGCCAAGCTCGATGCCGTGAAGTGGGAGATGCTGCAGGAGTGGAGCGAAACCCGCCGCGCTCCCAAGCATGCCGCCTGGATGCACGACGGCAGCATGGCGCAATGACGCACGGACGAACCGCATGACGCTCCTGAACGAAACCCACGACCCGCTGCTGCGCAGCTGGGTGGCCTCTGCCAACGCGGCGGGCGCCGATTTTCCGATCCAGAACCTGCCGTTTGCCGTGTTTCGCCGCCAGGGCCGCACCGAGCCCTGGCGCGGCGGCGTGGCCATTGGCGACCAGATCATCGACCTGGCGGCGCTGGCCGGTGCCGGCGTGTTCTCGGGCGAGGCGGCGGTGGCCGTGCAGGCCGCAGCCAACGACAAGCTCAACGCCCTGATGGCCCTGGGCCACGGTGCCTGGCGCGCTCTGCGCCTGGCGCTGTCGCGTGCCCTGCGCGAAGGCGCGCCCGGGCAAGCCGCGCTGCAGGCCTGCCTGGTACCCCAGGCCGAGGCCGAATACGACGTGCCCGCCCGCATTGGCGACTACACCGACTTCTACACCTCGGTGCACCACGCCACCAACATCGGCCGCCTGTTCCGCCCCGACAACCCGCTGATGCCCAACTACAAATGGGTGCCCATCGGCTACCACGGGCGCGCGTCCAGCATTGGCGTGTCGGGCCAGGCCTTTCACCGCCCCAAGGGCCAGACCTTGGCAGCGGGCGCGCAGACGCCTTCGCTGGGGCCCAGCCAGCGCCTGGACATCGAGCTGGAGTTGGGCATCTTCGTGGGCGATGGCAACGCCCCGGGCGACGCCGTGCCCATCACCGAGGCTGAGCAGCATGTGTTTGGCCTCTGCCTGCTCAACGACTGGTCGGCCCGCGACCTCCAGGCCTGGGAATACCAGCCCCTGGGCCCGTTCCTGGCCAAGAACTTCGCCACCACCATTTCGCCGTGGATCGTGACGCTGGAGGCGCTGGCGCCGTACCGCGTGGCCTTTGCCCGCCCCGAGGGCGACCCCGCGCCGCTGCCTTACCTGGACAGCCCCGCCAACCGCGCGGGCGGCGCGTTCGACATCCAGCTGCAGGTGGGCCTGCGCACGCCGCGCATGGCCGCGGCCGGGCAGGGCGACGCCAGCATCTGCCGCACCAGCTACCGTCACGCCTACTGGACGGTGGCGCAAATGCTCGCGCACCACACCGTCAACGGCTGCAACCTGCAACCCGGCGACCTGCTGGGCAGCGGCACCCTGTCGGGCCCCACGCTGGATCAGGCGGGCGCGCTGATCGAGCTGACCGCCGGCGGCAAGAACCCGCTGCAGCTGCCCGGCGGCGAGCAGCGCACGTACCTGGAAGACGGCGACGCGGTGGTGCTGCGCGGCTGGTGCGAAAAGCCCGGTGCGGCGCGCATCGGCTTTGGTGAGTGCTGGGGCACCGTGCTGCCCGCGCGCTGAATCGGCGCGGGCAGCCCGCCGTGCGTGCCCTGTGCCCGCACCGGGACTGCGGGTGAAGCCCGCGCAACGGCGCTGCCCTGGCCAATGCCGCTATGCTCTGCGCCCATGACAAATGCTACCGACGATTTCAGCGACGCGGCAGTGGCCGCCCTGGCCCGCGCCGATGTGGCCCGGGCCCTTGAAGAAGACGTGGGCAGCGGCGACTTGACCGCTGGCCTGATCGACCCCCAGCGCCGCACCCGTGGGCGCATCCTGGCGCGCGAGGCTGCCGTGATCTGCGGTGCCCCCTGGGCCGAGGCCGCCTTGCGCGCGCTCGACCCTTCCGTGCAGCTGACCTGGCATGTGGCCGAGGGCCAGCGCTGCGCCCCCGACCAGGTGGTGCTGGAGATCGAGGGCAACGCCCGCGCGCTGCTCAGCGCCGAGCGCACGGCGCTCAACTTTTTGCAGCTGCTGTCCGCCGTGGCCACCAAAACCCGCACCTATGTGGATATGGTGGCCGGCACCCGCGCGCGCATCGTGGACACCCGCAAAACCCTGCCCGGCCTGCGCCTGGCGCAAAAATACGCCGTGCGCGTGGGCGGCGGCACCAACCACCGCATCGGCCTGCACGACGCCGTGCTCATCAAAGAGAACCACATTGCCGCCGCCGGCGGCGTGACCGCCGTGCTGCGCGCCGCCCAGCAGGTGGCGGCGCAGGCAACCTTCATCGAGATCGAGGTGGAAACGCTGGTGCAGCTGACCGAGGCGCTGGATGCCGGAGCGAAGATGGTGCTGCTCGACAACATGCCGCTGCCCATGCTGCGCGAGGCCGTGCGCATCAACGCAGCGCATACGGGGGGTGGTGCCATCCTCGAAATCTCGGGCGGCGTCACGCTGGCGGGCCTGCGCGAGCTGGCCGAAACCGGCGTGGACCGCATCTCCATCGGCACCCTCACCAAAGACGTGAAGGCCACCGATTTCTCGATGCGCCTGCAGGAGCTGGCATGAACACCACCATCACCCTCAAAGAAGTCGATTACGAGCAGCCCACCGACGGCGCGGTGTGCAGTACCAAGCACGCCTGGGCCCGCGTGCCCGCCGAGCTGTCGAAGGACGAGCGCGCGCAGCTCAAGGACAAGATCCGCCGCCTGCTGAAAGAGAAGAACGCGGTCATGGTGTCGCACTATTACGTGCACCCCGACTTGCAGGATCTGGCCGAAGAAACCGGCGGCATCGTCAGCGACTCGCTGGAGATGGCCCGCTTTGGCCGTGACCACGCCGCGCAGACGCTGGTGGTGAGCGGCGTGCGCTTCATGGGCGAGACGGCCAAGATCCTCTCGCCCGAGAAAACCGTGCTCATGCCCGACCTGGACGCCACCTGCTCGCTCGATTTGGGCTGCCCCATCGAAGAATTCAGCGCGTTTTGCGACGCCCACCCCGACCGCACCGTGGTGGTGTATGCCAACACCAGCGCCGCCGTCAAAGCCCGCGCCGACTGGCTGGTCACATCGAGCTGCGCGCTCGACATCGTGCGCGCCCTCAAAGACCAGGGCCAGAAGATCCTGTGGGCGCCCGACCGGCATCTGGGCGACTACATCCGCCGCGAAACCGGCGCCGACATGGTGATGTGGAACGGCGCCTGCATCGTGCACGACGAGTTCAAGGCGCTGGAGCTGGAGCTGCTCAAAAAAGAGCACCCCCTGGCCAAGGTGCTGGTGCACCCCGAAAGCCCCGCCGACGTGATCGCCCTGGCCGACGCCGTGGGCTCCACATCGGGCATCCTGAACGCCGCGCGCAGCATGGACGCACGCGAGTTCATCGTGGCCACCGACAACGGCATGATGCACAAGCTGCGCACCCTGAACCCCGGCAAGGTGTTCATTGAGGCGCCCACCGCCGGCAACAGCGCCACCTGCAAAAGCTGCGCCCACTGCCCCTGGATGGCCATGAACGGCCTGGCCGGCGTGGCGCAGGTGCTGGAGACGGGCTGCAATGCCATCCACGTCGACCCGGCCCTGATCCCGCGCGCGCGCCTGCCCATCGACCGCATGCTGGCCTTCACCGCCGCGCTGAAAAACGGCCAGCCGGTGGCCGGCCTGGTGCCGAACATCGGCGCGGCCTGAGCGGGGTCAGGCGGGGACGACGGTTCAGGCCCGGGGCGGCGCCAGGTCGAGGGTGCAGCCGTCCCCCAGCGCTTCGCGCCACACCCGCACGCGGCTTGGCGGCGGTTGCATGCCCGACAGTTGCTGGGCGATGAAGGCGCACAGGTTCTCCAGCGTGGGCGCGCCCAGCCCCGGCACTTCATCGAGCAGGTGGTGGTCGAGCTGCTCGCGCACCACGGCGAGGTGCTGGCGCAGAAAACCCAGGTCGATCACCATGCCGTTGGCGGGATTGCGCGGGCCCTGCACCCACACCTCGGCGTGGTAGGTGTGGCCGTGCACGCGGCGGCTGCCTTCAGCCTCGATCTCGCGTTGCAGCGTGTGGGCGGCATCAAAGAAAAAACGCTGGCTGACGGTGAATTGCATGGTGGACGAACAAACAGGAACGGGGCTTATCGGTGGGCTTATCGGATGCCGGTGAGCTTGTGGGTCTGCAGGCTCAGGCGCCACGCGGGGCGCTGCAGGCACAGATCGATGCACAGGGCGATGTGGCGGGCCTGGTCGGGCCCGTCCATGGGCTGCAGAAAGCGGTGCTGGAACTGGCCGGTGGCCTCCAGCACATCCAGGTCCAGCCCCGGCTGCGGCCACACCACTTTCAACTCCTGCCCCTGGCGCTGCACCCAGCCGGCGCCGGCCTTGGGGCTCACGCACAGCCAGTCGATGCCTTGCGGGGCCGCCACGGTGCCATTGGTCTCGACGGCGATGCGAAAGCCCTGCGCATGCAGGGCCGCGATCAGCGCGGCATCCACTTGCAGCAGCGGCTCGCCGCCCGTCAGCACCACCAGCCGGTGGTGTGCGTCGCCCGCAGGCCACAGGGCGGCAATCTGGTGCGCCAGGGCATCGGCGTCGGCAAACTTGCCGCCCAGGGTGCCGTCGGTGCCCACAAAGTCGGTATCGCAAAAGCGGCAGATGGCGTTGGCGCGGTCTTGTTCGCGGCCGCTCCAGAGGTTGCAGCCTGCAAAACGGCAGAACACGGCCGGGCTGCCCGCCTGGCCGCCTTCGCCTTGCAGGGTGTAGAAAATTTCCTTGACGGAGTAGGTCATTGCGTGCGGGTTGGAGCGACGAGCGGGGTGGGGGATTATCTTCGCTAGTGCCCGGCGCCGGTCAGACGCCCGTCTTTTGGCTGGCTGGCAATGCCTTGCAGCCGGGGCATTGGGCTACGGTGCCGCGCTTGCGGCGGCTGCCGTCAATCCTTTTTTCATAGCTGCTCGCGCAGATTCTGCAAGCCCTGGAGGCCCATTTGGTTCCAACCGCACTGATTGATTTTGCCAACCCGAACGACCCCGGTGCGCCGCACCTGCGCCATGCCTTTGGCACGCCGCGCGCCGTGCTGGTGGCGCGCGAGCCGGCCCAGGTGCGCGCGGTGCTGGCCGCCGTGCAGGCCGCCGCCGAGGGCGGCGCCTGGTGCATCGGCGCGCTGTGCTACGAGGCCGCGCCGGCCTTCGACGCCGCCGTGCAGACCCACCCCGCCGATGGCCCGCTGGCCTGGTTTGCCATCCACGACGCGGCGCTGCCCTGGCCCGCTGCCGAGCTGCCGCCCCAGGATGCGCCCACATTGCACTGGCACACCGTGCAGGGGCGCGCGCAGTTTGATGCGGCCCTGGCCGCCATCCACCAGGCCATCGCCCGGGGCGAGTATTACCAGGTCAATTACACGGCGCAGACGGTGGCCAGCGTGCAGGGCGGCGGGGCGCAACCCGCCCACGCCCTGTTTGCGGCCCTGCAGCGCGCGCAGCCGGGCGGTTATGCGGCCTGCTTCGACATGGGCGACGAGCAGGTGCTCAGCGTCTCGCCCGAGCTGTTTTTCGACTGGCACAGCGGGCCGGGCGGCGGCGCGGCCGGCCATATCCTCACCCGGCCCATGAAGGGCACGGCGCCGCGCGGCGCCACGCCCCAGCAGGATGCCGCCCATGCCGCCGCCCTGCGTGCCTCGCCCAAGGAGCGCGCCGAAAACGTGATGATCGTGGACCTGCTGCGCAACGACCTCTCGCGCATTGCCGAGCCCTTCAGCGTGCAGGTGCCCCGGCTTTTTCATACCGAAGCGCTGCCGGCCGTGTGGCAGATGACGTCCGATGTGCAGGCGCGCACCCGGCCCGGCACCCGGCTTGGCGACGTGTTTGGCGCGCTGTTTCCCTGCGGCTCGATCACCGGCGCGCCCAAGGTGCGTGCCATGCAGGCCATCCACGCGCTGGAGCCAGGCCCGCGCGGCATCTATTGCGGCGCCATCGGCGTGGTGCGGCCGGATGGCGCGGGGGGCATCCGCGCCACCTTCAACGTGCCGATTCGCACCGTGGTGCTGCGCGATGGCCAGGCACGCTGCGGCATTGGCAGCGGCATCACCTCGGGCGCCCAGGCCGGTGCCGAATGGAACGAATGGCGCCACAAGCGCGCTTTTGCCCTGCGCGCCAGCCAGCCCTTCGATCTGCTCGAAACCCTGGCGCTGCAAGCGGGCCAGTTCCGCCATCTGGCTGAACATCTGGCGCGGCTGCAAGGCACGGCCGCGCATTTCAACGTGCCGTTCGACGCTGCGGCC
Source organism: Acidovorax sp. T1 (assembly GCF_002176815.1). NCBI lineage: Bacteria > Pseudomonadati > Pseudomonadota > Betaproteobacteria > Burkholderiales > Comamonadaceae > Acidovorax > Acidovorax sp. T1. The sequence continues at coordinate 3,034,480 of NZ_CP021648.1, read as the reverse complement.
GTGCAGCACTGCCTGCAGGCGCTGGCCGCCAGCCACCCCGCTGGCGCATGGCGCGTGCGCCTGCTGCTGGACGGGCGCGGCCAGCCCCGCGCCGAAGCCTTTGCCCTGCAGCCCACGCCCGAGCCGGTGCGCCTGCAACTGGCCCACCGCCCGCTGGATGAAGCCCATGGCGAATTCGTGCGCTACAAGACCACGCGCCGCGCGCACTACGCAGCGTTTGCGCCCACCACGCCCGGTGTGTTCGACACCGTGCTTTACAACGAAGCCGGCGAGATCACCGAATGCACGTTTGGCAACATCGCCATGCTGCTGGACGGCCGCTGGGTCACGCCGCCACTGGCCTGCGGCCTGCTGCCCGGCGTGGGCCGCGCAGTGGCCCTGCGCGAGGGGCGCCTGACCGAGGCTGTGGTGCGCGTAGAGGATGTGCCGCGTGTGCAGGCCTGGGCGTTTGTTAACAGCCTGCGCGGCTGGTTGGCGGCTGAATTGGTGCCGTGATGTTTTGAGTATTTTTTGGCTCTGGCCCTTATTGGTAAAGCGCTAGAAGCTATGTTTTTGATAGTAATTTGCTGATCCAGCGGCTCGCCATTGCGATGGCATTGCCGCCCTTACCGGCCCTGCCAGGCCGCTTGTTGCGCCACAAACCCGTCGAAGGCGCGGAGCAGGGGCTCGAACCGGTCCGGGTCGGCTTCCAGTTGCGCCAGTGCCGCGCAGGTGGCCTCCAGGGTAGAGAGCTGGTGCGGCTGGCGCGCCGAGCGGATGCGGTAGCGCGAGGCCGGCAGTGCGCGCAGCGGCAGGCGCGGCAGCTGCTGCAGCAACGGGTTCAGGTGCAGCATCTTGCGGCTTTTGCGCCAGGTGCCGTCGAGCACCACCAGGCGCAGGCGCTCTGGCGTTGGCAGCCAGGCCGGGTCCAGCGGCGGCGGGGTGGCAATGCCCAGGGCGGCGTCTTGCGGGGCCTCGGGGTAGAGCAGCAGTGCGTGGCGCGGGGTGTGGGCTGCGTCCGTTGCTGCAAATGGCGCTGTCAGCAGCGGCTGCAGCGCGCTGGGGTCCAACTGTTCGCCCGTCACCATGCGGCTGTGCGGCAGGCTCAGGTGCAGCAGCCGGGCCGTGCCCTTGGCCTCGTGCAGCTCCAGCGGGTGCTGCAGGATCAGCACCTCGGTGCGGTGCGCCACCGGGGTGGCCCAGCGGCAGATGCAGGCGCTGTGCGGGCGCAGGCAGGTGGGGCAGCGCGGACGACTGGCGCTGAGCGGTGTCACTATAAAAAAAGGAGCTGCTGGCGCTTGCTGGATAAGCGCTACAGCCCTGTTTTATTAAAAATTGGCGGCGATGGCTTACAGCCGCTCTTTGACGTAAGAGCCGCGGTCCATATCGACGATTTCCACGCTCAGCTGCACCATCACGCCGGCCGGCTTGGGCGAGAGGCGGCGCAGCACCTCGGCGATGCGCTCGGACAGGTCTTTCTTGGCCTCGGGCGTGCGGCCCGACAGCAGGCGCAGCTGGGCGTGCACAAAGGCGCGGTTGGCGGGGGCGGTGCCCACTTCAAAGCTGTCCACCAGCACGAAGCGGCTTTTGAGGTCGGCCTCGTCCAGCACTTCGGGGCTACTGGTGACTGCCTGGTTCAGCTCGGTCAGGGCTTGCGCCTCGGGGAAGCCAGCAAGGTTTTGCGAGTATTCGACGATCAGGTGGGGCATGGTCTGCTTTCGGCGGTGGTGGTGATAAAGCGGGCGTTACAGAGCCTGGGTGGGCACATGGTGGCGCAGTTCGGTCTGGCGGTTGTGGCCATCGACAAACACCAGCTGGGGCTTGTGTGTGGCCACCTGGTCTTCGGGCACTTGGGCAAATGCCGCAATGATGAGCAGGTCGCCCACGGCGGCGCGGCGGGCGGCCGAGCCGTTGACCGAGATCATGCCGCTGCCGCGCTGGCCCTTGATGGCGTAGGTGATGAAGCGCTCACCGTTGTTGATGTTCCAGATGTGGACCTGTTCGTTTTCGACCAGGTTGGCGGCATCGAGCAGGTCTTCGTCGATGGCGCAGGAGCCTTCGTAGTGCAGCTCGCAGTGCGTGGTGGTGGCGCGGTGGATCTTGGATTTGAGCAGGGTGCGGTACATGGCGGTGTGGGCGGTTGAGCGGGGGGGCTGTGTTCAGCGTTGCGCGACGGGCGGAACCAGGATGGTGGGCGCGGCGGGCGCAGCGAGCGCGGGGTAGTCGCGGCTGTAGTGCAGGCCGCGGCTTTCGCGGCGCAGCTGTGCGCTGCGCACGATGAGGTCGGCCACCTGCACCAGGTTGCGCAGCTCCAGCAGGTCGCGCGTGACGTGGAAGTTGGCGTAGAACTCTTGTATCTCGGCCTGCAGCAGCGCGATGCGGTGGGCCGCGCGTTCCAGTCGTTTGTTGGTGCGCACGATGCCCACGTAGTCCCACATGAAGCGGCGCAGCTCGTCCCAGTTGTGCGAGATGACCACTGACTCGTCGGCGTCGGTGACGCGGCTGTCGTCCCAGTGCGGCAGGGCCGGCACGGGCGTGCGCGGCGCGGCGGCGATGGCGTGGGCGGCGGCGCGGGCGAACACGATGCATTCGAGCAGCGAGTTGCTGGCCAGCCGGTTGGCCCCGTGCAGGCCGGTGTAGGCGGCTTCGCCCACGGCAAACAGGCCGGGCACATCGGTGCGGCCGGCCAGGTCGGTCAGCACGCCGCCGCAGGTGAAGTGGGCCGTGGGCACCACCGGAATGGGCTCTTTGGTGATGTCGATGCCCAGCGACGCGCAGTGCGCCAGGATGTTGGGGAAGTGCTCCTGCAAAAACGCGGGGCTCTGGTGCGAGATGTCCAGGTGCACGCAGTCCAGCCCGTGCTTTTTCATCTCGAAGTCGATTGCGCGGGCGACCACATCGCGCGGGGCCAGTTCGGCGCGCGGGTCGTGGTCCAGCATGAAGCGCGTGCCGCCGGCGGAGGGCGGCAGCAGCAATTTGCCGCCTTCGCCGCGCACGGCCTCGCTGATGAGGAAGGACTTTTCGTGCGGGTGGTACAGCCCCGTGGGGTGAAACTGGATGAACTCCATGTTGCCCACGCGGCAGCCGGCGCGCCAGGCCGCGGCAATGCCGTCGCCGGTGGCGGTGTCTGGGTTGGTGGTGTACAGGTACACCTTGCCCGCGCCGCCCGTGGCCAAAATGGTTTGCGGCGCGTGGAAGGTGACGACCTCGTCGGTGGCATCGTCGAGCGCATACAGGCCCAGGCACTGCTGCGGGCCCGCCAGGCCGAGCTTGTGGCTGGTGATGACGTCCACCAGCGTGTGCTGCTCGAACAGCGTGATGCCGGGCGTGCCGCGCACCACGTCGATCAGCGTGCGTTGCACGGCGGCGCCGGTGGCGTCGGTCACATGGGCAATGCGGCGCGCGCTGTGGCCGCCTTCGCGCGTGAGGTGCAGCTGGTCGCCTTCCAGCGAAAACGGCACGCCCAGCTGGCGCAGCCAGGCGATGGCCTCGGGGGCGTTTTCCACCACGAAGCGCGTGGCGGCCAGGTCGCACAGGCCGGCGCCGGCCACCAGGGTGTCCTCAATGTGCGCGGCAAAGCTGTCGTCGTCGGCCAGCACGGCGGCAATGCCGCCCTGGGCCCAGGCGCTGGCGCCGTCCTGCAGCTGGCGTTTGGTGATGACGGCCACGCGGTGCGTGGGCGCCAGGTGCAGGGCGGCCGAGAGGCCTGCGAGGCCGCTGCCTACGATGAGAACGTCAAAGTCGTGGGATTGCATGGGGTTTTTCGTGGCCTGAGAAATGGGCGCCGCTCCATGCCAGAGCCACCGTGGAACTGGCTTTGCCAGGCCACCGGTGGCGTCCCCCTCCCGCGCCGCGAGAGAGGGGGGAAGCGGCGCAGCCGCTCAGGGGGGTGTCATGTCGGTACATAGGCCAGCCGGACGTAAATGGGGGCGAAGGCCTCGGCTTGGGTGATCTCGATCAGGGTCTCTTTGGCCAGCTCCAGCAGCGCGATGAAGGTCACCACCAGCACGGTGCTGCCATGGCGGGGGTCGAACAGCTCTTCAAACTCGACAAAGCGGCGCCCTTTGAGGGTTCTGAGCACCATGCTCATGTATTCACGCACGCTCAGCTCTTCGCGGGTGATCTTGTGGTGCTGCACGAGCCGGGCGCGCTTCAGGATGTCGTACCAGGCTTGCTGCAGATCGACCACATGCACATCCGGAAAGCGTGGCTGCAGGCTTTGCTCGATGTACACCTGCGCCTTCACAAAGTCGCGCCCATACTGCGGCAGCTGCGCCAGGCGCATGGCGGCCATTTTCATCTGCTCGTATTCAAGCAGGCGGCGCACCAGCTCGGCGCGCGGGTCTTCGGCTTCTTCGCTGCCTTCCTGCTTTTTGGGCGGCAGCAGCATGCGTGACTTGATCTCGATCAGCATGGCCGCCATCAGCAGGTATTCGGCGGCCAGCTCCAGGTTGCGGCTGCGGATCTCATCCACGTACACCAGATACTGGCGCGTGAGGCCGGCCATGGGGATGTCGAGGATGTTGAAGTTCTGCTTGCGGATCAGGTACAGCAGCAGATCGAGCGGGCCTTCAAAGGCTTCGAGGAAGACTTCAAGCGCGTCGGGCGGGATGTACAGGTCTTGCGGCAGCGCAAACAGCGGCTCGCCATACAGGCGGGCCAGCGCCACTTGGTCCACCACATCGGGCATGGCACCCGGGGCGATGGCAGTGGCCTCGGCAGGGCTTGCGCTGTGCATGGATTGCTATGCTATCAATAGCTGCTTGCGCTTGCTGGTAAAGCGCAAGAGGCCATTTTCATGCTCAATCAGCATTGGTCTGATAGACGTAGGGCTTTTGCGGCACCTGGGCATCGCGGTATTCGCCCCAGATCTTGCGGTCCACCTGCTTGTCCCACAGCAGGGCGCGGCCCGCACGCTGCTGCGCATCCAGCTCGGGCCTTTGGGCTTTGAGCTGCTCGATGAACTGGGTGGCTTCGGACTGGTAGTCGGGACGGCGGAAAATGGACATGGACTGATAACCTCTCTTGCTTGATTTTACCGGGAGCCTTCCATGCCCTTTCATTTCAGTGCCCTGGCGCTTGCCGCGGCGGCCCTCAGTCTGGTCGCCCTTGCTGGATGCGACGCGCAGCGCATCAGCGAACTGCAGCCCGGTGTTTCCACCGAGGCCGACGTGCGCGACCGCTTTGGCGCCCCCGAAACCGTCTGGGACGACGCCGATGGCGCGCGCACCCTCGAATACAACCGCCAGCCCGCCGGCCAGATCAATTACATGATCACCGTGGGTGCCGATGGCAGGCTGGTGGCCGTGCGCCAGGTGCTCACGCCCGAGAACTTTGCCCGCATCACGCCCGGCACAGACATGGCGCTGGTGCGCCGCATCCTGGGCAAGCCGGCCAAGGTCACGCCCTACCGGCTCAGCGGCGAAACCCACCACGACTGGCGCTTTGCCGAGCCGCCCAACATCCCCAAGGTGTTCACCGTGGTGACCACGGACGGCGCCACGGTGCTGCGCACGCAGATCGGCCCCGACATGGACGCGCCCGAGAACAAGGGCGGGCGCTGAGATCGTGAAACCGTTTTGAGGGCGTCTGCAGGTTGACAACGGCGCGCATGGTTCGCAGCCGCGCCGCACCCAGCCGTTGGAGTCACACTGCTTTGGCGCTTGCGGTGGGGGGAACTATTCGCTCTCGCTCTTGCTTTCGTAGCGTTTGCGGCCTTGCGCCGCGTTCTGCTCGGCCATCCGGGCGCTGAAGCCCGAGCGCTCCATCAGCGAGCGTGGCTGCTCCTGCGCATCCACCACCCACAGCACGCCGCCGCGCTGGCCCACGGCCTTGAGAATCTGCTCCAGGCCTTCGAGGCCCGTGGTGTCGAGCGCGAACAGGTCGCGCGCGTTCAGCACCACTTCCGGGCCCTCGGGGCCGGCCTCCACGGCCTGCACGATGGGGTCGATCTTGGCGGCCGCGCCAAAAAACAGCGCGCCGTGCAGGTGCCATGCCATCCGGGGGCGTGGCCCAGCTTCAACGGCCAGCCCCGGTGCGCCAGGGGTGGCAGGGGTGAGCGTGGGCGCGCGCTCGGCGCGGAACAGCGCGCTCATGCGCCGCACAAACAGCACGCACGCCAGCCCCAGCCCCACTTCCACCGCCACCGTGAGGTCGAACACCACGGTGAGGAAGAATGTGCCCAGCATCAGCAGCCGGTAGTGGTTGCTGAAGTGCCTGAGGCGTGCAAACTCATGCCATTCGCCCATGTTCCAGGCGACATGCAACAGGATGCCGGCCAGCACCGCCAGCGGAATGTGCAGCGCCAGTGGCGCGGCCACCAGCACGATCACCGCCAGCGTGGCCGCGTGCACGATGCCTGCAATGGGGCTGGTGGCGCCCGCACGCAGGTTGGTCACGGTGCGGGCAATGGTGCCGGTGGCCGGCATGCCGCCGAAGAACGGCACCACGAAATTGGCCACGCCCTGGGCCATCAGCTCCTGGTTGGGGTCGTGCTTGCGGTAGTGCGGGTCGGTGGCCACCTGGTCGGCAACGCGCGCGCACAGCAGCGACTCGATGGCACCCAAGAGCGCAATGGTGACGGTGGGCGTGACCAGCAGGCGCACGGTGTCCCAGGAAAAATCGGGCAGCGCAAACGCCGGCGGCTGTTGCGGAATACCGCCAAACTTGCTGCCGATGGTCTCCACCGGCATCTCCAGCCAGCGCGCCAGCACGGTGAGCGTGACCAGCGCCACCACGGGCGCCGGAATGCGCGCAAAGCGGCGCACGGTGTGGCCCTCGGCCACGCGCAGCACCGGCGAGCCCTGCACGAACAGCCGTGGCCATAAAAACAGCCCGCCCAGGCAGGCAGCGCCCAGCGCGAGCGCATGGGGGTTGTAACTGCCAAGGTGCAGGGCCAGCGTGTGCACCTGCGAGAAAAAGTTGCCCGGCATCTTGTCGATGGCCAGCCCCAGCCAGTCCTTGAGCTGTGACAGCCCGATCAGCACCGCGATGCCGTTGGTGAAACCGATGACGATGCTCACTGGCACAAAGCGCACCAGGTTGCCGAGCTTGAACATCCCCAGCACAAACAGCAGCACCCCCGCGCAGGCCGTGGAGATCAGCAGGTTGGCCACGCCATAGCGTTCGACGATGCCGTACACGATGACGATGAAGGCCCCCGCAGGCCCGCCGATCTGCACGTTGGTGCCGCCCAGCAGAGCGATCAGGAAGCCGCCAATGATGGCCGTCCACAGCCCGGCTTCGGGCTTGAGGCCGCTGGCGATGGCAAAGGCCATGGCCAGCGGCAGCGCGACGATGCCCACCGTGACGCCCGCGCCCACATCGGCTAGCCAGCGGCTGCGGCTGTAGCCGCGCAGCGCGTCCAGCAGACGGGGGTGAAAGGCAAACGAGAAACGCATGGATGAAGTGGGTGCAGCTAAAAAGCGAGGGCCGGGGCCTGTGGCTCCAGTGTAGTGAGCCAGTGAGCATACGCAACCGTGGCGACCGCATCCCGGTTAGCTGCTGTTCATTCTGTTGCTATTTATTTAATAGCTTATGGCGCTTTATAGATAGGCGCTGCAGGCCGATATGATTGAAAATCGTGCAGCGGGCGCCGTGGGCGCGGCGGTCAGCCGCCACGCCGTCTGGCGCGTTGCTTGCTTGCCTCCATTCCATGAATCCACCCATGCCTGACGCCTCAGCACCGCCATCCTCCCTGCGCCACGGAACGTTTGAAGATGTGCAGGCACTGTTTGCCGGCACGCTGTTTGTCGCCATGGCGCTCATGCTGTTCAACCAGGCCGGCCTGCTGGTGGGCGGCACGGCGGGCGTGGCGTTTTTGCTGCATTACGTGACGGGCATCTCGTTCGGCAAACTGTTTTTTGTGGTGAACCTGCCCTTTTACTGGTTCGCCTGGACGCGCATGGGGCGCGAGTTCACGATCAAGACTTTTGTCTGCGTGGCCCTGCTGTCGGTGCTGACCGAGCTGTTCCCGCATGTGATGCATGTGGACTACCTGAACCCGCTGTTCGCTTCGCTGCTCGGCGGGTTGCTGCTGGGCACGGGCTGCCTGTTCCTGGCGCGGCACCGCTCTAGCCTGGGCGGGGCCACGGTGGTTTCGCTGTACCTGCAAAGCCGCTACGGCATGCGTGCCGGCAAGGTGCAAATGATGATCGACGGCACCGTGGTGCTGCTGGCGCTGTTCATCGTGCCGGTGGAGCGCGTGGCGTATTCGGTGCTGGCTGTGCTGGTGATGAGCGGCTTCTTGTGGATCAGCCACCGGCCGGGGCGCTATACGGCAGAGTGATCGGGCGGGTTGTCGACGTCTGCGCCGGCCAACAAAAAAGGCCCCGAAGGGCCTTTGCGTGGGGGCGCACGCACGGCACCGTTCAGCGTACGCGCATGCCGGGTGTGGCGCCCGGCCAGGGGTTGAGCACGTAGATGCCGGGGTTGGCCTTCTCGTCGCCATGGCTGGCGGCCAACACCATGCCTTCGCTCACGCCAAACTTCATCTTGCGCGGCGCCAGGTTGGCCACCATCACGGTGTGCTTGCCGATCAGGTCGGCGGGCTGGTAGGCGCTGGCGATGCCGCTGAACACGTTGCGGGTGATGGGATTCCCCTGCGTGTCCGTGCCCTCGCCCACATCCAGCGTCAGGCGCAGCAGCTTGGTCGAGCCCTCCACGGCCTCGCAGTTGACGATCAGCGCGATGCGCAGGTCGATCTTGGTGAAGTCGTCGATGGTGATGGTGGGGGCCAGTTCCTCGCCGCCGGGTGCTACGCTTTCTGTAGCTGCTTGCGCAGGTGCTGCCTGCGCTGGGGCCTCAAACAATGCTTCAAGCTGTTTGGCATCCACGCGCTGCATCAGGTGCTTGTATTCGCCGATCACATGGCCCTTGCCGAGCATGGTGGCGGCGTCGGCAAAGGTGAATGGCTGCACTTTCAAAAACGCTTCGACCTGCGCGGCCAGCGCTGGCAGCACCGGCTTGAGCAGGATGGTGAGCAGGCGAAAGGCCTCGATGCAGGTGGTGCACACGTCTTGCAGGCGGCCTTCCATGCCGTCCTGCTTGGCCAGCTCCCAGGGCTTGTTCTGGTCCACGTAGGCGTTCACGCGGTCGGTCAGCAGCATGGTTTCGCGCAGGGCCTTGCCGTATTCGCGTTCGGCCAGCAGCTCGATGATGGACGGCGCCACGGTGCGCAGGTGGTCCAGCAACGCGTCGCCGTCGGCCGACACCTCGCCGAGCTGGCCGCCAAAGCGCTTGGCGATAAAGCCGGCCGCGCGCGAGGCTATGTTGATGTACTTGCCGATCAGGTCGCTGTTGACGCGGGCCATGAAGTCGTCGGCGTTGAAGTCGATGTCCTCGTTACGGCTGCTCAGCTTGGTAGCCAGGTAGTAGCGCAGCCACTCGGCGTTCATGCCCAGGCCCAGGTACTTGAGCGGGTCCAGGCCCGTGCCCCGGCTCTTGCTCATCTTCTCGCCGTTGTTCACCGTCAAAAAGCCGTGCACGAACACCGAGTCGGGCACCTTGCGGCCGCTGAATTTCAGCGTGGCCGGCCAGAACAGGGTGTGGAAGGTGACGATGTCCTTGCCGATGAAGTGGTACTGCTCCAGCGCCGGGTCGGCCATGTAGGCGTCGTAATCTTCGCCGCGCTTTTCGAGCAGGTTCTTCAGCGAGGCCAGGTAGCCGATGGGCGCGTCGAGCCACACATAAAAGTATTTGCCTGGCGCATCAGGAATTTCGATGCCGAAGTAGGGCGCATCGCGCGAGATGTCCCAGTCGCCCAGGCCTTCGCTGGTTGTGCCGTCGGGGTTGGTGCGCACGCTGAACCACTCGCGCACCTTGTTGGCCACCTCGGGCTGCAGGCGGCCGTTTTGCGTCCAGTCTTCCAAAAATGCCACGCAGCGCGGGTCCGACAGCTTGAAGAAGAAATGCTCGGAGCTTTTGAGCACCGGCTTGGCGCCCGACAGCGCCGAGTACGGGTTGATGAGGTCGGTGGGCGCATACACGGCGCCGCAGACCTCGCAGTTGTCGCCGTACTGGTCCTTGGCATGGCACTTTGGGCATTCGCCTTTGATGAAGCGATCCGGCAGGAACATGGCCTTCTCGGGGTCGAAGAACTGCTCGATGGTGCGCGTCTCGATCAGGCCGTTGGCCTTGAGGTCGCGGTAGATGTCTTGCGCCAGCTGGTGGTTTTCTGGCGCGTCGGTGCTGTGCCAGTTGTCGAATTTGATGTGAAAACCATCGAGGTACTGCTGGCGCCCGGCGGCGATGTCGGCCACGAACTGCTGGGGCGTTTTGCCGGCTTTTTCGGCGGCGATCATGATGGGCGCGCCGTGCGTGTCGTCGGCACCGACAAAATTCACCGCGTTGCCCAGCAGCCGCTGCGTGCGCACCCAGATGTCGGCCTGGATGTATTCCATGATGTGGCCGATGTGGAAGTTGCCATTGGCGTAGGGCAGGGCGGTGGTGACAAAAAGTTTGCGTGCAGACGGCATGAAAGCGACTTTCTCGGGCGGAACCCGCGATTTTAGGCGCTGCGGGGCCGCTTTTGCCGGCGCTGCGTCAGCGGTCTCAGCCTCAGGGCTTGGCAAGCAGCAGGGCGGCCAGGGTGTCGTCCTGCACGAGGGTGATGCCGTGGTCGCGCGCATACAGCCGGGCGTTGTCGCTGAGGCTGCCCTGGGCCAGCACATACAAGCCCGTGGCCGCCCCGCGCTGGTCCATGGCGGCGCGCAGCTCGCGCAGCGGCTCCACGCCATGGGTGGCGGCTTTCCAGCGGCGGGCGCTGGCCAGCGTGGTGCTGCCGCTCCGGGTCAGGCAGAAATCGGCGGCACCGTTGTCAGGAATGCGTTCTACGGTGTAGCCTGTGTGCGTCCAGGCGGCTGCCAGCGTGTTGGCAAAGTCACGCCAGGGCATGGTGGCCGCAGCGCCGAGCATCTCGATCACTTTGGCGGAATTGGGTGCGCGCAGCTGCCTCCAGGCGGCCATGCAGCCCACCACGAAGATGGGGAAACCGGCCAGCGCACCGACCACGAAATATTCCTTGGGCAGCAGCGCGCCCGATGCCAGCGTGATGAGGGCCACCACCACAAAGCTGATCCACCACGGCGAGCGCAGCAGCACGGCAAACAGGGATTTCTCGGCCATCTTGAATTTCACGGGGGTCCTTTTCGTTCGGGGCGGCGGCGGTTGCGCCAGGAGGCAAAGCGTGCGCATTGTCCTTCAGACACCGGGGGAACAGCGCTTGGATAGACTACCGGCCCCACAGGAGTTATTTGAATGTCAGTCACCGAACAGGGCCTCTTGGCCGCACTTTCCAGCGTGCTGGACCCCCATACCGGCCAGGATTTCGTCAGCACCCGCGCGCTGCGCAATGTGCAGATCACTGGCGGCGACGTGGCCTTTGATGTGGAGCTGGGTTACCCCGCCAAGAGCCTGGTGCCTGAGCTGCGCCGCAGCCTGGTGGCCGCCGCCAAGGGCGTGGCCGGGGTGGAGAACGTGTCGGTCAACATCACCACCAAGGTGGTGGCGCATGCCGTGCAGCGCGGCGTGCAATTGCTGCCGCAGGTCAAGAACATCATCGCCGTGGCCTCGGGCAAGGGCGGCGTGGGCAAGAGCACCACGGCCGCCAACCTGGCGCTGGCGCTGGCCGCCGAGGGCGCCAGCGTGGGCGTGCTCGACGCCGACATCTACGGCCCCAGCCAGCCCATGATGCTGGGCATCAACCGTCGCCCCGAAAGCGAAGACGGCAAGACCATGGAGCCGCTCGAAAACTATGGCGTGCAGGTCATGTCCATCGGTTTTTTGGTGGACCAGGACGAAGCCATGATCTGGCGCGGCCCCATGGCCACCCAGGCGCTGGAGCAACTGCTGCGCCAGACCAACTGGAAAGACCTGGACTACCTCATCATCGACATGCCGCCCGGCACCGGCGACATCCAGCTCACGCTCTCCCAGCGCGTGCCCATGACCGGCGCCGTGATCGTCACCACGCCACAAGACATTGCCCTGCTCGACGCCAAGAAGGGCATCAAGATGTTTGAGAAGGTGGGTGTGCCCATCCTGGGCATCGTCGAGAACATGGCCGCCCACGTGTGCAGCAACTGTGGCCATGTGGAACACATTTTTGGCGCCGACGGCGGCAAGAAGATGGCGGCCGAGTACGGCATGGACTACCTGGGCGCGCTGCCGCTGAACATGAGCATCCGCCTGCAGGCCGACAGCGGCAAGCCCACCGTGGTGGCTGACCCCGATGGCGAGGTCGCCCAGATTTACAAGAAGGTGGCGCGCGATGTGGCGGTGAAGATCGCCCAGCAGGCCAAGGACTTCTCCAGCAAGTTCCCCACCATCTCGATCAGCAAGAACACTTGATATGCGAGAGGGCCCGCGCCCGGCGGCGCGGGCTGTCCCGAGCGGTGGGACTGCGGCATTGACGCCATAGCGGGCAACGGCCACACTGCCTGCGCTTGATCTCTTCCTGTATGACGGCCCGATGAAAACCACCCCGCCAACCGCCGCCGTGCCCCTGGGCACACCGGACGACATGCGCGAGCGCATCCGCCGCAAAAGCCGCCTCAAGGGCCGCCAGCCTGAAGACGCTGCCATGGCCGATGTGGCGCGGCTGCTGGGCCCGCGCCCGGCCACTGGCTTTCGGCGCGACCTGCTCATTGAATACCTGCACCGCCTGAACGACCGCTTCGGCGTGCTGCACGACCGGCACCTGGTGGCGCTGGCCAAGCAGATGAACCTGCCCATGGCCGAGGTGTATGAGGTGGCCAGCTTCTACCACCACTTTGAGATCGTGCGCGGCGAGGATGCCCAGGCGCCCCGTCTGGTGCTGCGGGTGTGCGACAGCCTGAGCTGCAGCATGGCGGGCGCGCGCGAACTGTTGGCCACGCTGCCCGAGCGCCTGCTTGCGGCCGGGCAGGGCGACGTGCAGGTGGTGGCCGTGCCCTGCGTGGGCCGCTGCGAGCAGGCGCCGGTGGCCGTGGTGCACCAGTGCCCGGTGCCGCACGCTACCGTGGATGCGGTGTTGGAAGCGGTCAGTTTGAAGCCAAATCGGGCTCTGGCGCTTCATCCACCAGCGCTGGCAGCTATCAATTTTGATATTGCAGCGCTGGCCGAGCAAAGCGTGCCTGCGCAGCCGGACTCCGTCAGTCCTGCCCACACCGACCTCGCCACCTATCGCGCCCACGGTGGCTACCAGCTGGCCGCCGCGCTGGTCAACGGCGAGCGGGATGCCGAGGCCGTGCTTGCGGCCATGGAGGATTCGGGCCTGCGCGGCCTGGGGGGCGCGGGCTTTCCGGCGGGACGCAAGTGGCGCATTGTTCGGGACCAACCCGCGCCACGCCTGATGGCCGTCAATATCGACGAAGGCGAGCCCGGCACGTTCAAAGATCGCACGTATCTGGAACGCGACCCGCACCGCTTTCTGGAAGGCGTGCTCATCGCCGCCCAGGTGGTGGGCACCGAGGCTATCTACATCTACCTGCGCGACGAATACCACGGCTGCCGAGCGCTGCTGCAAAAGGCGCTGGACGACCTGCATGCCCAGCCCCCATGCCCCCTGCCGCACATCGAGCTGCGCCGGGGTGCGGGCGCCTACATCTGCGGCGAAGAGTCGGCCATGATCGAGAGCATCGAAGGCAAGCGTGGCGAACCCCGCATGCGCCCGCCCTACATCGCGCAGGTGGGTCTGTTCGGCCGGCCCACGCTGGAGCACAACTTCGAGACGCTGTACTGGGTGCGCGACATCGTGGAGCGCGGGCCGCAGTGGTTTGCCAGCTTTGGCCGCAACGGCCGCAAGGGACTGCGCAGTTTCAGCGTGAGCGGCCGGGTGAAGCACCCTGGCGTCAAGCTCGCGCCTGCGGGCATCACGGTGCAGGAACTCATCGACGAATACTGCGGCGGCATGTTGGACGGCCACCAGCTCTATGCGTACCTGCCGGGCGGCGCCTCAGGCGGCATCCTGCCCGCCAGCCTGAACCAGATTCCCCTGGACTTCGACACGTTGCAGCCCTACGGCTGCTTTATCGGCTCGGCCGCCGTCATCGTGCTCAGCCAGCACGACCGCGCGCGCGACGCGGCGCTGAACGTGATGCGCTTTTTTGAGCACGAAAGCTGCGGCCAGTGCACGCCTTGCCGCGTCGGCACGGCCAAGGCGGCCACGCTGATGCAAGCGCCGAAGTGGGATGAAGAACTGCTCGACGACCTGGCACAGGTAATGGCCGACGCTTCCATCTGCGGCCTGGGCCAGGCTGCGCCCAACCCCATCCGCTGTATCCACAAATACTTTGCGCACGAAGTGGGCGAGGGGCCCTGGCCGGGCGACCTGCCCAAGCCGCGCAACAGCCCGCTGGCCGAGCAACTGCCGAAGGGAGCCCAGCCATGAGCGCGTTGCAACCAACCTGCGGCGTGGCCTTCGAGCTGGACGGCCAGCCCGTCACCGCCCACCCTGGCGAAACCATCCTGAAAGCCGCGCAACGCCACGGGGTGGAGATTCCGCACCTTTGCTACACCGACGGCCTTCGCCCCGACGGCAACTGCCGCGCCTGCGTGGTCGAGATTGCGGGCGAGCGCACGCTGGCCCCCAGCTGCTGCCGCGCGCCGACTGAAGGCATGAAGGTGCAGGCGGCCAGCCCGCGTGCACGCAAGAGCCAGCAGATGGTGCTGGAGATGCTGCTGTCGGACATGCCGGACGTGGGCTACCGGTGGAACGATGGCAAATCAGATACTCCTGAATTGATAGCTGGTGGCGCTTATGTATCAAGCGCTACAGGCCAATTTGATTCAAAAAATGCTGAAACGGTGGGCCAACACGGCGAGCTGAGCCAGTGGGCGGATCGCTTGGGTGTGGCCGTGCGTCCGGCCCTCCAAGCCCTGCGCCGCGAGCAGCCTGCGCCCGATCTCAGTCACCCCGCGATGGCGGTGAATCTGGACGCCTGCATCCAGTGCAACCGCTGCGTGCGCGCCTGCCGCGAGGAACAGGTGAACGACGTGATCGGCTACGCGCTGCGCGGGGCAGACAGCAAGATCGTGTTTGACCTCGACGACCCCATGGCGGCCAGCACCTGCGTGGCTTGCGGCGAATGCGTGCAGGCCTGCCCCACGGGCGCGCTCAGCCCCAAAACGCACATCGGCTCGCAAAAGGTGGACCGCAAGGTGGATTCGGTCTGCCCGTTTTGCGGCGTGGGCTGCCTCATCACCTACAACGTGCGCGATGAAAAGATCATCAGCGTGGAAGGCCGCGACGGCCCCGCCAACCACGGCCGCCTGTGCGTGAAAGGGCGCTTCGGCTTTGACTACGCCCACCATCCCGACCGCCTCACGGTGCCGCTGATCCGCAAGCCCGGTGTGCCCAAGGAGGTACGCCCCTACGGCGCCGACTGGCGCAGCACCTTCCGCGAGGCGACCTGGGACGAGGCGCTGGATCTCGCCGCAGTGCAGCTCAAAAGCCTGCGCGACACCCACGGCCCCAAGGCGCTGGCGGGCTTCGGCTCGGCCAAGGGCAGCAACGAGGAGGCCTACCTGTTCCAGAAGCTGGTGCGCACCGGCTTTGGCAGCAACAACGTGGACCACTGCACGCGGCTGTGCCATGCGTCCAGCGTGGCCGCGCTGCTCGAAGGCGTGGGCTCCGGCGCGGTGAGCAACCCGGTGCACGACGTGGAGCATGCCGAGCTGATCTTCGTGATCGGATCCAACCCCACGGCCAACCACCCGGTGGCGGCGACCTGGATGAAGAACGCTGCCAAGCGCGGCGCGAAGATCGTGCTGGCCGACCCGCGCGTGACCGACATCGGCCGCCACGCCTGGCGCACCCTGCAGTTCAAGGCCGACACCGACGTGGCCATGCTCAACGCGCTGATCCATACGGTGATCGACGAGGGGCTGGTGGATGAAGCCTTCATCAAGGATCGCGCCAACAACTTCGAGGCCCTCAAGGCCAACGTGATGGGCTGCAGCCCCGAGGCCATGGCGCCGGTGTGCGGCATCCCGGCCGAGGCGCTGCGCGAGGTGGCGCGGGCGTTTGCCACCGCCAAGTCCTCCATGATCCTCTGGGGCATGGGCGTGAGCCAGCATGTGCACGGCACCGACAACGCGCGCTGCCTGATCGCGCTGTGCGCCGTCACCGGCCAGATCGGCAAGCCCGGCTCGGGCCTGCACCCGCTGCGCGGCCAGAACAATGTGCAGGGCGCGAGCGATGCGGGCCTGATCCCCATGATGTTCCCTAACTACCAGCGTGTGGATAACGCCGGGGCACATGCGTGGTTTGAAGACTTCTGGGGCACCCAGCTCGATGAAGCGCCGGGCTACACGGTCGTCGAGATCATGCACAAGGCCCTGGCGCCTGACACCGACCCGCACAAGGTGCGCGGCATGTACATCATGGGCGAGAACCCCGCCATGAGCGACCCCGACCTGAACCACGCGCGCCACGCGCTGGCCAGCCTGCAGCACCTGGTGGTGCAGGACATCTTTTTGACCGAGACCGCCTGGCTGGCCGACGTGGTGCTGCCCGCCAGCGCCTGGCCCGAGAAGACCGGCACCGCCAGCAACACCGACCGCATGGTGCAGATGGGCCGCCGTGCCTTGAACCCGCCGGGTGATGCACGGCCGGATTTGTGGATCATTCAGCAGATCGCCCGGCGCATGGGCCTGGACTGGAACTATGCGGGCGAGGAATCGGGCGTGGCCGCCGTGTACGAAGAAATGCGCCAGGCCATGCACGCCAGCATTGAGGGCATCACCTGGGACCGGCTGGAGCGCGACTCCAGCGTGACCTACCCGTGCCTCACGGCCGACGACCCCGGCCAGCCCATCGTCTTCATCGAGAACTTCCCGACGCCCACGGGCCGCCTGCAACTGGTACCCGCCAGCGTGATCCCGGCCGCCGAGAAGCCCGACGCTGACTACCCGCTGGTGCTCATCACTGGCCGCCAGCTGGAGCACTGGCACACCGGCAGCATGACGCGGCGCAGCACCGTGCTGGACGCCATCGAGCCCATGGCCACCGCATCGCTGCATGGCGATGAACTCGCCCGGCTGGGCGTGGCGCCCGGCGCGCTGGTGGGCATCCGTTCACGGCGGGGCATGCTGCAGGTGCGCGTGCGCCGCGACGACGGCACGCCGCGCGGCACGGTGTTCATGCCGTTTGCGTATGTGGAGGCGGCAGCCAATCTGCTCACCAATGCTGCGCTGGACCCCTTTGGAAAGATCCCGGAGTTCAAGTACTGCGCGGTGGCGGTGGATGTGTTGCAGGGCACCGGCAGCGAAATCGTCTGACGCGCCGTGTATCCGCACGCGGGTTGCGGGGCTTTGCGGGCATTGCTGTCTGAGGGGGCTGCGCCGGGGTAAAGTCTGCGCCCATGACTGAGCGCCCCTACACCGACGTTGCCGTGATCATGCGGTGTGAGCACATCGACAACCGCTGGCAGCCCTGGCGGTGGTCGCTGGCCGAGGTGGTGATCCACGAGCCCGCCTTTGGCTCCGAACCTCGCCTGCTGATCCAAGACGAGCGAGAGCAGCGCTGGCTGTTCCCCGGCTTTCGCGTGGAGCTGTTCCGCGACGATGCCGAGGGCTACCACCTGAACCTCACTTCGCCAGCCCCCTGCTGGTTTGTGATGTGGCGCCGCGATGACGACACCGGCACGGGCGAGGTCCCGCTGGCCCGTCCCGTGGCGGTGAGCCTGAGCTACCACGACGCGGGCCGCTGGCTGGACGCGCAGGAATCCGTGGAGCAGGTGCCTGCTGCGCCCGAAGTGGTGGAGGCGCTGCGCGCCTTTGTTGACGAGCACTACCAGCCCGAGCCCAAGCGCCGCAAGCGTCCAGAGAGCTTTCGCACGTTGCAAGACCGCTTTGGCAACCCGGCCTCGGTGTCCACCGAGAAGCTCCGTGGCGGGGGAGGAGGGGGTGGCCATGGCTGACGGATTCCTCAGCCGCTGGTCGCGCCGCAAGCAGGACGTGCTGGCGGGCAATCCCGTGCAAGACCCGCCCCCGCCCGCCCCCCAGGTGGCAACCCCAGCGCCAGCGGCGGCGGCCGCTGTGGCAGCGCCAGCCACACCTGCATCCCCCGTCGCCGAGGTGCCACCGCCGCCCACGCTGGCTGACGCTGAGGCCCTCACGCCCGCGTCCGACTTCAAACCGTTCGTGGCCCGTGCCGTCTCGCCCGAGGTGCGCAACCTGGCCATGAAAAAGCTGTTTGCCGATCCGCACTTCAATGTGATGGATGGTTTGGACATCTACATCGGCGACTACACCCAGCCCGACCCGCTGCCCGCAGGCATGCTGCGAAAGATGGCCAGCGCGCATGCGCTGGGCTTTTTTGACCAAGAGAAAAAAGCCACGTTAGCTGCGCAGAGTCTGCAGGGCGATTTGGTGCCGGATGCGGCCCCCGAGGCACCAATATCCCCGCCGGCCAGTCAGCCTCGGGATGATGCGGAGGCGCAAAGCCCCGCAGACGTGGCACAGTCCCGGGTATGCAACGCTGTTCCTAGCGTTCCCTCTAGCGAGCCTGAGGTGCACCCACGCTCTGCCCAGGACGCGGTGGTCACGCCAGCCAGCCATACCGACAATGACCACGACGCTCATCTGCGACTGCAACCAGACGATGCCCCTCAACGCCAAAGCGTTGGGCGAGGCACTGCATGAAGACCTGACCCTTCACTCCACCCTGTGTCGGCGCGACGCGGGGGCGTTCCAAAAGGCCATCCAGTCGGGCGACGACGTGGTGGTGGCCTGCACCCAGGAGCAGCGCCTTTTTGGTGACCTGGGCCAGCAGACCGAAGGCGCGGTGTCGCCTATCCGGTTTGTGAACATCCGCGAAACCGGTGGCTGGAGCCGCGATGCCGCCAAGGCCAGCCCCAAGATCGCCGCGCTGCTGGCGGCCGCCCGGTTGCCCGATCCGCCGCCCGTGCCCACGGTCACCTACAAGAGCACCGGCCGCTTGCTCATCATCGGCCCGATCGACCAGGCCGAGCAGGCCGCGGCCCTGGTGTCGGATGTGCTGGACGTGACGCTGTTCACCCAGGGCCCAGGCAACGCGGGGGGCGCGCAGGCGCGGCGCTTTCCGGTGCTGGGCGGGCGCATCACGGGCCTTGCGGGGTGGCTGGGCGCGTTCGATCTGCAATGGGCGGCGGACAACCCCATCGACCTGGATTTGTGCACGCGCTGCAACGCCTGTGTGGCGGCCTGCCCCGAGAACGCCATTGGCCTCGACTACCAGATTGATCTGGCCGTCTGCCAGTCGCACCGCGCCTGCGTGAAGGTGTGCCAGGTGGCCGGTGCCATCGACTTTACGCGCGATGCTGCCGCGCAGACCGAGCGCTTTGACCTGGTGCTGGACCTGCGCTCACCCACCGCCACGCCCACCTTCTTGCAGCACGCGCTGCCGCAGGGTTACCTGCGATGGGATGGGCGCGACCTGGCTACGCTGCTGAAGCTGCGCGAGCTGGTGGGCGAGTTCGAGAAGCCCAAGTTTTTTGTCTACAAGCAAAAACTCTGCGCCCACAGCCGCAACGAAACCGTGGGCTGCAACGCCTGCGTGGACATCTGCTCGGCCGAGGCCGTGAGCAGCGACAAGAGCCGCCAGCAAATCAAGGTGAACCCCAACCTGTGCGTGGGCTGCGGCGCTTGCACCACCGTGTGCCCCACGGGTGCGCTGACCTATGCCTACCCCAGCGCGACAGAGCAGGGCACCAGGCTCAAGACCCTGTTGTCCACCTACACCGCAGCAGGCGGCAAGGACGCCGTGCTGCTGCTGCACAGCCAGGAGCGCGGCCAGGCACTGGTGGAAGAGCTGGGCCGCGCCGCGCAGCTCAAACTGGCGCAGGGCGTGCCTGCCAACGTGATCCCGGTGGCGCTGTGGCACACGGCCAGCACCGGGGTGGACTTGTGGCTGAGCGCCATTGCCTACGGTGCCTCGACGGTGGTGGTGCTGGCGACGCACGAAGAGGCGCCGCAGTACCTCGACGGCCTGCAGGCGCAGATGGATGTGGCGCAAGCCATCTTGCGGGGCCTGGGCTACACCGGCACGCATGTGCAACTGCTGCGCGCTGCGCACCCCACCGAGCTGGATGCCGCCTTGCAGGCCCTGGGCCAGACCCGTCAGAAGACCCCGACCGTGGCCGCACGCTTTGCCGTGGCGCAGGAAAAACGCAGCACGCTGGAGATGGCGCTCGACCACCTCATCGAGCAGGCCCCGATGCCCGTGGCCGAGCGGCCCCAGGCCATTGTCTTGCCCGCAGTGGGGTCGCCCCTGGGCACTATTGAGGTCAACAAAGACCGCTGCACCCTGTGCCTGAGCTGCGTGAGCGCCTGCCCGGCGAGTGCGCTGCAGGACAACCCGCAGCTGCCGCAGCTGCGCTTCATCGAAAAGAACTGCGTGCAGTGTGGCCTGTGCGCCACCACTTGCCCAGAGAACGCCATCACCCTGCAGCCGCGCCTGCTGCTGGCGCCCGAGCGTGCGCAATTGCGTGTGCTCAACGAAGCCAAGCCGTGGGCCTGTGTGCGCTGCAGCAAGCCGTTTGGCACCGTGAAGGCCATCGAGGCTATGTTGGGCAAGCTGTCGGGCCACCCCATGTTCCAGGGCGAGGCGCTGGAGCGGCTGAAGATGTGCAGCGACTGCCGTGTGATCGACCTGTATTCCTCCCAAAGCGAAACGAAAGTGACCGACCTGTGAGCGCCCCATCCACTTTGACCCCCCTGGGCGGCAGCTCTGCGCTCGACGAGGAAACCGCACGCGCCGAGCTGTATGGCCTGCTGTCGCAGCTGTATTACGCCGCGCCCAGCGCCGATCTGTTGTCTGCCCTGCGGGTGTCCGTGACCGAGGCGCCCGCCGATGGTGCCTTTTTGCAAGAGCCCTGGCAGGTGCTGGTGGGCGCGGCCCGTGAACTGAGCGACGGCGTGATTGCGCAAGAGTTCGACCGCCTCTTTGGCGGCGTGGGCAAGCCGGAGGTGTTTTTGTACGGCTCGCATTACCTGAGCGGTTTCCTCAATGAGAAGCCGCTCGCCCGCCTGCGCACCGACCTGGATAGGCTGGGGTTGGCACGCGACGAGGCCATGTCCGAGACCGAGGACCACGTCGCCTACTTGTGCGAAGTGATGCGCTACCTGATCGCGGGTGATGACGTCGCTGTCTGTAACCTGACGGCGCAGCGCGATTTTTTTGCAACGCATCTACAGCCCTGGGTATTGCTGTTGTGTGATGCCCTTGCGGCTCAGCCGCAGGCCCGGTTTTATGCCGCTGTGGCCCAGTTTACGCGGGCTTTTGTGTCGGTAGAAACCCAGGGCTTCGACATGATGGAGTGAGCCTGTGGGTCAGCATTAACCCTGATCCGCGTGTTCCAAAAGATGAGCGCTTTGGTCGGCGGTTGTGGTGTCGCATTGCAGGCTTTCACACACTGACATAGACTCATATGAATTCCGTTTCATAGCTGCCAGCCATTCTGGAGACAAGCATGCAGAACCGCCAGCCCAATTCCTCCCGCCGGAGTTTCTTTTCTGGCGCCGCCACCGCAGGGGCTGCCGCAGCAGCCGTTGTGGCGCTTCCCCATGTTGCGCCGTCCGATGCTGTGGTGTCCGAGCCCGCTCGCGTCGCACCCGAAAAGGGCGGTGGCTACCACCTGTCTGCCCGCGTGAAGCAGTACTACAAGACCACCCAACTCTGACAACGGGGCACGCCATGTTGCTAACCAAGAAGCCTTCCCATTCCGTGCAGGGCAACAGCTCTGCATCGCCTTTTGTGCACAGCCTGCGCCGTGGCCTGTCGCAGGCCCTGCCCACTATGGACCGCCGCTCGTTCCTGCGCCGCTCCGGCTTGGGGGTGGGCGTGGGCATCGCCGCCTCGCAGCTCACGCTGGTCAAGAAATCCAACGCAGCCGAAGGCGCCAAGGTCGGCATCGGCGACAGCAAGATCGAAGTGCGCCGCACGGTGTGTTCCCACTGTTCAGTGGGTTGCGCGGTCGATGCCGTGGTTGAGAACGGCGTCTGGGTGCGGCAGGAGGCGGTGTTCGACTCGCCCATCAATCTGGGCGCCCACTGCGCCAAGGGCGCGGCCCTGCGCGAGCACGGCCATGGCGAGTACCGCCTGCGCTATCCGATGAAACTGGTCAATGGCAAATACGAGCGCATCAGCTGGGACACGGCTCTGAACGAAATCACGGCCAAGATGCAGGAGCTGCGCAAGGCCAGCGGCCCTGACAGCGTGTACTTTGTAGGGTCGTCCAAACACAACAACGAGCAGGCTTACCTGCTGCGCAAGTTCGTGAGCTTCTGGGGCACCAACAACTGCGACCACCAGGCGCGCATTTGCCACTCCACCACGGTGGCGGGTGTGGCCAACACATGGGGCTACGGCGCCATGACCAATTCGTACAACGACATGCAAAACAGCAAGGTCGCTTTGTACATCGGCTCCAACGCGGCCGAAGCCCACCCGGTCAGCATGCTGCACATGCTGCACGCCAAGGAAACCGGTTGCAAGATGATCGTGGTGGACCCCCGCTTCACCCGCACCGCAGCCAAGGCCGACGAATTCGTGCGCATCCGCTCGGGCACCGACATCCCCTTCCTGTTTGGCCTGCTGTACCACATTTTCAAGAACGGCTGGGAAGACAAGAAGTACATCAACGACCGTGTCTATGGCATGGACAAGGTGCGCGAGGAAGTGCTGGCCAAGTGGACGCCCGACAAGGTGGAGGAAGCCTGCGGCGTTCCCGAGGCGCGGGTGCTGCAAATTGCCACGCTGCTGCACGAGAACAATCCCGGCACCATCGTATGGTGCATGGGCCAGACACAGCACACCATCGGAAACGCCATTGTGCGTGCCTCGTGCATCCTGCAACTGGCACTGGGCAATGTGGGTAAAAGCGGCGGCGGCACCAACATTTTCCGCGGCCACGATAACGTGCAGGGCGCCACCGATGTGGGCCCCAACCCCGATTCGCTGCCTGGCTACTACGGCCTGGCCGAAGGCTCGTGGAAGCACTTCGCCGCCGTGTGGGGCGTGGACTTCGAGTGGATCAAGAAACAGTATGCGTCGCCTGCGATGATGACCAAGAACGGCATCACCGTGTCGCGCTGGATCGACGGTGTGTTGGAGAACAACGAGCTGATCGATCAGGACTCCAACCTGCGCGGTGTGTTCTTCTGGGGCCATGCGCCCAACTCGCAGACGCGCGGCCTGGAAATGAAGCGGGCCATGGACAAGCTCGATCTGCTGGTCGTGGTGGACCCGTATCCATCGGCCACCGCCGCCATGGCGGCCATGCCCGGCAAGCCCGAAGACCTGAACCCCAACCGTGCGGTGTATCTGCTGCCAGCGGCCACGCAATTCGAGACCAGCGGCTCGTGCACGGCATCGAACCGTTCCCTGCAGTGGCGCGAGAAGGTGATCGAACCGCTGTGGGAGAGCCGCACCGACCACATGATCATGTACCAGTTCGCGCAAAAACTCGGTTTTGCCGACGAGTTGGTCAAGAACTACAAGATGCAGAAGGTCAAGGGCATGGACGAGCCCGTGCCCGAGGATATCCTGCGCGAAATCAACAAGAGCGTCTGGACCATTGGCTACACCGGCCAGAGCCCTGAGCGCCTGAAGGCCCACATGAAGAACATGCATTTGTTCGATGTGAAAACCCTCAAGGCCAAGGGTGGCAAGGACAAGGAAACCGGGTACGACTTCGCTGGCGACTACTTTGGGCTTCCCTGGCCTTGCTATGGCACACCCGAGCTCAAGCACCCGGGCTCGCCCAACCTGTACGACACCTCCAAGCATGTGATGGACGGGGGTGGTAACTTCCGCGCCAACTTCGGCGTCGAAAAAGACGGTCAGAACCTGCTGGCCGAGGATGGATCGCACTCGCTGGGCAGCGAGATCACCACGGGCTATCCAGAGTTCGACCATGTGCTGCTCAAGAAGCTGGGCTGGTGGGACGACCTCAGTGATGCCGAGAAGGCCAAGGCCGAAGGCAAGAACTGGAAGACCGACCCCACAGGCGCCATCATTCGTGTGGCCATGAAGCATGGTTGCCACCCCTTTGGCAATGCCAAGGCCCGTGCCGTGGTCTGGAATTTCCCCGATGCGATTCCTCAGCACCGCGAGCCCATTTATGGTACGCGTCCCGACCTGGTGGCCAAGTACCCCACGCACGACGACAAAAAGGCTTTCTGGCGCCTGCCCACGCTCTACAAGAGCCTGCAGGACAAGAACGTGGCCGACAAGGTGTACGAGAAGTTCCCGCTCATCCTGACTTCCGGCCGCTTGGTCGAATACGAAGGTGGCGGCGAGGAAACCCGTTCCAACCCCTGGCTGGCCGAGTTGCAGCAGGAGTCGTTCGTCGAGATCAACCCCAAGACGGCGGCCGACCGGGGCATCCGCAACGGCGAGCGTGTGTGGCTGAGCAGCCCTACGGGCGCACGCCTGAATGTGCAGGCGCTGGTCACCGAACGGGTTGCACCAGACACGGTCTGGATGCCGTTTCACTTCTCTGGCCGCTGGCAAGGGGCGGACATGCTGGCGTATTACCCCAAGGGTGCGGCACCTGTGGTACGCGGCGAAGCCGTGAACACGGCCACCACCTATGGCTACGATAGCGTGACCATGATGCAGGAAACCAAGACCACGATCTGCAACGTGGAACGGGCGTGAGCGCGCAGCACTGACCAGGAGACAGAACAATGGCACGAATGAAATTCATCTGCGATGCAGAGCGCTGTATCGAATGTAACGGCTGCGTCACCGCCTGCAAGAACGAGCACGAGGTGCCGTGGGGTGTGAACCGCCGCAGAGTGGTCACCCTCAACGACGGGGTGCCCGGCGAAAAATCGATCTCGGTGGCCTGCATGCACTGCAGCGATGCGCCCTGCATGGCGGTCTGCCCCGTCAACTGCTTTTACCGCACCGAAGAGGGTGTGGTGCTGCACGACAAGGATGTCTGCATTGGCTGTGGCTACTGCAGCTATGCCTGCCCGTTTGGCGCGCCGCAGTTTCCGTCGCAAGGCACCTTTGGCGTGCGCGGCAAGATGGACAAGTGCACCTTCTGTGCCGGTGGCCCAGAGGTCAACGGCAGCCAGGCAGAGTTCGAGAAATACGGCCGCAACCGTCTGGCCGAAGGCAAACTGCCCGCTTGTGCCGAAATGTGCTCGACCAAGGCCCTGCTGGCAGGTGACGGCGATGTGGTCGCCGACATCTTCCGCAACCGCGTGGTGCAGCGCGGCAAGGGTGCCGAAGTGTGGGGCTGGGGCACGGCCTATGGCACGCAAAAGGGTGCCCAGCCACCTGCAGGAGCCAAGTCATGAAGCGCGTAACCCTCATCCTGACAGCGGTGTTGGCCCTTGCCGGCCTGGCCGCCTGCTCCGAAAAGCCCCAGACCGGTGGCGGTGTGAAGCAAGACGCTGCACCTTACGCGGGCACCGGCAGCAATTTCACCCAGCCGGGCTGGAAGGCGGGCGACAAGACCAGCTGGGAGCAGCAGCTGAAGGCGCGCCAGCAGTACGGCCAGAACGAATACACCCGCTCCCAGTCCAAGTGAGGCCCGCCATGAAACACATCGTGTGGACCCTGGCTTTGGCGGCTGGCCTGGCCTGGGGGCCTGCGGGCGCCCAGGCTCCGGCAGCGCCGGATGCCGCTGCTGCGCCTGCAACCGCTGCACCGGCTACCCCCGCTGCAACCGGAGGCATCCAGAGCCAGAGCATCTTTCAGGTCAAACCCGACGCCAGCGCCGACCCGCAGTACGCCGAGCAGACCAACGGCGAGCGCATGAAGGTGCAGCCCGGCAACAACGCGCCCATGTGGCGCCAGGTGGGGCAGGGCGTGACGGGCTACAGCAGCCTGCCCAAGACCCAGGCGCCCGAAGCGGGCAATCTGATCCAGCCTTTTGTGGAGTACCCCGGCTCGCGTTTCACCAATGCAGGTGAGGCATGGCGCCAGGTGCGCAACCAGTGGATCATTCCCTATGGTGCTGCCTTGCTGAGCCTGGTGTTGCTGGCCTTGGCGATTTTCTATTTCACCAAGGGAGCCATGGGGCACGAGCATCCCGAATCAGGCCGCAAGATCGAGCGCTTCACCCCGTTTGAACGCGCGGCGCACTGGGCCAATGCCGGCGCATTCATTGCGCTGGCGATTTCGGGCATTGTGATGGCGTTTGGCAAGTTCTTTCTGCTGCCGATTATCGGCAGCACGCTCTTTGGCTGGCTGACCTACGCGCTCAAGAACGTGCACAACTTCATGGGCCCCCTGTTTGCCGTTTCGCTGCTGGTCATCATCCTCACGTTTGTGAAGGACAACATCGCCAACCGCGCCGATATCGTCTGGCTCAGCAAGGGCGGCGGCATGCTGGGCGGCGGTGACCACCAGGTGCCTTCGCACCGTTTTAACGCGGGTGAAAAGGGGCTGTTCTGGTGGGGCATCACCATCCCGGGCATCTTGGTGGTGGCAACGGGTCTGGTGCTCGACAAGCTGATTCCTGGTTTTGGTGACGTGCGTGGCGACATGCAGATCGCCCACATGATCCACGCCACCCTGGCCATCTGGATGATGGCGCTGATCTGCGGCCATATCTACATGGGCACCGTGGGCATGCGAGGCGCCTACAAGGCCATGAAGACGGGCTACGTGAGCGAGGCATGGGCGAAAGAGCACCATGAGCTCTGGTACGACGATGTCCAGGCAGGCAAGATTCCCCGTCAACGCAGCGCCAGCCAACCGGCGGCCAATGCTGCCGCAACACCATCAGCGGGCCAGCCCGCGCAGGTATGAGGTTTCGCCCCATGATGATGCACTTTTCCCGTTCCTCTTTGCTGGCGCTTTGCGCGGCCAGCGTTTGTACGCTGGCATCGGCCAAGCTGCCCGCTCCCTCGCCTGAAGCGGCTGCCAAAGCGGCAGAAGCCGCCGCCAAGGCCGCATGGGCTGGCAAGGTGGACAACTACAAACTGTGCCAGTCGCAAGACCGCGTGGCAGCCCACTATCGAAAGACGACGCCGTCGGCAAAGCCAGCCACTGCTGTTGGTTCGGGCTGTACCGACCCCGGCCCCTTCGCTTACACACCGCCAGCTGCCAAGCCCGTTGAAGCGGCTGGCGCGCATTCGCCACCAGGCACCGCCAGCAGCCCGCCCAGCACGCTGGTGCCTGCTGCGGCAGCTGCGTCGGCGCCCAAGTCCTGAGGCAGCCATCGCCTGGATGAAAGCCGTGCCCACTTTGTGAGCGCGGCTTTTTTTGTGGCGGGACCGACGCCTTGCGGACAGTGCGCAGGGCGTCCCGGCGCCGGCGCAACCAGCCACCAAGAGTCCACGCGCTATTACGTATAAGCGGCTAGTGCGTATATTGACCCCATGAAACGTTCTTCGCACCCCGCTTCTGTTGTGCCAGCCCTGCCGCGTCTTACGCAAGCCCAGGCGCCCCTCACTCACGGCGTGGAGGTTGTCAATGAACTGGGCGAGCGCGAGCAGGTGCAGATTCCGGCTGAGCGGCCGCTCACCGTCTACGTGGACAAGCGCGAGCTCGTCACCCTCATGACGTTGGGCGCGCAACCCGAGTTGTTGGTGCTGGGCTACCTGCGCAACCAGCGGCTGGTGGAGTCGGTTTTGGACATCGAATCCATCACGGTCGATTGGGAGGTCCACGCCGCCGCCGTGCGCACGCGCCACGGCATTGCACGCATCGAAGAGCGCACCGCCAGCAAGGTGGTGACCACCGGTTGTGGGCAGGGCAGCGTGTTTGGCGGGCTCATGGACGAGGTCGATCGCATCGAGCTGCCGGCAGCGCAGCTCACGCAGGCGCAGCTCTATGGCATCGTCAACGCCATCCGCCTCAAGGAAAGCACTTACAAGTCTGCCGGCTCGGTGCATGGCTGTGCGCTGTTTCGCGGCGAAGAGCTGCTCACGTTCGTGGAAGACGTGGGCCGGCACAACGCCATCGACACCATCGCCGGCTGGATGTGGATGCAGGATGGTGACATGGCAGGGGGCGACAAGGTGTTCTACACCACGGGCCGGCTGACTAGCGAGATGGTCATCAAGTCGGCGCAGATGGGCGTGCCCATCGTGGTGTCGCGCAGTGGCATGACGCAGATGGGCCATGCCGTGGCGCAGCAACTTGGCCTGTGCGCCATTGGCCGGGCAACCAATCGGCGCTTCGTTTGCTACAGCGGCGCCGACCGATTGGTGCTGCAGCCCGAACTGGCGCTGGCCCGTCCTGTCGCACCGGTACCTGTCGGGTAAGTTGCAACACCGCAGTGGCTGCGGCAAATCCCCAGAGCCACTTTGGGGGCGCAATTGCGCTAAGGTCCATACCCATGAATCTGTCCTTTTTTCGCCTGGGGTTGCGCACCCTGGCGCGTGACCTGCGCGCCGGAGAGTTGCGCCTGCTCATCGTGGCTGTCACCCTGGCGGTGGCGGCGCTGACGTCGGTGGGGTTTTTTGCCGATCGCTTGCAAGGCGGGCTGCAGCGCGACGCCCTGCAGCTGCTGGGCGGCGATGCCGTGGTGGCCAGCGACAACCCTACGCCCCCCGCCTTTGTCGAGCGCGCGCGGGCGCTGGGCCTGCAGACGGTGACGACCATGGGCTTTCCGACCATGGGGCGGGCCAGCGAGCAGCAGGGCGGAGCCACCAAGCTCGTCGCCCTCAAGAGCGTGGAGCCGGGCTATCCCTTGCGCGGCAGCCTGCAGGTGGCCGATTCGCCCGATGCCTTGGGGCAGGCCACCAGCGATATTCCGGCGCCAGGCGAGGTGTGGGTGGACGCCCCCTTGCTGGAAGCGCTGGGCCTGTCGATGGGCGACATGCTGCTGCTCGGTGATGCGCAGCTGCGCATTGCCCGCATCATCGTGGTGGAGCCCGACCGGGGCACCGGCTTCATGAGCTTTGCGCCGCGCGTCCTGCTTAACCAGGCCGATGTGCCGGCCACCGGGCTGGTGCAGCCGGCTAGCCGCATCACCTACCGCTTTGCCGTGGCCGGAACGCCCGCAGCCGTCAAGGCTTTCAGCGAATGGGCTGCGGCCGAGGCCAAGAAGCCTGAAGTGCACGGCGTGCGCGTCGAGTCGCTCGAAAGCGGCCGCCCCGAAATGCGCCAGACGCTGGACCGCGCCCAGAAGTTTCTCAACCTGGTGGCCCTGCTGGCGGCACTGCTGTCGGCCGTGGCCGTGGCGCTGGCGGCGCGGGGCTTTGCGGCCGACCATCTCGATGCGTCGGCCATGCTGCGCGTGCTGGGCCAAAGCCAGCGCGCCATCGCGGGCGCCTACACCATCGAGTTCGCGCTGATCGGCCTGTTTGCCAGTGCCCTGGGCGTGGCGCTTGGCTACCTGGTGCACAACGTGTTCGTGCTGCTGCTGGCCGGGCTGGTGGAGTCGGCCCTGCCCGCGCCCAGCCTGTGGCCGGTGGCGTTTGGCCTGGGCATGGGCCTGACGCTGCTGCTGGCCTTTGGGCTGCCGCCGGTGCTGCAGCTGGCCCAGGTGCCGCCGCTGCGCGTGATTCGGCGCGACATGGGCGGGCTCAAACCTGTTTCTCTGGCCGTGCTGGCGGTGGGCGTGGCCGGTTTTGCGGCACTGCTGCTGGCCGTGAGCAGCGATCTGGTGCTGGGCCTGATCGCCGTGGGTGGCTTTGCCGGGGCCGTGGCGCTGTTTGCGCTCTTGAGCTGGGTGGCGGTGAAGCTGCTGCGCAAGAGCGTCAACGAATCCACGGCGCCGCGCTGGCTGGTGCTGGCCACGCGGCAGATTTCGGCGCGCCCGGCCTATGCCGTGGTGCAGGTCAGCAGCTTGGCCGTGGGGCTGCTGGCGCTGGTGCTGCTGGTGTTGCTGCGCACCGACCTGATTGCCAGCTGGCGCCAGGCCACGCCGCCCGACGCGCCCAACCGCTTCGTCATCAATGTCATGCCCGACCAGGCCGATGCCTTCCAGCAGGTGCTCAAAAATGCGGGCGTGGCCCGCTACGACTGGTACCCCATGATCCGCGGCCGCCTGCTGGCCGTGAATGGCCAGCCCGTGGGTCCCGACAACTACGTTGAAGACCGCGCCAAGCGCCTGGTGGACCGCGAGTTCAACCTCTCCAACGCCGTCGATGCGCCCGGCCACAACCAGGTGGTAGCCGGCCAATGGACACCCGGCGAGGAGGGCGCCATCAGCGTCGAAGAGGGCATTGCGCAAACCCTGGGCCTGCGGCTGGGCGACAGCCTGCGTTTTGACATGGGCGGCGTGCAAAGCGAGGCCCGCATCACCAGCCTGCGCAAGGTGGACTGGGGCTCCATGCGCGCCAATTTCTTCGTGATGTTCCCCGTGGCCCACCTGCAGGATGTGCCGGTGACTTACCTCGCCGCGTTCCGGGCCCCCGACAAGGCGGGGTTCGACAACGCGCTGGTGCGCCAGTTTCCCAACATCACCAACGTGGACATGGGCGCCACCATTGCCCAGATCCAGCGCGTGCTGGAACAGGTGATCCAGGCGGTCGAATTTTTGTTTGCCTTCACGCTGGCGGCCGGGCTGGTGGTGCTGTTTGCCGCCGTCACGGCCACGCGCGAGGAGCGTGCGCGCGAGTTCGCCATCATGCGCGCCGTGGGCGCCCGCGCCAGCCTGCTGCGCCAGGTGCAGCGCGCCGAGCTGGTGGGCGTGGGCCTGCTCGCGGGCTTTTTGGCCAGCTGCGTGGCCGTGGCCGTGGGCTGGGCCTTGGCGCGCTACGTGTTCGATTTCGCGTGGACCGCCGCGCCCTGGGTGCCGCTGGTCGGGGCCCTGGCGGGCGCCGTGCTGGCTCTGGCCGCAGGCTGGTGGGGGCTGCGCGATGTGCTCAACCGCCCCGTGGTAGAGACACTGCGGCGTTCTGCGGAATAGGCGATGCCGGACCTTGCTGCGAAATGGTTGCTTTAGTATTAATTTGATAGCTGTCAGCGCTTGATAGCATTGCGCTTGAGCCGGTTTTTATATGAATAATCCAAACCTTGATACGCACGAAGATCGTGCCAACCCTGCAGCCGCAGAAACGCCCTTTGAATGGATCGGCGGCGAAGAGCGCGTGCGCGCGCTGACCGAGCGCTTCTACGACCTCATGGATCTGGAGCCCGGCTACGCCGAACTGCGTGCCGCCCACGGCAGCGAGCTGGCCGATGCGCGGCAAAAGCTCTTCATGTTCCTGTGCGGCTGGCTGGGCGGGCCGTCGTACTACACCGACCAGTTTGGCCATCCCCGCCTGCGTGCGCGCCACATGCCGTTTGCCATCGGCATCAAGGAGCGCGACCAGTGGGTGGCCTGCATGGACCAGGCCATGGGCGAAACCGGCGTGCCGCAGGACTTGCGGGCGCGGCTGAAAGAGAGCTTCATGGGCACGGCCGACTGGATGCGCAACAAGGGCGTGTGAGCTTGCAGGATGCGATTGCTATGAGTTACATAGCTGCTAACGCTTGCCAATAAATGGGTTGAGCCTGTTTTCATTCATATCCATTGTGTGCGCTGCTTTGGCGGCTGCGCACCATGCACTGCGGCCTGCATTGGCGGTTTCAGCCAAGCCATCTTCGGCCGCTAAGATGCCCTCATTCAATCAAACGGGAGGTGGGATATGTCGGCAACTGCATGGATTGTTCTGGCAGTGATCGCTGCGTTGGTGCTCTGGGCCATTGCGGTTTACAACCGGCTGGTGCAGTTGCGCAACCGCATTGCCAATGCCTTTGCCCAGATCGACGTGCAACTCAAGCGCCGCTACGATCTGGTGCCCAACCTCGTGGAAGTGGCGCGCGGCTATCTGGCCCATGAAGCGGCTACGCTGGAGGCGGTGATCAAGGCGCGCGGCCAGGCGCAGAGGGCCGCCACCGCAGCACGGACGGCGCCCACCAGCGCGGGCGCCTTGGGGGCGCTGGCCGTGGCTGAGCAGGCCCTGGGCGGCAGCCTGGGGCGCCTGATGGCGGTGGCCGAAAACTACCCCGATCTCAAGGCCGACACCACCATGCAGTCGCTCAGCGAGGAACTCACCAGCACCGAGAACCGCCTGGGTTTTGCGCGCCAGGCCTACAACGACCAGGTCCTCGACTTCAACGACCAGGCCGCGCGGTTTCCGGCCATCGTGGTGGCGCGGCTGCTGGGCTTTCCCTCTGCGCCCATGCTCCAAGCCACGCGCAGCGAGGAAGAGCGTGCCGCGCCCCGGGTGCAGTTCGGACAATAGGCGACCTGCGTAAGCTTTCCCCATGAGGTTCTGGGACCATCAGCACACCGCCCGCAGCGAAACGCGGCGGCTGCTGCTCGCCTTTGCGCTGGCCGTGGCCGTGCTGGTGGCGGCCGTGCATGGGGCGCTGGTGGTGGCCTGGCTGCTGATGGCGGCGGTGTTGCCGGTGCATCTGCCGTTTCCGGCCGGTTTTTTGGCGGTGAACGTGGGGGTGTCGCTGATGCTGGTGCTTGGCGGCTGGTGGGTGGAAACGTCCAACCTGCGTGCGGGTGGCGTCAAGCTCGCCCAGCGCATTGGCGCGCGCGAGGCCCGGCCCAACGTGTCGCATGCCGAGCAACGCCTGTGCAATGTCGTGGATGAACTGTGCATCGCGGCCCACATGCCGCCGCCGCAGGTCATGGTGCTGCCACGCACCGAAGCCATCAACGCCTTCGCCGCCGGATGGGACGCGAGCGACGCCGTGGTGGCCGTCACCCAGGGCGCGCTTGACCACCTCACGCGCGAGGAACTGCAGGGCATGGTGGCCCACGAACTGAGCCACCTGCACGAAGGCGACACGCGCCTGAAGATGCGCCTGGCGGGCATGGTGTTCGGGTTGGAGCTGGTTTACAACTTTGGCGACGAACTGCGCGAGCGCCGTGGCCTGGCATGGCTGTTTGGCTCGGCCATCATGCTGGCGGGATTTGCCGGCTGGCTGGCAGGCCGCATGCTCAAGGCTGCCGTGTCGCGCCAGCGCGAATACCTTGCCGATGCCCGCGCCGTGCAATGGACGCGCAGCCGCGACGGCCTGGGCGGCGTGTTGCGCAAGGTGATGGCGCAGCGGCGCGACACCCCGCAGGCTACGAGCGCGCAACCCACCAGGGGCTGGCGCACCCCGCGGTGCAGCACATGCTGCTGGTGGACCTGCCGGGCGCGGGCGCCATGGAGCGCTGGCTCGACTCGCACCCCACGCTGGCAGAGCGCGTGCAGCGCATCTATGGCCGCAGCATGCAGCCGCTGCCGCTCACACCGGTCAACGAGCCGCCCGAGGCCACACGCCGCGCGGGCACCGTGGCGCCAGGTGCCGTGACGCTGGCCTCGCTGGTCGACCCGTTCGCCCGCCTGTAAATCTCGCTTGGCAGGGTGCCCTGCCGGAGTCGCTTGGGCCTGATGGCTATCGCGGCGCTGGGCCCGCTGCGGATGCCGGCTTTTGTAGCATGCCCCGGGTCTCGATGAACTTCACCACCTCGGCCACGCCTGTCAGCGTCTTGAGGTTGGTCATCACAAAGGGCTTGAGGCCCTGGGCGTTGGTGCGCATGCGGGTGGTGTCGGCGTGCATCACCTCCAGGTTGGCGCCTACATGGGGGGCCAGGTCGGTCTTGTTGATGATGAACAGGTCGCTTTTGGTGATGCCGGGGCCCCCCTTGCGCGGGATTTTTTCGCCAGCCGCCACGTCGATGACGTAGATGGTGAGGTCCGAGAGCTCCGGGCTGAAGGTGGCGGCCAGGTTGTCGCCGCCGCTTTCGACAAACACGATGTCGGCGTTGGGGAACTCGCCCAGCATGCGGTCGATGGCCTCAAGGTTGATGGAGCAGTCTTCGCGGATGGCCGTGTGCGGGCAGCCGCCGGTCTCCACGCCCAGGATGCGGTCCGCAGGCAGGGCGCCGCTCACCGTGAGCAGGCGCTGGTCTTCCTTGGTGTAGATATCGTTGGTGATGGCGATGAGGTCGTAGTCATCGCGCATGGCCTTGCACAGCATTTCCAGCAGCGTGGTCTTGCCCGAGCCCACCGGGCCGCCGATGCCGACGCGCAGGGGGGGCAGGTTCTTGGTGCGGTGGGGGATGTGGTGCAGTGCGTTGGTCATGGCGTTTGTTACTATTAAATCAATAGCTGCTTGCGCAGGCGGTGCGTGCGCTAGGAGCGAAAAAGCCTTGAATATTGGACTTCGTGCTGGCTGCTGAGTATGGCCAGCATGGGTGAGAAAGCCTGGCGCTCGCTGTCCATCAGGCCGATGGCGTGGTCGGCGGCAGCGGGGATGGCTTCGGCCAGGCGGGCGAGGATGCGCTGGCCGGCGCTCTGGCCCAGCTGCATCGATTTGAGGGCGGCCTGCACCATGTTTTCGGCCCAGCCAAAGGCGTAGGCCAGCAGCACATCGCGCACGCTGGCCTGGGTGATGGACGCGGCCAGTGCATACGCCACGGGGTAGGTGGGGGGCAGGGCGGCCAGGTGGCGCACGGCGGGCATCCGTTGTGCATCGCCCTGGTGCTGGTTGCGCAGCCAGTCGGCCATGGAGCGGCCCATCTGCTCGGTTTGCAGCCGCAGCTCGCTGGTTTCGCGGGTGTGCAGCACCCAGTCGTTGAGCTCGCGCACACGATCCCAGTCGGCGCGGCGCCAGGCGCCCACGGCCTTGGTGATCAGCGCCATGTCGCCGCGCGCCTGGGCAATGTGCAGCTGGTCCAGCAGCCAGTTGGCCACCGCGGCCTCGCTGTCGATGCCAGCGTATTCGACGGCGCTTTCCAGCCCCTCGGAATACGAAAAACCGCCCACCGGCAGCGCGGGTGAGGCGAGCCACATCAGCTGCAAGAAGCTGGCGGCGGGCAGGGGCGTGGGGCGGTCGGCGCGCATGGTGGTGGTGGGTCAGCCCAGTGGCTGGGGGTGGGGGCGCAGGTGGGGCATGCAGCGTGCCTTGGCTTCGACAGGCTCAGCCCGAACGGAGAGGGGGTTGCGTTGCGGGCGGCTCATTGCCTGCTCAGTGGTCGTGGTTGCAGTGCGGGCCGTGCACATGGCCCTGGGCGACCACGGGGATGGACACGGTGCGGCCACGGGCGGGGGGCTCGGTCGCAGCCGGTGCATCGGTGTGGGCATGTCCGTGGTCATGATCGTGCGCGTGGTCATGGGAATGGCCGTGACCATGGCTGTGACTATGGCCCCCGCCGTGGCCCGCCGCATAGGCACCGCCTTCGGGCTCAAACGGCAGGTTTTGCTCGGTCACGATCAGGTGCATGGCGCGCAGCATGTCGGCCAGCACATGGTCGGGCTCGATCTTGAGGTGGTCGGGCTGCAGCTCGATGGGCACATGCCGGTTGCCCAGGTGGTAGGCGGCGCGCGTCAGGTCAAACGGCGTGCCGTGATGGGCGCAGTGCGTGATGACCTGCACCGGCTGCGGCGCGGCCAGCACGCGCACCAGAGAGCCGTCTTCGGCCACCAGCACATCGCCGCCGCGCACCAGCGTGCCGCGTGGCAGAAACACGCCCAGCTCACGCCCGGCCGAATCCGTAGCGGCAAAACGGCTTTTCTGGCGCACGTCCCAGTCCAGCTCGATGGTGGTGGCGCGCTTGAGTAGCACAGGCGCAAGGCCTTGGCCTTGGGGGATGAGTTTGGAGATCTGGATCATCGATGGGGTCAGAAAAGGAAATAGCGCTGCGCCATCGGCAACACCGTGGCGGGCTCGCAGGTGAGCAATTGTCCATCTGCGCGCACGGTGTAGGTTTGCGCGTCCACTTCCATCTTGGGTGTGTAGCTGTTGTGCACCATGTCGCGCTTGCGGATGCCGCGGATGTTGTGCACGGCGCTCAAGGTTTTGCGCAGGCCAAAGCGCTCGCCAATGCCAGCGTTCAGGCCCGCCTGCGAGACAAAGGTGAGCGAGGTCTTGGCCACGGCCCCGCCAAATGCGCCAAACATGGGCCGGTAGTGCACCGGCTGCGGTGTGGGGATGGAGGCATTCGGGTCGCCCATCGCGGCCATGGCGATCAGCCCGCCCTTCAAGATGAGCGCGGGTTTCACGCCAAAGAAGGCGGGCTTCCAGATCACGATGTCGGCCCACTTGCCCACTTCGAGCGAACCGACCTCGTGGCTGATGCCGTGGGCAATGGCGGGGTTGATGGTGTACTTGGCCACGTAGCGCTTGATGCGGAAGTTGTCGTTGCGCTGCAGGATTTCGGCCAGCTCATCGCGGCCGGCGGTGGGGGCCAGCCAGCCGCGCTGCACCTTCATCTTGTGCGCCGTTTGCCAGGTGCGCAGGATGACCTCGCCCACCCGGCCCATGGCCTGGCTGTCGCTGCTCATCATGCTGATGGCACCCAGGTCGTGCAGGATGTCTTCGGCGGCAATGGTCTCCTTGCGGATGCGGCTTTCGGCAAAGGCCAGGTCCTCGGCAATGCTCGCATCGAGGTGGTGGCACACCATGAGCATGTCCACATGCTCGTCCAGCGTGTTGTGCGTGTAGGGCATGGTGGGGTTGGTGGAGCTGGGCAAGAAGTTGTCTTCACCCACCACGCGCAGGATGTCGGGCGCGTGGCCGCCGCCCGCACCCTCGGTGTGGAAGGCGCAGATGCCGCGCCCGCCCACGGCGGCGATGGTGTTCTCTACAAAGCCCGATTCGTTGAGCGTGTCGCTGTGGATGGCGACCTGCGTGTCGGTCTCGTCCGCCACGTCCAGGCAGTTGCTGATGGCCGAGGGCGTGGTGCCCCAGTCTTCGTGGAGCTTGAGGCCAATGGCGCCCGCGTTGATCTGCTCGTGCAGCGCATCGGGCAGGCTGGCGTTGCCCTTGCCCAAAAAGCCCAGGTTCATCGGGAAGGCGTCGGCGGCCTGCAGCATGCGCTCCAGGTTGAAGGGGCCCGACGTGCAGGTGGTGGCCAGCGTGCCCGTGGCGGGGCCGGTGCCGCCGCCCAGCATGGTGGTCACGCCGCTGGCCAGGGCTTCTTCGATCTGCTGCGGGCAGATGAAGTGGATGTGGCTGTCGATGCCGCCTGCGGTGACGATGTTGCCCTCGCAGCTGATGACCTCGGTGCCGGGGCCGATGATGATGTCCACGCCGGGCTGCACGTCGGGGTTGCCCGCCTTGCCGATGGCTGCGATGCGGCCTGCCTTGAGGCCAATGTCGGCCTTGAAGATGCCGGTGTGGTCCACCACCAGGGCGTTGGTCAACACCGTATCGACTGCACCTTGCGCATTGCTGCGTTGCGACTGCGCCATGCCGTCGCGAATGGTCTTGCCGCCGCCAAACTTTACCTCTTCACCGTAGCTGCCAGCGCGCAGCGTGTAGTCGGCCTCGACCTCCAGGATGAGTTCGGTGTCGGCCAGGCGCAGCCGGTCGCCCACGGTGGGGCCGAACATTTCGGCGTAGGCGCGTCGTCCAATGGTTGCCATGGTGGGGTACTCCGCGAGAACTGGTAACTATATTTTTGATAGCTGCTAGCGCTTATCCATCAAGCGCTAGAGGCTGTTTTGGCTTGAAATTTCTACAGTGCGCCCTGCGTCAGGCCCTGAAAGCCATACACGCGGCGCTCGCCCGCGTAGTCCACCAGCTCTACCGTGCGCTGCTGGCCGGGCTCAAAACGCACGGCGGTGCCCGATGCAATGTTCAGCCGCATGCCGCGCGCGGCGGCGCGGTCAAAGCCCAGGGCGTTGTTGGTCTCGGCAAAGTGGTAGTGCGATCCCACCTGGATGGGGCGGTCGCCGGTGTTGCGCACCACCAAGGTCAGCGTGCGGCGGCCGGTGTTGAGCGGGTGTTCGCCGGGTTCGGTGAAGAGTTCGCCTGGGATCATTGCGTGCTCCTGGTGGGCAGACGGGTTCAGGCCATTTGCGCCAGCAGCGCACCGCCGAACGCGGCCACGCCAGCGCCGGCTGCGCGTGCCAGCCACACATGGCGGTGGCGCAGGGCCCAGCCAGCCGCCAGGCCTGCGCTGTGCAGCAGCACGGTGGCCGTCAGCATCCCCGCCAGGGTTTGCCAGGCGCTGTCGCTGCCCGCCAGCTCGTGGCCGTGGGCCACGCCGTGGAACACCGCAAACACCCCCACGCCCAGCGCGGCCACGAGGCCGGGCACGCGAAGGCGCGACCACACGAGCAGGCCGGTGACCAGCAGCGACGCGGCAATCATCGGCTCTACCGCAGGCAGTGCCACGCCCTGCAACCCCAGCACGGCGCCCGCCAGCAGCATGGCTGCAAAACCCACGGGGCCCCACAGCAGATCGCGCCCGGCGCTGCGTGCGGCCAGGGCGCTCCACAGGCCCACGGCCACCATGGCGGCCAGGTGGTCCAGGCCAAAGAGCGGGTGGGCAAAACCGCTCAGAAAACTGTGGTGGATGTGGGATTCAGCCCCTGTATGGGCGATAGCGCTTGTGGATACTGCGCTGATTGCTATAAAAATAAGAGCGACTGTGTGGCGGTGTGTGTGTGCGATGCGCATGGGGGCTCCACAGAGAGAAAGGGGGAAGAGGGGGTCAAACGATCGGCTGATGCACGGTGACGAGCTTGGTGCCGTCAGGGAAGGTGGCCTCCACCTGGATGTCCGGAATCATTTCGGCGATGCCGTCCATCACATCGGCGCGGGTCAGCACGGTGCGGCCTTCGCTCATGAGTTGCGCCACGGTCTTGCCGTCGCGGGCACCTTCCATCACGGCGGCGCTGATCAGGGCCATGGCCTCGGGGTAGT
This sequence comes from Acidovorax sp. T1, assembly GCF_002176815.1. NCBI lineage: Bacteria > Pseudomonadati > Pseudomonadota > Betaproteobacteria > Burkholderiales > Comamonadaceae > Acidovorax > Acidovorax sp. T1. Next base: position 2,995,983 of record NZ_CP021648.1, on the reverse strand, counting down.
TGAGCTTGAGGCCCCGGGCCTTGCGGCGCTCGGCCAGCAGGGCGGCGGTGAAGATCAGCAGCTTGTCTTTTTCGCGAGGAGTCAGTTCCATTTCGTTTCACTCAATGCTGGGGTCAATGGCTCGCGCGACCGCTGTGCGGCCGAACGCGAGGAGTCAGTTCCATTTCGTTTCACTCAATGCTGGGGTCAATGGCTCGCGCGACCGCCGAGGCGGTCGAACACGAGGGGTGAGTTTCATGGTGTACCGGGTGATCTGGTGGCAGCGGATTCATCATAGGCAGCAAGCCCCGTGCCCGCCATACGTCATCTGGCGCAGGGGCTGTGCTCGCTGGGGCGGCCGTGGCATGGAAACTGCACCTGCAGTGCTTGCTGTCATTCCATGCCCATGCCACTTTCCTCCGCTTCTCTTGCTCCCGCCGATGCTGCGCCGGTGCAGCCGTCGGGGCAGGATGTGGATGCGCAAGCCCCCCAGCAGGTCGTCAAGGTGCGCCGCGACTACAACAGCTGGGTGGCCACCGAGACCATGGAGGATTACGCGCTGCGCTACACGCCGCAGCGCTTTCGCAAGTGGTCGGAATGGCGGGTGGCCAACACGGCGTTCGGCGCCGCGTCGTTCCTGATCCTGGAGGCCGTGGGCGCCACGCTGCTGGTGCAGTACGGCTTCATCAACGCCTTCTGGGCCATCGTGGCCACGGGGCTCATCATCTTCCTGGCGGGCCTGCCCATCAGCGTGTATGCGGCCCGCTATGGCGTGGACATGGATTTGCTCACGCGCGGCGCGGGCTTTGGTTACATCGGCTCCACGCTCACTTCGCTGATCTACGCGAGCTTCACCTTCATCTTCTTCGCGCTCGAAGCGGCCGTGATGGCCTATGCGCTGGAGCTGGCGCTCGACATCCCGCCCACCTGGGGCTACCTCATCTGCGCCATTGTGGTGATTCCGCTGGTCACCCACGGTGTGTCGGCCATCAGCCGCCTGCAGGTGTGGACGCAGCCGCTGTGGCTGGTGATGCTGGTGGTGCCGTTTGTCTATGTGTTGGTGCGTGATCCTGGTGCGTTTTCTGGAGTTGTGCACTACGGTGGTGAATCAATGCGCGGTGCCACGTTCAAATTGCCCTTGTTTGGTGCAGCACTCACGGTGGGCATTGCGCTCATCACCCAGATGGGAGAGCAAGCCGACTACCTGCGCTTCATGCCCGCCAGCACACCGGCCACGCGCGGGCGCTGGTGGCTGGGCGTGCTGGTGGGCGGGCCGGGCTGGGTGGTGCTGGGGGTGCTCAAGATGCTGGGCGGTGCGCTGCTGGCCTACCTGGCGCTCACCCACATGGTGCCGGCCGACCGGGCGGTGGACCCGAACCAGATGTACCTGGCCGCCTATGAATACGTCTTTCCGAACTACGGCTGGGCGGTGGCGGCCACGGCGTTGTTTGTGGTGATTTCGCAGCTCAAGATCAATGTGACCAATGCCTATGCGGGGTCGCTCGCGTGGTCCAACTTTTTTTCGCGCCTCACGCACAGCCACCCGGGGCGCGTGGTGTGGGTGGTGTTCAACACGCTCATCGCCTTCATGCTGATGGAGATGAACGTGTTCCGCGCCATGGGCGAAGTGCTGGGGTTGTACTCCAACATCGCCATCGCCTGGATCATGTCCGTGGTGGCCGACCTCGTCATCAACAAGCCGCTGGGCCTGTCGCCCAAGGGCATCGAGTTCAAGCGCGCGCACCTGTATGACATCAACCCGGTGGGCGTGGGCTCGATGGCGCTGGCGTCCATCCTTTCCATCAGCGCGCACCTGGGGTTGTTCGGCCCGTTGGCGCAGGCGTTCTCGGCCGTGATCGCGATGGCGGTGGCCTTTGTCACCGCACCGCTCATCGCCTGGGCCACCGGGGGGCGCTACTACATTGCGCGCCCATCGGAACCCGCTGCGCTGACCGACGTGGTGGCGGTGCCCCTGCACGGCCCGCTGCGCCGCAATGCGCAGGGCGACCTGGGCAGCTACGTGCGCTACACCGTACAGCGCTGCGTGATCTGCGAGCGCGAGTACGAAGCGCCCGACATGGCCCAGTGCCCCGCCTACCGGGGCGCCATCTGCTCACTGTGCTGCACGCTCGATGCGCGCTGCGGTGACCTGTGCAAGCCCCACGCCAGCATGGCGGTGCAGTGGTCTGCTGCCCTGCGCTGGGTGTTGCCGCGCGCCATGTGGCGCTACCTGGACACGGGCCTGGGCCACTTCCTGCTGCTGATGCTGGTGATTGCGCCACTGCTGGCCTCGGTGATGGGGCTGCTGTACCACCAGGAACTCAACACCATTGCGCAGGCGGCCACCGACACCGAGGTGATGGCCGCGCCCGAAGTGGCCTTGCGCTCTGGCCTGCTCAAGGCATATCTTGCGCTGCTGGTCATCTCGGGCATCGTGGCCTGGTGGCTGGTGCTGGCGCACAAGAGCCGCCAGGTGGCGCAGGAGGAATCCAACCGCCAGACCGGCCTGCTGGTGCGCGAGATCGAACTGCACCGCCAGACCGACGAGGCCCTGCAGACCGCCCGCAGCGTGGCCGAGCAGGCGCGCCAGGTGGCCGAAGCCGCGCAGCGCGCCGCCGACCAGGCCAACCAGGCCAAGAGCCGCTACATCAGCTCTATCAGCCACGAGATCCGCACGCCGCTCAACTCCATCCTGGGCTATGCCCAGCTGATGGGCGAGGACGCGGGCGTGCCGCCGCACCGCAAGCAGGCGGTGCATGTGATCCGCCGGGGTGGCGAGCACCTGCTGTCGCTCATCGAGGGCACGCTCGACATCGCGCGCATCGAATCGGGCAAGCTCACGCTGGATGTCACGCCCATGCGTTTTGCCGACGGCCTGCACGAGATGGCCAGCCTGTTCGAACTGCAGGCTGCCGCCAAGGGCCTGGCGTTTCAGTTCGATGTGCTGGGTGTGATTCCTGAAGTGGTGCGCGCCGATGAAAAGCGCCTGCGCCAGATTCTCATCAACCTGCTGGGCAATGCGGTCAAGTTCACCGCGCAGGGCACCGTCACGCTGCGCGTGCGCTATGCGCGCGAGATGGCGCGCATCGAGGTGCAGGACACCGGGCCGGGCCTGACGGCCGAGGAGATCGAGCGCATCTTCGAGCCCTTTGCGCGCGGCGGATCGGGCGGTGGCAGCACTGCGGCCGCGCCCGGCGCGGGCCTGGGCCTGACCATTGCCAAGATGCTTACCGTGCTCATGGGCGGCGAGCTGACGGTGGGCAGCACACCGGGTGTGGGCTCGGTGTTCCAGGTCAAACTCTTTTTGCCCGAGGTGCATGCCGATGCCTTGGGCAAGGCTGGGGCGGCGGCTTTGCCGCGCCCCGCCAGGGTCCGTACCGGCTACGTGGGCGAGCGCCGCCGCATCCTGGTGGTAGACAACGAAGAGCCTGACCGCGAGCTGCTGGTGCAACTGCTCGAACCCCTGGGCTTTGCGTTGCGCCAGGCCGCCAGCGGGCACGATGCGCTCGATTTGTTGGCCACCGGCTACCGGCCGCATGCGATCTTCATGGATCTGGCCATGCCGGGCATTGATGGGTGGGAGACGCTGCGACGTGTGCGGCAGATGCGGTTGCCGGACGTGCATTGCGCCATTGTTTCCGCCAACGCGTTCGACAAGGCGCTGGACAACGACGTAGGCATCCGCCCCGAAGATTTCATCGTCAAGCCCGTGCGCCACACAGAGCTGCTGGACTGGCTGGAACGTCGCCTTGGCTTGCAGTGGTTGCAAGATGAGGCCGCTGCAGCGCCTGCGCCAACGGGCGCAACCGCCGCGCCAGCACCCCTCACGTACCCTGATGCCGCTGCCCTGTCGGCCTTGGCCCAGGTGGTGACGCTGGGCTACTACCGTGGCATCCTCAACACCCTGGACGACATCGAACGCAGCCAACCCGCCCACAGTGCGTTCGTAGTCACCATGCGGCAACTGGCCAAGCAGTTCCAGTTCGATGCAATGGGCCAGATCCTGGAACAGGCGCCCTCGTGATGACCACTGCCAAGCCACCTTCTTTCCCGGCGCCTGCAGCGCCCGCTGCGGCGCTGGATCGCGCCGACAGCGACGTGGTGCTCATCGTGGACGACGTGCCCGACAACCTTGCCGTGCTGCACGACGCGCTCGACGAATCGGGTTACACGGTGCTGGTCGCCACGCATGGCGAGGCCGCGTTGCAGCGCGCTGCGCAGGCACTGCCCGACATCGTGCTGCTCGACGCCATGATGCCCGGCATGGACGGCTTCGAGGTCGCAAGGCGCCTGAAGGCATCGCCTGCCACCGCGCACATCCCCATCATCTTCATGACGGGCCTCACCGAAACCGAGCACCTGGTGGCTGCGCTGGAAGCCGGGGGCATCGACTACGTCACCAAGCCCATCAAGCCGCGCGAGGTGATGGCCCGCATGCAGGTGCACCTGGGCGCCGCCCGCAAGGCCCGGCAGGACGCCCGCCAGGCCCGCGAGGCGCGCAACGCACTCGACGCCTTTGGCTACGCCAGCATCACCGTGCGCGCAGTGGACGGCCGCATCGTGTGGCAGACCCCGCTGGCGCGCGAGCTGCTGCAAAGCTACTTTGGCGAGGTGGGCCCCGATGGTGTGCCCACCGCCTTTGGTCAATGGGCGCCCGAGCCCGTGCAGGCCTGGCTGCGCCGCCATGTGCTGGCCGACAACGCCGCCGAGCTGCTGGCCGCATCGCTGGCCGAGCCGCCGCGCCTGGCGGTAGAGCAGGGCGCCCGCAGGCTCACCTTCCGCCTGCACCAGCAGGCGGGTGACAGCGCAGGCGGTGGCGACTGGCTCATCGTGATGCGCGAGGTGTCGGACGCCAAGATCATCGAATCCATGAGTCTGTCCTTCAAGCTCACCGCGCGCGAGGCCGAGGTGCTGTACTGGGTGGTCAAGGGCAAGATCAACCGCGACATTGGCGACATCCTGGGCGCCAGCCCCGCCACGGTGAAGAAGCACCTGGAGCGTGTGTTTGCCAAGCTGGGCGTGGAGACCCGCACGGCTGCAGCTGCCATGGCCATGAACCGCATCCGGCAGTTGCATCCGCAGTTTGAGGGGTGAATGGATGGGTTTGGGCTTGAAATCGCCCTGGCAGCTTTCCTTTGCAGTCCTGCCTTGCCAGCCGGGCGCTGAAACCCGTTGGGCCGCAGGGATGCTCACGTCCTGGTGCAGGGCCACAAGCCAGTTGCGGTCGGCGGTCTTTTCAAAATAGATGCATTGACGGCCCGCACATCGGCGGGCAGGCATGGGGCGATGGTCGGGTGGTGCGTGCGCAGCTGTTGCGCCGGGAGTCTGCTTACCTGGACTGCCCGCCATCCGAAATCCGCCGTGCGTACACCGCCAGCACGATGCGCTCGGAATGCACCAGGTACTCGTTGAGCGCGGCAGACGCCTCTTGCAGCTTGCCTGCCTCGAACAGTTCCAGGATATTCACGTTCATCTCCACATAAGGCATGTGCAGAAATTCCGGGTCGTTGAGCAGCCCAAAGGCCAGCCGCAGCTCGGCCAGCAGGTGCGAGAACATCACGTTCAGGCGCTCGCTGTCGGCCAGCTCCACAATGGCCATGTGGAACTCCATGTTGGCCGTGCCCACGCCCTGCCAGTCGTCTGCATCGCGGCAGCGCAGGGCCATTTCCACGGCGTCGCGCAGGTGCTTTTTTGCGGGGTGGCGGGGGTAGGCCTGGGCCAGGGCCTGGCATTCAATCAACCGGCGCACGCGGTAGATGTCGATGATGGATGCGATGCTGGGGATGGCCACAAACACGCCCCGGTTAGGCTCGTGCTTGAGCAGCCCCTCCTTGGTCAGCAGGCGGAACACCTCGCGCAGGGTGTTGCGCGATATCTCCAGGCTCTCGCTCAGGGCCGCCTCAGACAGGCGCTGGCCCGGCGTGAACTCCCCGTGCACGATCTTCTGGCGGATCAGCTCCGCCATGCGGTCATTCAGTGTTTGAAAATTGCTCAGTTCTGACTTCATGCCCGGATGGTAAGGGGAAAGACGCCCATCCCACCGCACATCACCCGCCCATCCCAGAGGGAGCGCGACGCAGGGACTGCGCCGCCAAAAGACCACTTTGGAGTGGCAGAAATCGAGGGTTTCTACGTAGTGTGAAGGCGCCTCTTTGTTGGGCAAAATCGACAAATCGTAAAACAATCAAATATTTTTGTTCTACAAAAAATATTTGATTGCCACTCAATGGTGCATGTTTTGTTCTTTGATGTGGCATGCAAGTTGCATGGCGAGAGGTGGCTGGCTTCGTGTTCGGGACTTTGGGGTCTGCACGCAGCGGCAGAGGAAAGGCGCGCGCAGCGGTGCCTGTGCCCTGGTTCAGGGGCGCGTGGCTGTGCGTCGTGTTTGTGTGCTCAATGAAGGATCAACATGCTTAGTGACGTCAATCTGTGGCCGCTCATCGGGGTGGCCATCATCATCGTGGGCTTTGTCCTGCGGTTTAACCCCATGCTGGTCGTGATCGTCACGGCCGTGGGCACCGCCCTGGCAGCCGGGTTTCCCATCGACAAAATCCTCGCCACCATCGGCACAGGTTTCATCAAGACGCGCAACCTGCCGCTCATCATCTTGCTGCCCCTGGCGGTGATTGGCCTGCTCGAGCGCCATGGCCTGCGCCAGCATGCGCAAAACTGGATCAGCTCCATCCAATCGGCCACCGCAGGCCGCCTGCTCATCGTGTACCTGGCTGCGCGCCAGCTCACCGCTGCCATTGGCCTGACCAGCCTGGGTGGCCACCCGCAAATGGTGCGCCCGCTGCTGGCGCCCATGGCCGAAGGCGCCACCGAGGCGCGCTACGGCACGCTGCCAGAGCGCATTCGCCACAAGCTGCGCGCCTTCTCGGCCGCGACGGACAACGTGGGCCTGTTCTTTGGCGAAGACATCTTCGTGGCTTTTGGCGCCATCGTGCTGATGACCACCTTCCTGCACGAAGCGGGCATTGATGTGGAGCCACTGCACGTTGCGTTCTGGGGCATCCCCACGGCGGTCTGTGCGTTCCTGATCCACGCCTGGCGCCTGTACCGCCTGGACGGCGTGCTGGCCCGTGAGCTGAAGGCCGAGGGCATCGAGCCCTTGTCCGCCTCTGCAGCTTCTTCCAACAAAGCTGCCTGAGGAGCGCCGCAATGATTCTCTCTATCCAATACCTGTACTACCTGGTGGGTGCCGTGCTGGCCTTCACGTCCATCGCCACATTCACCGACAGCAGCAACCCCAAGCGCGTGAGCAGCGGCTTGTTCTGGGGCCTGTATGCCCTGGTGTTCCTGGTGGGCGACCGGTTGCCCCCGCTGTGGGTGGGCGTGGGCGCCGTGGCCATGGCATTGATTGCGGGCTTTGGCGGCGTGGCCGGTGGCCAGCACAAAAGCCCCAGCGTGGCCGAGTACGCGGCCAGCGCCAAGCGCCTGGGCAACAAGCTGTTTGCTCCGGCCCTGGCGATTCCGCTGGTCACCATGATCGGCACCTTGTCGGCCAAGCACCTGTCGGTGGGCGGCGTGCCGCTGCTGGACCCCAAGAACACCACGCTGGTGAGCCTGGGCGTGGGCTGCGTGCTGTCGCTGGCGCTGGTGTGCTGGCTGACGCGTGAAACCCCCGCACAGGGCATGCGCGAATCGCGCCGCCTGACCGATGCCCTGGGCTGGGCCCTGGTGCTGCCGCAAATGCTGGGCATGCTGGGTCTCGTCTTCTCGGACGCGGGTGTGGGCAAGGCCGTGGCCTATGTCACCACCACCTACATCAACATGGACCTGCGCTTTGTGGCCGTGGCCGTGTATGTGATTGGCATGGCGCTGTTCACCATCATCATGGGCAACGGCTTTGCCGCTTTCCCGGTGATGACGGGCGGCGTGGGCGTGCCCGTGCTGGTGGGCGTGTACCACGGTGACCCCGCAGTGATGGCGGCCATTGGCATGCTGTCGGGCTATTGCGGCACACTGCTGACGCCCATGGCGGCCAACTTCAACATCGTGCCCGCCGCGCTGCTGGAACTGCCAGACAAGAACGCCGTCATCCGTGCCCAGGTGCCCACGGCCCTGGTGTTGCTCACGGTCAACGTGTTTTTGCTGTACTTCCTGATGTTCCGCTAACCTCAATGAACCCCAAGGAAACGCCATGACGCAGAACGTGCTGCTCACCGGCTTTGAGCCGTTTGACAAAGACCCGCTCAACCCCTCGTGGGAAGTGGCCCGCGCGCTGGACGGCTGGCAGCCAGCCACACCAGCATCCGCCGGTGGTGCCTGCACCGTGCGCGCAGTGCAGCTGCCCTGCGTCTTTGGCGATGCCATTGCCCGCCTGGAGCAGGCGGTTGCGCAGTGGCAGCCCACGCTGGTGATCTGCCTGGGCCTGGCCGGTGGGCGCACCGAGATCACCCCCGAGCGCGTGGCCATCAACGTGGACGACGCCCGCATCCCCGACAACGCTGGGCGCCAGCCGGTGGACACGGCGGTGCACGCCGATGGCCCGGTCGCGTACTTCTCCACCTTGCCCGTCAAGGCCATGGTGCGCGACATGCGGGCCCAGGGTGTGCCCGCTGCGGTGTCCAACACGGCGGGCACCTTTGTGTGCAACCACATCTTCTATGCGCTGATGCACCACCTGGCTACGCGGGCGGGTGGCGCATCAGGGGCGATATCGGGGGCAGCACCGGGTACTGCAGCGGGTGGTGCGGCGGGCTCCGGCGCGGTGCGCGGGGGCTTTATTCATGTGCCTACCTTGCCCGAACTGGCGGCATTGCACCCCGGCATGCCCAGCATGGCCTTGGCTACGCAGGTACGCGGCTTGCAAGTGGCCATCGAAACCGCGCTGGCCGTGCAGGCCGATGTGCGCGAAGTGGGCGGCGCGCTGCACTGAGCCTGGCGCACCCCGCTGATTGATGACGCTGGCCGCGCGCACCTTGCACGCGCCAGCACCTGGAGAACACGATGACAACAATGGACCTCAACAGCGACCTGGGCGAAAGTCTGGGCGCCTGGACGATGGGCGATGACGCCGCGATGCTGGAGATTGTCAGCAGCGCCAATGTGGCCTGCGGCTTTCATGCGGGCGACCCTGTCGGCATATTGCAAACCCTGCGCGCCGCCGCAGCGCGCGGCGTGGTGGTGGGCGCCCACGTGGCCTACCCAGATCTCAAGGGCTTTGGCCGTCGCAGCATGGACATCTCCAGCGCCGAGCTGGTGGCCGATGTGATCTACCAGATTGGTGCCCTGCAAGGGCTGGCGGCGGCTGCGGGCACTGCGGTGCGCTACGTCAAGCCGCACGGCGCGCTGTATAACACCATTGCCCAAGATGCCCGCCAGGCCAAGGACGTGATCACCGCCCTTCGCGCCATCAACCCGCAGTTAACGCTGGTGGCCCTGGCCGGATCGCCCCTGGTGCAGTGGGCCCGCGATGCGGGCCTGCGCGTGGTGTCCGAAGCCTTTGCCGACCGTGCCTACACCCCGCTGGGCGCGCTGGTGTCGCGCCGCGAAAAAGGCGCCGTGCTGCACGACCCTGCAGTGATTGCCCAGCGCATGGTGCGCCTGGTGCGCGAGGGTGTGGTCGAAGCCATTGACGGCAGCACCGTGCGCATCGAGGCCGATTCGATCTGCGTGCACGGCGACAGCCCCGATGCCGTGGGCATTGCCCGTGAGTTGCGCAAGCGCTTTGAGGCCGATGGCATCAAGATCGCTTCGTTCATGGCCTCATTCATGGCCGCGGCCCAGGGGTAAGTCGGCATGCGTTTCTTGCCCGTCACCCTCAATTCGCTGCTCGTCGAGCTGGCCGACCTGGACGAAACCCTGGCGCTGCTGGCCTCGCTGCAGCACACCCCGCTGGCCGGTGTGGAAGAACTGGTCCCCGCTGCGCGGACCATCCTGGTGCGCTACCGCCCCTCAGCCACCAGCGCCGCCGTGCTGGTGCAGCACATTGCGCAGCGCGACCTGTCGCAGCGCGCCGAGCGCAGCGATACCTTGGTCGAAATCCCGGTGCACTACCACGGCGAAGACCTGGCCGAGGTGGCGCAGATCCTGGGCATCACTGCGGATGAAGTGGTGCAGCGCCACACGGGCAGCGAGTACACCGTGGCCTTCACTGGCTTTGCGCCCGGCTTTGCCTACCTGAGCGGCGGCCACCCCAGCCTGAACGTACCCCGCCGCAGCACACCGCGCACCCGCCTGCCTGCGGGCTCTGTGGGGCTGGCGGGCACCTTCAGCGGCGTGTACCCGCAGGCCAGCCCTGGCGGGTGGCAAATCATTGGCACCACCCCCGTGGCCATGTGGGACATTGCCCGCGCGCAGCCCGCCTTGCTGCAGCCAGGCTATCGCGTGCGCTTTGTGGATATTGCTACAAAATCAATAGCTGCTAGCGCTTATGCAGAGAGCGCTACAGGCCAAAAAGACCTTGAATCCTCTGGCCGCACGCAGCCAAGCCTTGCCGCAGGGCAGGCCGGGTTGCAGGTGCGTGCCACCGGGCTGCTCACCGTCTTCCAGGACTTGGGCCGCCACGGCCAGGCCGGGCAGGGCGTGTCGGCATCGGGGGCGATGGACCAGGCCGCCCTCAAGGCCGCCAACCGCCTGGTGGGCAACCCCAGCCACCTGGCTGCGCTGGAGACCGTGGGCGGTGGCCTGCAGCTGCGCAGCGTGGGCGAGAACGTGGTGGCCGTCACCGGTGCCGATGCCGTGCTGACGCTGACCACGGCCGCCGGGCAGCGCTGGCCTGCGCAACGTTACGAGGCCGTGGCCCTGGCCGATGGCGACACCCTGGCCGTGGGCCAACCCACCGCAGGCGCGCGCTGCTATGTGGCCGTGCGCGGCGGCTTTGCCGAAGCGCCAGTGATGGGCAGCTGCGCCACCGACACCCTGGCCCATGTGGGCCCCGCCCCCGTGGCCGTGGGCGACTGGCTGGCCGTGCGACCCGCCCCGGCTACCTGCGTGGTGGCCGCGCCCGAGCTGCCGCCCGCCGACCTGCCCACGCTGGAGCGTGACGTGGTGCTGGACGTGGTGATGGGCCCGCGCACCGACTGGTTCACGCCCGAGGCCATCGCCCGCTTTGCAGCGCAGCGCTGGCAGGTCACGCCCCAATCCAACCGCGTGGGCCTGCGCCTGGCAGGCGAGGTGCCACTGGACCGCGCCATCACCGGCGAGCTACCCAGCGAAGGTACGGCATTGGGCGCCCTGCAGGTGCCGCCCAGCGGCCAGCCCGTGCTGTTTTTGGCCGACCACCCGCTCACCGGCGGCTACCCGGTCATCGGCTGCGTGGCGCCGTACCACCTCGACCGCGCAGGGCAGATCCCTGTGGGCGCGTGGCTGCGGTTCAACCCGATCCAGCCGTTTGCAGAGTTGGCGCCTGAGGATCGCCCCGCCGCGTTCTGAGGATTGAGGCCACATGAGTTCACATAAACCGTTCACTGAGCGCAGTCGAAGCGCTGCGCAGGGCTTCGACAAGCTCAGCCCGAACGGCGTTGCCAGTTCACAGAGAAAGTTATCCATGAAAAAGGTCCTGATTGCTAATCGCGGCGAGATCGCCGTCCGCATCGCCCGCGCCTGTGCCGACTACGGCGTGCAGTCCGTCGCTGTGTACGCCAATGCCGACATCGACGCGCTGCACACCCGCATGGCCGATGAAGCCTACGGTCTGGATGGCGACCGCCCAGCAGACACCTACCTCAACGTCGAAAAGCTCCTGGCCATCGCCAAAAAAAGCGGCGCCGACGCCGTGCACCCCGGCTACGGATTCCTGTCGGAGAACCAGGGCTTTGCCCAGGCCGTCATCGATGCCGGGCTGGCCTGGATTGGCCCATCGCCCACCACCATTGCCCAACTGGGCGACAAAGTGCAGGCGCGCAAGATTGCGCTGCAGGTGGGCGCGCCGCTGGTGGTGGGCACGCCCGACCCGGTGAAGGACGCGAGCGAAGTGCTGGCCTTTGCCGAGCAAAACGGCCTGCCCATCATCATCAAGGCCGCCTTTGGTGGCGGCGGGCGTGGCATGAAGATCGCATGGCGCATGGACGAAGTGGCCGAGCTGTTCGAATCCGCCGTGCGCGAAGCCGTCACCGCCTTTGGCCGGGGCGAATGCTTTGTTGAGCAGTTCCTTGACAAGCCCCGCCACATCGAGGCACAGGTGCTGGCCGACACCCACGGCAACGTGGTGGTGCTGGGCACGCGCGACTGCTCGCTGCAGCGGCGCAACCAGAAGCTGGTGGAAGAGGCCCCAGCTCCGTTCCTGAGCGACGCACAGCGCGAACGCATCCACACCGCCGCACGCGACATCTGCGCTGCCGCAGGCTATGTGAGCGCGGGCACGGTGGAGTTTTTGCTGAGCCAAAGCGGCGCCATTTCGTTCCTGGAGGTCAACACCCGCCTGCAGGTGGAGCACCCTGTGACCGAGCAAACCACGGGCGTGGACCTGGTGGTGGAGCAGTTGCGCGTGGCTGATGGCCTGCCGCTGTCCATCACGCAAACACCTGCGCCCCTGGGCCACTCCATCGAGTTCCGCATCAACGCCGAAGACGTGGGCCGAGGCTTCTTGCCCACGCCCGGCCCGGTGCAGCGCTTTGACGCCCCCTCCGGCCCCGGCGTGCGGCTGGACACCGGCGTGCAGACCGGCTCGGTGGTGCCCGGCACGTTCGACTCGCTCATGGCCAAGCTCATCGTGACCGGCGCCACGCGCGAACAGGCCCTGGCCCGCGCACGCCGTGCGCTGCGTGAATTTCATATCGAAGGTGTGGCTTCGGTGCTGCCCTTTCACCGTGCCGTGATCGACCACCCCGACTTTGTGGGCGCTGATGGCTTCAAGGTGCACACCCGCTGGATCGAGTCCGACTTTGCCACCCCGCTGGCTGCGGCGGTGCGGGCCGTGCCTGCGGCAGACACCAGCTTGCTGCGCACCGCCATCGAGATCGACGGTCGCCGCGTGCAACTGGGCTTGCCAGCGGTGCTGCTGCAAGGCTTGGCCGCAGCGGGTGGGCAGGGCGCTGGTGCCGCCGCACCGGCAGAGGCCGCGGTGGACGCCGCTGCGGTCACATCCCCCATTGCAGGCAACCTGCATGCCTGGAAGGTGGCCGATGGCGACACGGTGCAAGAAGGCGATGTGATCGCCGTGATGGAAGCGATGAAGATGGAGATGCAGGTGACAGCGCACCGCAGCGGGCGCGTGGCCTTGGCTGCGGCGGCAGGCACGGCGCAGGCGCTGGGCGCGGTGATTGCGCGCATCGCCTGAAGACCGAAAGAGAGGCACAGGCCTGCTCACCCTGTGGGATGGGCTGGCTACAAGCCAAAAGCCAAGCGTTGATGTGTTTTTTTGTGGGCAGCGGCATTCAGGGGGCGAACGACGATTCGGCGAGTTTGTGAGATCGACGGCAACGAAGGGGCGCCCATGTACGCCACCCGGCGTATTTCCCGAATGCCAGGGGCTCTCCAGAATCCATTCCATCGCACCACACGGCCTACCGGCAGCCCCGGCGGGCAGGGCGAAGCGGTTTGATTCCTTACCTACCGGAGAAGCACACATGCAACGTCGTTATTCCCTCAAGGCCCTCGCGGCCGTCGCTACGCTCGCTGGCCTGTCTGCGCTGCCAGCCCATGCCCAGGACACGATCAAGGTCGGCATCCTGCACAGCCTGTCGGGCACCATGGCCATCTCCGAGACCGTGTTGAAAGACACCGTGCTCATGGCGATCGACGAGATCAACGCCAAGGGCGGCGTGCTGGGCAAGAAGCTCGAACCCGTGGTGGTGGACCCGGCCTCCAATTGGCCCCTGTTCGCTGAAAAGACCAAACAGCTGCTGGGCCAGGACAAGGTCTCGGTCATCTTCGGCTGCTGGACCTCGGTGTCGCGCAAGTCGGTGCTGCCCGTCGTGGAAGAAATGAACGGCCTGCTGTTCTACCCCGTGCAGTACGAGGGTGAAGAGCTGTCCAAGAACGTGTTCTACACCGGCGCAGCGCCCAACCAGCAAGCCATCCCCGCTGTGGACTACCTGATGAGCAAGGACGGCGGCGGTGCCAAGCGCTGGGTGCTGCTGGGTACCGACTATGTGTACCCCCGCACCACCAACAAGATCCTGCGCGCCTACCTCAAGTCCAAGGGCGTGAAGGACAGCGACATCGACGAGAAGTACACCCCGTTCGGCCACGCTGACTACCAGACCATCGTGGCCGACATCAAGAAGTTCAGCCAGGGCGGCAAGACGGCGGTGGTCTCCACCATCAACGGCGACTCGAATGTGCCCTTCTACAAGGAACTGGGCAACGCAGGCCTGAAGGCCAAGGACGTGCCGGTGGTCGCGTTCAGCGTGGGCGAAGAAGAACTGCGCGGCGTGGACACCAAGCCGCTGGTGGGCCACCTGGCTGCCTGGAACTACTTCCAGTCCATCAAGAGCCCGGCCAACACCGAGTTCATCAAGAAGTGGAGCGACTACGCCAAGGCCAAGGGCATTGCCGGCCACAAGGACAAGCCGCTCACCAACGATCCGATGGAAGCCACCTACATCGGCATCAACATGTGGAAGCAAGCGGTTGAAAAGGCCAAGAGCACGGACGTGGACAAGGTCATCGCCGCCATGGCCGGCCAGACCTTCAAGGCGCCGTCGGGCATCGTGAGCAAGATGGATGAGAAGAACCACCACCTGCACAAGAGCGTGTTCATCGGCGAGATCAAGGCCGACGGCCAGTTCAACGTGGTGTGGAAGACCCCCGGCCCCGTGAAGGCCAAGCCATGGAGCCCGTACATCGAGGGTAACGACAAGAAGAAGGACGAGCCGGAGAAGAAGTAAGGCTCCCCCTGAGCGGCTGCGCCGCTTCCCCCTCTCTCACGCTGCGCATGGGAGGGGGACGCCCCCAGCGCACGCAAGCGAAGCGCCGCATGCGCGGCTTGGCGGCCCTTGCGCGGGGGGGGCACTGGTCTGGGCTGTGCGCGTCGCACAGGCCGACCGCTTTTTGACCCACTGGCCCTTCCATGCTTTCCTCATTTTTCCCCCGCCTGATTGCCTGCGTTCTGTTGTGTGCAACGGTTCAGGCGCACGCCCTTACTGCCGAGCAGGCTCTGGCCATGGCCGCTGGCGAGACCGACGACCGTGTGGCCGCCGTGCAGCAGGCCGTGGTGGAGCCCGGCGAACGCACTGCCGCCTTCCTGCAGGCGCTGGCGGAAGATGCGGTGAAAGTGGCCGACGGCAAGGCGCTGATCGTGCAGGGCGACAAGGGCATCGACCCTGTGACCGGTGCCGAGGTACCCGTGCCCGCCGATGCCGAAGACATCATCAACAACAACCGCATGCGCGGCGAGATCGATACGGCCCTGGCGGGCCTGGCGCTGTTTGGTAAGGACGAAACCCAGCGCATGGCCGCCGCCAAGGCCCTGACCAAGGAGCCTGATGCGGGCCGCCTGCCATTGCTGGACAAAGCCCTGGCGCAGGAAAGCAACGACAAGATCAAGACCCAGCTGGAGCTGGCCCGCGCCGCCACCTTGCTGGGCAGCGACGACGCCGCGCAGCGCATTGCTGCAGCCCAGGCGCTGTCGCTCAGCGCCACGCCCGACACGCGGCTGCTGCTCAACGAGCGCGTCACCATGGAAGAAGACACCAAGGTCAAGGCGGCCCTGCAAGCCGCGCTCAAAGCCATTGACGGCCAGCTGGCCTGGGGCGAGCGCCTGGGCGCTGCGTTCTCGGGCATCAGCCTGGGCTCCATCCTGCTGCTCGTCGCCTTGGGCCTGGCCATCACCTACGGCCTGATGGGCGTGATCAATATGGCCCATGGCGAGCTGATGATGATCGGCGCTTACGCCACCTATGTGGTGCAAGGCATCTTCCAGAAGTATTTTCCGGGCGCTTTCGACTGGTACCTGGTGGCCGCACTGCCGCTGGCGTTTGGCGCATCCGCCGCCGTGGGCGCGGTGCTGGAGCGTGGCGTGCTGCGCTTTCTGTATGGCCGCCCGCTGGAGACTCTGCTGGCCACCTGGGGTATCAGCCTGGTGCTGATGCAACTGGTGCGCACCATCTTCGGCGCGCAGAACGTGGGTGTGGAAAACCCCGCGTGGATGAGCGGTGGCGTGCAGGTGCTCTCCAACCTCACGCTGCCCTACAACCGCTTGGTCATCATCGGCTTTGCCATTGCCGTGCTGCTGGGCATGGGCTACCTGATCGGCCGCACACGCCTGGGCCTGTTTGTGCGTGGCGTCACGCAAAACCGCCCCATTGCATCGTGCATGGGCGTGAACACCGCGCGCATCGACACCATGGCCTTTGCGCTGGGCTCGGGCATTGCGGGCCTGGCCGGTTGCGCGCTGAGCCAGGTGGGCAATGTGGGGCCCGACCTGGGCCAGAGCTACATCGTCGACGCCTTCATGGTGGTGGTGCTGGGCGGCGTGGGTCAGCTGGCGGGCACGGTGTATGCGGCGCTGGGCTTGGGGCTGTTGAACAAGTTCCTCGAAGGCTGGGCGGGCGCGGTGCTGGCCAAGATTGCGGTGCTGGTGTTCATCATCATCTTCATCCAGAAGCGGCCCCAGGGCATCTTCGCGGTCAAGGGGCGGAGTGCCGACGCATGACAACCACTGGCTCCTCTTCATCTCCTCTGTCCCAGCCCTTGACCGTTCAGGCTGAGCCTGTCGAAGCCCGGCCCGGCACTTCGACAAGCTTAGTGCGAACGGACGGGGGTGTGCATCAGCCCGTTTTGCAAGGCCGTCCCGTGACCCCATCTCCTGTCGTTTTGCCCGCACCGGCACCGCTGCTCACGCGCGGTGGCTGGTCGGCCTTCATCGTGGCGCTCATCGTGGTGTGCGCCGTGGCCCCCGTGCTCAACCTGTGGGTGCCCGCAGGCAGCATGTTCCACCTGTCGGACTACGCCGTGGCGCTGCTCGGCAAGATCATGTGCTACGCCATCTGCGCGCTGGCCATGGACCTCATCTGGGGCTACACCGGCATCCTGAGCCTGGGCCATGGTTTGTTCTTTGCGCTCGGCGGCTATGTGATGGGCATGTACCTCATGCGCCAGATTGGCCGCGACGGCAACTACAAGAGCGACCTGCCCGACTTCATGGTGTTCCTCGACTGGAAGGAGCTGCCCTGGCACTGGATGCTGTCCGACAGCTTTGTGGCCACGCTGATCCTCATCGTGGCCGTGCCGGGCGTGATCGCGTTTGTGTTCGGCTACTTCGCCTTTCGCTCGCGCATCAAGGGCGTGTACTTTTCCATCATCACGCAGGCCATGACGTATGCGGCCATGCTGCTGTTCTTTCGCAACGAGACGGGCTTTGGTGGCAACAACGGCTTTACCGACTTCAAGCGCATCCTGGGCATGCCCATCGCCACACAGAACATGCGCATGACGCTGTTCGTGCTCACGGGGCTCACCTTGCTCGGGTTCTTCCTCATGGCGCGCTGGCTGGTGCGCAGCAAGTTCGGCCGCGTGCTGCAGGCCGTGCGCGATGCCGAAACGCGGGTCATGTTCTCGGGCTACTCGCCGCTGCCCTACAAGCTCACCATCTGGACCATCAGCGCCATGATGTGCGGCGTGGCGGGCGCCCTGTATGTGCCCCAGGTCGGCATCATCAACCCCGGCGAAATGAGCGCCGCCAACTCCATCGAGATCGCCGTCTGGGCCGCGGTGGGTGGCCGCGCCACGCTGATCGGGCCCATCGTGGGGGCGTTCATCGTCAACGGTGCCAAGAGCTGGCTCACGGTGACGGCGCCGGAGTTCTGGTTGTACTTTCTGGGCGCGCTGTTCATTGCCGTGACGCTGTTCCTGCCCGATGGTGTGGTGGGCCTGGCGAAGAAGCTGAAGAAGAACAACAACAAGAAGACCGAAGGAGCCGCGCCATGACGCCTGATCTGATGGACGAAGGCGCGCGGCGCATTCAGACCCGGCTGACACCCACTGCGCAGGGCCAGACGGAATCCGGCGGCCGGGCTGCAGGCTTCTCGCGCATTGCTACGCCGGGCGAGGTCGATGTGACCCACGGCCGCATCTTGTACCTCGAAGACGTGCATGTGAGCTTTGACGGCTTCAAGGCCATCAACGGCCTGAGCCTGGACATCGCCCCCGGCGAGCTGCGCTGCATCATCGGCCCCAACGGTGCGGGCAAGACGACGATGATGGACATCATCACCGGCAAGACCCGGCCGCAAAAAGGCACGGTGTTCTTTGGCTCAACGATTGACCTGCTGCGCCACAACGAGCCCGAGATTGCCAGCCTGGGCATTGGCCGCAAGTTCCAGAAACCCACGGTGTTCGAGCAGCTCAGCGTGTTCGAAAACCTGGAGCTGGCCTTGAAGACCCACAAGGGCGTGAAGTCGAGCATGTTCTTCAAGCTCGACTCCGCGCAGTCGGACCGGCTGGCCGAGATCCTGCACACCATTCACCTGGCCGACAGCGTCACGCGGCAGTCGGGCAATCTGAGCCACGGGCAAAAGCAGTGGCTGGAGATTGGCATGCTGCTGATGCAGGACCCTAAGCTGTTGCTGCTCGATGAGCCGGTGGCGGGCATGACGGACGAGGAAACGGCGCGGACTGCGGAGTTGTTTCTCACGCTCAAGGGCAAACATTCGCTCATGGTGGTGGAGCATGACATGGGGTTCATCCGCACCATTTCGGAGAAGGTGACGGTGTTGTGCGATGGGTCGGTGCTGGCGGAGGGTACGCTCGATCAGGTGCAGGCGGATGAGCGGGTGATTGAGGTTTATTTGGGGCGGTGATGGTGTTGTGCGGCTTCTTCGTCTCAGATCGGCTGGCTGCACGCTACTGCTTGCAGGGCGGGAGCCGGGTTGTCGCCCCGGCGGGCGAGGTACTTTTCTTTGCTTCGCCAAAGAAAAGTACCCAAAAGAAAGGCGACCCCCAGTCGGCGACCCCTGCGCTTCGCTACGGGGCAACCTGCGTCGGGGCGGTTGCGGGGTGCGCCGTGGAACTCGCTTTGCGCTGCGCGCGCCGCTCGGACAACCACGGCGAGTCAGATGACGAGGCATGCGCGCTTCGACGCGCATGCTCACCCCGCAACCGCCCCGCCGCAGGCGCAGCCAGCAGGGGGGTGGACAGCCGAACATCCAAGCAGCCACACGGGCCATTGCTTCGCTCGGCCCAGTCTGCGCAGCGCGAGGCGCTCGCGCCCGTGAGAGGGGGCCGAGCGAAGCAATGGCCCGTGTGGATGTCCGATTCGCGGGTTCCCTTCACGATGCGCCGAGGAGCGCAGGGCGTGGGGCGGCACGCGCGTGCTTCGTGCTCTGACTCGCTGCGGTTGTTTGAGCGGCGCGCGCAGCGCGTAGCGAGTTCCGCAGCGCGCCCCACGCACGAGCACCGCAGGTTGCCCGCAGCGAAGCGAAGGGACGCAGCGTGTAGGGTCGCCCTTTCTTTGGTGACTTTCTTTCGGCGAGACGAAAGAAAGTTACTCGCATGCCGGGCGACTCCCGGCCTCCGCCCTCCACCCAGGCACGCCTTCGAAACCAGCACGCCAAGGCTTCGACAGGCCCGAACGGGCAGGCAAACCCAAAGCACTATAAAAACAATAGCTAATAACGCTTTATGAATAAGCGCTAGCGGCCAAAAACACTCAAAACGCCACCATGCTCACCGTCCAAAACCTCCACCAGTACTACGGCGGCTCCCACATCCTGCGCGACGTGAGCCTCACCGCCCAAACCGGCAAAGTCACCGTTTTGCTTGGCCGCAACGGTGTGGGCAAGACGACCCTGCTCAAAAGCCTCATGGGCCTGGTGCCCATCAAAAGCGGCAGCATCAGCTTCGACGGCAAACCCATCGACAAAGCCACCCCGTACGACCGGGCACGCGCAGGCATCGGCTTCGTCCCCCAGGGCCGCGAGATCTTTGGCCGCCTCACGGTGGAAGAAAACCTGCGCATGGGCCTGGCCTACAAAAGTGGTTCCACCCCCGTGCCGCCGCATCTGTATGAACTGTTCCCCGTGCTCCAAAAAATGCTCAAGCGCAGGGGTGGGGACCTGTCGGGCGGCCAACAGCAGCAGCTGGCCATCGCCCGGGCGCTGGCACCCGGCCCGCGCCTGCTGATCCTGGACGAGCCCACCGAAGGCATCCAGCCCAGCATCATCAAAGACATTGGCCGCGTGATCCGCATGCTGGCCGACAAAGGCGAGATGGCGATCCTGCTGTGCGAGCAGTACTACGACTTTGCGCAGGAACTGGCCGATGATTACCTGGTGATGGAACGCGGCGAGGTGATTGCGCGCGGCCCGGGTAGCGAGATGGAGGCCAAGGGCATTCGCAATCTCGTGGCGATCTGATCGCCAGCGCTTTTCGGGCCTGTTCCAGCGCCCGCTGCATGGCCGCCTACGTTGACCAGATGCGGGGCGGCTCGGCGCCGAGCTGCCACAGGGCTGCCCGCCATGCGGCCCGCACCTGCTGGAGCAGTTGCATGGCTGGCTCCACCTGCGGTGCCAGCACACGCAGCACCACCACTTGCCCGTTCGGGCTGGTGGCGCCTGCGGTGGCCTTGAGCGCATGGGTGTCCATCACGGCGCGGGCGGCGTCCAGTGCGGTGTCGCGCCGGGCCTTGTCCAGCGGGGTGCCCGTCACAAAGAACAGGCTGGCCATGCAGCGCTGCCCGGCCAGTCCCAGCGGGCTCTGCAGCAGGCGGTGGTCGGCCGCGTCGATCAGGCCGCGCTCCAGCCACCGGCCGGGCATCTCGATGTGCTGCACGAAACGGCCGGTTTCAAAGGGTTGCCCGGCATGCGGCAGGCCCAGCGCGGTCACGTCCCAGCCCATGCATTCGGCATGGGGTGCGAGCTTCAGCGTGAGGTGGTTTTCGGCATGGCAGGCGTTGTAGCAAAGCGCCTCCAGCGGCAACCATTCCAGGCGGGCGTTTTCTTCGAGCGTGAGGTGTGTGCGCTGCAGCGCGCGCTCTCCGGCAGAGCGGTAAAAGCGGGTGGCACCGGGCGTGGTGACCAGCCCGTGTGCGCCTGGCCCCACGGTGGCGGTGATGTCCAGTGTGTCCCCGCCGACCAGGCCACCTGGTGGGTGCACCAGCACGTTGTGGCAGATGCCATCGCCTTCCGGGTACAGGCTTTGCAGGATGCGCAGCGGCCCGTTGTGCGCAAAGCGCGCCACGGTGCGGGCGTTCTCGACCGTGTAGTTCAGCTGCAGGCGGGCGTGCCAGGGCATATCGGATGAATCGTTTTGCTACCAAATGAGTAGCTGATTATGAAGGGCGGTCGGGCACAGCCCCATGGGTGCACCACAGGCGGTGAACGGCGCGCGCTTCAGGCTGACCAGAACCCGGTGTGTGGCGCGCTGGATTCCTCCAGCAGCGCAGGGCCCAGGCATTCGACGGGGTGGGTTGCTGTGGCCAGCACGTCGCGGCACGACAGATCCAGGTCGCGCAGGGCACGGCGGGTGATGTGCAAGCTGCGCAGCCGCTGCGAGTCGATGCCGAAGACCACGCGGCCGATGCCGCTCCAGAAGATGGCGGCGGCGCACATCGCACAGGGCTCTGCCGATGTGTAGAGCGTGGCTTGGGCGCGGGCTTCGCGTGTGAGGCGGCGGCCCAGCTGCCGCAATGCGTTCATTTCGGCGTGGCCTGTCGGGTCGCCGGACTCGGTGGTCGTGCAATACGCCTCGGCCAGCAGCATGCCGTCGGCCCCGGCGACCACCGCCCCAAACGGGTGATTGCCGCGCGCCCGCGCGGTGCATGCCCAGGCGATGGCCTGGCGCAGATAGGTGCTGTCGGTTTCGCCCAGTGGCGTGGGCTCATCGAACGCGGTCGGGTGCGCCGCCATGAGGGTGTGCATGCTTGTCTCCTGCAGTGTGCTGGGTGCGCGCGCGTGGCGCAGGCCTGCTTGCTGCCTGTCGCCACCTGCCCGCCATCCGTGCCTTTGCCATGCATTTGGCGTGCCAACAACAATGTGTGACATGTCGCCGGAACACCGGTCTTTGCCCCTCAGGAAACACGCTGGGGCCTGCGCGCTGCCAAACCCAGGGCCCGCGTCAAAGCCAGGGCTTGAGCCAGCCCAGCCCGTCCGATGTGGCGTGGGGCGCAGCACCGCGTGCGGGGCGGTATTCGCAGCCGATCCAGCCGTCGTAGCCCAGGCGGTCGAGCAGCTGGAACAGATAGGTGTAATTGACCTCGCCCACGTCGGGCTCATGGCGCTCGGGCACGCCCGCGATCTGCAGGTGGCCCACATGGCCCGTGGGCAGGTACTGGCGGATCTTCATGGCCAGGTCGCCCTCCACGATCTGCGCGTGGTACAGGTCCATCTGCACCTTGACGTTGGCGGCGCCGATCTCGGCGATCAGTGCATGGGCCTGGTCCTGGCGGCTCAGGAAGAAGCCGGGCATGTCGCGGCCATTGATGGGCTCCAGCAGGATCTGGATGCCGTTCGGTGCGGCCTGCTTGGCGGCATGGCGCACGTTGGCGATGTAGGTGGCGCGCGCGGTGGCCGCGTCGGCACCCTGTGGCACCAGTCCTGCCATCACATGGATGCGCGGGCAGTGCAGCGCCTTGGCGTAATCAATGGCCTTGGCAATGCCTTCGCGGAACTCGGCCTCGCGCCCGGGCAGGCAGGCCAGGCCACGCTCGCCCCCGTCCCAGTCACCGGGCGGGGCGTTGAACAGCACCTGCTGCAGGTCGTGGGCTTGCAGGCGTGCGGCCAGTTCTTGGGCGGGGTAGGCGTAGGGGAAGAGGTATTCCACCGCCTTGAAACCATCACGGGCAGCGGCGGCAAAGCGGTCGAGAAAGTCCACGTCGTTGTAGAGCATGGACAGGTTGGCGGCAAAACGGGGCATGGGTGTCTTTCAAACCAGTCTCGGCAGCGCACCGGCTATTTTGGTGCGGGGCAGGAGTCTTCGAGCTGGGCCAGTTCCGCGAGCTTTTGCAGTCGGCTGCGTTTGTCCAGGCAGGCCTGGTGCTGCGCCTGGGCTGCTTTTTGTTGGGCCAGGTGCGTCGCCTTGGCACGCGCGGCCTGCAGCTGGGCCACCCGTTCGCGGATCTGGGGCATGGCTGCCAGGGCAGCCTTCTCGCCTTCCACAATGGCGCTGGCGCGCTGGGTGAAGTCGGCGGGGCCAATGTCCAGCACTTGCGGTGTGATGATCACGTCGGCGCGCGCCAGTTCGGCCTGACCGAGCTTCTGGCCCATGATGGCAATCGACTGGTTCAGCGCGCCCAGCATGTTGGCGGGCGACTGGCCTCGGGCCTTGTTGGAGATGTCCACGGCAATCACGATGTCGGCGCCCAACTGGCGCGCGGCATCCACCGGCACGGGGCTCACGATGCCGCCGTCCACAAAGTGGTATTTGCCGATGGCGACCGGCTGGAACACGCCGGGCACGCTGCTGGATGCGCGCACGGCCTGTCCCGTGTTGCCGCGCGCAAACACGGTGCGCTCACCGTCCTCGAGCCGCGTGGCCACCACCACAAAGGGCTTGGCCATTTGTTCCAGCGGCTTGCGGCGCACCTGTTCGTTCACGTAGTCTTCGAGCTTCTGGCCCAGCACCAGCCCGCCCGATGACAGTTGCAGGTCGCGGATCTTGGCTTCGTCCAGCGCCACGGCTTTTTCCTGCATCTCAAATGCGTTCATGCCGCTTGCGTACAGCGCGCCCACCACGCTGCCAGCGCTGGTGCCTGACACCACCGCAGGCGCCAGGCCATTGGCCTCCAGCATCTTGATCACGCCAATGTGTGCAAAACCCTTGGCCGCGCCACCGCCCAGGGCTATGCCCACGCGGATGGGGGTGGCAGAGGATGAAAGCGGGGTTTCGGTGGACGCATCGGGCCGGGTGGGCGTGGTGCCACCACATGCGGCCAGGGCCAGGGCTGCCAGCACGGTCACGGTGGCACGGGCGGCCAGCGGGTGGAAAAAATCGGTCAAGCGCATGCCAGGCGATCCTGCGGTGCAACGGGGCGCGAAGTATAGCGGCGGCGTGTTGGCAGCGTGGGAAAGACGGCCCGTTGCTTCTGAAGAGGAACTGTCGGCGCATCCTTTGCACTGGCAAGGAGCGCAATCGTCGAAACCGGTGCGGCCTAGTCGAGAACCGCCGCGCAAGGGCCGCCCCGCCGCGCTGGCGGTGTCCCCCTTCCCGAATCGCGCCAGCGATTCGAGAGAAGGGGGAAGGCGCCGAAGGCGACTCAGGGGGATGTACCCTGCCTACTCTCCCTGCGAGCCCCGGTGTGCCCAGCCCGTGGTGCGTTTTTCAATCCAGCTGAACAGCTCGTACATGACCATGGCCATGGCGCCCACCACCATCAGGCCCGCAAACGCCAGGCCCATCTGCATGGACGAGCCCGCACTGATCAGCAGGTAGCCAATGCCTTCGTTGGCGGCGGTCATCTCCGACACCGTGGTGCCCACAAACGCCAGTGTGATGGCCACCTTGAGCGAGCCAAAAAAGTAGGGCATCGAGCGCGGCAGGCCCACCTTGGTCAGCACGTCCCAGCGCTTGGCGCCCAGCACGCGCAGCACGTCTTCGAGCTCGGGCTCCAGTGTGGCCAGGCCGGTGGCGATGTTGACCATGATGGGAAAGAAGCTGATGAGAAAGGCCGTGAGGATGGCCGGGCCCACGCCAATGCCGAACCACACCACGAGGATGGGCACGAACGCCGCCTTGGGCAGGGCGTTGAAGGCTGTCATCAGCGGGTACACGGCGGCATAGGCCAGGCGCGAAGAGCCGATCACAAAGCCCAGCAGCACCCCCACTACGATGGCGATGCCAAAGCCGGCCATGGTCACCCAAAAGGTGCGCCAGGCGTGGCCTGCGATCACGCCGCCAAACTCCACCAGCTGCGTGCCGATGGTCCAGGGGCTGGGGAAGATGAACTCCGAGACATTGAAGGCTGAGCAGATGATCTGCCACAGCAGGACGATCGCCAGCAACAGCAGCCAGGGCGACCAGCGTTCTACGGTTTTCTTGTGCATGGTGCTTGTGTGTCGGTCAGTGGTTACTGCTGGAGAGGGGCGCCGGCTTTACGCAGGGCACCGATATGGCCGCGCAGCTCGTGCACGATGTCCGTGAATTCCTTGGTGTAGGTGATTTCCAGATCGCGCGGCCGGGGCAGCTCGATCTCCTTGCGCACCACAAAACGGCCCGGGCTTTTGCTCATGACATACACGGTATCGGCCAGGAACACCGACTCACGCAGATCGTGCGTGACCAGAATCACGTTGAATTGCTGCTCGGTCCACAGGTCGCGCAGAATGCACCACAGTTCTTCGCGCGTGAACGCATCGAGCGCGCCAAACGGCTCGTCCAGCAGCAGCATTTTGGGCTCGTGGATCAGCGCGCGGCAGATGCTGGCGCGCTGCTGCATACCGCCCGACAGCTGCCAGGGGAACTTGTCTTCATAGCCCGCCAGCCCCACTTTTTGCAGCAGCTTGCGGGCACGTTCTTCGTATTCCTTGCGCTTTTGCTTGAAGTGGCTGCGATAGGGCTCGACGATTTCGAGCGGCAGCAGCACGTTGTCCACCGTGGTGCGCCAGGGCAGCAGCGATGGCGCCTGAAACGCCATGCCCGAGACCTTGAGCGGCCCCGTGACCGGCTGCCCGTCGATGAAAATCTTGCCCATGGAGGGCATCTTCAGCCCCGTGGCCAGCTTCATGAAGGTGGACTTGCCGCAGCCCGAGGGGCCGACGATGGCGATGAACTCGCCGCGCCGCACCTGCAGGTTGATGGCCTCGACCGCAAACTGGTTTTGCGCGCGCAGCTCGTCGTTGTAGGCGAGCCAGACGTCGCGGAAGTCCACAAAATAGGAGTCGGCAGCCTGCATGGGATAGAGTTTTGAATAAAAATGGCCTCTAGCGCTTGCTGGATAAGCGCTGAAAGCTATTAAATTGATAGTAAACGTGCGGCGCTTGCTTGACTACTTCTTGGGCAGGATGTTCAGCTCGGCCGCGCTGGGCAGGAAGCTGGCGTTCCACACATCGTCGGGGTTCACACGCGTTTTGGTGTTGAACGCATCCGACACCTGCGAGGCCATCAGCGACATGCGGCCGGGCTTGGCCTGCCCGAAGCCTTCGGCGCGTGCGTCGGGGCTGTTGATGACGGTGTCGATGGCCAGTTGCAGGCGGCGGGTTTCAAGCGGCACGTTCACGATGCCGTCGCGCGCTTTCACGTACTCGATGGAGGCTGCAGGGTTTGCGATGACCTCTTTGGCGCCCTTGGTGAAGGCTGACAGGAAGGCCTTGACGGCGGCCGGGTTCTCCTTGATGAGCTTCGGGCTGGCAATGACCACGTTGCCGTACAGCTTCACGCCGAAGTCGGCATAGGGCAGCACCACCACATCGGCAGCCTTGGCGCCACGGGCTTCCAGGTTGAGCAGCGAGGTGAAGGTGAAGCCGGTGATGGCGTCCACATCGCCGCGCACCAGCATGGTTTCGCGCAGGGGCGGGTCCATGGCCGTCCAGGTCACGGCGCCGATGCCGTTGGCCTTCTGGAAGATGGGGAACGCGCGGCGGCCCGCGTCGAACACGGGGGCGCCCAGCTTCTTGCCGGCCAGGTCGGCGGGCTTGGTGATGCCGCTCTTCTTGAGCGCCATGACCGAGGCCGGCGTGTTGTTGTAGACCATCATCACCGCCACGGGCTTGTTTTGCGCGTCGGGGTTGTTGGCGTGGAACTCCATCACGGCGGCCAGGTCGGCAAAGCCCATGTCATACGTGCCCGAGGCTACGCGCTGCACGGCACCGCCCGAGCCGTTGCCGGCATCCACCGTCACATCCAGCCCGGCGGCCTTGAAATAGCCCTTGGCCACGGGCTGCAGAAACAGCGCCGCAGGGCCTTCAAAACGCCAGTCGAGCTGGAATTTGATGGGCGTGGGCGTTTGTGCGTGCGCCAGCGAGACGGTGCTGGCCGCGGCCAGCAGTGCGGCGCACTGCAGGAACGAGCGTTTCTTCATGGGGGCTCCTGGGACAAAGGCGTTGAAAGGTGCCGTTTTCACGGCCGCTTGGCCATGAACTCAGCAAAATTAATGCCCGCTTTCGCCGCAGTAGAACCGGGCATGAAGCCATTCTTCCCCGAAGTGGTGCACGGGGGGCATGCAGGGTTTCCCGACATGGCGCGAAACCCTGTGCGCCTGCCCCGCCCTGGGCTGCAGCGCGCATTGCGCCCTTGCGCTTGCCTTTACCTGGGGCGTGCTGCCGCGCTGGCCACGGCCAGGGCCGTCATGTTGAGCACGCGGCGCACGGTGGCGGCTGGGGTCAGGATGTAGGCTGTGGCAGCAGCGCCCATCAGGATGGGGCCCACGGTGACGCCACCGCTGGTGGTCGTCTTGAGCACGTTGTAGAGGATGTTGGCGGCATCCAGGTTGGGGCAGATCAGCAGGTTGGCCGAGTCCGTCAGGGTCGAGTCCGCCATGTAGGCGTTGCGGATGTTGGGCTCCAGCGCGGCATCGCCGTGCAGCTCGCCATCGCACTCGATCTCGGGGTGGGCGGCCACGAACAGGTCGCGCGCCTCGCGCATCTTGCGGGCCGATGCGCGTTTGGACGAGCCATAGCTCGAATGCGACAGGAAAGCGACCTTGGGTGGAATTCCAAATCGCTGTACTTCCTGCACCGACATCCAGGCGATGTCGGCCAGTTGCTGGGCCGTGGGGTCTTCGTTCACATAGGTGTCGGCAATGAAGAGTGTGCCCCGGCTGGTCATCAGCGCGTTCAGCGCGGCGTAGTTGTTGGCGCTTTCCTGGCGGCCGATGATGCTGTGGATGCGCTCCAGGTGCGTCTCGTAGGTGCCCACCAGGCCGCAGATCATGGCGTCGGCATCGCCCAGCTTCACCATTAGCGAGGCGATGATGGTGTTGGAGCGGCGCACGGCGGCCTTGGCCACTTCGGGCGTGGCGCCATTGCGCTTCATGAGCTGGTGGTAGTGCTCCCAGTATTGGCGAAAGCGTGGGTCGTCCTCGGGGTTGCACACTTCCACATCCTTGCCCAGCTGCATGCGCAGGCCCGCCTTGGCGATGCGGGCGGCAATCACGGCGGGGCGGCCGATGAGGATGGGCGCAGCGATCTTGTCGTCGATGGCCATCTGCGCGGCACGCAGGGCGCGCTCGTCCTCGCCGTCGGCATAGGCCACGCGCTTTTGTGCATCGGGCAGGGCCTTGGCCGCGTTGATCACGGGGCGCATCAGCATGCCGGTCTGGTACACAAAGCGCGACAGGGTTTCCTTGTAGGCCTCCATGTCTTCGATGGGGCGCGTGGCCACGCCCGATTCCGCTGCGGCCTTGGCCACGGCGGGCGCGATCTTGAGGATCAGGCGCGAGTCAAACGGCGTGGGGATGAGGTAGTCCGGGCCGAAAGTCAGCTCTTTGCCCGCGTAGGCGCTGGCCACTTCTTCGCTGATGTCGGCCTTGGCCAGGTCGGCGATCTGGCGCACGCAGGCCAGCTTCATGGCCTCGGTGATCTTGGTGGCGCCGCAGTCCAGTGCACCCCGGAAGATGTACGGGAAACACAGGACGTTGTTGACCTGGTTGGGGTAGTCCGAGCGGCCTGTGGCGATGATGCAGTCGGGGCGGATGGCCTTGGCCAGCTCGGGGCGGATCTCGGGCTCGGGGTTGGCCAGCGCCAGGATGATGGGCTTTGCGGCCATCGTTTTGACCATCTCGGCCGTGAGCACGCCGGGGGCCGAGCAGCCCAGGAACACGTCGGCGCCGTTGACGGCATCGGCCAGGGTGCGCGCATCGGTCTTTTGCGCATAGGCCGCCTTCGATTCGTCGTAGCCGCCGGGGCGGCCTTCGTAGATCACGCCCTTGGAGTCGCACATGAAGATGTTTTCCACCTTCACGCCCAGGCCCACCATCACGCCCACGCAGGCAATGGCGGCGGCGCCAGCGCCCGACACGGCGATCTTGACGGCGCCGATGTCCTTGCCCACCAGCTCCAGGCCGTTGAGCAGCGCGGCGCTACTGATGATGGCGGTGCCGTGCTGGTCGTCATGGAACACCGGGATGTTCATGCGCCTGGACAGCTCGCGTTCGATGTAGAAGCACTCGGGTGCCTTGATGTCTTCGAGGTTGATGCCGCCCAGCGTGGGCTCCAGCGCCGCGATGATCTCGATGAGCTTGTCGGGGTCGCGCTCGGCCAGTTCGATGTCGAACACATCGACGCCGGCAAACTTCTTGAACAGGCAGCCCTTGCCCTCCATCACTGGCTTGCTCGCCAGCGGGCCGATGTCGCCCAGGCCCAGCACGGCCGTGCCGTTGGTGATCACGGCCACCAGGTTGCCGCGCGAGGTGAAGTCAAACGCCTTGGACGGATCGGCGGCGATGTCCAGGCACGGATAGGCCACGCCCGGCGAGTAGGCCAGCGACAGGTCGCGCTGGTTGGACAGAGGCTTGGTGGGGGTGACCGCAATCTTGCCACGGCTGGGGTTGCGGTGGTATTCGCGCGCAGCGTCGCGCAGGGCTTGTTCGGCGGTGGAAATGTTCTGTGTCATACGGAAACCTGAAAGTTCTCAGCGGATTGCAAAAACAAGCAAATCCGATGGTGAATCGGGGCCATGTGCCGGTCAATGCGTACGCGGCGTGAAGCACGGCCTGCGCACCCATGCACTGCGCGGATGGGGCTCCATCGTTCTTCGCCTTCATCTGGCGCTGCCCGTGCCGAACGCGGGTGCGCGGTGGCCGGGTGCGTGGGCGCCCAGTCGCACCGGTGTGGCGGCTGGGTGTTTCCAGGGCATTGGAATGCCTCGTGGTGCCCCTGGATGGAGTCGGCTGACAGGATAACCCGATTGCAACGCAAGCTGAACGAATCCTGACAGTAGCAGGGTGCTTTGGCGTCGCCGTCAGGCGAGCAGGTCGCTCAGCGCCCGCGCAATCACCTTGGTGGCGCGGCGCAGGTCTTCTAGCTGAAGCCGCTCGTCGGCGCGCTTGGCGTGCGATTCGAGCACCGTGCGCGGGCCCGCGCCGTAGATCACGCCGGGAATGCCCCGCTCCACATACAGGCGCACGTCGGTGTACAGCGGCGTGCCCACTGCGGGCACCGGCTCGCCAATCACCGTCTGCGCATGTTTCTGGATGGCTTGCACCAGGGGCGCATTGCCCGCCAGCGGGGTCATCGCGTTGGCCAGCAGCAGGCGCTTGATGTCCACGCTGATGCCGGCGCGCTCACCCGCGGCCTGCTCGATCACGCGGCGGATGGTGGCTTCGACCTCCGCCGGGTTTTCCTCGGGGATCATGCGGCGGTCGAGCTTGAACATCACCTTGCCGGGCACGACGTTGGTGTTGGTGCCGCCTTCGATGCGGCCCACATTCAGGTAGGGGTGCTTGATGCCGGTGACCTTGGACGTGACCTTCTTGTATTCATCGTTCTGCGCATACAGCGCATTCAGGATGTGCACCGCGCCCTGCAGGGCATCAACCCCCGTGTGCGGCACGGCGGCGTGCGCCATCTTGCCGTGCACGGTCACCTCCATCTGCAGGCAGCCGTTGTGAGCGGTGACCACTTCGTAGCTGAAACCTGCCGCAATCATCAGGTCAGGCTTGGTGAGGCCTTTTTGCAGCAGCCAGCCGGGGCCCAGTTCGCCACCAAACTCTTCGTCGTAGGTGAAGTGCAATTCCACCGCGCCTTGGGCGGGTTGGGCCACGGCTTCGAGCGCGCGCACGGCAAAGGTGAACGATGCAAAGTCGCTTTTGCTCACGGCAGTGGCGCGGCCATACATGGCGCCATCCACGATCTCGGCGCCGTAGGGGTCGTGCGTCCAGCCTTCGCCGGGCGGCACCACGTCGCCGTGGGCGTTCAGGGCGATGGTTTTGCCGCCGCTGCCCTGCGCACCGTACTGGCGGCGCACGATGAGGTTGGTGATGGATTCCATGCCATAGGCCCGTACATCGGCGGCGGGCACGGCGTGTTTCTCGGCCTCGTAGCCAAAGTCCTTGAGCAGCTCGGCCGTGCGTTCGGCATGGGGTGCGTTGTTGCCGGGCGGCGTGTCGGTAGGTACGCGCACCAGGGCCTGCAGAAAGCGCACTTCTTCGTCAAAGTGCTGGTCGATCCAGGCGTCCAGGGCGGCGTAAGAGGCCGGTGTGGGAGTGGTCATGGGTGGGTTTCCTCGGCAAGCTGGTGCAGCACCTGGGTGAAGGCGTCCACGGCCAGTTGCATGTCGTTGTTGGTGGTGGATTCGAGCGGGTTGTGGCTGATGCCGGAGTTTTCGCCGCGCACAAACAGCATGGCCTGCGGCATGATTTCGTGCAGCTTCATCGCGTCATGCCCCGCGCCACTGGGCATGCGGAACACGGGCACGCCCAGCGCATCCACCGCACGTTCCCAGTGGTGCTGCAGGGCCGGGGCGCTGGGGGCTGCGGCGGCGCGCATGGATTCCTCCAGCGTATAGCGCAGGCCGCGCCGAGCGGCGATCTGGCCCAGCTGGTCCAGCACATCGCGCACCAGCGCGTCACGTTGCGGATCGGTGGGCGCACGCAGATCCAATGAAAAAAGGCAGCGGCCTGGCACCACGTTGATGGAGCCGCCGGGCACGCTGAGCAGGCCTATCGTGCCCACCGAGTCGCCGTCCTGCGCGGCGCGCTGCTCGATGTACAGCGCAAGCTCCGCCACGGCCACGGCCGCATCGCGGCGGCGGTCCATGGGGGTGGTGCCGGCGTGGCTGGCGGTGCCGATCATTTCGCCCACAAAGCGCACGCCGCCGTTGATGGAGGTGACCACGCCCAGGGGCAGGTCCAGCTCGTTGAGCACCGGGCCCTGTTCGATGTGGACCTCGATGAAGCCCAGGTACTGCGCCGGGTCGCGCTGCAGTTGGGCGATGTTGTCAATGCGCAGGCCCGCATGCTGCATGGCCTCGCGCATGGTTACACCGTCTGCGTCCTTCTGGTCCAGCCAGGCCGGGTTGAAGTGCCCGATGAGCGCGCCCGAGCCCAGGAAGGTGGCCTTGTAGCGCTGGCCTTCCTCTTCGGCAAAGGCCACCACCTCGATGCCAAACGGCAGGCGCCGGCCC
Source organism: Acidovorax sp. T1 (assembly GCF_002176815.1). Taxonomy (NCBI): domain Bacteria; kingdom Pseudomonadati; phylum Pseudomonadota; class Betaproteobacteria; order Burkholderiales; family Comamonadaceae; genus Acidovorax; species Acidovorax sp. T1. The sequence continues at coordinate 2,964,123 of NZ_CP021648.1, read as the reverse complement.
GCGCGGTGCAGCTCACGCACGCAGGCCATGGGCACGAAGATGCCCAGGCGGCCGTCGTATTTGCCGCCATTGCGCACGGTGTCGTAGTGCGAGCCCGTCATGAGGTACTTCGCACCGGGTGTTGCGGCGCGATACCGCCCTACCACGTTGCCCACGGCGTCCACTTCCACCTCATCAAAGCCGCAGTCGCGCATCCAGTGGCTGATGCGCTGGGCACAGGCGCGGTGTGCATCGGTGAGGTAGGTGACGGTGAGCTGGCCCTTTTCGGCAAAGCCGGGGTCGGAGTGTGCGGCCAGCTTTTCATGCCAGTCCCACACGTCGTTGCCCAGCAGGGGCTGGGCACCGAACTTGTCGTTCAGGCGAATCTCGGCGATGCGGTGGATGTTGCGCAAGGCCTCGGCGCGCTCGAAGTCCGTATGGTTGTCGAGCCGCCGCGCAAAGGTGTCGATGATCTGTTGCCGGGTCAGCCCCGTGCCGCGCGGCCCGCGCACGGCCAGGATGAAGGGGAAGCCAAAGCGCGCGTTGTAGTCGGCATTGAGCTGCTGGATGCGCGCAAATTCTTCGGGCGTGCATTGGGTGAGGCCCGCCTTGGATTGTTCGTTGGTCGATTCAGCAGTGAGGTTTTGCGCCACCATGGCCTTGCCGGCCAGCTCGGGGTGGGCGCGGATCAGGCCCAGCTGCGCCTCGGCGCTGGCCGTGCGCACGGCATGGGCCATGGCGTGCTTGAGGTGCGCCAGTGAGCGAAAGGGCCGCTGCGCCAGGGCGTGCTCGGCAATCCAGGGCGAATGTTCGTACACGCCGTCGAGCCATAGCAGGGCATCGGCAGCGCTGGCGGTGTTGAGTTGTTCCAGGGTCAGGCTCATGCTGTTTGCTTCAATAAAGTGAGCTACTCGCGCTTACGGAATAAGCGCTAGAGGCCTATTTGACTCAAAAAATCGGCGCGGGAAACCGCTGCGCCCAGTGGCGCGCGATGTCGATGCGGCGTGCCACCCACACCTTGTCGTGCTGCCCGATGTGGTCCAGAAAGCGCTGCAGCGCCGTGATGCGCCCCGGGCGGCCCAGCAGGCGGCAGTGCATGCCAATGCTCATCATCTTGGGGGCGTTGTCGCCGTCGGGCGCTCCTTCAGCGTACAGCGCATCAAACGTGTCCTTCATGTACTGAAAGAACGGGTCGGCGTGCGAGTAGCCCTGGGGCAGCGCAAAGCGCATGTCGTTGCAGTCGAGTGTGTACGGCACGATGAGCTGGGGCACGGCGGTGCCGTCGGTGCGCTGCACCTTCATCCAGAAGGGCAGGTCGTCGCCGTAGTAGTCGCTGTCGTATGCAAAGCCACCAAAGTCGGCCGCCAGGCGGCGGGTGTTGGGGCTGTCGCGGCCGGTGTACCAGCCCAGGGGCCTTTCTCCGGTCATGCGCTCGATGATGGCCATGGCCTCGGCCATGTGCGCGCGCTCCACCGCTTCGGGGATGTGCTGGTAGTGAATCCACTTGAGGCCATGGCAGGCGATCTCGTGGCCCAGTTCCACAAAGGCTGCTGTGAGTTCGGGGTGGCGCTGCAGGGCTGTGGACACGCCAAACACCGTGAGCGGGAGTTTGCGCTTTTCAAACTCGCGCAGGATGCGCCATACGCCCGCGCGCGAGCCGTATTCGTAGATGCCTTCCATGCTGATGTGCCGCTCGGGGTAGCTGGCGGGGTTGAACATTTCCGACAGAAACTGCTCGCTGCCCGCGTCGCCATGCAGCACGGCGTTCTCGCCGCCTTCTTCGTAGTTGAGTACGAATTGCACGGCAATGCGGGCGCCGCCCGGCCACTGCGGGTGCGGCGGGTTCTGTCCGTAGCCGATGAGGTCGCGGGGGTAGGGCAGGGTGGAGTCGTAGATCATGGATGGCGGCAAACGGCAGGGGATTAATGCGTCAAGGGCCGCGTCGCTAACAGGTTGCGAGCGGGGCGCTGGTGGGCACGGCGTCAGCAAGCAAATGACAGGCCAGCCCGGTGGTGGGGTGCGGGCGCTGGGGGGCTCCGGCAGGCACCAAGGCCTTGGCGAGGGCGCTGGCAGGCGACAAAAACATGGACGCGATGATAGGTTGAACGGTGCGCAGTGCATACACTTTGGGCACCACTCGGCCCGCTTTTGCGGCCATCCACCTTCAGGAGATTTCCCCATGGGCTTGAGCACCCACGTTCTGGACACCATGCATGGCTGCCCCGCGGCCGGCATGGTGGTGTCGCTGTTTTCCACCCAGGGTGACGAGGCCACGCTGCTCCAGCGTCTGGTGCTCAACCACGACGGCCGCACCGATGCGCCCCTGTTTGACAACGCCAGCTTGCGCAAGGGCACCTACCGCCTCATGTTCGATGTGGCGGCCTATTTCAAGGCGCGGGGGGTGGTTTTGCCAGAGCCTAATTTTCTGGACCGGGTGAGCCTGGATTTCGGCATTGCCCATGCCGATCAGCACTACCACGTGCCCCTGCTGGTGAGCCCGTGGAGCTATTCCACCTACCGGGGGTCGTGAGGGTGCTCCTGAAACAGGAGCTGCTTGCGCTTTGTCTGCGCGGGGTTGGGGCAAAAAATGCGTAAACCCCAAGCGGCTCAAGCGCTGGCCGCTCTTTTTTGGTGAGTGCCGCTTGTCAGAGCTGGCCTTCGGTCAGCGTGTCGAGCTGGAAATGCCCGCTCTTGTCCCACAGCCAGGTATCGGTGTAGGTGACGCGGCCCAGGCGGGCGGGCACCGGGAACGGTGCGGCGGCGCGCACGGTGCGCTCGATCTCGGCAATCACTTCGGGCGCATGGTGTGGTGCGCGCATCCAGTGCAACTTGGTGATGCGGCCGCCGCGGTCGATGTCCACTTCCAGCACGCCAATGGCGTACAGCATGGGCGGCAGCTTGCCCTTGAATACACGCTGGTTGTTCTGGTTGTAGAGGTGGGTAGCCGCGTCGCGGCGATAGGCCCGCGCAGTGCTGGCCGCCGAGGGGCCGGACGCCACCGATTTGCCCAGTGAATGCCCGGCGGCATCGTCGCTGGGCGAGCGGCTTTCGGGCGGCGGGGGCACGTTTTCGGGGGCGGACTTGCAGGCGGCCACGATGGCGCCCACGGCAGCCATGAGCCCGGCCAGCAGCCAGTGGCGGCCAGTTCGGGAAGAGCGTTGGGGCGAAGTGGGTGGCATGGTGTTGTCGCTATGCTGGTGGGCACGATCCATGCGGGCAGTGCATGGCGTGCGATGAACGTATTGAAAGGTTGCCGTGGCGGATCTGTTGTTACTGCTGGAGGGACTGCGGGCCGCCCCGGCTTGCCTGGTGACCGTGGAGTCTACCCAAGGCTCTGTTCCGCGGGAAGCGGGCGCCTGGATGGCTGTGTTCGCTGACAGCCTGGTGGGCACCATCGGCGGCGGGCATATCGAGCACCAGGCCATTGCCGAGGCCCGGCGCCGGTTGCGCGGCGCAGAAGGTGCCGCGCAGCTGCGTTACGCGCTCGGTCCGGCACTGGGCCAGTGCTGCGGGGGTGTGATGCACCTGGGCTTCGCGGTGGTGGGAACGCAACATGTGGCGGATTTGAAACAGCGCCTCGCGCCGGCGCGCCACCCGGTGGCCTTGTTCGGCGGCGGGCATGTCGGCCATGCGCTGGCGCGCGTGCTGGCGCCCCTGCCGTTTGCGCTGACCTGGATTGACAGCCGCGATGGGGTCTTTCCACCGCATCCGCCAGGCGACGTGGCATGCGAACACTCCGACCCGGTGCACAGCGCGGTGCCAGGGCTGGCGCCCGGCAGCCGGGTGCTCATCATGAGTTTCAGCCATGCCGAAGACCTGGATGTGGTGGCCGCGTGCCTCCAGCGCCAGCGCGCGCAGGGCGACCTGTCCTTCATCGGGTTGATCGGCAGCCAGACCAAATGGGCCACCTTTGCCAACCGGCTGCATGGGCGGGGTTTCGCGCCGCACGAGCTGGCGCAGGTGACCTGCCCCATCGGGGTGCCGGGCATACGCGGCAAGGAGCCCGAGGTGATTGCGGTGGCGGTGGCCGCGCAGCTGCTGCAGACCGTGCAGAATGCTCGCGCGCCCCGGCCTATGCAGGCGTCGGATCAGGCCGTGGATGTTCGCACGAAGTAGTCGCCGCAGCCGGTGCCAACGGGTGGGGTGGCAACGGGAACAATTCCTGCATACACTTTTTGCCGAACCGTGAGGGTTCTGGGTCGCAGCGGTGCCCCGGCAGATTTCTGCCACGGTGCGCGGCCTCTTTGTCTGCTCAGAGCGCCCGCAGTGGTGAGCAGGTTTGCTGTTGCAGCGCATGCGCGCTGCCAAGGTTGAGATATGGAAAGCTATTTTCTCGACTGGGCCAACCTGCTGTTGCGCTGGGTCCATGTCATCACCGCGATTGCCTGGATTGGCTCGTCGTTCTATTTCGTTTTTCTGGACAGCAGCCTCACGCCGCCGGAGGATGAGGATCTGAAAAAGCAGGGCGTGAGCGGCGAGCTGTGGGCCGTGCATGGCGGCGGGTTCTACCACCCTGTCAAGTTTGCCGTCTCTCCGCCGCAGCTGCCCAAACACCTGCACTGGTTTTACTGGGAAAGCTACAGCACCTGGCTCAGCGGCTTTGCGCTGTTCACGGTGTCGTACCTGTGGAGCGCCAGCACCTATCTGATTGACAAGTCGCGCATGGACTGGGCGCCCGCCGAGGCCATTGCGGTGGCGCTGGCGTTTCTGGTGGTTTTCTGGCTGCTGTACGACGGGGTCTGCCGCTTTTTTGGCCATAAAAAGCACGGCGACGCCATCGTGGGCGCTTTGGTGCTGGTGCTGGTGTGTTTAGCAGCCTGGCTGGCCTGCCACTGGTTTGCCGGGCGCGCCGCCTTTTTGCTGGTGGGTGCGATGATGGCCACGGCCATGAGCGCCAATGTGTTTTTCTGGATCATCCCGGGCCAGCGCACCGTGGTGGCGCAGATCAAGGCCGGCCAGCCGGTGGACCCGGTGCACGGCAAGCGCGGCAAGCAGCGCAGCGTGCACAACACCTATTTCACGCTGCCGGTGCTGTTTGCCATGCTCAGCGGGCATTACAGCTTCACCTGGGGCCACCCGCAGAACTGGCTGGTGCTGATCGTGATGATGCTGGCAGGGGCCGCCATCCGCCAGTTCTTCGTGCTGCGCCATGGCTACAAGCTGGGGCGCAATAGCCATCCGCTGCCCTACGCCATGGTGGGGGTGGCGCTTGTTGTCGCGGTGGTGATTGGGCTGCGGCCGACGTCAGTTGCTATTAATAATGTAGCTGTTGGCGCAAGTACAGAAAGCGCTACAGGTAAAAATGACTACAAATCCGTGCAGGCGGTGCTGGCCCAGCGCTGCATCCAGTGCCATGGCGCGCAGGTGCAGATGAAGAACCTGCGGCTCGACTTGGCCGACAGCGTCAGGCAGCACGCCCAAGCCATCTACCAGCAGGCCGTGGTGCAAAAGCTCATGCCCATGAACAACGCCACGCAGATGACCGACGCGGAGCGGGCGCTGATCGGCCGCTGGTACCTGGCCGGGGGCGCCACACAATGACCCGGCGGTGTTCAGGTGTGCGCGCTGTCCTGCAAGCCCAGGCCGGCCAGATACACGTCCAGCGCCGCGCTACCGTTGGCCAGCAGATCAAAGGCCTCGGGGTGGAGCAACCATTGGTGCACCAGCCCTTCGACCAGCACCTGCAAACCCCGCGCCGCGCAGTCCAGCGCCACCGGCGGGGGCTGGTTGCGGGCCGCGAAGGCCCGCTCCAGCGCGACATGGTTGCGCGCCAGGCAGCCGTCGTGCACGCTCAGGTGGCGTTCCAGCACGGCGCCCATGTCGGCGGTGTATTCGACCTGGTGGGTGGCGATTTGCAGCACGCGGCGCGTTTGCGCGTCGGTGGCGATCAGGCGCAACGCCTCCAGCATGGCATGACGGATCTCGGCCACCGGGTCGGCCGCCTGCGCTGCATACGCCGCCACCAGCGTCTGCTCCAGCGGCAGGGTTACACGCTCCATCATGGCGTTGAACAGGTCGGCCTTGTCCTTGAAATGCCAATAGATCGCCCCCCGCGTGGTGCCCGCGGCCACTGCAATGTCATTGAGGGACGTGTGCGAAACGCCGCGCGATTGAAACAATTGTTCCGCAGCATCCAGAAGGTTGTTGCGCGTGGTCTGTGCGTCTGCCTTGGTGCGTCGGGCCATGGAATACCTCACTTATTGGCGGTGTTTTTCCGTCACTATACATACATTCTTGAATGTATGTATGTTTTAATGCAGCACTTCGTTACCGTGCCGTGGGCCTGCGCGCAGCGCGTCGCGTCACACTAAACTGGCCCAATTTGCGGCGCGCCGCGATCCATTCATTACTCCAAGGAACACCATGTCTGCCTTGCGCCATGTCAAGACTGTCCCCGTTGTTGCCTCTGCCTCGTCCCCCGCGCTGGTGCGCCTGGGCGTTGCGGCGGGTAGCCTGTCCGTTGTATTGCTGTTGGCGGCCTGTGGCAAGTCCGATGCGCCAGCGGCAGGGACCGGTGGTGGCATGCCGCCCCCCGAGGTGGGGGTGGTGGTGGCAACGCCAGGCGATGTGGGCTTGATCACCGAGTTGCCCGGGCGCCTGGAGGCCTCGCGCGTGGCGCAGGTGCGGGCCCGTGCCGCAGGCATTTTGCAAAAGCGGCTGTTCCGCGAAGGCAGTGACGTGAAGGCCGGCCAGCCGCTGTTTGCCATTGATTCCGCGCCCTATGCGGCGGCGTTGCAAAGTGCCGAAGCCACGCTGGCGCGGGCCCAGGCCAACCTGACCCAGGCTGCCGCGCTCGCCGCGCGCTACAAGCCCCTGGTGGCCGCCAACGCAGTCAGCCAGCAGGAATACGCCAACGCCGTGGCGGCGCAAAAGCAGGCCGAGGCCGATGTGGCCGCAGGCAGGGCCGCTGTGCAGACCGCCCGCATCAACCTGGGCTACGCCAGCGTCACCGCTCCCATATCGGGCCGCATTGGCCGCGCCCTGGTCACCGAAGGCGCACTGGTGGGGCAGGGAGAGGCCACGCAACTGGCAGTAGTCCAGCAGATCGATCCGGTGTATGTCAACTTCACCCAGTCCGCCGGCGAGGTGATGAAGTTGCGCAGGGCCCTGGCCGATGGTCAGCTGCAGCGGGCGGCAGGCAGCGAAGCCGCCAGCGTGCGCGTGGTGCTGGAGGACGGCAGCGAATACGCCCGTGCGGGCAAGCTGCTGTTTTCCGACCTGACGGTGGATGCCACCACGGGCCAGATCACGCTGCGCGCCGAGGTGCCCAACCCCAAGGGCGACTTGCTGCCGGGCCTGTATGTGCGCGTGCGGCTGGAGCAGGCCCAGGTGGCCAACGCCATCTCGCTGCCGCAGCAGGCGGTCACGCGCACCCAGCAGGGCGACAAGATCACGGTGGTGGGCGCCGACGGCAAGCTCAGCCAGCGCACAGTGAAGGTGGGTGCCGCCCGCAACAACCAGTGGGTGGTGCTGGAAGGCCTGAAAGAAGGCGAGCAGGTCATGGTTGATGGCTTCCAGAAACTACAGATGATGCCGCCCGGCACGCCGGTGAAGGCGGTGCCATGGCAGGCCCCGGGCAGTGCCGCAGCATCGGCTGCTAACCCGCCTGCAGCTGCATCGGGTGCTGCGCCAGCGGCCAGTGCCCCTGCTGCAGCCGCCAGCGCCGGCCAGAAATAAGGAGCCAGCCCCATGGCCAAATTCTTTATCGAGCGCCCCATCTTCGCGTGGGTGGTCGCCCTGTTCATCATGGTGCTCGGCGCGGTGTCGATCACCCAGCTGCCGATCTCGCAGTACCCCACCGTAGCGCCGCCGACCATCGTGGTCACCGTCGCCTATCCGGGTGCTTCGGCGCAGACCCTCGAAGACAGTGTGCTGGCCGTGATCGAGCGCGAAATGAACGGCGCGCCCGGCCTTGCCTATATGGAGGCGGTGAGCCAGGCCAATGGCACGGGCACCCTCACGCTGAGCTTCGAGCCGGGCACGAACCCCGATCTGGCCCAGGTCGAGGTGCAAAACCGCCTGTCGCGTGCTACACCACGTCTGCCGGCGGTGGTCAACCAGCAGGGCGTGCGCGTGGAGAAGTCGCAATCGAACTTCCTGCTGTTCACCATGCTGTCGTCGTCCGATCCCAAGTTCGATGTCAATTCGCTGAGCGACTATGCCGCTCGCAACGTGGTGCCCGAACTGCAGCGCCTGCCAGGCATCGGCCAGGTGCGGTTGTTCGGTGCCGAGCGCGCCATGCGCGTGTGGGTGGACCCGGCCAAGCTGCAGGGCTTCAACCTGTCGGCGGCCGACGTCGCCAGCGCCATCCAGGCGCAGAACGCGCAGGTGTCGGCCGGCAGCCTGGGCGAGTTGCCCAACCTGAGCGGCCAGAGCATCTCGGCCACCGTGGTGGTGCCGGGGCAGATCAGCTCGACCAAGGAATTTGGCGACATCGTGCTGCGCGCCAACGCTGATGGTTCCGCGGTGCGCCTCAAGGATGTGGCGCGCATCGAACTGGGCGCCCAGTCGTATGCCACCAGTGCGCGTCTGAACGGCAAGCCGGCCACCGGCATGGGGGTGCAGTTGTCGCCATCGGGCAATGCGCTGGCCGCAGCCACGGCGGTCAAAACCCGCATGGCCGAGCTGGAAAAATACTTCCCGCCCGGCATGAGCTGGACCATTCCTTACGACAGCTCCGAATTCGTCCAGATTTCCATCAAGCAGGTCGCAGTGACCCTGCTCGAAGCCATTGCGCTGGTGTTTCTGGTGATGTATCTGTTTTTGCAGAACTTCCGCTACACCGTCATCCCGACCATCGTGGTGCCGGTGGCGCTGCTGGGCACCTTTGGCGCGCTGCTGGCAATGGGCTTTTCGATCAACGTGCTGACCATGTTTGGCATGGTGCTGGTGATTGGCATCGTGGTGGACGATGCCATCGTGGTGGTGGAAAACGTCGAGCGCATCATGAACGAGGAAGGATTGAGTCCGCTGGAGGCCACGCGCAAGGCCATGGGCCAGATCTCGGGCGCCATTATCGGCATCACCGTGGTGCTGATCGCGGTGTTCGTGCCGCTGGCCTTTTTTGCCGGCTCGGTGGGCAACATCTACCGCCAGTTCTCGGCGGTGATGGCGGTGTCCATCGCCTTTTCGGCGTTCATGGCGCTGTCGCTCACGCCGGCACTGTGCGCTACCTTGCTCAAGCCGGTCGAGGCCGGGCATGGCCACGCCAAGAAGGGCTTTTTTGGCGGCTTCAATCGCGGCTTCGCCCGTAGCGCCAAGGGCTATGAGGGCTGGGTCGCCAAGCTGCTGCGCCGCAGTGGCCGCATGATGGTCATCTATGTCGCGCTGATCGCCGCCGTGGGCGTGCTGTACATGCGCCTGCCCACCTCTTTCCTGCCCAACGAAGACCAGGGCAACCTGCTGGTCAACATCCAGTTGCCGCCCGGCGCCACGCTGGAGCGCACCCAGGCCGTGGTCGAGAAGGTCGAGGAATTCATGCTGCAGCAGCCTGAAGTCAAGAACATGGTTGCCGTGCTGGGCTTCAGCTTCTCCGGCCAGGGACAGAACGCCGGCCTGTCGTTTGTGACGCTCAAGGACTGGTCCGAGCGCAAGGGCGCCGGGCAAACGGCTGAGGCCATTGTCGGCCGGGCCATGGGTGCGCTGTCGGGTGTGCGCGATGCGTTCATCTTTGCGCTGAGCCCCCCGCCCATTCCCGAGCTGGGGGTCAGCTCCGGCTTCACCTTCCGCCTGCAGGACCGCGGTGGCAATGGCCATGACGCGCTGGTAGCAGCACGCAACCAGATGCTGGGCATGGCTTCGCAAAGCAAGGTGCTGGCCGGCGTGCGACCCGACGGCCTGGAAGACGCGCCGCAACTGCAGGTCGATATCGACCGCGAGAAGGCCAGCGCACAGGGCGTGGGTTTTGCCGCCATCAACAGCACCATTTCTACCGCGCTGGGCTCGGCCTACATCAACGATTTCCCGAACGCCGGACGCATGCAGCGTGTGGTGGTGCAGGCCGAAGCCCAGGCACGCATGCAGCCGGACGACATTCTGAAGCTCACGGCGCTGAACAGCCAGGGCAAGGCCGTGCCGCTGTCGTCGTTTGCCACCACGCGCTGGGTCAGCGGTGCCATGCAGACCGTGCGCTACAACGGCTATTCCGCCATGCGCATCGCCGGCGGTGCGGCGCCTGGCTACAGCACCGGCGACGCCATGGCCGAGATGGAGCGTCTGGCAGCGCAGTTGCCCGCCGGCTTCGGCTTCGAATGGACGGGCCAGTCGCGCGAAGAAAAACTGGCAGGCTCACAGGCGCTGGTGCTGTATGGCTTTGCCATCCTGGCGGTGTTCCTGTGCTTGGCGGCCCTGTATGAAAGCTGGTCGATTCCGCTGTCGGTCATTCTGGTAGTGCCGCTCGGTGTGTTGGGCGTGCTGCTGGGCGTCAGCCTGCGCGGCATGACCAACGACGTGTACTTCCAGGTGGGGCTGATCACCATCATCGGCCTGTCGGCCAAGAACGCCATCCTGATCATCGAGTTTGCCAAGGACCTGCAGGCGCAGGGCAAGGGCATCATCGAATCGGCGCTCGAAGCTGCCCACCTGCGTTTTCGCCCGATCATCATGACCTCGCTGGCCTTCATCCTGGGTGTGGTGCCACTGGCCATTGCGTCGGGCGCCAGCTCGGCGAGCCAGCGTGCCATTGGCACCGGCGTGATCTCGGGCATGGTGGTGGGCACCTTCCTGGCCGTGTTTTTCGTGCCGATCTTCTTCGTGGTGGTGCGCAGCCTGTTCAAGGGCAGCGCGCGCCAGCGGCAATTTGATGCCCAGCATTCGCACCAAGCGGACACAGGGAACACCCATGCTTAATATTTTCATGCCCCGCCGGGCTGCCGGCCCTAGTGAGGCCCGCCTGCCTGCTGCCACGGCGCTTGCCGCGGTGGCGCTGCTGGCCGGTTGCTCCATGATTCCCACCTATGAGCGGCCCGAGGCCCCCGTGGCGGCGCAATGGCCTGCTCTGGGCGGCAGCACAGCCGTCACCGCCACCACGGCGGCAGCCGATCTGCCCTGGCAGGACTTTGTGGGCGATGCGCGCCTGCGCGAGCTGGTGGAGCTGGCGCTGCAAAACAACCGCGACCTGCGCGTGGCGGTGCTCTCCATCGAGCAGGCGAGGGCGCAGTACCAGATCCGCCGCGCCGACCAGTTGCCCACCATCAATGCCGGCGTCACGGGCAACCGCCAGCCCGCCGCCGATGGCAGCGACAGCATCACCAGCGCCTACACCGCAGGTCTCGCGCTGGCGTCCTGGGAAATCGATTTCTTTGGCCGCGTGGCCAGCCTGAAGGAAGCGGCGCTGGCGCAGTTCCTGGCCACGCAGGAGGCGCGCAGCGCGGTGCAGACCAGCCTGGTCGCCTCGGTGGTCAGCACCTGGCTGAGCCTGCAGACCAACGAGGAACTGCTGGCCCTGACGCAGCGCACGCTGGCCACCCGGGACGACTCGCTGCGGCTCAACCGCATGCGCTTTGACCAGGGCGTGACCTCGGCCCTGGACCTGCGCCAGGCCGAATCCCTGACGGCGGCCGCGCGTTCCACCCTGGCCCAGCAGCAACGCCTGCGCGCGCTCGATGTGAACGCGCTCACGCTGCTGGTGGGGCAACCCCTGCCCGAGCGGCTGCTGCCCAGTGTCCAGGCCGATGGCGGCGCAGTGGCCCTGCGCGATGTGCCCGAAGGCATGCCGTCCGATCTGCTGGAGCGCCGCCCCGACATCCGCCAGGCCGAGCAACAGCTGATCGCGGCCAACGCCAATATTGGTGCGGCGCGGGCAGCGTTCTTCCCGCGCATTGCCCTCACGGCCAGCGCTGGCACCGCCAGCAATGCGTTGTCGGGCCTGTTCAAGAGCGGTTCGTGGGGCTGGACGCTGGCGCCCCAGGCCGTGCTGCCCATTTTTGATGCCGGGCGCAACCAGGCCGGGCTCGACTCGGCCCGTGCCGGGCGCGAGATTGCGGTGGCCCAGTACGACAAGGCCATTCAAAGCGCGTTCCGCGAGGTGGCCGATGCCCTGGCCGGCCGCGCCACGCTGGGCGAGCAGGTGCTGGCCCAGCAGGCTCAGGCCAACGCTGAGGCCGACCGCTTCCGCCTGGCCGATCTGCGCTACCGCAACGGCGTGGCCAGCTACCTCGATGTGCTCGACGCCCAGCGCGCCCTGTTTGCCACCCAGCAGGCGCTGGCCCAGTCGCAGCTGGCGCAGCGGCAGAACCAGGTGGCGCTATACAAGGCGCTCGGTGGCGGCTGGCGCGATGCGGCCGACAGCGCCGCCCCCGCAGCCACGCAGAACTGAGGGCTGCTTGCCCGGCTTTGTGCCGGGCCATGCAGCTTGAATCCTTGGCGTAAAGCGCCGAGGTTCCCGGGCGATGGGCCTGCGCCACGCCGCATGCGGCTGTATCGGGCGGCGGCGACAATGCTCGCCATGCAAACCCCTTCTGACGTTCCGGGCGCGCGCCTGCCGGACTTTCGCACCCAGCCGCGCGCATTTCTGCAAGCGCTTTTCGATGCCGCCGTGCGCAGCGCCCAGCCGCTGCAAGGCATGCGCGCCTGGCTGCCCGAGCCGCCGCGTGGGCGCACCCTGGTGCTGGGCGCGGGCAAGGCGGGGGGCTCCATGGCCCAGGCGCTGGAGGCCCTGTGGCCTGCCGACGCGCCGCTGTCGGGCCTGGTGGTCACGCGCTATGGTCATGTGCCGCCCCGGCCAGAGGGCCTGGCGCAGCGTATCGACGTGGTCGAGGCAGCGCACCCCGTGCCCGACGCGGCAGGCATGGCGGCGGCCGAGCGCATGCTGGCGCTCACTGCGGGGCTGACGGCCGACGACCTGGTGCTGTGCCTGGTGTCGGGCGGCGGCTCGTCTTTGCTGACGCTGCCGGCCGAGGGCCTGGCGCTGGTAGACAAGCAACGCATCAACCGCGCCCTGCTCGAAAGCGGGGCCAGCATTGGCGAGATGAATTGCGTGCGCAAGCACCTCTCGCGCATCAAGGGCGGGCGCCTGGCCGCGGCCTGTGCACCGGCGCGCGTGGTCACGCTCACCATCAGCGATGTGCCGGGCGATGACCCCTCGGTCATTGCCAGCGGCCCCACCGTGCCCGACACCACCACCTGCGCCGACGCGCTGGAAATTTTGGCGCGTTACTGCATCGACGTGCCGCAGCCCGTGCGCCAGGCCTTGCAAAACGGCACGCTGGAGACCCCCAAACCGACAGATGGCGTCTTTACCGGGCATTCCGTGCACCTGGTGGCCACGCCCTGGCAGGCGCTGGAGGCGGCTGCGGCCGTGGCGCGCAGGGCGGGGCTGGCGGCCTACATTTTGTCGGACGAGGTGGAAGGCGAGTCCCGCGAGGTGGGGCGGGTGCACGCGGCATTGGCGCGCAGCGTGGCGCTGCGTGGCCAGCCGTTCGAGCGGCCTTGCGTGATTTTGAGCGGCGGCGAAACCACGGTCACGGTGCGCCCGCGCCGCGCGGGCGCAGCCCCCGGCCGCGGCGGGCGTGCCGGCGAGTTCTGCCTGGGCCTGGCACAGGCGCTGCAGGGCATGGCTGGCGTGTGGGCGCTGGCGGCCGACACCGATGGCATCGATGGCATCGAAGACAACGCGGGCGCGCTGGTCACGCCCGACACGCTGGCCCGTGCCGCAGCGGCGCCATTGCGCGTAGCCGACCACCTGGATCGCCACGATGCCTATGGCTACTTCGAGGCGCTCGGTGATCTGGTCGTCACCGGGCCCACGCATACCAATGTGAATGACTTCAGGGTGCTACTTGTTTTATAGCTGCTAGCGCTTATCCAATAAGCGCTTGAAGCACTTTTTGCTTCAATTCATGGGGGTGGCCACCAGCGTCGTGGCATGAAAAAAGGCACGGCAGATGGCTCTGCCGTGCCTTTTTTGCCTGAGCCCGGGGGCGCGGCGATCAGAAGCGGTGGCGAATGCCCGCGCCGAAGCTGTTGCCGTTGGTCTGGCTGGTGATCTTGTCGTTCATGTACATGGCGTACACATCGGTGCGTTTGGACAGGTTGTAGTCGTAGCCCAGCGTGAAGGTCTTGCGGCTCACGTCGGGGGTGGACCACTCGGTCTTCACCCACTCGGCGAGCAGCTTGCCATTGCCCAGCGGGGCCGAGGCGCCGACCTGCACCGTCTTGCCCTTGGTGGAGGCGGTGTCATCGATTTTCTTTTCGCCATAGCTCAGGTAGGGCTTGACCATGCCGAAGTCGTAGGCGCCCAGCAGCATCCAGTATTTGTGGTTGTTGGGCAGCAGCGTGTTCACAGGGTTGCCGATGTCGGCGTTTTCATAGAAGCCGGTCAGGGTCAGCGGGCCGCCAAAATAGAAGAAGTTGACGCCCACGTTGTTCTTGCCGGTTTCGCCCGCCTGTTCACCAAACTGGTATTGCAGGTTGGCCTTGAAGCCGCCGATGTCGGGCGTGGAATACACGATCTGGTTGCTCCAGCCCGTGTCGGCGGGCGTCATGGAACGCCAGCCCGTGCCGTTGAACAACGGCACATCCTTGTGCAGGATCAGCGGAGAGAAGGTGAACGAGTCACCCAGCGGGTTGCCCACCACCGAAGGCAGAAAGTTGGGCGCCATCCAGCGGCCCAGCAGCACCGAGCCAAAACCGCCCGACAGGCTGACGTTGGCATCGCGCGAGAAGAAGGTGTCGTTGACAAAGCGCCCTTGCGTGCCGGCGTCCACCTTGATGAACGAGGTCAGGTTGAAGTGGGCCTTCAGGCCGCCGCCCAGGTCTTCGGTGCCCTTGAAGCCAAACCACGAGGTGGTCAGACCACCGCTATCGACCACGGACTTGCTCTTGGCATCGCCAGCCATCTTCATGGAGCCGGCAAACACGTCCATCAGGCCGGTGAGCTGAACGGAGCTTTGGGCATGGGCCCCGGCGGCACACAGCAGTGCGGCGCTCAGGGCGATCAGGTTTTTTTTCATTGAAACTCCTGCAGGGGGTTGAAAACGCCGGTTATCCCGGCCTGAAAGGGCATGACACCGTCATGACAGTGCATCGCGCACTCGATGATCGTGTCCCCAACAACTTGTTGCAAGTTCCATGCCTCATGCGGGGGCGGATGTTGTTTTTCGTGCTGTTTGACCGGGCGCAGAGGGCAGGCGCGGCCCCTGCCAGGGTCCGGCTTCCTTTTGATCTTCCTCAAAACGCACCGCGCTATCGCACGGCAAAGTGGGCTGCATGCTGCCATCCACATTCTTTTCCCTCCCCGCCCAGATCGAAGTGCTAGCTGCCGGCGAAGTGCTGCGCAGGCGCAATCAGGACCTGACTTCGGTGCTGCACCTCGAAAGCGGGCGGGTGCTGCGCGGCATTTACGAAGAAGGGCGCATGCGCCACCAGCTGGGCGTGGTGGAAGGGCCCTTCTGGCTGGATGCGGCTTCTGCGTTGCTCGAAATGCCTTTTCCGGTAGACATGGTGACGGAGACGCGGGTGCAGGTGCGTCGCCTGCCGATTGAGGAATTCCGGCGCGGCTGCGCGTCGCTGCCTGCCGTGGCGCAGGGTATTTTGCGGGACATGGCCACCGGATACCGGCAGCAGTCCGAGCTGGCGGTGAGCCGGCTCGCGCAGGACGCAGAGGCGCGGTGCGCCCAGTGGTTGCTCAACCACGCGCAGCCCGACCACAGCGGCGCCATGAGCGTGACACTGCACCAGCGCAAGCGCCTCATTGCGGCGCAACTGGGCATTGCCCCCGAAACCTTTTCGCGTGTGCTGCGCCACCTGCGCGAGCACGGCCTGATTGCCGGCACCGGCAACGTGCTCAATCTTCCGCAGCCGCACGCGCTGCAGTCTGTGGCGGGTTGCTGAAGCTGCCGGGCGACCCTTTGACTCAGGGTTATTCCTTGGGCTGAAGCGAGGGTTCCACCCAAGCGTCTGGGGCGGGGGGCTGCGTATATTTGCCTGAGAACTCTTTGGCAAACCCGGCTCTCATGTTGCCCCCTGAACTTCTTGCTGTGTTGAGCCTGTCGCGCGCGGGGTGCCCATGACCCCGTTGGCGCATGCACAGGCGCAGACGGAGTCGCCCACCTGGTGGCCGCCCGGATCGTTGGTGCTGCGCCTGATGCTCGTGGCCATGCTGGCCGTGGCTGTGTCGGGGGTGTTGTCGGCGTGGCTGGCTTCGCGTGCCGCGGAGCGCGAGGCCATCCGCCGCGTGGTGGGCCAGCAGAACGAAGAGGTCGAGGTGATGGCCCGGCTGCTGGCCAGCAAGATCGAGCAAAGCCAGAAAGTGCTGCGCACCGTGGCCGAGGGCATCACGCCGGAAGTGCTCAATTCGCCATCGTCGCTCGAATCGCTGTTGCGGCAGGGCCTGCCGGCCGTGCAGTTTTTTGATTCGATGCAGGTGGCCCGCCAGGATGGCGAGCTGCGCGTCAACCTGCATTCCGGGCGGCTGGAAGATGCGGCCAACCTGGACCCTGTCGAGCGCGATGCCCTGCGGCGCACGCTCAGTGGCGGCAAGCCCCTGGTGTCCGAGCTGGTGGGCGGGCGCACCGCCGCGGCGCGGGTCATGTTCACCATGCCGCTGCGCCGAGAGGATGGCCCGGTTCTGGGGGTGGTGGCCGGGGTGCTCAAGCTGCATTCGCAAGGATTGCTGCCGCCGTCCATGACGCTCCCGGCGCGGGACGATTCGCGCCTGATCGTCTTCACCCGCGACGGCACCATCCTGTCGCATCCCGATCCCCTGCGCCTGCTGGGCAACGTGCGCGACGAAGCCGGGCTGGGGCCGGTCTATGCCCAATGGCTGCAACAGGCGCAGCCCGTGGTCGGGCGTGGCACCACCGTGGTGCAGCCGGCGCACATCGTGAGCATGGCCGGAATGCCGCTGCCGCAGTGGCTGGTGGCCCGAGTGAGTGATTTTCGCGCCATGATGGCGCCCCTGGAAGGTGCGCAGCGCAAGGCCTGGTGGCTTGCCGCCGCGGTGATGGCAGCCAGCATGGCCTTGCTGGCGGCGTTCATGGCGTGGATGGCGCAGCCTCTGGCACGGCTGTGCCACAGCGCGCTGCAACTGGCGCACGGGGAGCGTAGCGGAGCCATCCAGTGGCCCCGCGCCAGCGGCGAGGTGGGGGCGTTGGTCAAGGTGTTTGAGGGGCAGATGCAGCAAAGCGCCCAGCAGCGCCAGCAGCGGGCACAACTGGAAGGGCAGTTTCAGGCCATCCTCGACAACGCCTCCGTGGGTATCGTGATCACCCGCCGGGGCATTCTCGAAGTGGTGGGGCGGCAGGCCTGCCAGATGCTTGGCTACTGCGACGAGGAACTGCACGGCCGCCCGGCGCGCACCCTTTATGCGACGGACGCCGACTACGCTCGGTTGGGCGAGCGCGTGCAGGCCGCATTCCGGGCCCATGGCGCGTTTGACGGGGATGTGTGCTTCATGCGCAAGGATGGCAGCCCCGTCTGGGCGCGGGTGCAGGGGCGAGGGGTGCAGGCGGACGACATGGTGGGCGGCACGGTCTGGATTCTGGAGGACATGACCGCCGCACGCGAGGCGCAGCAGCAGCAGGACTGGGCCTCCATCCATGACCCGCTCACGCAGCTGCGCAACCGCGACGCGTTTGTCCAGCGCATGGGCGTGTTGCTGGCCGAGCGGGCTGCGCGGGCGCGCATGCCGGACATGGCGGCCGCACAAGCCGAGGCACAGGCCGAGGGCGACGGAGTGATGCTGTTCCTCGACCTGGACCATTTCACCGTGGTCAACGATGTTGCCGGCCATGATGCTGGCGACGATGTGCTGCGCCATGTGGCGCGACTGCTGGAGTCGCAGGTGCGTCAGATCGGCTGGGCGGCGCGGCTGGGCGGCGACGAGTTTGCCGTGGTGCTGCCAGGCTGCTCGCCTACGCGGGGGCAGGCGGTGGCCGAGCAACTGCGCGCCGCCGTGCAGGCCTGGGAGCCGTCGTACCAGGGCCGCAGCTTCACGCTGGGCGTGAGCATTGGTCTGGTGGTGCTGGATGCCAGCCTGCAGGATGTGCCGTCGGTGCTGTATGCGGCCGATATGGCGTGCTACGACGCCAAGCGAGCGGGGCGCAACCGGGTGGAGATGCGCCATGCCAGCCAGGCGGCGGCTTCGGGGCGTATGCCGCTGGGGCCGGGGGAGGGGGATTAGCCTTCTTGCTTTTTGGGTTGATTTTTTGATATGGAACGTTTTTGCCTGATTGGCTACATACCTCAGACCAACCCCCGTTCGCCCTGAGCTTGTCGAAGGGCTGTTTGCAAGGAGTGCCCAGGCTTCGACAAGCTCAGCCCGAACGGTTGATAGAAGGCATCTGAGACATGTAGCTAATCAGGCGTTTTTGGGCTTTTGCGCTTATGTAGAATGCGCTGGTAGCTATTGTTTTGATAGTTCGTGGCGTGCCTTTGCTCAGGGCGGAGGCCGGGTCTCGCCCCGGCGGGCGAGGTACTTTTCTTTGCTTCGCCAAAGAAACGTACCCAAAAGAAAGGCGACCCACAGTCTGCGGCCCCTTCGGGGCAACCTGCGGCGGTGCGCTTGCGGGGTGCGCCGTGGAACTCGCTTTGCGCTGCGCGCGCCGCTCAGACAACCACGGCGAGCTAGATGACGAGGCATGCGCGCTGCGACGCGCATGCTCACCCCGCAACCGCACCGCCGCAGGCGCAGCCAGATGGGGGGAGCCACCGAACATCCAAACAACCCCACGGGCCATCGCTGCGCTCGGCCCCGTCTCGCGGGCGCAAGTGCCACGCGCTGCGCAACCTGGGCCGAGCGCAGCGATGGCCCGTGTGGCTGTTGGCTCCCCACCCCTTCTGGATGCGCCTGGGGCGCGCAGGGCGCGGGGTGGCGGGTGTGCCGCAGGACACACCCGCTTCGTGATCTGACTCGCCGTGGTTGTCTGAACGGAGCGCCGCAGGCGCGCAGTGAGTTCCACGGCGCACCCCGCGCACGAGCACCCCAGGTTGCCCGCAGCGAAGCGGAGGGTCGCAGACAGCAGGGTCGCCTTTTCTTTGCTTACTTTCTTTTGGCGAAGCAAAAGAAAGTGAGGCGCCCGCCGGGGCGCAACCCGGCCCCCATCCTTAGCAAGAACCCGGAAAAACTATCAAAACAATAGCGAAAAACGCTTGATACACAAGCGCCACAACCAGAAAACACTCAATCCATCACCCGCCCCAACGCCCGCAGCACATGCTCCGCCGTCGCCGGCGCCATCAACACCACCGGCGCCGCAGCATTAACGCCACCACGCCCAGCCGCCACCGCATTGCGCAGCGCCTCATACACACTGATCGCCAACATGAACGGCGGCTCGCCCACCGCCTTGCTGCCGCCCACGTTGTCCTCGCGGTTGGCTTCAGGCCACAGGTCCACCTTGAAGTGCGCCGGAATATCGCCCGTCGCCGGAATCTTGTAAGTGCTGGGCGCATGGGTGGCCAGGGTGCCCTTGTCGTTCCACACCAGCTGCTCGGTCGTCAGCCAGCCCATGCCCTGCACAAAGCCGCCTTCGATCTGGCCGATGTCGATGGCCGGGTTGATGCTGTGGCCCACGTCGTGCAGGATGTCCACCTTCAGCACACGGCTCTCGCCGGTGAGGGTGTCAATCACCACTTCGGTGCAGGCCGCGCCGTAGCTGAAGTAGTAGAACGGCCGCCCGGTCAGCGTGGTCTTGTCGTAGTGGATCTTGGGCGTGCGGTAAAAACCGTCGCTCCACAGCTGGATGCGGTTGGCATAGGCGGCCTGCACTACCTCCTCAAAACTGCGCACCGTCTTGGGCGAGATCACCTGGCCGCCCGCAAACCGGATCGCGCCTGCGCCGCAACCATCGAGCCCGCACACGAACGCGGCCAGGTTGTCGCGCACATGGCGGGCCGCAAACTGCGCGGCGCGGCCGTTCAGGTCGGTGCCGCTGCTGGCGGCGGTGGCGCTGGCGTTGGGCACCTTGCTGGTGTCGCTGGCTGTTACCAGCACGCGGTGCAGCGGCACGCCCAGCTCGTCGGCCACGATCTGCGCCACCTTGGTGTGCAGGCCCTGGCCCATTTCGGTGCCGCCGTGGTTCACCTGCACGCTGCCGTCGGTGTACACATGCACCAGCGCACCCGCCTGATTGAACAGCGTGGCCGTGAAGCTGATGCCGAACTTGACGGGCGTGATGGCCAGGCCGCGCTTGAGCACCGGGCTTTGCGCGTTCCAGGCCGTAATGTCGGCCTGGCGCTGGCGGTAGCCCGAGGTTTGCTCCAGCGTGGGCAGCAGCTCGTGCAGGATGTTGTCTTCCACCGCCATCTGGTAGTGGGTGACGTGGCGGCCGCTGTTCGCGTCCTTGCCGTACAGGTTGGCCAGGCGCACGTCCTGCGCATCGCGCCCCAGGGCGCGCGCAATGTCGCCCAAAATGGCTTCGATCACGATCACGCCCTGCGGGCCGCCAAAGCCGCGGAAGGCGGTGTGGCTCTGGGTGTTGGTCTTGCAGCGGTACGAGGCAATCTCGACATCGCTCAGGTAATACGCGTTGTCGGCATGGAACACCGCCCGGTCGGCCACGGGGCCCGACAGGTCGGCGCTGAAGCCGCAGTTGGCGGCCATTTGCAGCTTCAGGCCCGTGATGCGGCCGGTGTCGTCAAAGCCCACGTCGTACTCGTACGCAAAAGGGTGGCGCTTGCCGGTGACCATGAAGTCTTCGTCCCGGTCCAGCCGCAGCTTGATGGGGCGGCCCAGCTTGTTGGCGGCCACGGCGGCCCACACGGCCAGGTGGCCGGCCTGAGTCTCCTTGCCGCCAAAGCCGCCACCCATGCGGCGGCATTCCACGCGCACCGCATGGTTGTCGATGCCCAAAGCGTGTGCCACCCAGTGCTGCACCTCGCCGGGATGCTGCGTACTCGAATGGATCGACCACTGGTTTTGCTCCAGCGGCAGGGCGTAGGCGATCTGGCCCTCCAGGTAGAAATGCTCCTGCCCGCCGACTTCAAACGCACCGCACAGGCGGTGCGCCGATTGCGCGAGGCCGGTGGCCGCATCGCCCCGGCGCACAAACACCGGGGGCAGCACATAGCTTTGTGCCTTCAGCGCGTCGTGCACCGTCAGCACGGCGGGCAGGGGCGTGATGTCGAGCTTCACAGCGCGCACCGCGCGGCGCGCCTGCATGACCGAGTCGGCCACCACCAGGCCGATCACCTGGCCGACAAACTGCACGTTGTCCAGCGCAAACACCGGCTCGTCGTGCGCGAACGCGGCCAGGATCTTGTCGCCGGGCACGTCGCTGGCCAGCACCACGCCACGCACGCCGGGCAGTGCCAGTGCGGCCGTGGCGTCCACCCCGTTCAGCGTGCCGTGGGCCACGGTCGAGAGGATGGGCGCCGCATACAGCGTGCCCTTCACCTCCGGCAGGTCGTCGATGTAGTGCGCAGCACCCGCCACCTGGGCGCGGGCGCTTTCGTGGATGTGGGGCTGTCCCATCGCGGCGCGGGTGGGCGCGGGCAGGGCGGTTTCGGCGATGGTGTGGGGGGCGTTCATACGGCGGCCTCCAGCGTCAAGGTGTCCAGGCTGACCGAGGGCTGGCCCTGGCTCTCCAGCCAGTAGCGTTGCAGCAGGCTGCCCAGCACCTGGCGGCGGTAGGCGCCGCTGGCACGCATGTCCGAGATGGGGCTGAACTCGGCCTGCAGCACGGTGGCGGCGCGTTGCGCGGTGGCTTCGGTCCACGGTTGGCCTGTCAGCGCAGCCTCGGTCTGCCGCGCGCGGGCCGGGGTGGCGGCCACGCCGCCCGCGCCAATGCTGGCGCGCTGCACGGTGCCGTTGGCGATGTCCAGGTTCAGCACCAGGCACACGGCGGAGATGTCGTCGTCAAAGCGCTTGGAGATCTTGTACGCGGCAAGCCTTTCGGTCTGCGCAGGCCGGGGCACCACGATGCGCACCAGCAGCTCGTCGGCCTCCATCACGTTCTGGCGGTAGCCGGTGTAAAGGTCTTTCAGCGGCAGCTGGCGCTCGCCCCTGGCCTGGCTGGCCAGCACCACCTGGGCGCGCAGCGCAATCAGCAGCGGCATGGAGTCGCCAATGGGCGAACCGTTGGCCACATTGCCGCCCAGCGTGCCCGCGTTGCGCACCGGCAGCCCGGCAAACCGCGCGGCAAAACGGTGCAGCTGCGGCCACTGCGCGGTGAGGGCTGCAAACGCGTCGGTCAGCGTGACGGCGGCGCCGATGTGAATCGCGTCGGCGTGTTGCACCACCTGCCGCAGTTCGGCCGCGCGGGTCACGTCCAGTACTTGCGCGTATTGCTTGTGCAGCTTGGTCACCCACAGCCCCACATCGGTGCAGCCGGCCACCACCTGGGCGTCGGGGTGCGCCGCACGGGCCGCGAGCAGGGTGGGAAGCGTGGTGGGGGAAATATAGGAAAAATCGGCCTCTGGCGCTTGTTGGGTGTGCGCTAGTAGCTCTAATTTTTGTAGCAAATCGGCTTCGTTGACGCGCATGGCTGGCAGCGATGTCATCTGCTGGGCGGCATCGAGGATGGGGCGGTAGCCGGTGCAGCGGCACAGGTTGCCCGAGAGTTCTTCCTGCGCCAGTTCGCGGGTGATGGGTTCACCATGGCAGATATGGTTTTGGTACATGCCGAACAGGCTCATCACAAAGCCGGGGGTGCAGAAGCCGCACTGGGAGCCATGGCACTGGACCATGGCTTCTTGAGCGGGATGCAGTGTGGGTGACTGGCGCGGCGCTGATGTGGCGTCGCCCACCGGCTGGATCAACGGGTCTTCCGCCAGGTCTTCCACCGTCCACAGCGCCATGCCGTCGATCGAATGCGCCAGGCGGATGCAGCTGTTCACGGCGCTGTAATGCAGCTGGCCATCGCGCGCCTCGCCCAGCACCACGGTGCAGGCGCCGCAGTCGCCCTCGCCGCAGCCCTCCTTGGTGCCGGTGCAGCCCAGGTCCTCGCGCAGCACCTGCAGCAGCGTGCGGTCGGGTGGTACATTGCGCAGCGCCACCGGCTGGCCTCGGCGCAGAAATTGCAAGGGTCGGGTTGTCATATGAAAAGTGCCACGTCGATGCGCGGAGATCGTAAACAGGTTGTCGGGGTGCAGCGCACCGGGCAAGGGCGCCAGCGCAAGCTTATGCCGACCGGGCAAGCACCGCAATTTCCACGCCAGATGCAGGCCATGCCGTGGCAGGCGCACGGGCGCCGGTCCGTGGTGGCTTTGCTGCTAAAAAGATAGCTGCTGGCGCATATGGAACAAGCGCAAAGCCCTGATTTGAATCCAATTGCCGTTCATGAAAACTGAGAGACAATCGCCTGCATGAGCTCCACCCCCATCTCCCGCCCGCCGGGCACTCCGGGCATGTCCGGCGCAGTGCCGCCCCGGCTGCAGCTGGTGGGCATCACCAAGCGCTACCCGGCCGTGGTGGCCAACAGTGCGGTTTCGCTGACGGTGCAGCCCGGCGAGATCCATGCCGTGCTGGGCGAAAACGGCGCGGGCAAGTCCACGCTGATGAAGATCATCTACGGCTCGGTCAAGCCCGACGAGGGCAGCGTGCACTTCAACGGCCAGGCCGTGCAGGTGCGCAACCCGCAAGAGGCCCGCGCCTTGGGCATCGCCATGGTGTTCCAGCATTTCAGCCTGTTCGACACCCTCACGGTGGCCGAGAACGTGTGGCTGGGGCTGGACAAGCGCATCACGCTGTCCGAGGTCACACAGCGCATCACCGCCACGGCGGCCGAGTACGGCCTGGGCATCGACCCGCTGCGCCCCGTGCACACGCTTTCCGTGGGCGAAATGCAGCGCGTGGAAATCATCCGTGCGCTGCTCACCCAGCCCAAGCTGCTCATCCTGGATGAGCCCACCTCGGTGCTCACCCCGCAGGCGGTCGAAATGCTGTTCGTGGTGCTGCGCAAGCTGGCCAGCGAGGGCTGCAGCATTCTTTACATCAGCCACAAGCTGCACGAAATCCGTGCGCTGTGCACCGCCTGCACCGTGCTGCGCGGCGGCAAGGTGACGGGGGTGTGCAACCCGGCCGAAGAGTCGAATGCATCCCTGTCGCGCCTGATGATTGGCGCCGAGCCGCCCGCGCTCACGCACCGCGCCGTGCAGACCGGCGCCACCGTGCTGCGCGTGCAGGGCCTGTCGCTGCCGCGCGCCGACCAGTTTGGCGTGGACTTGATTGATGTTCAATTCGAGGTGAAGGCGGGCGAGGTGGTGGGCATTGCCGGGGTGTCGGGCAATGGGCAAAAAGAGCTCTTGTATGCGCTGTCGGGCGAAGACCAGCGTGCCGAGCCCGCCAGCATCCAGGTGGCGGGCCAGCACGCCGGGCGCATGGGGCCGGGCCAGCGCCGCGCCCTGGGCCTGCACTTTGTGCCCGAGGAGCGCCTGGGCCGTGGCGCTGTGCCCACCATGGGGCTGGCGCACAACCTGCTGCTCACGCGCACCAACGCGGTCGCGGGCAGTGGCTGGATCCAGCTGGGGGCGTTGCAAAAGCACGCCCAGGCCATCATCGAGCGCTTCCATGTGAAGGCGGGCGGCCCCCACGCGGCGGCCCGGTCGCTGTCGGGGGGCAATCTGCAAAAGTTCATCGTGGGGCGCGAGATCGACGCCAACCCTGCGTTGCTCATCGTCTCGCAGCCCACCTGGGGCGTGGACGTGGGTGCAGCCGCGCAGATTCGCGGCGAGATTTTGGCGCTGCGCGACGCCGGCTGTGCCGTGCTGGTCGTGAGCGAGGAGCTGGACGAATTGTTTGAAATCTGTGACCGCCTGCATGTGGTGGCCAAGGGGCAGCTCTCGCCTTCGGTGCCGCGCGCCGACGCGACCGTGGAGCGCATTGGCGAATGGATGAGCGGCCTGTGGCATGCCGACGTGCAGGCGCATCTGGCCCGCAACCGCGAGCAGCTTGCCCAACTGAACCAGGGGGCGCAGCATGTTCCGACTTGAACCGCGCCCGCAGGCATCGCGCTGGTGGAGCTATGGCTCGCCGCTGCTGGCCCTGGCCGTCACGGTGCTGATCGGCATTGCGCTGTTTGCCGCGCTGGGCAAGGACCCAGTGCGCGGCCTGCAGGTGTTCTTCTGGGAGCCGGTACGCTCGTCCTACGCGCTGGGCGAGCTCATGGTCAAGGCCACGCCGCTGCTGCTGATTGCGCTGGGGCTGGCGGTGTGCTTTCGCTCCAACGTCTGGAACATCGGCGCCGAGGGTCAGTTTGTCATCGGTGCCGTGGTGGCCGGTGGCGTGGCGCTGCTGGCCGACAAGAGCACGGGCCCCTGGATCGTGCCCGCCATCTTGCTGGCCGGCGTGCTGGGCGGCATGGCCTGGGCGGGGCTCACGGCGCTGCTGCGCGACAAGTTCAATGCCAATGAAATCCTGGTCAGCCTGATGCTGGTGTACGTGGCCACGCTGGTGCTGGGCTACCTGGTCTATGGGCCCTGGAAAGACCCCATGGGCTATAACTTTCCGCAAACCAAGACCTTCGAGAAGGTCACGCAGATTCCGCGCCTCATGCAGGGCTCGCGCGTGAGCATTGGCCTGTTGCTGGCGCTGGCGGCCGCGGGCGCGCTGTGGGTGTTTTTGTTTCGCACGCGTGCGGGCTTTGCCCAGCAGGTGGGCGGGCTGGCGCCGGCGGCGGCGCGCTATGCCGGGTTTTCGTCACGGCGCGCGCTGTGGACGGCGTTGCTCATTTCGGGCGGCGCAGCGGGCCTGGCGGGCGCGCTGGAGGTGGCGGGCCCCATTGGCCAGCTCACGCCCTATGTGCCCGCGGGCTACGGCTTTGCGGCCATCATCGTGGCCTTTGTGGGGCGGCTGCACCCGGTGGGCATGGTGTTTTCGGCCATTCTCATGAGCATGTTCTATATCGGCGGCGAGCTGGCGCAGTCGCGCCTGGGCCTGCCCAAGTCGCTCACCGGCGTGTTCCAGGGCTTGCTGCTGTTCACGCTGCTGGCCTGTGACACGCTGATCGCCTACCGCGTGCGGTGGGTGGGTGCCCGCAAGGAGGTGCGTTGATGATGGAATCGTATGCATTGCTGATCGGCGCCACGCTGAGCGCGGGCACCGTGCTGGCCCTGGCGGCGCTGGGCCTGCTCATCAACGAAAAGGCCGGCATCGTCAACCTGGGGGCCGAGGGCATGATGCTGTGCGCCGCCATCGCGGGCTTTGCCACCGTGGTGCACACCGGCAACACCTGGCTGGGCTTTGCCGCGGGCATGGCGGCAGGGGCATTGCTGGCCGCCATCTTTGGCGTGTTGGTGATCTGGCTCAACACCAACCAATACGCCACAGGCTTGGCGCTCAGCCTGTTTGGCGTGGGGTTCTCGGCGTTTGCGGGCATCAGCTATGTGCAGGCCAAGCTGCCCGAACTGCCCAAGTACGCGATTCCCGTGCTGGGCGATGTTCCGCTGCTCGGGCCCGCGCTGTTCCAGCAGCATCCCTTGGTGTACCTCACCATGGCGCTGGTGGCGGGGCTGATCTGGTTCCTGTACCGCTCGCGCGCGGGCCTGGTGTTGCGCTCGGTGGGGGAGTCGCCCGAATCGGCCCATGCGCTGGGCTACCCCGTGCGCCGCATCCGGCTGGCGGCCGTGATGGCGGGGGGCGCTTTGTGCGGCCTGGCGGGCGCCTACATCTCCACCGTGTACACCCCGCTGTGGGTGGAGGGCATGGTGGCCGGGCGCGGCTGGATCGCGCTGGCCCTCACCACCTTTGCCACCTGGCGCCCGGCACGCGTATTGCTTGGTTCTTATCTGTTTGGTGGCGTGACCATGCTCCAGTTCCATTTGCAGGCCACCGGCGTGCAGGTGGCCAGCCAGTTGCTGAGCATGCTGCCGTACGTGGCCACCATCGTGGTGCTGGCGCTGATTTCACGCAATCCGGCGTGGATCCGGGTGAACATGCCGGCATCGCTGGGCAAACCGTTCTATCCTGGCACCTGAAAATTTGCTTACATTCTGGCAACCCTTTTTTTACAAGGAAACGACATGACTGATCTCCAGAAACGCTCGCTGCTCAAAGTGGCCGCGCTGTCCGCCGTGGCTGCTGCCGCGCTCGTGGGCTGCGGCAAGAAGGAAGAGCCGGCCCCTGCGCCCGCACCGGCGCCTGCCGCCGAAGCCCCCGCACCCAAGCCCGAGCCACTGAAGATTGCATTTGCGTATGTCGGCCCCGTGGGCGATGGTGGCTGGTCTTTTGCGCACGACAACGGTCGCAAGGCCCTGGAAAAGGAATTCGGCGACAAGATCGTGACCAGCTTTGTCGAAAGCGTGCCCGAATCGGCCGATGCCGAGCGTGTGCTGCGTGACATGGCCGGCCAGGGCAACAAGCTGATCTTCGGCACCACCTTTGGCTACATGGAGTCCATGCTCAAGGTGGCGGCCGACAACGCTGGTGTGAAATTCGAACACGCCACCGGCTACAAGACGGCCGAGAACATGCGCACCTACGACAGCCGCACCTACGAAGGCGCTTACATGGCGGGCGTGATCGCAGGCGCCATGACCAAGACGAACACGCTGGGCGTGGTCGGCTCGGTGCCGATTCCTGAAGTGATCCGCAACATCAACAGCTTCACGCTGGGTGCGCAGTCGGTCAACCCCAAGATCAAGACCAAGGTGGTCTGGGTGAATGAGTGGTTCAGCCCGCCCAAGGAAACCGAGGCCGCCACCAGCCTGATCAACGGCGGCGCCGACGTGCTGTTCCAGAACACCGACTCGCCCGCCGTGCTCAAGACCGCCCAGGAAAAGGGCAAGCGCGCCTTCGGCTGGGACAGCGACATGACCGCCTACGGCCCCAAGGCCCACCTGGCCTCGGCCGTGATCAACTGGGGTCCCTACTACATCAAGGCCACCAAGGATGCGCTGGAAGGCACCTGGGCCACGGGCCAGAGTTGGTGGGGCGTGAAGGAAGGCACGATCGACATCGTCTCCATCGCCGACGACGTGCCGGCCGACATCAAGGCCAAGGTCGAGTCCATCAAGGCGGGCCTGAAGGATGGCAGCTACTCCATCTGGAAAGGTCCCATCCTGGGTCAGGATGGCAAGCCCGTGCTGGAAAAAGACGTGGTGGCTGACGACAAGTTCCTTGGTGGCATCAACTTCTACGTGAAGGGCGTGGAAGGCAAGATTCCTGGGGGCGACAAGAAGTAAGCTCCAGGCTTGCTGACACCCTGGCCGCCCGAGGGCGGCCTTTTTTTCTGGATTTTTGGGAGAGACCCATGATGGAGGAAACCCTCTGGCACCCCGTGGCCGATGCGCGGGAGGTGGCGTCGCAACCGCTTGGCGTGCAGTTGCTGGAGCGGCCCCTGGTGCTCTGGCGCGACGCCAGCGGCGCCGTGCAGGCCTTTGCGGACCAGTGCCCACACCGGGGCGCGCGGCTGTCGCTCGGCCGCGTGGTCAACGGGCGGCTGGAGTGCCCCTACCACGGCTGGCAGTTCGCCGGCAGTGGCCACTGCGAGCATGTGCCGGCGCTGCCATCGTTCGTCCCCCCGCCCACCCACTGCGCCCGCCGATTCGAGTGCTGCGAGCAGCATGGTCTGGTGTGGGTGCGCCTGGCAGAGGGCGCTGCAGCGCTGCCGGAGTTTCGCGCCGAAGAAGATGCGCACCTGCGCAAGCTCAACTGCGGTCCCTATGACGTGGCGGCCAGTGCGCCGCGCATCATCGAGAACTTTCTGGATATGTCGCACTTTGGCTTTGTGCACGAAGGCTGGCTGGGCAGCCGCGACGCAGCGGCCATCGATGACTATCGGGTCGAGTCCACCGCCACGGGGCTGCTGGCCACTGGCTGCAAGGCCTGGCAACCTCAGTCGAACCTGCATTCCACGGCCGCTGCGCAGGTGGAATACACCTATGAGGTCACGGCGCCCTATGCGGCGGTGCTGACCAAGGTGCCCGAGGCGCACACCACGGCAGTGCAGGGCTGGCGCGAGTCCATCGCCTTGTTCATCTGCCCGTTGACGCCAGAAACCAGCCGGGTGTGGTTTCGGCTGGCGGTGGCCGACTTTGAGTCGCCGGACGAAAAGCTGCAGGCCTTCCAGCACACCATCTTCACGCAGGATCAGCCGGTGCTGGAGTCGCAAAGGCCCAAGCGCCTGCCGCTGGACTTGCGCGCCGAGTTGCACACCGCGGCCGACAAGGCATCATCCGCCTACCGCCGTTTGCTGAAGAAAAACGGCATCACCTTCGGAGTCTGCTGATGTTTAAAGTGCCCCCTGTAGCCGCAGAGCGTCTGCAGCAGTTGCTGCGCGCCATGCCCAAGGCCGAACTGCATATCCACATCGAGGGCTCGCTGGAGCCCGAGCTGATCTTTGCCCTGGCGCAGCGCAACGGGGTGCCGCTGCCCTATGCCAGCGTGGACGATTTGCGGCAGGCCTATGCCTTCACCAACCTGCAGAGCTTTCTCGACATCTACTACGCGGGTGCCAGCGTTTTGCTGCATGAGCAGGATTTTTACGATATGGCCCGCGCCTACCTTGCGCGAGCTGCTATGGATAACGTAGCACACGCAGAAATTTTTTTCGACCCCCAGACCCACACCGCACGCGGAGTGGCGATGGAGACCGTGATCAACGGCTTGCACCGCGCCTGTGCGGACGCACGCACCGAGCTGGGCATCAGCGCCACGCTGATCCTGTGTTTCCTGCGCCACCTGAGCGAGGAGTCGGCGTTTGAAACGCTGGAGCAGGCCATGCCGCTCATCAACAAGATCGTGGGTGTGGGGCTCGACTCCAGCGAGGTGGGCCATCCGCCCGAGAAGTTTGCGCGCGTGTTCGCCCGCTGCCGCGCGCTGGGCCTGCATCTGGTGGCCCACGCGGGTGAAGAGGGGCCGCCCGCCTACATCTGGAGCGCGCTGGATGTGCTCAAGGTCGAACGCATCGACCACGGCGTGCAGGCCATGCACGACGCGGCCCTGATGCAGCGCCTGGCGCAAGACCGTATCCCGCTCACGGTGTGCCCGCTGTCAAACCAGAAACTGTGTGTGTTCCCCGACCTCAAAAACCACAACCTGCGCCAGTTGCTGGACGCCGGCCTGTGCGCCACGGTCAACTCGGACGACCCGGCCTATTTTGGCGGTTACATCAACGAGAACTTCACCCAGGTGTTTGCCGCCACGGACATGACGGTCCGACACGCCTACCAGCTGGCGTTCAACAGTTTCGAAGCCAGCTTTGCCAGCCATGCCGACAAGCGCGTGTGGGAGCACCGCCTGAAGGAAGCCTTCGAGCGCTTCGTCGAGCACGACTAGCCTCTCAGCCTGCGCCTGGGCATGGGCATGGGCATGGGCATGGGCATGGGCATGGGTTGGAGCTCCAGGCAGTTCTCCTCGCGTAAAATACCGGCGCAAAGGCTGCTGTCCCGGCAGCCTTTTGTTTTTTGTTTCCGGGACCATGTAGAGGAACACCATGTACAAAAACCTCGCAGCCACGCTCGTGGCCGCTTGTTTTTTCTCCCCCGTTTTTTCCCAGACCGCGCCCGCCAAGGGAAGCGCCGCCGAGCCCGTCAAGGCCGGCTTTGTCTATGTCTCGCCGGTCACCGAAGCGGGCTGGACGCGCCAGCACGAAGAAGGCCGCAAGGCCGTCGAGGCCGCGCTGGGGGCGCAGGTGAAAACCACTTTTGTCGAAAACGTGCCCGAAGGGGCCGATGCCGAACGCGTGATCCGCGACCTGGCGGCGACGGGCCACCAGATTATTTTCACGCCCAGCTTTGGCTACATGGAGCCCACGCTCAAGGTGGCGCAGGACTATCCCGGCGTGAAGTTCGAGTCCATCACCGGCTACAAGACCACGGCCAATGTGGCCACGGCCAACGCACGCTACTACGAAGGCCGTTACCTGGCGGGCATTGCCGCAGGCCGCATGAGCAAGACCGGCGTGGCCGGCTTTGTGGCGGGCTTCCCCATCCCCGAGGTGCTGCAGGGCATCAACGCGTTTGCCCTGGGCATGCGTTCGGTCAACCCGCAGGCCATGGTCAAGGTGGTGTGGCTCAACGTGTGGTTCGACCCGCCCAAGGAGCGCGATGCTGCCATGGCGCTGTTCAACCAGGATGTGGATGTGATCGCGTTCCATACCGGCTCTACCGCAGTGATGGCGGCGGCGCAGGAGCGCGGCAAGATGGCCGTGGCCTACCACTCGGACATGCGCCGGATCGGGCCCGATGCGCAGATCGTGGCCATCACCCACCAGTGGGGCAACTACTACACCGAGCGCGTGCGCGCCGTGCAAAACGGCAGCTGGAAAAGCGGCAATGTGTGGGGCGGCGTGCGCGAGGGCATGATCCGCGTGGGCGACTTTGGCAGCCGCGTGCCCGCAGCCGTGCAAAAAGAGGTGCTTGCCGCGCAGAAGGCGGTGGGGGCGGGCAGGCTGCACCCCTTCCGCGCCGGCAAGGCCGCCGTGCGTGACAACGAAGGCCATGAGGTCATTCCCGCCGGGCAAACGCTTTCCGACCCGCAGATTCTGCAGATGAACTGGCTGGTCGAAGGGGTGCAGGGCAAGCTGCCGCGCTGATGCCCTTCGAAGGCGGCAGCGCCGCTGCCTGCCGCTAAGCTATGAACCATGCCTGTATTTCGCTCCGCCCTTTTGCGCTTTGCCGACGATGGCTCGGCCCTGTATGAACAAGATGGCCTGCTGGCCGTGGGCCCGGATGCCCAGGGGCGCCAGCGGGTGCTGGCCGCGGGGGCCTGGTCTGACCTGGCGCCCCGCTTTGGCGACGGGCCGGTCGAGCACCTGCCGGGCCGCATCATTGCCCCCGGGTTTGTGGACATGCACATCCACTTTCCGCAGACCGACGTGATTGGCTCGCCGGCCGAAGGCCTGCTGCCCTGGCTGGAAAACTACACCTTTCCCCATGAAAAACGCTTCGCAGCGCCCGACTACAGTGCGCAAGTAGCTCAGTTTTTCATAGCAGAATTGCTGCGCAACGGCGTGACCACCGCGCTGGCGTTTGCCACCTCGCACCCCGCGTCGGCCGAGGCGTTGTTCGTTCAGGCGCAGCGCCACCAGATGCGCCTGATCACCGGCAAGGTGCTGCAGGACCGCCACTCGCCCGACGGCGTGCGCGACGACACCGAGCAGAGCCTGGTCGACACCGAGGCCCTCATCCAGCGCTGGCATGGCGTGGACCGCCTGGGCTATGCCATCACGCCACGCTTTGCGCCCACCAGCACGCCCGCGCAGCTGCGTGGCGCCGGGGAACTGGCGGCGCGCTACTCCGATGTGTGGATCCAGTCGCATGTGGCGGAGAACCTCGATGAAATCCGCTGGGCACGCGAGCTGTTTCCGGCATCGCGCAGCTACCTGTCGGTGTACGACGACTTCGGCCTTCTGCGCGAACGCGCCGTGTACGCCCACTGCATCCATCTGGGCGAAGCAGACCGCGCCCTGCTGCGCGACACCGGGGCGGTGGCGGCCATCAGCCCCACCAGCAACCTGTTTCTGGGCAGCGGCTTTTTCGACTATGCCGAGGCCGACCGCGTGGGCGTGGGCTACGGGCTGGCGAGCGACGTGGGTGGTGGCACCAGCTTCAGCCCGTTTCACACCATGATGGCGGCGTATTACGTGGGCCGCGAGGGTCAGACCAAGCGCGGCCTGAGCCTGTCGCCCGCGCACCTGTGGTGGCAGCACACGGCCGGTGCCGCCAGGGCGCTGGGCCTGGCCGGCGTGGTGGGCAATCTGCAGCCCGGTTGCGAGGCCGACTTTGTGGTGCTCAACCCCCAGGCCACGCCGCTGCTGGCGCGCCGCACGGCCCAGGCCGACAGCCTGGACGAGCTGCTGTTCGCCATGATCGTGCTGGGCGATGATCGGCTGGTGGAAAATACGGTAATTTCTCAAGCAAAATACGGCTCTTGCGCTTGATGGTCAAGCGCTAATAGCTATCAAAAACGTAGTATTGGCGAGGAGCCTTCCACCATGAGCATCAAGAGCGACAAATGGATCCGCCGCATGGCGGCCGAGCACGGCATGATCGAACCCTTCGAGCCCGGCCAGGTGCGCGAGGTCGAGGGCCGAAAAATCATCAGCTACGGCACCAGCAGTTATGGCTACGACATCCGCTGCGCCCCCGAATTCAAGGTGTTCACCAACATCCACAGCACGGTGGTAGACCCGAAGAATTTTGATGAAAAAAGCTTCGTCGATTTTCATGGAGACAGCTGCATCATCCCGCCCAACAGCTTTGCGCTGGCGCGCACGGTGGAATACTTTCGCATCCCGCGCAACGTGCTCACCATCTGCCTGGGCAAGAGCACCTATGCACGCTGCGGCATCATCGTCAACGTCACGCCGTTCGAGCCCGAGTGGGAAGGCTATGTGACGCTGGAGTTCTCCAACACCACGCCGTTGCCCGCACGCATCTATGCGGGCGAGGGCTGCGCGCAGGTGCTGTTTTTCGAGAGCGACAAGGACGATGTCTGCGAAGTCTCCTACAAGGACCGTGGCGGCAAATACCAGGGCCAGGTGGGCGTCACGCTGCCCAAGGCCTGAAAACAGACACGGCGCGGCGTGTCGCCATGCGCCTCGCCACGGAGGTGCCGCCGTTCAGGTTTCCACGCAGACCCTGTTGCGCCCCTGGCCCTTGGCCTCGTAAAGGGCCATGTCTGCGCGGCGCAGGATGTCGGCGCCGTTCTCTTGCCCGCGCATGGTGGCCACGCCCACGCTCACGGTGATGGTGCCAACCACCGGGTCCTGCTGATCGGCCATGGCGGTGACCAGCGCCTGGGCTATTGCCTGGGCACCGGCCAGATCGGTGTCGGGCAGCAGGGCCACAAATTCTTCACCACCGAGCCGTGCGACCACATCCGAGCTGCGCAGCCGCGATTCGAGCGTGCGCGCCAGGCGGCGCAATACCTCGTCGCCGGCCTCGTGGCCGTAGGTGTCGTTCACGCGCTTGAAATGGTCCACGTCCATGGTGATCAGGCTCAGCGGCCGGCTGCTGCGCCGGGCCAGCGCGAGGGCAAATGCCATCTGTGATTCAAACCCGCGCCGGTTGAGCAGGCCGGTGAGGGCATCGGTGCGGGCCTGCAGGTCGAGCGCGCGGTTGGCGGCCTCCAGCTCGAGCGTGCGCAGGCGCACCTTTTCCTCCATGGCTTCGCGTGCGGCGAGCAGGCGGTGGGTCATGCGGCCGAGTGCCTGCGCGAGCTGGCGCACTTCGCGGTTGCTGTGCACGGCCGGTATGTCGCTGCCGGGCTGGCCCGCCTCCACGGCGCTGGCGGCATCGGCCAGCGCATACAGGTCCACGCTCAGCCGGCGCGCTGCCAGCCACGCCAATACCGATGCAAAAAGGGCCGCCGCCAGGCCGATGAGCAGGGCCAGGCGCACCGTGTGGTCGGCCTCGGCAAAAGCCAGTTCCACCGGCTGGCGCGCCACGATTCGCCAGCCCAGGTCGCTGGCCGCATTGCGGGGCTGCAGCTGGGTGGCGGCGGTGAGGTAGCGTTTGCCGTCCTGCCACTGCACCACGGCGCTCTGTGTGTGCCCGCCGTCGCGGTTGTTGTTGACGTGGGTGCCTGCGGGCAGGCGCTGGCCGGCGGCCTGCAATGCACCGGCGCGGCCATGGGGGGCCAGGATCATCTGACCCTGGCGGTCGAAGATGAAGAGCTCCACGGCGCTATCTTCGGATGTGGGCGGGGTGAGGGTTTCCAGCACCTCGCGCGTCCACTCCCAGCTGCCGTGGATGCCCAGCACGCCCACGGTGGTGGCGCCGATGCGGATGGGCGCTGCAAAGTCGACAAACCGGTAGGGCTCGCCGGATGCCGTGGGTGGCAGCAGCTCTTGCAGCAGTTTGGCGGTGTGCACATCGCCCACATGCACCCCTCGCAAGCCACTTTGAAACCACGGGCGCGCGGCCACGCTCTGGCCGGCCAGTAAACCGCCCGTTGCGTTGCGCACCACGCCCTGGGCATCGGCCACACCGATCCAGACATTGGTCGGCTGCATCGTCTGGCTGCGCGCGAGCATGTGCTGGGCCTCGGGCGAGTCAAGCCCTTTGGACCACATCATTTCGGCGCCGGCCAGCACCTCGGCCTCCAGGCTGCGCTGCATCAGTCCGATGGCCAGAAGCTTTCCAGCGTTCTCGGCGACCACTTGCAGCGACGCCCCCGCATCGCGCTGGATGCGGTGCTTGAGCAACTCGCCAAACCCCAGCGACAGCAGCACGGCCAGCCCGACGACCAGCGCGCCAAAAACCAGCGCAATCTGCGTGCGCAGTCCGCGGTCGGCGAATCGCGCAAAAAAGGTCATGAGGGCACCTGCACGGCCGCTGCGGGCATCGGGGACTCTGCCGCACCCCGGCACATGGCCAGCCGCGCGGCGGCCAGATCCCAGCCAGCCCAGCCACAGCTTTTGAACAGCACCGGGCCTTTGCTGGCCCGCGCGCCGTGGGCCCATGGGCCGCACACCACGTCCCTCAGCCTGGGCATGGCGGCCACGTCGAGTCCGGCCTGCAGCAGGTCACCCGCTTCGTGGCTGGCATCGCCGGTGTCCACCACAATGGTTCCGTGCAGCGCCACATGCTGGCACAGGGCGGGCGCCAGCTCCACCATCGTGGGGGTGAAGGCGCCCACGGCCGCAATAAAGGCATCCGGCCGGGGTGCCGCCGACAGCACCACGCCCTGGGCCGGGGTGCAGGTGGCGACCAGCGGGCAGTGGGGCAGGGCGGCGTCGGCGTCGGCCACCACGCGGGCCTGGGCGCCCAGGGCGTGCACATGTGCGGCCAGGGCCTCGGCGCTGGCGGCGCTGCGCGAAGCGATCCACACCTCTTGCACCCCCAGCCCCACTACAAACGCCTCGGCATGGGCCCGGCCCTGCACGCCGGCGCCCACGATGAGCAAGGGCCCCTGCGGCACCTGGGCCAAATGGCGGGCCGCCAGCAGCGAGACGGCAGCGGTGCGGCGGGCGGTGACCGTGGGGCCGTCCAGCACCAGCCGGCGCTCGCCCGTGGCAATGTCGAACACCACCACATCGCCCTGGATGGACGGGCGCCCGGTGCCTGCGTTGCCGGGAGTGAAGGTGATGAGCTTGGTCATGGCCACGCTGCGGTCAGTGGCGGGCATCACAAACAGGCTGCCGCCCTGCGCCAGCGGCAGCACGCTGCGGGCCGGAACGGACACGGTACTGTCCCGCAGCAGGGCCGCAATTTCATCGGCTAGCGCTGACCACGGCAGCAGAGCCGCCGTGGCCGCCGCATTCAGCGAGCCCGGGGCTTCAGAAAAGGGTGCAAATGACATGGCCCGCACTGTACACACAGCGTCGGGCCGCTGCGGTGGCGCACAAGCATTCACCGCTGGATTGGCCATGCCCTCCAATGGCTCAATAGGTGCACCCGCCTGCAGGGCAATGTCCTGCTGCGCCAGCACGGCCGCCCACAGCGCCGCATGGATGCCGCGCACCATGTCGCGCAGCGGCAGGTGGGGTGTGCCCTGCCCGATGACCCAGGGCACATGCACAAAGCCGCCCCGCGCTCCGGCCGGGCCCACGCCCCGCACCAGCAGGTGCATCAGCCCATACAGCACATGGTTGCAGACAAAGGTGCCTGCGGTCTGCGAGACCTCGCAGGGCACGCCCGCGCGCCTGGCCCAGGCACACCGTCATCACGGGCTGTTGCGCTTGCACCAGCGCCGCCAGCCGCTGCAGCGAATGCCCGAACACCGTGGGCAGCTGCGCTGCCACCACGGTACGGCCGGCAATGCGCTGGCCATGCAGCGCCTGCGCGATGAGCCAGCTGGGGTTGCGCGTGTCGCCGCCAAACGGACCGAACCCGGCGAGCAGAATCACGCGTTCTGCGGGCTGTGGGAGGGGTTGGGGTCGTGGGCCATGAACTGGGACTGCGTGGTGCCGGTATAGGGCCAAAAAAGGAAGCGGCAAGTGCAGGGGTGGGTGCACAGGGGGCGGTACAGCGGTGCACACGGTCACATGTAATTCGCTGCCCTGACCGCCGCACGGCGCGTAACATGCGGACTTGGCCCTTCAATGTTGGAGGGCGCTGGAGACCTGCGATGAAATGGGAAGGCAACCGCGAATCGGACAATGTGGAAGACCGCCGCAGTGGAGGTGGCGGGATGCCCGTGTTCGGGGGGCGCAGCATTGGCATTGGCACCATCGTCATCGCCTTGCTGGGTGGCTGGGTGCTGGGTGTCAACCCGCTGACCATCTTGAGTTTGCTCAGCGGTGGCGGCGCGCCCACGGCGCAGGTGCAGCAGGGCCCCGCCCAGCGTCCGCCTGCAGATGACACCATGGGGCGCTTTGTTTCGACCGTGCTCGCAGATACCGAGGATGTCTGGCAGGCTGTGTTTCGCCAGGCCGGCGGCACCTACCAAGAGCCGCGCCTGGTGCTGTTCCGGGGCGCCACGCCCACGGCGTGCGGTACGGGCCAGGCCGCGATGGGCCCTTTTTATTGCCCGGCCGACCAGAAGGTGTACATCGATCTCGGGTTTTACGAAACGCTCAAGAGCCGCCTGGGGGCGCCGGGCGATTTTGCGCAGGCCTACGTCATTGCCCATGAGGTGGGCCACCATGTGCAAAACCAGCTGGGTATCAGCGCCAAGGTGGACCAGATGCGCGGCCGGGTGAGCCAGACCGAATACAACGCCTTGTCGGTGCGGCTCGAATTGCAGGCCGACTGTTTTGCCGGTGTGTGGGCGCACCACGCACAAAATGCGCGCCAGATTCTGGAGCAGGGCGATGTCGAAGAAGCCATGAACGCCGCAGCCAAGATTGGCGACGATGCCCTGCAGCGTTCTAGCGGCGGCGCCGTGGTGCCAGAAAGTTTTACGCATGGCAGCAGCGCCCAGCGCCAGCGCTGGTTCAACAATGGGCTGCAAAACGGCAATGTCAAGGGCTGTGACACATTTTCGAGCCGCAATCTCTGATTTCAGGGTGTCGCGTGGAGGCGCAGCCGTGGCACCCTGGGGGACCGTGGTACGAAAGCGATCCACTGCAAATATGGTGATAGCGCTCATGGATAAAGCGCTTGTAGCTATATAAATAATAGCAATTCACGGCGCGCAGCGTCGGTGCCGTGCGCCCGTCGTGCAGGGGCAACGCGCAAAAATAGCGCCACTTTTGCCACCGGTGCGACAATAGCGGGCTAAATGACAAGTTCTTTTTCCAATTTATCGCTGGCCGAGCCGCTGGCGCGCGCCGTGGCCGAAATGGGCTACGAGTCCATGACGCCCATCCAGGAGCAGGCCATTCCAGTGGTGCTTACCGGGCAAGACGTCATGGGCGCAGCCCAGACGGGCACCGGCAAGACGGCGGCGTTCTCGCTGCCGCTGCTGCAGCGCCTGCTCAAGCACGAAAGCAGTTCCACATCCCCCGCCCGCCACCCGGTGCGCGCATTGGTGCTGCTGCCCACGCGCGAGCTGGCCGACCAGGTTGCGCAGCAGATTGCGCTGTATGCCAAATACACCAAACTGCGCAGCACCGTGGTGTTTGGCGGCATGGACATGAAGCCGCAGACGCTGGAGCTCAAGAAGGGCGTGGAAGTGCTGGTGGCCACGCCAGGCCGCCTGCTGGACCACATCGAGGCCAAGAACGCGGTGCTCAACCAGGTCGAGTACGTGGTGCTCGACGAGGCCGACCGCATGCTGGACATCGGCTTTTTGCCCGACCTGCAGCGCATTCTTTCGTACCTGCCCAAGCAGCGCACCACGCTCTTGTTCAGCGCCACGTTCTCGCCCGAGATCAAACGCCTGGCCGGCAGCTACCTGCAAAACCCGGTCACCATCGAGGTGGCCCGGCCCAACGAAACCGCCTCCACGGTCGAACAGCGCTTTTACAGCGCCAACGATGACGACAAGCGCCGTGCCATCCACCAGGTGCTGCGCACACGCGGCATCAAGCAGGCGTTCATCTTCGTGAACAGCAAGCTCGGTTGTGCGCGCCTGGCCCGCAGCCTGGAGCGCGAAGGCCTCAAAACCACCGCCTTGCATGGCGACAAGAGCCAGGACGAACGGCTGAAGGCGCTCGAAGCCTTCAAGAGCGGCGAGGTCGATCTGCTGGTGTGTACCGATGTGGCGGCCCGTGGCCTCGACATCAAGGACGTGCCGGCTGTGTTCAATTTCGACGTGCCGTTCAACGCCGAAGACTATGTGCACCGCATTGGCCGCACCGGCCGCGCTGGCGCGTCGGGCTTGGCTGTCACCCTGGTGTCGGGCAGCGACGCCCGCCTGGTGGCCGACATCGAGAAGCTGCTCAAGACCAAGCTCGATATCGAGGCCCTCGAATACGACGAAGACAAGCCCCGGGGCCGCATCAACGACGGCCGCCGCGCCTGGCGTGAAGCGGGCGAAACGGGGGACCCGCGCGATGCGATTCCCCCGCCGCCGATTCGCGAGCGCAGTGAGCGCCGGGACCACCGCGAGCCGCGCGAGCCGCGTGAAAACTACCGGGGCTTTCGTCCAGCGGTGGCTTCGCGTGACCCGTTCTTCGAAAAGCCGTATGAAGCGAGCAGCGCCGAAATCGCTCCCGCCTGGGAAGCCGCGGCCAAGTCGCCCACTCGCAGTGGCGTATCGGCCAACATCAAGTCCAAGCGCAAGGTGGCAGCCCTGTTCAAGGCCGTGCAGCCGGAAACCTCGGACCAGTGATTCGCTGACGGGGCGGCGGTGCAGGCCTGGATGGCACAGACAGACCGGTCTTGCCAACATGCGGCAAAAAGGCCGTTAGCGCTTATGCAGCAAGCGCAAGCTGCTATCAAAATAGTTTGATCGATGAGGCCCCACGCAGGGGGTGCCGCTGGCGTGGATGCCGCACTGGCGTGCGGGGTCGCCTGAAGACGACTTTTTCAAGCGCCCGGGGCTTGCGCCTGTTCGCAGTGCACCTGCAGCAGTTCGCGTTCGGCAAGCGTCGCGCCAAAGCGCACCGCGCTCAGGCAGCCGCCCCACACGCAGCCCGTGTCCAGCCCGATCACATCGCTGCGGTTAAGCCAACCCAGTGTGGACCAGTGCCCGAAGGCCATCAGCGTGCCAGCCGTGCGCCGTTCAGGCACATCAAACCAGGGCAGGAGGCCAGCGGGCGCGGCACTGGCGCTCTCGGTGCTATTGAAATCCATCACGCCTTGTGCTGAGCAAAAACGCAGCCGCGTGAGCGCATTCACGACCACGCGCAGGCGGTCCGGGCCGGTCAGCGAATCGTCCCAGTGGTTCGGCGTGTTGCCGTACATCTGTTGCAAAAATGCGGGCAGATCGGCGCTGCGCAACACACGCTGCACTTCGTCAGCCAAGGTCATGGTGTCGGCCGCAGTCCACGACGGCAGGACGCCGGCATGCACCATCAGCAAAGCCTGTCCGCCGTGCACATGCTGGCGGGCCAGTGGCTGCAGGCGCAGCCATTGCAGCAGTGCATCGCGGTCCGGGGCATGGAGCACGCTGGCCAGCGTGTCGCGCCGCGAGGGTTTGCGGGCGCCATGGGCGGCTGCCAGCAGGTGCAGGTCATGGTTGCCCAGCAGGGGGCGCAGGGCATCGCCGTGCGCCATGCAGCGGCGCAGCACGGCAGCGGAGTCCGGCCCCCGGTTGACGAGGTCGCCCAGAAGATAGACGGTATCGCGGCTTGCAGAAAAGCCGATCCGATCGAGCAGGCGCCCCAGTGCGCTGTCGCAACCCTGGATGTCGCCAATACAGTAAAGTGCCATGGTGTTCTTCTTACCTTTTGATTCATGGATTTTCTGCTGATCACGCTGCTGACGCTGCTCAATGGCGTGTTTGCCATGTCGGAACTGGCCTTGGCGTCCAGCCGCAAATCCCGGTTGGTTGCCATGGCGGAGGGTGGCGACAAGGGCGCGCAGGCTGCCCTGACCTTACTCGACAACCCCACGCAGTTCCTGTCGTCGGTGCAAGTGGGCATTACCTCCATCGGCATGCTCAACGGCATCATTGGCGAAGCCGCTTTCAGCAGCGATCTGGGCTTGTGGCTGCAGACCCTGGGCGTTCCCGAGAGCGCGGCCAGTGTGAGCGCCACGGCCATTGTGGTCACCATCATTACCTTCATCACCATTGTGTTTGGCGAACTGGTGCCCAAGCGCATTGGCCAGCTGTATCCGGAATCTGTGGCCCGGTTCGTGGCGCGCCCCATGACCTGGGTGGCCCAGGTCGCCAAGCCCTTCGTGCGTCTGCTGGCGCTGTCCACCCAGGGGGTGCTCAAGCTGCTGCGGGTGGACAACGACGCAGGCCGGATGGTGACTGAAGAGGAGATTGCCGCCAGCCTCGAAGAAGGACGTGATGCCGGTGTGATCGAGCACCACGAGCACCAGATGGTGCAAAACGTGTTTCGCCTGGACGACCGGCCGCTGACGTCGCTGATGGTGCCGCGCACCGATGTGCAATGGCTCGATGCGGGTCTCTCGGTGCTTGAAGGCCTGCGCATGGCGGGCTCCGGCGGGGACCGTGGCGCCCATTCCTGGTACCCGGTGTGCCGGGGTTCGCTCGATGAAGTGGTGGGCGTGATCAGCGTGGCGCGCATGCTGGAACTGGGCCCCGAGGCGCCTGGCAGCGTGGAGTCGTATGCGCAGCCCGCCGCCTTTCTGCCCGAAACCCTGAGCGGGATGGAATTGCTGGAGCAGTTTCGCGCGCGGTCGGGGCGCATGGTATTCGTGGTGGATGAATATGGCGTGGTGCAGGGCATCATGACGCCGCGCGATTTGCTGGAAGCCATTACCGGGGAATTGCAGCCGGGCGCATCCGCCGATGCATGGGCAACCCGGCGTGACGATGGCACCTGGCTGCTCGATGGCTTGATGCCCGTGACCGAACTTAAGGCCAGGCTCGATATTCGGGATTTACCCGAAGAAGACCGGGGACGCTATAACACGCTCGCAGGCTTGTTGATGGCAGAAACCGGTCATTTGCCCGAAGTTGCCGAGCGTATTGCCTGTGCCGGGTGGATATTCGAAATTCTGGACCTGGACGGCAAGCGTATTGATAAGGTGCTTGCGCAGCCGGACCCCCAGGTTGAGCAAGATTGAATATTGAGCGTGGCCCCCGTGACGAAAATGATGGGTGGAATGGACCGCTAATGGGAGGCTGCGTGCACAGTGCGCGCATTATTCCTATAATGCAGGCTCCTTCGCAATTACTTTTGTTACACACCATGTCCAGCTACAAAGAACTCCTGAAGCAGCGTGAAGCCCTTGAGCAGAAAATCAACGAAGCCCGGCGCAATGAGCTCTCGGAAGCGGTTGCACAGGTTCGTGCGCTGGTGACAGAGTTTGGTTTGACAGCGCAAGACGTGTTTCCCACGGGCCGGGCGCGCAGTGCCGGCGCTGGCTCCAAGGTGGCCCCCAAATACCGCAATCCCGCTACCGGCCAGACTTGGACCGGCCGCGGCAAACCACCAAAGTGGATCCAGAACGAAAGCCGTGAGCAGTTTGCCATTTAACCGGGGTGTGCATTCATTCAAAAAAGTCCGCCTTGGCGGACTTTTTTTATGGGTGGCCATTCCGATGCCGAGGATGGCGGGCTTTTGCGCCTCGGGATGGCAAAGGCGTGCCAGGGTTTGCCAGGCTTCGGCTGTGAAATGATGGGCCGGAACAAACGATTCCATGGCCAGTTTCTGCTGGTTTTTACGAGGTGATGTCGGTGGGGGTGCCCAATATCCTCGTGGCGTGAGGGAAGGGTCTGGCGACACGTTGTTTTGATTGCAATCCACAGTTACACGGGCAACAATTATTCGCCTTGAATGCGCAGGGTCTGCGGTGGCCTGAATGGAATGGCGCAGGCGTTCGATTCGATTCGATTCGATTCGCTGCATGCCTGCAATACCCATGGCACCCACGGCACGCAACCAAGACAGGTCATTGCTGCAAGTGCCGAATGCAGGGCGCAAGGCCTGTTTCGCGCCCATTTGCATGGCCCCACCATTGCGCGCCCGCAGGGGACTGCCAGAATAGACCCCGTTACAGACCCGTTGTTTCTTCAAGGAGTTCTCCCATGGCCTCGTCGTCCAAGCCCGCCCGCCACGCTTTTTCCAGCACACTCAAGCGTTTCAAAACCGCGTCCGGCAAATCGGGTCAGTTTTATTCGTTGCCCGCACTGGCCAAGCAGTTCCCGCAGATCAGCCGCCTGCCGGTGTCGATTCGGATCGTGCTCGAATCGGTGCTGCGCAACTGCGACGGACGCAAGGTCACGGCCGAGCATGTGCAGCAGCTCGCCAATTGGGCGCCCCAGGCTGCGCGCAAGGACGAGATCCCGTTTGTCGTCTCGCGCGTGGTGCTGCAAGACTTTACTGGCGTGCCGCTGCTGGCCGACCTGGCCGCCATGCGCAGCGTGGCCGCCAAGCTGGGCAAGAACCCCAAGCAGATCGAACCGCTGGTGCCCGTGGACTTGGTGGTGGACCACTCCATCATGGTCGATCACTATGGCCAGAAGAACTCGCTCGACCTGAACATGAAGCTCGAATTCCAGCGCAACCGCGAGCGCTACGAATTCATGAAATGGGGCATGCAGGCCTTTGACACCTTTGGCGTGGTGCCGCCGGGCTTTGGCATCGTGCACCAGGTCAACCTCGAATACCTCGCGCGTGGCGTGCACAAGCGCAACGATGGTGTGTATTACCCCGACACCCTGGTCGGCACCGACAGCCACACCACCATGATCAACGGCATTGGCGTGGTGGGCTGGGGCGTGGGCGGCATCGAGGCCGAGGCCGCCATGCTGGGCCAGCCGGTGTACTTCCTCACGCCCGATGTGGTGGGCATGGAGCTGACCGGCCAGCTGCGCGAAGGCGTCACCGCCACCGACCTGGTGCTCACGGTGACCGAGATCCTGCGCCAGCACAAGGTGGTGGGCAAGTTC
Organism: Acidovorax sp. T1; assembly: GCF_002176815.1. Classification (NCBI taxonomy): domain Bacteria; kingdom Pseudomonadati; phylum Pseudomonadota; class Betaproteobacteria; order Burkholderiales; family Comamonadaceae; genus Acidovorax; species Acidovorax sp. T1. Next base: position 2,920,463 of record NZ_CP021648.1, on the reverse strand, counting down.
GTCGAATTTTTTGGCGAGGGCACGCGCACGCTGTCCCTGCCCGACCGCGCCACCATCGGCAACATGGCGCCCGAATACGGCGCCACCATGGGCTTCTTCCCCGTGGATGAGCGGACGATGGAATATTTCAAGGGCACGGGCCGCACCAAGGGCGAGATCGAAGCCTTCGAGGCCTATTTCAAGGCGCAGGGTCTGTTTGGCGTGCCGCTGGCGGGCGAAGTGGATTATTCGCAGGTGGTGAAGCTCGACTTGGGGCAAGTCACCCCCAGCCTGGCCGGCCCCAAGCGCCCGCAAGACCGCATTGAGCTGGGCAAGGTGGCGGGCCAGTTTGCCGACCTGTTCAGCAAGCCCAATGCCGACAACGGCTTCAACCAGCCGGCCGAGCGCCTGCTGCAGCGCCACCGGGTCGGCTGTGGCGAAGGGGGGCCGGCCGAGGACGCGCCTGCGCCACAACCCGGTGCCACGCGCTCGGTGGTGGAAATGGTGGGCAACCGCCCGACACTGGCCACGGCGCAGCATGACAGCCCATCCGTCTCGGTGTGCGACCTGCCCGGCGATGCCGACAAGGCCTTGACAGTCGGCAATGGCGACGTGCTGATCGCCGCCATCACCAGCTGCACCAACACCAGCAACCCCAGCGTGCTGCTGGCGGCTGGCCTGCTGGCCAAGAAGGCGGTGAAGGCGGGGCTCAAGGTGCAGCCGCACATCAAGACCTCGCTGGCGCCGGGCTCGCGCATCGTCACCGAATACCTGCGCGAAGCCGGGCTGTTGCCGTATCTGGAAAAGCTTGGCTTTGCACTGGCGGGCTACGGCTGCACCACCTGCATTGGCAACGCGGGCGACCTGACGCCCGAGCTCAACGAGGCCATCACCAGCAACGACCTGGTGTGCGCCGCCGTGCTGTCGGGCAACCGCAACTTCGAGGCGCGCATCCACCCCAACCTCAAGGCCAACTTCCTGGCCAGCCCGCCGCTGGTGGTGGCCTATGCCATTGCCGGCACGGTGCTCAAGGACCTGATGACCGAGCCCGTGGGCCAGGGCAAGGGCGGCAAGGACATCTACCTGGGCGACATCTGGCCGAGCAGCGACGAGATCTACGCGCTCATGAAGTTCGCCATGAAGGGCAAGGCCTTCCGCGAAAACTACGCCAAGGTCAAGACCGAGCCTGGCAAGCTGTGGGAAAAAATCAAGGGCGTGGCTGGAAACACCTACACCTGGCCCGCGAGCACCTACATCGCCGAGCCGCCATTCTTTGCCGATTTTGCTCTTGAAAAAGGAGCTGCCGGCGCAGAAGGGGCGGGCACTACAGGCCAAAATGACCCGATTTCTGTGCAGGGTGCCCGCATCATGGCGCTGTTTGGCGACTCCATCACTACCGACCACATCTCGCCCGCCGGCTCCATCAAGGAAAGCTCGCCCGCCGGCCAATGGCTGCTGCAGCACGGCGTGCAAAAGGCCGACTTCAACAGCTACGGCGCCCGCCGCGGCAACCACGACGTGATGATGCGCGGCACCTTTGCCAACGTGCGCATCAAGAACCTCATGATCGCGCCCACGGCCGACGGCTCGCGCGAAGAGGGCGGTGTCACGGTGTTCCAGAACGAGGGGCCGTTGCAGGGCGAGAAGATGTTCATCTTCGACGCGGCCATGCAATACATGGCGCAAAAGACGCCCACCGTGGTGTTTGCCGGCGAGGAGTACGGCACCGGTTCCAGCCGCGACTGGGCCGCCAAGGGCACGCAGCTGCTGGGCATCAAGGCCGTGGTGGCGCGCAGTTTTGAGCGCATCCACCGCTCCAACCTGGTGGGCATGGGCGTGCTGCCGCTGCAATTCAAGGCGGGTGATTCATGGGCGTCGCTGGGCCTGACGGGCAATGAGGTCATCGACGTGCTGCCCGATACCGCACTCACCCCGCAAAGCGACGCCACGCTGGTCATTCACCGCGCTGATGGCACGCGCCAGGAAGTGGTGGTCACGCTGCGCATCGACACGCCGATCGAAGTGGACTACTACCAGGCGGGCGGCATCTTGCCGTACGTGCTGCGGCAGCTGCTGACGGGCGCCTGAGAGGCCGGGCGTCTTTCGAACGCGCAAGCCCCGCCCGCCTGCCCGCCCGCTTGCCCGCCGACGGCGCGCGGCACAATGCGGGCATGAGAAAACAGGTGTTAATCGCGGGTGGCGGCATTGGCGGTTTGGCTGCGGCCCTGGGGGCTTCGCGCGCCGGGTGGGAGGTGCGCTTGTATGAGCGTGCCGCCGCATTCAGCGAGGTGGGCGCCGGCGTGCAGCTGGGGCCCAACGTGGTGCGCCGCCTGCAGGCCTGGGGCCTGCAGCGCCCGCTGCAGGATGTGGCGGCATTTCCGGGGCGTTTGCAGGTGCGCAGCGCCCTCACGGGCCAAGCGCTGGCGGCCATGCCGCTGGGTAGCACGGCGGTAGAGCGCTACGGCGCGGCCTACGCCACCGTCCACCGCGCCGACCTGCATGGCCTGCTGCTGGCGGCCGTCAGCAAATACACCGACACGCAATTTCATCTCGACCACGCGATCGACCGCTTCACCGACGCCGAGGGCGTGGTGACCGTGCGCACCAGCCGGGGCAAGGAGGTGGAGGGCGATGCCCTGGTGGGGGCCGACGGCCTGTGGAGCCGCACCCGCACGCAGCTGCTGGGCGAGCAGCGCCCGCGCGTGACCGGGCACCTGGCCTACCGCGCCCTGGTGCCGCAACATGCGCTGCCCAAGGCGCTGCGCACCAGCGACGTCACCGCCTGGCTGGGGCCGCGCCTGCATGTGGTGCAGTACCCCGTGCGCCGGGGCGAGTTGCAGAACCTGGTGGTCATCGTGCAGGGCCCCGCGCCGCACGACCTGGAAAACTGGGACCACGCGGCCAATGGCGCCGACCTGGAGGCCGCGCTGGCGGGCACCTGCACGGCGCTGCAGCAGGTGGTGCGCGGGGTGGTTGATGCGGGCGCTGGCTGGCGCCTGTGGCCGCTGTGCGACCGCCCGCCCGTGCGCGGGCCGGGCGAGATGGCGCGGGGCGTGGTGGCTTTGCTGGGCGACGCCGCCCATCCCATGCGCCCTTATCTGGCGCAGGGCGCCGGCATGGCCATTGAAGACGCCGCCGAGCTGCAGCGCGCGCTGGCCATGCACGACCTGGAGGTGCCGCTGCGCCTGACCCGCTATGCGCTCAACCGCTGGCAGCGCAATGCGCGCGTGCAGGCCCGCTCCACCCGCAATGGCCGCATCTTTCACGCCACGGGCCCCGTGCGCTGGGCGCGCGATGCGTCGCTGCGCCTGCTGGGCGAGCGGCTGCTGGACGTGCCCTGGCTGTACCGGGGCGACGGCTCCAGCGCCAGTTCGCTCTGATTGCTATTGAAAATATAGCTATCAGCGCTTTATTCATAAGCGCTTGAGTGCTTTTTTATGCAGATTCTTTGTCGACCGCCCCGGCTTGCTGCAGCAGCGGCGATGCCGGCAGCCAGCGGAACGCGGTGGAGCCCAGCGCCAGCAGCGCGGCAATCGTGGCCATCACCGCGCTGTAGGGTTCCAGCCCCTGGCCCTGCGCCCAGCTGGCGACCCAGCCGGTGAGCGATTGCACCAGCCCCACGCCCAGAAACATGGCCATGGTGAACACCGACAGCGCGCGCCCGGTCAGGTCGGGCGCGTAAGACGAGCGCACATCCGAATACTGCAGCACCGAATAGCCCGACACCAGTGCAATGCACACCACGAGCGCCAGGTTCAGCATGGCGTGGTGCACCAGCCCCAAGCTCAGGTAGAGCGCGGCCACCAGCAGCGAAAAGTTGGCCACCCAGGCGCGCCGGCGCGCCGGGCCGGGGTCGATGCGGCCAAAAAAGGCGGGGGTGAACAGCGAAATCAGCGACATGCCCAGGGCCATGTTGCCGCTCTCGACCAGCGTGAATGCATAGCGGTCGATCAGCATCGGCCCAATCCATAGGCCGCGCAGCGCCAGAAACGAGGCGTAGCCGACCATGCCCAGCAGCAGAATGCCCAGCGTGTGCGGCAGCATGAACAGCGCGCCAAAGCGGCGCACGGCGGTGCCCCAGCGCTCGCGCACGGGCGTCGGGCCGGGCAGCGCGGGCTCGTGCACGCAGCGCCAGATCAAGAGCCAGGCCAGCGCCGACAGCCCCGCCAGCAGCACAAAGCCGCTGCGCCAGCCTGTGCGCTGCACCAGCCAAGCCAGCGGCGTGCCGGTGAGCAGCAGGCCCAGCCCGCCCACGCCCATGCCCACGCCCGACATGAAGGCAAAGCGCGAACTGGGGAAATGCCGCGAAATGAACACCGTGCAGGCCAAAAATGCCGGCGCGCAGCCCACGCCAATGAGCAGCTGGCCGAACATCAGCCAGCCATAGTTGGGCGCCCAGGCCGACACGGCGGCGCCGGCAATGGCCAGCGGAAAGGCGCTGAGTACGGTGCGGCGCAGGCCATACAGGTCCATGCCAATGCCCATGAAAAACTGCGTCACACCAAACGACAGGCCAAACAACCCGGCAAACGCGCCCAGCGACGCCGGCGAGAGGCCAAAGTCAGCCTGCAGGCCCGTGGCCATGATGGCGGTGACGGTGCGGTAGGCCTGGCTCAGCGCAAAGGCCGAGAGCAGCGCCAGGAGCATGAACCACAGCGTGCCCGGGGATGGCGGGACGGGGCCCAGGGGCGCAGGGTGGGGCTGGGCGGCGATGGATGCGGATGAGGGCGATGAAGAGGACACGGGATGAAGCGGGAGATTCAGCAGGGTGGGTTGCGCGGGTGCACGGCAGCCATTGTGTGCAGTGTGCAGCCTACACGCAGCCGCGTGCGGGCGCTGTCGCGGTGGTGTAACTCTGTTTTTGATAGCTTCAAGCGCTTGCTGCATAAGCGCTTGAGGCCAATTTGGCCTGAATTTTAAAGATCGGTGCGCAGCTTCCAGATCTCGGGGAACAGCACCACATCCAACATCTTGCGCAGGTAGCTCACGCCGCCGGTGCCGCCCGTGCCGCGCTTGAAGCCGATGATGCGTTCCACCGTGGTCACATGGCGAAAGCGCCAGAGGCGAAAGGCGTCTTCGAGGTCAGTGAGTTCCTCGCCCAGCTGGTACAGGTCCCAGTGCTGCTGCGGGTTGCGGTACACGGTGAGCCAAGCGCGCTCTACCCCATCGCTCTCGGCGTAGGGCAGGGTCCAGTCGCGGTCGGTGTGGCTGGCGGGCACCGCCAGGCCGCGCCGGGCCAGCAGGCGCAGGGCTTCGTCGTACAGCGATGGCGCCTCGAACGCGGCCTGCACCTGGGCCAGCAGGTCGGGGCGGTGCGCATGGGGCTGCAGCATGGCGCGGTTCTTGTTGCCCAAGGCGAACTCGATGCAGCGGTACTGGTAGCTTTGAAAGCCGCTGGAGCTGCCCAGATAGGGCCGCATGGCGCTGTATTCGGGCGGGGTCATGGTGGCCAGCACGTCCCAGGCGTGCACCAGCTGTTCCATGATCTTGGAGACGCGCGCCAACATCTTGAACGCGGGCTGCAACTCGTCGCGTGCGATGTGGCCGGTGGCCGCGCGCAGCTCGTGCAGCATGAGCTTCATCCACAGCTCGCTGGTTTGGTGCTGCACGATGAACAGCATTTCGTCGTGCGCGGGCGACAGCGGCTTTTGCGCCGTGAGCACGGCGTCGAGCTGCAGGTAGTCGCCGTAGCTCATGCGCTGGCTGAAGTCGAGCTGGGCGCGCTCGGCGTGCACGATGGATTCGGGCAGGGCAGATGCGGATGCGGGCGTTTCGCTGGCAGGGTTTTGGGAAAAGGGGCACATGGCGGGGTTCCTTCTCGGTCAGGTCACTGCGTGTTGCTGGTTGAATTCGGGGCGCTGCCACTCGGCTGTGTCGAGCACCTGGCGCAGGTGTTCCACGGCATTCCACACGTCTTCGAAGCCGATGTACAGCGGCGTGAAGCCAAAGCGCAGGATGTCCTTGTGCACCGTGTCGCCATTGCCTTTGCCTGAACCGGAAGCCGCACCGGACCCGGCGCGGTAGTCGCCAATCACGCCGCGCGCAATCAGCGCCTGCACGATGGCATAGGCGCCGGTGTCTTTTGTAAGGCATACCTGCGAGCCGCGCCGGGCGTGGTCGCGCGGAGTGGCCAGGCCCAGGCCGTGGCCCGCGCAGCGCTCTTCCACCAGCTTGATGAACAGGTCGGTGAGCGCCAGCGACTTGGTTCGCAGCGCGGCCATGCCGCCCAGGCTTTGCGCGGCGGTGAACACATCCAGTCCACACTGCAGGGCCGACAGGCTGATGATGGGCTGCGTGCCGCACAGATAGCGTGTGATGCCCGGCGCGGGCTGGTAGTCGGGCGTGAAGGCAAACGGCGCGGCGTGGCCCCACCAGCCCGACAGCGGCTGCATGAACTTCAAATCCGGGCGGCTGGCATGGCGCGGATGCACCCACACAAAGGCCGGGGCGCCGGGGCCACCGTTCAGATACTTGTAGCCGCAGCCAATCGAGAAATCCGCGCCCGCGCCGTTCAGATCGACCGGCACCGCACCCGCGCTGTGCGCCAGGTCCCACACGCACAAAATGCCCTGGGCGTGCGCGGCGGCGGTGATGGCGGCCATGTCGTGCATGGCGCCGGTGCGGTAGTTCACATGCGTGAGCATGAGCACGGCCACGTCGCTGGTGAGGGCTGCGGCAATGTCTTCGGGCTCCACCAGCACCAGCTCCAGGCCGCGTTCCTTGCACAGGCCTTCGGCAATGTAGAGGTCGGTGGGGAAGTTGCTGCGCTCGCTCACGATGCGCTTGCGCGTGGGGCTGTCTTCGCGGGCGATGTTCAGCGCGGCGCTCAGCACCTTGTAGAGGTTGATGGAGGTGCTGTCGGTGCAGACCACTTCGTCTTTGCCCGCGCCGATCAGTGGTGCCAGTTGGTTGCCCAGGCGCTGGGGCAGGTCGAACCAGCTCGCGGTGTTCCACGATTGGATGAGGTCGGTGCCCCATTCGCGCGTCACCACGTCGGCCACGCGGGCGGCGGTGGCCTTGGGCAACACGCCCAGCGAATTGCCATCGAGGTAGATCACGCCGGGTGGCAGCGTGAAGTGCGCGCGCAGCGGTGCCAGCGGGTCTTGCGCGTCGAGGGCGTGGCAGTCTTGGTGGGTGATGGTCATGGCGGTCCAGGTCGGTTACTTCTGTTTTGATAGCTGCTAGCGCTTATGGGATAAGCGCTAGATGCCAAAAATGCTCGAAATCAGTGCGTCACAACGCGCGCAACACGGCGCGCACCGGCGACGCATCGGCGGTGGTCAGCTTCAGGGGCAGCGCGATGAGTTCGTAGTCGCCCTCGGGCACGTCGTCGAGCACCAGGTTCTCCAGCACGCGCAGGTTGCGGCGGCGGATGACCTGGTGGCTGTCCAGCGTCTTGCTGTCGGCCGGGTCGATGCTGGCGGTGTCGATGCCCACCAGCAGCACGCCCCGGTCGGCCAGGCGCTCAATGGTTGCGGGGGCGTAGGCGGTGAGCTGGGCATCCCATTGCGCGGGCGCGCTGGCATAAGTGCGCACCAGCACCCGTTGGGGCAGGGTGGCGTCCACCGCGTGGGCAATGTGCCGCCACTCGATCAGCGGACCGCAGCCCATGGCGTGGACCACGCGGCAGGGGCCCAGAAACGCGTCGAGCGACACCTCGCCAATGGCGGCGCCGCGCTCGTCGTAGTGCAGCGGCGCATCTGCGTGGGCGCCCACATGGGGCGACAGCGTGATGGCGCTCACGTTCACCGGGCAGCCGGGTGCGATGGTGGCGCTCCACTGCTGCTGGTAGGGCGTGTCGCCGGGAAACACCGGTGTGCCGGGGTGGACAGGAGGGGATATGTCCCAGAGCTTTTGCATGGGCGACAAGGTAGCGCGCTGGGCCGTTCGTGGTGTCGCTTTATGGCAACGCATGGGCAAAAAACCGGGCGCTGCGGTGCGGGCCTACCCGCCAATTTGTTGTTACAGTGCGAAACAGTCTCGGCCCCTGACCGTGAGGTGATCGCCAGCGGGACGGCTCTCCTTGTACCCATTTACGGGCGATTCTCCCGCCATCGTCGCACCACCTCCATGACCGCCGTACCTGCCGCGCCGACCCACTGGGTGGTCCGTATGAACCACCGCAATCGCAGCGTGTCCTGGCTGATTTTTGTGGTCGTCCTTTCGGTCCATTTCCTTGAGCATGGTTATGGCCCCTGGGCATGGGGGCTCATGGTGCTGCAGTTTCTGGTGTATCCGCATGCCGTGTACCTGCGGGCCCGCCATGCCAGGGATCCGCTGGCAGCGGAAATCCAGAACCTGCTGCTCGACAACTTCTGTTTCGGCCTGTGGTCTGCGGCGCTGGGGTTTCCGCTCTGGATTTGTTATGCCCTGGTCATTTGCGGCTGCATCAATATGACTGCTTTTCGGGCGCTCAAGGGGATGCTGCAGGCACTGGCATGCGCAGCCGCGGGGGCGGTGCTGGTGGTGGCGGTGGACGGGTGGCGCTTTACCCCCGACACCTCGCTGCGCGTCAGCGCCTTGAGCATCCTGTGCCTGTCGTCCTACCTGGTCTTGTTTGCCCGCGACGCCAATTCCCGCACCGTCGCACTCACCACCACGCGGGCCAGACTGCGCCAGAGCGAAACGGCGCTGCAAAGCCAGTTGCAGGCTGTCCAGTCCTTGCAGACCCAGCTGACCGAGCAGGCCCACCGCGACCCTCTGACCGGCCTGTACAACCGCCGCTACCTGAACACGGCACTGAAGCGGGAGCTTGACGACTGCGTGGGCGAGGGCGCCACGCTGGCCCTGCTGCTGATCGATCTGGACCTCTTCAAGCAGATCAACGACCGCCACGGCCATGCCGCCGGGGATGATGTCCTGCGCCAGATCGCGGTTCTGTTGCTGCAGTCCATGCGACCGAGCGACATCTGCTGCCGCTATGGCGGGGAGGAGTTTCTGCTGGTTCTGCCTGGCATGGGGCTGCAAACTGCCATGGACCGAGCGCAAGCCTTGCGCCAGCAGGTGGCCGAACGGCGCTGGCTGGTCGATGGCCAGCCGATCGGGGTCACGCTGTCGGTGGGGGTGGCTTGCGCGGACAACGCCGCAATATCGCCGGCCGCGCTGATCGACCTGGCAGATCGCGCGCTCTACCAGGCCAAGGCCGAGGGGCGCAACCGGGTGTGCGTGGCAGAGGCTGTTGCGGCGGCAGAGACCGCGGGCGTTAAAGCGCCCGCACTTCCGGCCTCGTAATGCCGGGGGCTTGCCGTGCCCTCAGTCACTCAGGCACAAGGCGCTTTAGCGGAATACGGGATAGGGCGGGCAGGTACAGCCTTCATGCAACCCGGCCGTGCAAAAGGTACTCCATGAGGGCCTTTTGCACGTGCATCCTGTTTTCGGCCTCGTCCCAGACGACGGACTGGGGGCCGTCAATCACATCCGCCTCCACCTCTTCGCCGCGGTGCGCAGGCAGGCAGTGCATGAACAGGGCATCGGGTTGGGCGGCGGCCATCATTTCGGCGTCCACGCACCAGTCGGCAAACGCCTTCTTGCGTTCTTCGTTCTCGGCCTCGTAGCCCATGCTGGTCCACACGTCGGTGGTGACCAGGTCCGCGTCCTTGCAGGCTTCCAGCGGGTTGCTAAAGAATTGATAGCTGCTGGCGCTTATCCCGCCTGCGCCTGCGGCCAATTTCTCATCAATTTCGTAGCCGCGAGGCGTGCTCACATGCACCTTGAAGCCCAGCAGCGCAGCGGCCTGCAGCCAGGTGTTGGCCATGTTGTTGCCGTCGCCCACCCAGGCCACGGTCTTGCCCTGGATGGAGCCACGGTGTTCGATGAAGGTGAAGATGTCCGCCAGGATCTGGCAGGGGTGGTATTCGTTGGTCAGGCCGTTGATGACGGGCACGCGCGAGTTGGCGGCAAAACGCTCAATCTTGGCTTGCTCGTAGGTGCGGATCATCACCAGGTCGGTCATGCGGCTGATAACCTTGGCGCTGTCTTCAATCGGTTCGGCGCGGCCCAGCTGGCTGTCGCCCGTGGTCAGGTGCACCACGCTGCCGCCCAGTTGGTACATGCCGGCCTCAAAACTCACGCGCGTGCGCGTGCTGGCCTTCTCGAAGATCATGGCCAGGGTGCGGTCCACCAGCGGGTGGTGCTTTTCGTAGGCCTTGAACTTCTTCTTGATGAGCGCGGCGCGCTCGAACAGGTAGGTGTACTCGTCGGCGGTGAGGTCGTTGAACTGCAGGTAATGTTTCATGGCGCTCTCGTTGCGGGCGGGCTTATTCCGCCAGCAGGGTTTTGACCAGCGGGGCGAGTTTGGCGACGATTTCGTCGGCCTCGGCGGTGGTGAGAATCAGCGGCGGCACGATGCGGATCACGCTGTCGGCCGTCACGCTGATCAGCAAGCCGGCCTCGGCCGCGCGGCCCACCAGCGCGCCGCAGGGCTTGTCCAGCTCCACCCCCAGCATCAGGCCCTGGCCGCGCACTTCTTTCACGCCGGGCAGGCTGCCCAGCGCGTGTTGCAGTGCGGTCTTGAGGTAAGCGCCCACGACGGCGGCGTTGTGCAGCAGGCCGTCTTCTTCCATGATGCGGATGGTTTCGTTGCCCGCGCGCATGGCCAGAGGGTTGCCGCCAAAGGTGGTGCCATGGTTGCCCGGCTGCAGCACGGCGGCCGCTTTGGGGCCTGCCACCACGGCGCCAATCGGCACGCCCGAGCCCAGGCCCTTGGCCAGGGGCATCACATCGGGCACGATGCCGGCCCACTGGTGGGCAAACCATTTGCCGGTGCGGCCCATGCCGCACTGCACTTCGTCGATCATCATGAGCCAGCCGCGCTCGTCGCACAGCTTGCGCAGCTGCTGCAGGTATTCCACGCGCATGGGGTTGATGCCGCCTTCGCCCTGGATGGTCTCGAAGAACACGGCCACCACGTTGGGGTTGCCTTTGGTGGCCTTCTGGATGGCGTCGATGTCGTTGAGCGGCACGCGGATGAAGCCTTCCACCAGCGGGCCAAAGCCGTTGTGGATCTTGGGGTTGCCCGTGGCCGACATGGTGGCGATCGAGCGGCCGTGAAAGGCTTTTTCGTACACCACGATCTCGGGCTTGGCGATGCCCTTGTCCACGCCGTATTTGCGCGCGATCTTGAGCGCCGCCTCGTTGGCCTCCAGGCCCGAGTTGCAGAAGAACACATTGGTCATGCCCGAGCGCTCCACCAGCCGGGTGGCCAACTGCTCCTGGCCCGGCACATGGTAGTAGTTGGACGAATGCATGATCTTGCCGATCTGGTCCTGCAAGGCGGGCACCAGCTTGGCGTGGTTGTGGCCCAGCGTGTTCACCGCAATGCCGCCCAGGGCATCCAGGTACTCCTTGCCGTTCACGTCCCACACGCGGCAGCCTTGCCCGTGCGACAGCGCAATCGGCACGCGGCCATAGGTGTTCATCACGTGGGGCGAGGCGGCCTCAATGAAAGCGGTCATGCAGTGGACTCCAGACGGTGGGGTGAAGGGGGCGGCCCGTGCTGGTCGCGCCCTGAAAAAGCGAAGCACGATTTTAGGGCGAGCGCAGGCGCCCGAAGATGACGATTGCGCATCACTGCAATGCCTTGGCGGGTGAGGGGGCAGGCCAGCTCTTATATAAGAGTTAGAATGCGAGGCGCGGCGTAGCAAGCAGTGATCCTGTGGTATCAGCCCTCTATCTATCACATCCCGATGGTTTCCCCCACCTCCAAAGAAGTCTTCATTCAGGGCATCACCCACGCAGGGAAAACCTTTCGTCCCAGCGACTGGGCCGAGCGGCTGGCCGGTGTGATGAGCGGCTTTCGCCCTGGCGGAGCGAAGCCCGGCAGCCATCTGAGCTACTCGCCCTGGTGCATTCCGACCACGCTCAATGGAGTGAAATGCGTGGTCGTCAACAGCGATTTGCGCGACCATGAGCCCATGGCCTGGGACTTCGTCATCAACTTTGCGCGTGACAACGACTTGCAGGTCGCTGAAGCCTGCCTGCTGCCCGACCCGCCCCTGCCCACGCCTTGAGACCGGCAATGTTGGCATCGCGGCCCCAGAATCTCGGGGCCGTTTTTTTGCCCTGCCTTTCACGTCGGAAGAAACCGGCCCAGCAACGAAAAAACCGCCCGGAGGCGGTTTTGTTCGTTGCTGGCAGCGCACCCGTTACAAACGGCGAACGGTATGACCCGTTCGGGCTGTTTGCCTGAAGATGGTCAGGCAGCCAGGGCCAGGGCTTTCACCTTGGCAGACAGACGGCTCTTGTCGCGAGCAGCCTTGTTCTTGTGGAAGATGCCCTTGTCGGCCACGGTGTCGACCACGGCCTGCATCTTGGCGAACAGTTCGCTCGCCTTGGTCTTGTCGCCAGCCAGAACAGCCTTTTCGACGTTCTTGACAGCTGTGCGGTATTTGGAGCGCAGCGAAGTGTTCGCGGCGTTGATCTTGATGTCCTGACGGACGCGCTTGCGGCCCGACGCCAGGCGCGGGTTCTTTTTCTTGGGTTTAGCGGATGCCATTGATGTGTTTCCTTGTGTCTGAGGATGATGCCAGCAAAGCCGACGATTATAGCCCAGCCCGCCGTGCGTGCCCAGCCCCGGTCAAGCCATCCCTTCGGGAAGCGGCGGGCGGGTAAGTGGACGCATCAGCGCAAGTGCCGTCGCTGCCCGTGCACGGGGCAGTGCACGGGCAGCGAATACACTCCCTGCGGTGTCCCTGTTCAAAGCTGCCTCCACCGTCTCCCTGCTGACCCTGGCCTCCCGCGTGACGGGCCTGGGGCGCGACCTCCTGATGGCCTCGATGTTTGGTGCCAACGCGCTGACCGATGCTTTCAACGTTGCCTTCCGCATTCCCAACCTGTTCCGGCGCCTTTTTGCCGAGGGCGCGTTCAGCCAGGCATTCGTGCCGGTGCTGGCGGCCTCCAAGGCCCAGCATGGCGAGGCGGCCACGCGCGTGCTGATTGCCAGCGTGGCGACAGTGCTGGCCTGGGTGCTGCTGCTCACTTGCATTCTGGGGGTGCTGGGCGCGCCGCTTCTGGTGTGGTTGCTGGCCAGCGGCCTGCGCCAGAGCCCGGCCAGCTTCGACGCCGCCGTGCTGATGACGCGCTGGATGTTCCCCTACATCGGCTTCATGTCGATGGTGGCGCTGTCGGCGGGCGTGCTCAACACCTGGAAGCGCTTTGCCGTGCCGGCTGCCACGCCGGTGCTGTTGAACCTGTGCATGATCGCCGCGGCCTGGCTGGGCGCCCCGCAACTGGCGGCCCGTGGCATCGAGCCCATCTATGCCATGGCCGGGGGCGTGATGCTGGGCGGCGTGCTGCAGCTGGCGGTGCAGGTGCCCGTGCTGTACCGCCTCGGTTTGTTGCCACGCATCGGCGTGACCTGGGGTGCTGTGCGCGCCGCCTGGGCAGAGCCCGGCGTGCGCCGCATCCTTACGCTGATGGCGCCTGCGCTGCTGGGCGTGGGCGTGGCGCAGATATCGCTCATGATCAACACCCAGATCGCTTCCTACCTGGCGCCGGGCAGCGTCACCTGGCTGTTTTACGCCGACCGGCTGATGGAGTTTCCCACCGCCTTGCTGGGCGTGGCGCTGGGCGTGGTGCTCACACCCCAGCTGGCTGCTGCCAAGGCCGCGGGCGATGCGCTGCGCTACTCGGCCATGCTCGACTGGGGCCTGCGCATCGTGGTGCTGCTGGCCGTGCCTTGCGCCGTGGCGCTGCTGACCTTTGCCACGCCCCTGGTGGCCACGCTGTTCCACCACGGCGCCTTGCTCGACAGCGATGTGGGCCAGATCGCCATCGCCCTGGCCGGTTACGGGGCCGGCCTGCTGGGGCTGGTGGCCATCAAGGTGCTGGCGCCGGGCTATTACGCCAGCCAGGACATCCGCACGCCGGTGAAGATCGCCATTGCGGTGCTGGTCATCACCCAGTTGCTCAACGTGGCCCTGGTGCCGTTCATGGCCCATGCGGGGCTGGCACTGTCGATCGGACTGGGCGCGCTGGTCAATGCGCTGTGGTTGCTGGCGGGGCTGCTGCGCCGCGGCAGTTACCGGCCGCAGCCCGGATGGGCGCGCTTTGCCCTGCAGGTGGTGGCTGCCAGCGCCCTGCTGGCGGTGTTGCTGCTGTGGGCGGCGCAGTATTTCCCCTGGGTGCAGATGCGCTCGCACAGCGGCCAGCGAGCGCTCTTGCTGGCCCTGGTGCTGTGTGCTTCGGTGGCGCTGTATTTTGGTGCGCTGTGGGCTGCCGGGTTGAAGCTGCGCCAGATGCTGCGCCGTTGATGCCCGCTCGGAAATGAGCCGGGATCGCGCGCTGTCCGTGGCTTGACGCGGCGCAGCGCCCACCGTACAACCCTCTCATGTCTCTCCGCTATTCCGTCCCCACCGCACTGGAATATTTTGCCGCGCTGGTGCAGAGCGACGAGCATTTCCCGCTGCTAGAAGCCGCCGCCAGCCTGGCGCAGGACGAATACATCGACCTGGATGTGCAGCAGCTCTTGGGCGATGTGGATCAATTGCTGGCGCGCTTGCAGCGCCGCTTGTCTGCTGATGCACCCGCGTTGCAGCGTCTGCGCACGCTCAACCAGTTTTTCTTCGCCGACCTGGGCTTTGCCGGCAACGTCAACAATTACTACGACCCGGAAAACAGCTATCTGAATGCCGTGCTGCGCACGCGCCGTGGCATCCCGATATCGCTGGCCGTGCTGTGGATGGAGCTGGCCCAGGGATTGGGGCTGCAGGCGCGCGGCATTGCGTTTCCCGGGCACTTCATGGTCAAGGTGCTGCTGCCCAAGGGCCAGGTGGTGATGGACCCGGTGTCGGGGCAATCCCTCCGCCGGGAGGATCTATCCGAGCGGCTGGAGCCGTACAAGCGCCAGGGCGGTCTGGTGGATGACTACGACGTGCCGCTGGGCCTTTATTTGCAGGCGGCCACCCCGCGCGACATCATTGCGCGCATGCTGCGCAACCTCAAGGAGGTGCACCGCACGCAGGAAGACTGGCAGCGTCTGATCTCCGTGCAGGACCGCCTGATCGTGCTGCTGCCCCAGGCCTGGAGCGAATGGCGCGATCGCGGGCTGGCCCATGCCGAGCGCGGCAACGTGGCCCAGGCGGTGGTCGATCTGCAGACCTATCTGGCGCATGTGGAAGACGGGCTGGATGTGGCTGCCATCGCCCAGCGGATCAGCGCCCTGCGCAGCGCCGGCAGCTGAATGCACGTCTGAAATGCAAAAAGCGCTTGCCAGGCAAGCGCTTTTTGCTATTGATTAAATAGCAAATTGTCAGGCGCCCGCAGCCTTGACGCACAGGACGGGGCAGGACACCGTCATCAACAGTTCCTGGGCCACGCTGCCCAAAATCAGCTTGCCCACGGCGGTGCGCCTGCGCAGTCCGATCACCAGCACGGAGATGTCTCGCGACTCCACCAGGTCGTTGATTTCATCCACGGCGCTCTTGCCGCGCACGAACTGCTTGAACTCGGCGGTGATGCCTTGCGCGGCCAACAGCTCTTCCACCCGCTCCACCTCGAAGCCGGCGGCCAGCGAGGCGTCTTCCTGCTGGCCGCCGGGGCCGGCGTTCACTACCATCAGGGGTTCCTGGCGGCGCTTGGCGATTTCGATGCCCTTGTCCAGTGCGGCCCGGCCCTCGGGGCGGGGTACGTATGCGACGAGGATGGTCATGTCTTGTGTCTCCTGGGTATTTTTGGGATGGCGGCTCGCCCAGGGCTTGGGGTGGCCGTGCGTGACCGGTGCAGTCTGCGCCCGCAAATGGTAACGCCTGGCGCAGGGGTTTGGGCGGTGCTGCTTCGGCGCTCAACGCGCCCGGCTTCCGCCCTCCGATGGCGTGCCCGGTTGCCCGAAATGGTGCCAGGCCCGGCGCAATTGCGTGTCCGAACTGAACCCCGCCAGCGCTGCCGCCTGGGTGACGTTGTGCCCGGCCCGCAGCGCCGCCTCGGCAGCGGCCAGGCGGATGCGGCGCAGATACTGCAGCGGGGCGATGCCCGCATGTTCCAGAAACAGCCGCGTCAGATGGCGGGGCGAGGTGTGCGCCACCTGCGCCATGGCCGGCACGTTCCAGGCGGCCTGGGGCTGCTGGCCCACGGCGTCCTGCACCCGGTGCAAGGCGGCATGCAGGTGGTTGCGGTGGTGCAAAAACGGCGAGAGTTCGGGGTCGTGGGGGCCGCGCCGCAATGCCACTACCATGGTTTGCGCCACCTGGGCTGCCACGGCGGGGCTGCAGGTGTCGGCAATGCGCTGCAGCATCAGGTCGATGCCCGTGGTCACGCCCGCGCTGCTGTGCAGCGGTCCGTCGGCCACGAAGACGCGGTTGCTCACCACGTCGCAGCGGGGCTCCGCGGCGGTCAGCTCGTCGAGGTGCTGGTGGTGCGTGGTGGCACGCCGGCCCGCCAGCAACCCGGCATGCGCGGCCAGCACGGCGCCGGCGCACACCGTGACCAGCTCCAGCCGCCCACTGGCCAGCCGCAGGCCGCGCAGCCAGTGCAACAGTGCATGCGCGTCGTCGTGGTCCACATCAATGCGCTGCCCCGGCAGCCCCACCAGCACCACCCAGGCGGGGGTGGGCAAGGTGGCAGGCAAAGGCGCCAGCCCCGTCAGCACCACGCCCACCGAGGTGGCCGATTGCGGGCTGGGGCTGACAAAGTGCAGCGCAAAGTGTGCGGGCTGGCCCTGCGCCAGCAGCACCTGGTTGGCGATGCGCAAGGCTTCGGCCGGGCCCGCCCAGTCTAGGACGAGGCTACCGGGCAGCAGCGCGAAGACGACGTGGATTTGAGCGGGGGGCATTTGCATCCATCTTCCTTTTTTTGATTTACGCAGTGACGGAACTGGCGCGGCCCAGGCCAAAGCCGCCGCGCAAGGGCCGCCCCGCCGCGCAGCCGCTCAAGGGGCTGTCGCTGCGCGCCATTCCATCTGGCGGGCGGTGCGCTCGGCCAGCGGCAGGCCGGTCAGGCGTGCGACCAGGTGCAGGCACATGTCGATGCCGGCGCTGATGCCTGCCGAAGTAACCCGCGCGCCCTGGTCCACCCAGCGCACATTCTCTTGCACCGCGAGGTGTGGAAACCGCGTGCGCAGATCGGCAAGATCCTCCCAGTGCGTGGTAACGGCCCCCTGCGTCAGCACGCCGGCTGCCGCGAGGATGAAGGCGCCGGTGCAGACAGATGCGCTGATCTGCGCCCCTTGCGCTGCACCTGCTACCCATGCCCGGGTGGCGGGGCAGGCAGCGGCGGCATCCACCACGCCGCCCGGCACGATGAGCACATCGGGGGCTGATGCGGTGGCAAAGTCGGCATCGGGCAGCACCTGCAGGCCGGCGCGGGCGCGCACCGGCTGCAGGGTGCGCGCCACGCATTGCACGGCAAACAGGGCCGGGCCGCCCGGCTGCAGGCGCTGGTGCATGCGTGTGGCCGTGGTGAAAACCTCGTAGGGGCCGCCCAGGTCCAGCACTTCCACCTCGTCAAACACCAGAATCGCCACCTGCAGCGAGGCCGGGCGCGGTGCGGCGGTCATGCGGCAGCGCCGGTGGCGGCTTCGCTGGCGGTGCAGCGGGCCAGGGCATCAGCCACGGTGCACAGTGTGGCAAACCGCCCTTGCAGCACCGTGGCGGTGCGGGCCTTGATGTCGGCTGCGGGCAGGGGCTGGCCATCGAGCTGCACCATGTCCCAGGTGTGGGTGGCTTCGGTCACAAAGTCCACCTGCCAGCCCAGGTCGGAGGCGTGGCGCGTGGTGGTTTCGCAGCATTGTTCGGTGCGGATGCCGCTCACGATGAGGCGGCCGATGCCCTGCTGCGTGAGCCACACCTCCAGCCCCGTTCCCACCAGCGCGCTGTGGCGCGACTTGGTGAAGGTGGCGGCGGCGTCAAACGTCGCCAGCCCGGCCAGCGGGCGCACCTGGCCGGACTCGGCGGAAAAGGGGTTGGCCGGCACGGCCGGGCCGTCGCAGTGGAGCACGCGCACCACGGGCACACCGCGGGCCACGCAGCCCGCTATCAGGGCGTTTTGTGCCGCCAGATAGGCCGGCAGGCCCTGCGCGGTGAAAAACGGGCGGTGACGGAAGGATTCCTGCGCGTCAATCACTATCAGACATGATTTCATAAAAATGCTTTCTCAATAAAATAGAGATAGCGCTTATCGTGACTACGGTACAGGCTGTCGTCCAATCCGCAGCGGACAAATATCGATCAATTCACGCCATTTTTGGTTCGTAGAGTACGGGGAATGCCCAAAACCGTGCAGACAAAGGCACCGGAGCACGATGGCTGGGTGTTTGATTTCAACGCCCGACAGGCGTTGAACGTAGGTGCCTTCGCCACAGGCTGCTACTGAATCAGGAGTAAATGACGCGCTGGCCCGTAAGCTGCTATCGTGGACAGGGTTTTCCCTGATGAATGACACCCCGCACCCATGTCCCGCCGCACACCCCTGTTCTCGCTGTCCGCTCTGACGCGCGCCTATCGGCGCAACCTCAAGGCTTTTGCGCGCGCCACCAAGCCTGTGCGAACTGCTGCCGCCAAGCCGGTGCGTGCCAAGGCGGTGGCGGTGCCCCGCGCGCGGCCCAAAGCGGCGCCTGCCGTGCGCACACCGCGCAAGCCGCTGCCTGCCAGCGGCGAGTGGATTGCCGGCATTGCCCCCGGCCCGGCGGGGGCGCGGCGCTTTCACCTGTATGTGCCGCCAGGGCTGGCGTTGCGGTCGGGCGAAAAGCTGCCCCTGTTGGTGATGCTGCACGGCTGCGGCCAGACGGGGCGCGAACTGGCCGCCAGCTCGCGCATGAACCGCCTGGCGGTGCGCCAGCGCTTTCTGGTGCTTTATCCCGAGCAGGAACGCGTGGCCAACGCCCACGGTTGCTGGAACTGGTTTGATCGCCGCAGCGGCAAAGCCGATGCCGAGGCGGCCACCCTGCTGGCCGCCATCGACTTGGTGGCCCGCCGCCACCCGGTGGACTTGGCCCGTGTGGCCGTGGCGGGTCTGTCGGCCGGTGGCAGCATGGCGGCGCTGCTGGCGGCGCGCTACCCCGAGCGGTTCTGTGCCGTGGCCATGCATTCGGGCGTGGCACCCGGTTCGGCCGAATCCGCCGCCACCGCCATGGCGGCCATGCATGGCCGCCGGGAAGCGCATCTGCCCGATCCGCCGCAGGCGCTGGCTGCCAACGGGGCGGTTCCTGCGCCACTGCCCCCCTTGCTGATCCTGCATGGCGATGCGGACCATGTGGTCTCGGTGCGCAACGCGGCAGCCACGGCCGAACTGTGGGCCGAGGCACTGGGCGCGCGCGCCGGCCCGATGCGCACCTTGCAACGTGGCAGGCGCCATGCGGTGCGGGTGACCGAGTACAAGGCGCGCGGCCGCATCCAGGTCACGCTGCGCGAAATCGTGGGCCTGGGCCACGCCTGGAGCGGCGGCGCGCCCGGCCTGCCTTACAGCGACCCGGCGGGCCCCGATGCGTCAGCCCCGGTCTGGGCATTTGTGGCGCGGCAGTTCAAGAAAATATAAGAAAAATGGCCGCTGGCGCTTATGGATAAAGCGCCGTGTGCTATCAATAATGAAGTATTGGCGTCCCCGCACGACGCTACCGCTACACCAGCCGCGCCGCCACCAGTTCTTTCTTGAGGTAGGCGTAAAACAGCGGCGCCGCCACCAGCCCCGCCGGGCCAAAAACCGCCTCGGCCACGAACATCACGCTGAGCAGCTCCCACACGCCCATCTGCGTGCGGCTGCCCACCACCTTGGCGTTGATCACGTATTCGGCTTTGTGGATCAGGATGAGAAAGCCCAGGCAGGCGGCCGCCGCCATGGGCGACACCGACAGCCCCACGATGGTGATGACCGCGTTGCACAGCAGGTTGCCCACGATGGGCACCAGCCCGGCCACGAAGGTGAAGGTGATCAGCACCGGCGTGTAGGGCAATTGCAGGCCCCAGTACGGCAGCACGAACAGCAGGAACAGGGCCGTGAGCAGGGTGTTGAAGGCTGCGATCCAGAACTGCGCCGCAACAATTTGCCGGAAGGCCTCGCCGAACCGGCTGATGCGCTGCGCCAGTTGCTGCGCCAGCGGGCCGCGCGCCAGGCCGGGCGGGCGCACGGCGGCCAGCGCCCCGATCAGCAGGCCGACATAGGCAAACAGCAGGCCCGCCAGCCAGGCACGCCCCGCCATGGCCAGCGCGCCGGCCTTGGCGCCCAGGTAGCTGGCGATGGCGCGTTGGATTTCGGCGGCGCCCTCGGGCAGGTACACCGCCATGTCGGGGGGCAGCTTCAGGCGCAGCTCCAGCACCGTGCGCGCCATGTAGTCCAGCAGCTCGCGGTATTGCTGCGGCAGCTCGACCACATAGCTGCGCGACTGCGTCAGGCCCACCGCCAGCAGCACCAGCGGGCTGAGCATGACCAGCGCGGCGGCTGCCACCTGGGCGGCGCGCGGTGGCACGCTGGCGTGGGACGGCGGGCGAACCAGCCGGGCGAACCAGCCGCTGAAGGCCCGCGTCAGCAGAAAGCCCAGGCAGACACACAGCAGGCCGGGCAGCAAGCCGCGCCACATGATCAGCAGCAGCGCTGCGGCCATCAGCAGGTAGCTGGCGGTCTCGATGCTGCGCGTCGCAGGGCGGGGGGAGGGTGCCGCCGGTGCAATGGCCGTGGTGTCGGAGCGGGAGCGCGGCGCCATCGGGGCCCGTGCGGCGTCAGCCCACCACCACGGCGGCACCTTCGCCGCGCGGTGCGATGGTGCCAATGGCGTACACCTGCTCGCCCGCGGCGCGCAGCGTGGCGGCCGTGGCGTCGGCAGCGGCCGCAGCCACCACCACCACCATGCCGATGCCGTTGTTGAAGGTGCGGTTCATCTCGATGTCGTCGATGCCCGCCGTTTTCTGCAGCCAGGCAAACAGTTCGGTCTGCGGCCAGCTGCCCTTTTGCAGGTGGGCAGCGGTGCCGTCAGGCAGCACGCGGGGAATGTTCTCCAGCAGGCCGCCTCCGGTGATGTGGGCCAGGGCTTTGATGCCGCCGGGCGAGGTGGCATCTGCCGAATGCGGGTGGGCGGCCAGCGCGGCCAGCACGTTCTTCACGTACAGGCGGGTGGGCTCCATGACGGCCTGCTTGAAGGGCTTGCCGTCCAGCGTGGCGGGCAGGTTGCCGGCGGCGCGGTCGATGCACTTGCGCACCAGCGAGAAGCCATTGGAGTGCACGCCGCTCGAAGCCAGGCCCAGCACCACGTCGCCGGGCTGCACATCCTTGCCTGTGAGAATTTTGGATTTTTCGACCGCACCCACGGCAAAGCCGGCCAGGTCGTATTCGCCCGCCGGATACATGCCGGGCATCTCGGCGGTTTCGCCGCCGATCAGCGCGCAGCCCGAGAGCTCACAGCCCTTGGCAATGCCGCCCACCACGGCTGCGGCCGTGTCCACGTCGAGCTTGCCGCAGGCGAAGTAGTCGAGGAAGAACAGCGGCTCGGCGCCTTGCACCAGCACATCGTTCACGCTCATGGCCACCAGGTCGATGCCCACGGTGTCGTGCATGTTCCATTCAAAGGCCAGCTTGAGCTTGGTGCCCACGCCGTCGGTGCCGCTCACCAGCACGGGCTCTTGGTAGCGCTTGGGCACTTCAAACAGCGCGCCAAAGCCGCCGATGCCGGCCAAAACGCCCTCGCGCATGGTCTTTTTGGCCAGCGGCTTGATGCGCTCGACCAGGGCGTCGCCCGCGTCGATGTCAACGCCAGCGTCTTTGTAGGACAGGGGGGTGGGGGTGGATGCAGAGGAGCTCATGGCAGGGATGGCACGGACCAGCGTGCGCGGCAGACTAAAATTTGCGCAGATTTTACGGGGTGCGCACCGCGCACCCTCCGTTCACCCTTACTTCCTGCCCCGTTTTGCCTTTCATGCCCATGCCGTTTGCCGTTATCCAACCCTGCGCCTGCCCCTGTGCCTGCGGGCTGCAGCCATGAAACAGCTGGCCCTGGACATTGGCTTGGCGACGGGGCCCACGCTGGCGCGTTTTTTTGCCGGCCCCAACGAGGCCGCGCTGCAGCATCTGCAGCTGTGGGTGGGCGAGGGCAGCCAGCAGGACACCCGCTCGCCCGTGCCCACCTACCTCTGGGGCGAGGCGGGCAGCGGCAAGACCCACTTGCTCAAGGCGGTGCACCAGGCCCTGAGCGACCAGGGCGCCAGCGTGGGCTGGCTCGATGCCTCGGTGGCCATGCCCGCCGAATTTGACGAGCGCTGGGCCGCCGTGGTTCTGGACGACGTGCACCTGTACAGCACCGCCCAGCAGGCCATGGCTTTTAACTGGTTTGTGAATGCCATCAGCCCCGCCAACGGCGCACCGCGCTGGGTGCTGGCGGCCGGCAACCTGCCGCCGGCCGATCTGCCGCTGCGCGATGACCTGCGCAGCCGCCTGGGCTGGGGCCATGTGTTCCAGCTGCATTTGCTCGACGAAACCGCCCGCCGCGCGGTGCTGCGCCAGGAGGCCGATGCCCGGGGCGTGTTTCTGGGCGACGAGGTGATGGACTTCATGCTCAACCGCTTCTCGCGCGACCTGGGCAGCCTCATGCAACTGCTCGAACAGCTCGATGCCTATGCGCTGCGCACCCAGCGCGCCATCACCATCCCGCTGCTCAAGGCCATGCTGGAGTCGGAATGAGGGACAACCCCCTGGGGCGATGCTGCGCACTTCACAACACAATCAATGACTGATATCCCGCTCCATCGTCCCCGGCTGACGCTGTTCGACCTGGACCACACGCTGCTGCCCATTGACTCCGACTACGAGTGGGGTGAGTTCACCATCCGCATCGGCTGGAACGACCCGGTCGAATTTGCGCGCCGCAACGACGAGTTCTACGCGCATTACCAGGCCGACACGCTCGATGTGCAGGACTATGTGCGTTTTGCCATCGAGGCCGTTCGTCTGCGCGGGCCTGAGGCCGCCGCCGCCGCCCATGCCCAGTTCATGCGCGAAGTGATCGAGCCTGCCATCCACCCGCAGGCGCGCGATCTGCTGCGCGGGCACCAGGCGGCGGGCGATGATGTGCTGATCATCACCGCCACCAACGAATTCGTCACCCGGCCCATTGCGAACGCCCTGGGGGTTCAGCAGTTGCTGGCCATGCAGCTGGCCCGCGATGCGCAGGGCTGGTACACCGGCGAAATCGACGGCATTCCCACCATGCGCGAAGGCAAGGTGCGGCGCATGGAACAATGGCTGGCCGAGCGGCGGCTTTCCTGGGGGGATGTGGAGAGCACGTTCTACAGCGATTCCATGAACGACGTGCCGCTCCTGGAAAAAGTCAACCACCCCGTTGCCACCAACCCCGACGCCCGGCTCAGAGCGCTGGCGCAAGCGCGCGGCTGGCGCATACTGGACCTGTTTCCGACCGGCACAAACCAGAATGCGCAGCCCGCTCCCGCGCGGAATGCCGCACCCTGAAACCGCACCTTGACCGCATGTTTGCGCCGCTCCATCTGTTTACTGCATACCCATGATCAAGAAGTTCATCGACAAACTGCTCGGCAAATCCACGCCCGGCACCTCGGGCGGCAAGCCGCATTTCGGCAAGCGTGAAGAGGTGCCCGCCTCGGTCCATGGCATCAACCCCGAGCTGGTGGACCGCCGCGCCGCCGAGGTGGTGGCCACGCTCAAGCAGGCGGGTTTTGAGGCCTACATCGTGGGTGGCGCCGTGCGCGACCTGCTGCTGGGCCTGCGCCCCAAGGATTTTGACGTGGCCACCAACGCCACGCCCGAGCAGGTCAAGGGCCTGTTTCGCCGGGCCTTCATCATCGGCAAGCGCTTTCGCATCGTGCACGTGGTGCATGGCCGGGGGCGCGAGCATGAGGTGATCGAGGTATCGACCTTCCGTGCCTACCTCGACAACGCTGCTGCGGGCCAGGTGGCGGGCAACGAAAAGACCAGCAAGGCGCAACTTTCGGGCATGCAGCATGCCGTGGACGCCAGTGGCCGCGTGCTGCGCGACAATGTCTGGGGTCCGCAGGACGAAGACGCCACGCGCCGCGACTTCACCGTCAACGCCATGTACTACGACCCGGTGAGCCAGATCGTGGTGGACTACCACAAGGGCCTGCAGGACGCCAGGAAGAAGACGCTGCGCATGATTGGCGACCCCGCCACGCGCTACCGCGAAGACCCGGTGCGCATCATCCGCGCCGTGCGTTTTGCCGCCAAGCTGGGCGCCCTGGGCTTCACCATCGAACCCAAGACCGCAGCGCCCCTGGTGCAGTCGCAGGCCTTGCTGGCCGAGGTTCCGCAAAGCCGCATGTTCGACGAAATGCTCAAGCTGCTGCAAACGGGGCATGCCATTGCCACCATCGAGCAGCTCAAGAAGCTGGGCATGGCCAAGGGCATCTACCCGCTGCTGGACGTGGTGGTGGAGCGCGCCGAAACGCCCTTCGTGAATGCCGCCCTCACCGACACCGACCGCCGTGTTGGCGAAGGCAAGCCCGTGGCCCCCAGCTTCCTGCTGGCCTGCGTGCTGTGGGACGACGTGCACAAGGGCTGGCTGGAGCGCCAGAACCAGCGCCAGCACCCGCTGCCCGCGCTGCAGGACGCCATCGACGACGTGTTCGACAAGCGCATCGGCGACGTGTCGGGCCGCGGCAAGCTGGCCGCCGATATGCGCGAGATCTGGGTGATGCAGCCGCGCTTTGAAAAGCGCGTGGGCAGCGGGCCCTTTGGCATGGTCGACCAGTTGCGTTTTCGTGCCGGATTCGACTTCTTGCGCCTGCGTGCCGACGTGGGCGAAGTCGAAGAAGCTCTGGCCGAATGGTGGCAGGACTTCCAGAGCGCCAGCGATGACCGCCGTGACGACCTCATGGACCAGGCCCGCGAAGAGCAAAAGGCGCGCCAGAAGGCCCAGCCCGTGGTCAAGCGCGTGCCGCGCGCGGCTCCCGCTGCCGGGTCTGCACCCCGTGATGCAGCGGCCAGCACAGCAGGGTTGCCCGACGACGCTGCGCCGCTGGCCGATGGCGAGGCGCCCAAGAAGCGCCGCCGTCGCCGTCGCAAACCCGGTGGCGGCAGCAGCGAAGGCGCGGCCTCCGCGGCCGCCGGCGAATAAGCGGAGATTTTGGGATGCAGGGTGAGAGCACCGCTGTGGCCTCCGTTGCACCTGGGGCTTTGGCGGCGGTGTCTGCCTGGATCGGCCTGGGGGCCAACCTCGGTGATCGCCAGGCTGCCTTGCGCGCCGCGCTGTCGGCCATCGGGGCCTTGCCAGGCACGCGGGTGCAGCGCGTTTCATCCCTGTATGGCAGCGCCCCCGTGGATGCGGGCGGGCCTGACTATCTGAACGCCGTGGTGCAGCTGGGCACCAGCCTGGCGCCCCACGCCTTGCTGGCGCAACTGCAGGCGATCGAGCAGGCCGGCGGGCGCGAGCGGCCCTACCGCAACGCCCCGCGCACGCTGGACCTGGATATCCTGCGGTATGGCGACCAGGTGATCAACACCCCCACGCTCACGCTGCCGCACCCGCGCCTGCACGAGCGCGCGTTTGTGCTCTATCCCCTGGCCGAGCTGGCGCCCGAGCTGGTGCCAGCGCAGCAACTGGCGGCCGTGGCAGCGCAGCGCATCGACCGGGTGCAGGGCGCCGACTGGGCGCTTTAGGCGGTACGTAACGCCCGGCAGTCCGGTGTTTCGGTGCTGCGGCGCTACTGAAAACATAGCTGCTAGCGCTTATGGATAAAGCGCTGCAGCCCTATTTCATCCAAATCGATGGGCGCCACCCGCTGTCCGGATGGCGATCAGCCCATCCCTCAATCCACCCTGGCGCCCGAGGCCTTCACCAGCGATTGGTATTTGGCGCGCTCGCTGGCCATGAAGGCGTCGAACTGCTCGGGGGTGGTGGGCACGGGCTCGGCCAGCAGCGCGCCAAAACGGGTTCTGGTTTCGGGGGCGTTCAGTGCCGCCACGAAGGCCTTGTTCAGCTTGGCGATCACCGGCTTGGGCGTGCCGGCGGGCGCCACCAGGCCCCACCAGGTGTCGATCGAGAAGCCCTTGAAGGTGCTGGACAGGGGCGGCACGCCGGGCAGGGCCGGGCTGGCCTGCAAACTGGTCACGGCCAGGGCCTTGAGCTTGCCGGCGCGGATGTTGGGCGCGGCGGTGGCCAGGTTGTCGATGTTGAAGTCCACCTCGCCGCTCAGCAGCGCCAGCTGGGCCGGGTTGCCACCGCGGTAGGGGATGTGCAGGGCAAAAATGCCCGCGCGCTGCTTGAACATCTCGCCCGCCAGGTGGCCCGCGCTGCCATTGCCGCCGCTGCCGTAGTTGAGCTTGGCCGGGTTGGCCTTGGCGTAGGCGATTAGGTCGGCCACGGTGTTGATTTTCAGGCGTGCCGCCTTTTCGGCGTTCATGACCAGCACGTTGGGCACGCGCACCATCTGGGTGATGCCGGCAAAGTCCTTGGCGGCGTCGTAGGGCATGTGTGCGTACAGCCAGGGGTTCACGGCGTGCGTGGCGGTGGCGGCGATGCCGATGGTCAGGCCGTCGGGCGCGGCCTTGGCGATCGCGTCGGCACCGATGTTGCCGCCGGCGCCGCCCTTGTTGTCGATGATCACCGTGCCCAGTGCGTCACGCACCCGCTCGGCCAGCGCGCGGGCCGTGATGTCCAGCGGGCCGCCGGGGGCGTAGGGAACGATCAGGCGAATGGGCGCGCCCGCGTCCTGCGCCATGGCCAGGGAAGAAGAAAAAACCGCTGCGGCAGCGGCACTTGCAAGAAGGATGTTTCGGCGGTTCATGGCTCCATTGTGCAAAAAACGGAGCGCTGGCCCTGAAAAAGGCCGCTGGCCGGAGCGATGGGCCGCATGCCAGCGGCCTCCATCCACCCGCAATCTGGCGGGTTCAGCCGTGCTTGTCGGCCTCGGAGGTGAAGGAGTCGGCAAAGAACTCATCGGGCGGCAGGCCGCGCTCGGCGCTGTAGGCGGCGCGTGCCGAGTCCACCACGATGGGCGCGCCACAGGCATACACCTGGTGGCCCGAGAGATCGGCAAAATCCTGCAGCACGGCCTGGTGCACGAAGCCGGTGCGGCCCGTCCAGCCGTCTTCGGGCAGGGCATCGGACACCACGGGCACATAGCTGAGATGGGGCATCTCTGCGGCGCGCGCCAGCATCCAGTCGTGCAGGTACAAGTCGCCCGGCCGGCGGCCGCCCCAGTACAGCGTGGTGGGGCGCGTGATGCCCTTGAATTGCATGTGCTCGATCAGCGCCTTGATGGGCGCAAACCCCGTGCCCGATGCCAGCAGCACGATGGGCTTGTCCGTGTCTTCGCGCAGGAAAAAGCTGCCAAACGGGCCTTCGATGCGCAGGATTTCTTTTTCCTTCAGCGCGCCAAACACATGGTCGGTGAACAGGCCACCCGGCATGTGGCGGATGTGCAGCTCCAGCCCCGGCGCCTCGGCTTGGGTGTGGGGGGCGTTGGCCATCGAATAGGCACGGCGCGCGCCGTCACGCAGCATGAACTCGATGTATTGCCCCGCGTGGTAGCGGAAGGTGTCGGCCGCGGGCAGCTGCAGGCGCAGCTGCATCACGTCGTGCGATTTTTTCTCGAACGCGGCCACGCGCACCGGCATCTTCTTGATGGGGTAGGCGCTTTCGTCGGTGACCTGGCGCGATTCAAGCACCACGTCGGTCAGGGCGTGGGCGCAGCAGGTCAACACGAAACCCGCGGCTTCCTCGTCGGCCGTCAGGGCCTTGGACTGGTGCGCGCCATGGTGCACGGCGCCGCTGAGCTTCTTGCACTTGCACGAGCCGCAGGCGCCGTCCTTGCAGCCATAGGGCAGGCCCACGCCGCTGCGGATGGCGGCGGCCAGAATGGCTTCGTTGGCCTGGGCGCTGAATGCGCGGCCGCTGGGTTGCACGGTGATCTGGAACGCTGCGTTGGCAGTCTCGGCACGGGTCATGTTGTGGGTATCCTTGGACTATTCTTCAAGCTGTCTTCATGCGAATGGCCCCGATTTTGCCCTCAGAACCTGATCACTCCCTTAACCGCGCAAAGGCCTGCCGCCGCGTGTGGCTGCCCGGCACGCCCGCGGCGCGCCAGAGCCACAGCGCGCGCCGTGCCCGTTCATGGCGGGGGGCGCAATGAGCACCGTCGCACTGGCCAGCGGGCTGGGCGCGCTGCCCTCGCGCTTTCGGCGCGAGCGCCTGCTGATCGTGGGCTATGGCGATGTGGGCCAGCGCGTGGCGCGCAGCCTGCTGGCCGGGCCGGGTGCGCGGCGCATGCGCGTGCTGGCGCTGACCTCGCAGGCCGGGCGCATGGGCAGTCTGCGCGCGCAGGGGGTGACGCCGCTGGTGGGCAACCTCGATCAGACCGCCACACTGCGCCGCCTGTCGGGCCTGGCCACGCGCGTGGTGCACCTGGCCCCGCCACCGGGTGAAGGTGGCGGCGGCACTGCATGGTGGCGCGACCCGCGCACCGTGGCCCTGGCCCGGGCCTTGCGGCTGCGCAGCCTGCCCGTGTCGCTGGTGTATGCATCGACCAGCGGTGTGTATGGCGACTGCGCGGGCGCGCGGGTGGCCGAAACCCGCACCGTGGCGCCCGGCACGCCGCGGGCCCAGCGCCGCGTGAATGCCGAGCGCGCTGTGCGCCACCTGGGGCGTGCCGGCGTGCGCGCCAGCATCCTGCGCATTCCGGGCATCTACGCACCCGACCGCGAGGGCGGCACGCCCGAGGCGCGGCTGCGCAAGGGCACCCCTGTGCTGCTGGCGCAGGATGACGTGTACACCAACCACATCCATGCCGATGACCTGGCGCGCGCCTGCCTGGCGGCGCTGTGGCGTGGCAAGCCCCAGCGGGTTTACAACGCCAGCGACCGCAGTGAGATGAAGATGGGCGACTATTTCGATCTGGCCGCCGACCTGTATGGCCTGCCGCGCCCGCCCCGGGTGCCGCGCAGCACGGCGCAGGATGCGCTGCCGGTGATGCTGCTGAGCTTCATGAGCGAATCGCGCCGGCTTGACAACCAGCGGTTGCTGGGCGAGCTGGGCCTGCGACTGCGCTACCCCACCGTGGCGCAAGGCCTGCGCGCCTGATCCCTGACCACCGCGCTGTCAGCGTGGATAGCTGTTGCCCTGGCTGTCGTAGCAGCGAAACACGTTGCACTGCGTGAACTTGCGCGGTGGCGGCGGTGGGCCGGGCCGGGTGTAGGTCGGGTGGCGCGGCGGAACCACCACGACCGCAGGGGCCGTCTCCTGCCTGGCCGCGCGGGCTTTTTCCACCTCGGCATAGGCCTCGGGGCCCAGGCAGTCCAGGTCTACCTGGCGCTGCGCGGCTTCGACGCGCAGGTTCTGGTCATAGGTCCCGCTGGTGCTGCTGATGACGACATCGAGGTTGCGGCGCGACCGGGCGCACTCGGCTGACCGCGCATAGTCCTGCGCGCGCGCCGCCGGGCGAGCGGTGCGTGCCGCAAGATCCCTCTCACGTTGGGCAGCGCGGTCGGCGTCGATCTGCTGGGCAGCCGCCTCGGCCTGCAGTTGTTGCTGCTTGCGCGCCAGCGCCTCGGTGGCTTGCTCGCGCTCCAGCTGGATTTCCTGCGGCGTCTTGCGGGGTTCGACCTCGCGCACCGATGCAGAGCCCGCGCAGGCGCCGTCGGTGTAGGTGACCTGGCCGGTGCGCGCGTCGGTGCAGCGCAGCACCTGGGCCTGCGCGGCGAAACACAGCAGCGCCGCAGCGGCGACCAGGCAATTGCGCACGAGGGGCATGGTGGTTTTCCTTCAGGGTTCCTCAGAGGCTGAGAGTTTTTTGCGCGGGTCCGAGCAGCGCGCCACAACGCAGCCGATCTAGGCGCAAAGCACAGCCATAGCTCGGGCTATGGCGCGCATTTGCAACGACGAGCGGGTGCGTTTTGGCGTGATGAGCGGGCATGCGCAAAAGATTCTCAGCCTCTCAGTTGCCCTGGCCGCGCGGGGCGTCGCCTCTCCAGCGCGGCTGGTCCGGGCGATCCGGGCGATCCGGGCGATCCGGGCGATTTTGCCGCGCGTTGTCGCCCGCCGGGCGGCGTTCATCATCGCGGCGCGGGCGCTGGGCCTGATCGCGGTTGCCGTGATCCCGCTGGGCCTGCTCACGCTGAGCCTGCTCGCGGCGGCCTTGTTCACGCGCTTGGTCGCGCTCGCGGTCCCGGCGGGCGTCCTGCTCGCGGCGAGCATCCTGGGCCTGGCGGGCTTCGCGTTCGCGGTGGGCTTCCCGGTCACGCAGGGCTTCGCGTTCGCGCTGTGCCTCGCGCTCGCGCTGGGCCCGCTCGCGTTCACGCCAGTCATTGCGGTCGTCGTGGCGGCGCCCGTAATAGCCGGGTGGCGGGGCCACCGGGTAGCCGTAGGCGCGCGGTGGGCTGCCGTAGATATAGGCAGGCTGCTCATACACGCCATAGCCCGACGGCTGGGGCGTGTAATAAGGGTCGTAAGGGTCGCCAGGAACCACGGCGCAGCCCGTGGCCAGCGCGGCAAGCGCAACGGCAGAAACAATGCGGGCAAGGTGGTATGTCATGGTGGTCAGACTCTGGCGCTGCGGCAGGCGTTCCGCCCGCTGCGTAAAGCCCTTGAAAAGCGCCCCGGCGGGGCGTTACAACTTCACGGACCGGCCGTGCCCATTAGACGCCTGACGACACCATTTGGTTGACCTGGCCCCATGACCAACGCCGCTGCCCGTGTAGCTACCAGTGCAACTACCCGTGCGGCAATGGGGCCTGGGCCGCGTGGCATTGTCAGACCCGAGGATTTAGCCGATGCGCCAAAGCGCGCCTGATAATTGCTATATTTTATATAGCTGCTTGCGCTTGTCTGGTAAGCGCCAAGGTCACTTTTGACCAACAATTATCGCGCGCCACCTGCCGGCTATGCCGGCAGCACGCGCCGGATGGCGCCGGCCAGGTCTTCGGCCACAAACTTGGCCACATAGCCGTCCGCACCGACGCTGCGCACATGGTGTTCGTTGGCCGAGCCCGACAGCGACGAGTGGATGATCACCGGCAGCCCCTGAAAGCGCGCATCCTGTTTGATGTGCCGCGTGAGCGTGAAGCCGTCCATCTCGGGCATTTCCAGGTCGGTCAGCACCAGCGCCACCTTGTCCAGCACGGTTGTGCCTTCGGCGGCGGCCTGGGTGGCCAGGGCATTGAGGCGGTCCCAGGCTTCCTGGCCCGACTTGACCATTTCGAAGGGGGCGTGCAGCAATTGCAACTCTTGCTCGATGAGCGAGCGGGCCACAAAGGAATCGTCGGCCGCAAGGATGATGGTGCCGGGCTGCATCGCCAGGCGCGGGCCCACTTTCTGGGCGTCGACCGGGTTGCCTTCGGGCGGCGACACCAGCTGCAGGATGGCCTCGACATCCAGCACCTGCGCCAGGCGCGAGCCGTCGGTGTTGCCATCCAGGCGCGCAATGCTGGTCACCAGCTTGCCGCCCGCGCCGCTGGCTTCGGCGGACAGCACCTGCTTCCAGTCGAGCCGCACGATGTCTTCCACCGACTCCACGGCAAACGCCTGGGTGGTGCGCGCATATTCGGTCACCAGCATGATGTTCAGCCCGGTTTTGGGCGTGCAGCCCATGATGGCCGGCAGGTCGAGCACCGGAATGATCTGCCCGCGCAGGTTGACCACGCCCATCGAGTGCGCCGCAGCGCCCGCGATGGGGGTGATGCTGGGCATGGCAACGATTTCACGGATTTTGAAAACGTTGATGCCAAACAGCTCGGATTGGCCCAGCGCGCTGTCGGCGCCCAGGCGAAAAAGCAAGAGCTCGAACTGGTTGTTGCCGGTGAGGTGGGTGCGCTCTTCGCTATCTCGCTGTACGGTTTGCATGGAGTGTCCTTGGCGCGGATACGCGCTTTTACAAATTTTAGAAGCAGAACCGATGGAACCGCCTGAAACAGCGGGCTGCGCGAAGAAATACTGCCGGGGCCACCCCGGATGGGTGGAAAAAGCCCCGCCATGTGGCGCTGTGCTGCAGGGCGCGGGCGGGGCCGTGGCAATCCGCCGTATGCTCTGCGCCTTTTCCCAGAACTGCCGCAGTGCCCATGACCGACGCCATCCCTGATACCCCCGACACGCCCGCCCCCGTTCAAGAACCGCGCCTGTGGAGCGATGGGCGCTGGACGGCGCGGGTCATTAAGAACGAGGATGACGATGGCTGGGCGGTGGCCATGACGCTGCTGGGCGAGGCCGAGCCGGCGCTGGTGGGGCCGTGGACCATGGGGCGCGACAAGAAGAACCCCAAGCCGCTGGATGTGTCGGCCTTCAACACCCTGGTCAAGACGGCCAGCGAAGTGCTGCGCCGCCACGAGCAGCAGCTGCATACCCAACTGAACAAAAACGTCACCGTGACGGTGCAGGGCCAGTGCCTGCGCGTGGCGCTGGCCATCGTGCCCGACGAAGAAGGCGCGACCGCTACGCTGCACGCACAGGACGAATACGGTGAAGAGGTCGCGCGCGTGCCGGTGTCGCCGGGCTTCAAGTTGACCGTGGCCAGCGCCGAGGCGTGGGTGGTGAGCGGTTTTGAGCGGCCGCGCTGAAGGCTGGCGGAACCGTTCAGTCCCGCTGCCCTTGTCTGCAGAAATGGTGTTTCGGCAGCGCGAGCGCGCAAGGCTGGAAAATGCCAGAATCGAAGCGTTGTGCGGTGCAGCATTCATGGGCAGGTTGCATGCCTGCCCCCTGTTCGTGCACTTTTTGTGCGCCTTCTTTGTCTCCCCACCCTGAACCTTCACTGACAAGCCTTGCCGGTTGCGCCGTGGCATTGCGCGTGGGCGCCGCCGCAGTCGTCACCGCAGTTGCAATAACCAACGCGGATGCCCGTGGCCGCGCAGGAAGTCGTGCAGGAGGTGGGGCACGTTTTTCATTGCCTTATGTCCAACATTTCCCGCAGTCCTACCCAAGCCTGGCTGGCCGTCATTGCCCTGGCCCTGGGGGCTTTTGTTTTCAACACCAGCGAATTCGTGCCCGTCGGCCTGCTCAGCGACATTGGCGGCAGCTTTGGCATGCCAACGGAGCAGGTGGGGCTGATGCTCACCATCTATGCCTGGATCGTGGCGCTGGCGTCCTTGCCCTTCATGCTGCTGACCAAGAGCGTCGAGCGGCGAAAACTGTTGGTGGGCGTGTTTCTGGTGTTCATCGTCAGCCATGGGCTGTCGGGCGTTGCCTGGAGCTTTCCGGTGCTGGTGCTCAGCCGCGTGGGTGTGGCCTTGTCGCACGCGATTTTCTGGTCGATCACCGCCTCGCTGGCCGTGCGCGTGGCACCCCAGGGAAAACAGGCGCAGGCGCTCAGCCTGCTGGCCACGGGCACGACACTGGCCATGGTGCTGGGCATTCCCCTGGGGCGCGTGGTGGGCGAATGGCTGGGCTGGCGCACCACGTTTTGGGCCATTGGCGGCGTGGCGGCGGTGGTGCTGCTGGGGCTGGCCAAATGGCTGCCGCTGCTGCCCAGCCAGAACGCCGGGTCGCTGGCCAGCGTGCCCATGCTGCTGCGCCGTCCGGCGCTGGTGTCGCTGTACCTGCTGCTGGTCATCGTGGTGACGGGGCAGTTCACCACCTACAGCTATATCGAGCCGCTGGTGCAGACCATTGCCGGCTATAGCGGCGACACCACCACCGTGGTGCTGCTGCTGTTTGGCGGCATGGGCGTGGGCGGCAGTCTGCTGTTCAGCCGCTTTGGCATGCGCTTTCCGAACGGGTTCCTGTTGCTGGCGCTGGCGGCGCTGGCGCTGTGTTTGCTGGTCTTGCTGGCCAGCACGCGTTCCATCGGCGCGCTGTACATGGTCTGCGCGGTGTGGGGCGTGGCGCTGATCTGCTTCACGCTGGCCATGCAGGCCAAGGTGCTGCGCATGGCCGCCGATGCCACGGATGTGGGCATGTCCATGTTCTCCGGCATTTTCAACATCGGCATTGGGGCTGGTGCCCTGTTGGGCAGCCAGGTCAGCCAGCATTGGGGCATGCAGCACATCGGTGTGGTCGGCGGTGCCTTGGTGGCGCTGGGCCTGGCGTGGTGTGCGATGGCCTTCTGGCGCTGGGGCGAGGGCTTTCGCGGGGTGCCGGCGGGTTGATCGTTTCCATCACCCCTGTGCCTCTCAGAGGGTTCTGCTCTCACGCAGTGCGGCAATGGCCTGCGCGCTCAGGCCCAGTTCGCGCAGCACCTCGTCGGTGTGCTGCCCGAGCGCGGGTGGCGCGTTGCGCAGCACCGGCGGGTTGCTGGACAGGCGCAGCGGGCTGGCCACGCCGGTGATCTGCGCCACGCCGTCGCCGGCCTCGCCCGTCTTCCAGCGCGGCAGCGTCACGGCCAGGCCGCGCGCCTTGACCTGCGCGTCGTCAAACGCCTGGGCAATGGTGTTGACGGGGCCGCAGGGCACGGCCTTGTCTTCCAGCAGTGCAATCCACGCGGCCGTGGTGCGCGTGCGCGTGACGGCTTCCATGGCGGGGATGAGTTCGGCGCGGTGCTGCACGCGCAGCGTGTTGGTGGCAAAGCGGGCATCGGCGGCCCACTGGGGTTGGCCGGCAGCGGCGCAAAAGCGCTGAAACTGCCCGTCGTTGCCAATGGCCAGCAGCATGTTGCCGTCCTGCGTGGGAAAGTCTTGGTAGGGCGCCAGGCTCGGGTGGCTGTTGCCCATGCGGCCAGGCGCCTCGCCGGTGGCGAGGAATCCCGACGCCTGGTTGGCCAGCACGGCCATGCCCACGTCCAGCAGCGCCATGTCGATGTGCTGGCCCTGGCCGGTGCCGGTGGCTGCGTTGTCGCGCACATGCAGCGCGGCCAGGATGGCGTTGCTGGCATAGATGCCGGTGAACAGGTCGATCACCGCCACACCCACGCGCAGCGGACCGCCGCCGGGTTCGCTGTCGGCCCGGCCGGTGATGCTCATCATGCCGGTCATGGCTTGCACCATGAGGTCGTAACCGGCGCGCTCGGCATACGGCCCGCTTTGCCCGAAGCCGGTGACCGAGCAGTAGATGAGGCGCGGGTTGAGCGCGCGCAGGCTCTCATGGTCGAGGCCATATTGCCTGAGGCCGCCGACCTTGAAGTTCTCCACCACGATGTCGGCCTGCTGCGCCATCTGCTTGATGAGTGCCTGGCCCTCGGGCGTCGCCATGTCGATGGTCACCGAGCGCTTGTTGCGGTTGCAGGCCGTGAAATAGCTGGCCTGGTTCGTGTTGTTGCCGGCGGCGTCCTTCAAAAAGGGCGGGCCCCACTGGCGCGTGTCGTCGCCCACGCTGGGGCGCTCGACCTTGACCACATCGGCCCCCAGGTCGGCCAGCATCTGGGTGCACCAGGGTCCGGCGAGCACGCGGGAGAGGTCGAGGACCTTGATGCCAGCGAGGGCGCCAGCGTTGGGGGAGGGTGTGATCATGAAGTTGGGTTGCTATTAAATTCATAGCTACTAGCGCTTGTATATCAAGCGCTAGCAGCCTAAACGTATGGGATGGGCATGAGGGATGAGTTGGGCGTGTCTCCAGGCCAGGGACGCCGAGCAAGGGCCGCCCCGCAGCGAGGGCGTCGTCCCCCTTCCCGGCGAAGCCGAGAGAAGGGGGAAGGCGCGTAGCGCCTCAGGGGGATGTCACGCAAATGCCGCAATGCCCGTCTGCGCGCGGCCCAGAATCAGCGCGTGCACATCGTGCGTGCCTTCGTAGGTGTTGACCACTTCCAGGTTCACCAGGTGGCGGGCCACGCCGAACTCGTCGCTGATGCCGTTGCCGCCCATCATGTCGCGCGCCATGCGGGCAATGTCCAGCGACTTGCCGCAGTTGTTGCGCTTGATCAGCGAGGTGATTTCGACCACGTTCTGGTGCTCGTCCTTCATGCGGCCCACGCGCAGCGCGGCTTGCAGGCCCAGGGTGATTTCGGTCTGCATGTCGGCCAGCTTTTTCTGGATGAGCTGGTTGGCGGCGAGGGGCCGGCCAAACTGCTTGCGGTCCAGCGTGTACTGGCGCGCGGTGTGCCAGCAGAACTCGGCCGCACCCAGGGCGCCCCAGGCGATGCCGAAGCGCGCGCTGTTCAGGCAGGTGAAGGGGCCCTTCAGGCCCTGCACTTCAGGAAAGGCGTTTTCTTCGGGCACGAACACGTCGTCCATCACGATCTCGCCGGTGACCGAGGCGCGCAGTCCCACCTTGCCGTGGATGGCGGGTGCCGTGAGGCCCTTCATGCCCTTTTCCAGAATGAAGCCGCGGATGGGGCCGACCACATCCTTGCCATCGCCGCCTTCGCTCACCTCTTTGGCCCAGACCACGAACACGTCGGCCACGGGGCTGTTGGTGATCCACATCTTGCTGCCCTTGAGCTTGTAGCCGCCGGCCGTCTTGTAGGCGCGCGTGGCCATGCTGCCGGGGTCGGAGCCGTGGTCGGGCTCGGTCAGGCCGAAGCAGCCGATGAATTCGCCCGTGGCCAGCTTGGGCAGGTATTTCTGCTTTTGCGCTTCGGTGCCGAATTCGTTGATCGGCACCATCACCAGCGAGCTTTGCACGCTGGCCATGGAGCGGTAGCCCGAGTCCACGCGCTCGATTTCGCGCGCCACCAGGCCATAGCTAACGTAGTTCAGGCCGGCGCCGCCGTACTGTGTGGGGATGGTGGGGCCCAGCAGGCCCAGCTCGCCCATCTCGCGGAAGATGGTGGTGTCCATCTTCTCGTGGCGGAAGGCTTCGAGCACGCGGGGGGCCAGCTTGTCCTGGCAATAGGCGGCGGCGGCGTCGCGGATGGCGCGCTCGTCGTCGGTGAGTTGCTGGTCGAGCAGGAAAGGGTCATCCCATTGGAAAGCGGCGTGGGCCATGGTGGTGTCTCCGGTCGGTAGATCAAGGAATCAATGAAGCGGCGCCTGGCGTCATGCGGGTTGCGCATGGCGTTGTTGCGTGAGGGGGCATCGTAGGCTTGCCACGCAAGGCCTGCAAGCGACTTCTTTTCATCCAGAAATGCGTTTTTGGCATGTATGGAATACTTGTTGCATGGGCTTTCCTGGGGTGGAGAGCCGTTAACGAGTTCGAGTCAAGCATGCGCCGCAATATTCCATCGACCCAGGCCCTGGCCTGTTTTGAAGTCGCCGCCCGGCACGAGAGCTACACGCGCGCCGCGCAAGAGCTCTCGCTCACGCAAAGCGCGGTGTCGCGCCAGATCCAGGCGCTGGAAGAATTTTTGGGCGTGCAGCTGTTTCGCCGCACGCGCCACGGCGTGGTGCTGACGCCCGCCGGCGCGCACTACGGCCGCCAGGTGGCGCGCTGGCTGCAGGGGCTGGAGCGCGACACGCTCGATGTGATGGCCCACCAGGGCGAGGGCGGCACGCTCACGCTGGCGGCGGTGCCCACGTTTGCCACGCGCTGGCTCATCCCGCGCCTGCCGCAACTGGCGCAGCAGCACCCGGACATCGTGGTGCACATCGAAACCCAGACGCGGCCCTTTCTGTTTGCCGACACCACTTTCGACGCCGCGCTGTATGCCGGCACGCCCGAGCAGGTGGCCCACTGGCCGGGCGTGCAGGCGCAGTTGCTGATGCACGAAGACGTGGTGCCCGTGTGCAGCCCACGCCTGCTCGAATCCGCCGCGCCGCGTGGCCGGGGCCGGGCCCACCAGCCCGTGTCGGCCGAGGCGCTGGCCGGGCTGCCCCTTTTGCAGCAAAGCACCCGCCCCTACGGCTGGCGCCAGTGGTTTGATGCCATGGGTGTGAATGCGCCGCACGCGCTGGATGGCCCGCGCTACGAGCTGTTCTCGATGCTGGCCGTGGCCGCCACGCATGGCATGGGCGTGGCGCTGATCCCGCCCTTGCTCATCGAGGCTGAACTGGCCAGTGGCGAGCTGGTGGTGGCCTGCGCACGCCCGCTGCGTGGCGAGCGTGCCTACTACCTCATCAGCCCCGCGCAGGCCCAGCCCCCGGTGCTGGCGGCGTTTGCGCAGTGGCTGCTGGGCATGGCGAAGGGGGATTTGCCCGCACCCTGAAGCGCGCTGCCCCGGCCCGCAGCGGCCGCACGCACGTCCATGCGTCCGTGCAATGGGCAGGGCCAGGTTCTGGTGGGCTGCGCTTGCGTTGCGCAGGCCATCGGTCTAATCTGGCGGCGTCAGTTGCATGCACAACGGCTACCCGGAGATCAACCATGACGAACACCTACCACGCAGCGCATTTCGACCCTACGGTGGACGAGATCGATGTTCTCAAACGGCTGGAGATGGGTGAGGTCATCACCCAGGACGGCGCGCTCAAAGAGCACCTGTCTGGGCGGCTGCTGGAGTGGGGGCTCATCAGCAAGAAGGCGGGCGGTGAAATGGCCATCACCCCCCAGGGGCGGCAGTTGATCCGGCGCCAGGGCAACTGACCTCACCGTGGCGCCTGGGTGCCACCAGATGCCCCCGCTTTTCGGGCATGTGCCCCCAAATGTACCCCCACGTATCCGCGGATTCCGGCACATTTCGGCGCACGTCTGCGCACTAGTCAAAGCCGCTTGCCATAGGGAAAAAGAAAAAGGCCGGTAGCTAATGGAAGCTACCGGCCTTGTCTGTGGTGCCCGGGGCCGGAATCGAACCGGCACGCCTTGCGGCGGGGGATTTTGAGTCCCCTGCGTCTACCAATTTCACCACCCGGGCGGGTAATTTGTGAAGACGCAAATTATGGCACAGTAGGGCGCATGAAATATCCGACGATTGAAGATGCGGTGGGCAACACGCCGCTGGTGGCGCTGCAGCGCATTGGGGCGCAAGGCCATGCCGAGCGTGGCAACGTGGTGCTGGGCAAGCTGGAGGGCAACAACCCTGCGGGCTCGGTGAAAGACCGGCCCGCGCTGTCGATGATTCGCCGTGCCGAGGAGCGCGGCGAGATTCGCCCGGGCGACACGCTGATCGAGGCCACGTCGGGCAACACGGGCATTGCGCTGGCCATGGCGGCGGCCATCAAGGGCTATCGCATGGTGCTGGTGATGCCCGAAGACCTGTCGATTGAGCGGGCGCAGACCATGAAGGCCTTTGGTGCCGAGCTGGTGCTGACGCCCAAGAGTGGTGGCATGGAGCACGCCCGCGATCTGGCCGAGGCCATGCAAAAGCGCGGCGAGGGCAAGGTGCTGGACCAGTTTGGCAATGCCGACAACCCGCGCATCCACTATGAAACCACCGGCCCCGAGCTGTGGGAGCAAACGGGTGGGCGCATTACCCACTTTGTCAGCGCCATGGGCACCACGGGCACCATCACGGGGGTGTCGCGCTTTTTGAAAGAAAAAAACCCCGCCATCCAGATCATTGGGGCGCAGCCGCAAGAGGGCTCGCGCATTCCGGGCATCCGCAAGTGGCCGCAGGAATATCTGCCCAAAATTTACGACGCCTCGGCGGTCGATGAGCTGGTTTATGTGAGCCAGGACGACGCCGAAGAAATGTGCCGCCGCCTGGCGCGCGAAGAAGGCATTTTTGCGGGCATTTCGGCGGCGGGCGCCTGCTGGGTGGCGCAGCAGATCGCGCAGCGCGAGAGCAATGCCACCATTGCGTTCATCGTGTGCGACCGGGGAGACCGCTATCTCTCTACCGGCGTGTTTCCTGCGTGAGGCGCTCAAGCCATCGTTGGCGTCAATATTTTGATGAAATTGGCCTCTAGCCCTTATATATTAAGCGCTAGCAGCTATCATAATAATAGTATATGAACTACGAAACCCGCCACTGCGCGCACTGCGGCACCGCCCTGCAACCCATCACCCTGGCCGAAGACGGCGGTGACAAAGAGCGGTTGCGTTGCCCCGCCTGCGGCTGGACGCACTGGAACAACCCCACGCCCGTGCTGGCGGCGATTGTGGAGGTGGGCGGCAAGGTGCTGCTGGCCCGCAATGCGGCCTGGCCGGGCAAGATGTTTGCGCTGATCACCGGCTTCATGGAGGCGGGCGAGTCGCCGCAGGAGGGCATTGCGCGCGAGGTGAAGGAGGAAACCAACCTCGACGTGCAGTCCACCACCCTGGTGGGCGCGTATGAGTTCCTGCGCATGAACCAGATCATCATTGCCTACCATGTGGTGGCCACGGGGCAGGTTCAGTTGTCGCCCGAGCTGGTGGACTACCGGCTGTACGATCTGGCAGACCTCAAGTGCTGGCCTGCGGGCACCGGCTATGCGCTGGCCGACTGGCTGCGCACCAGGGGTCATGAGCCGGTGTTTTTTACCGCCGAAGAAAATGCAGAGCGCCGCCGCGGGCTGGATGACCAAGCCCCGGTCGCGACGCCGCCTAAGGATTGATGACCATGGACGTTCACAAAGAAATCGACACCCGGGGCCTTAACTGCCCCCTGCCCATCCTCAAGGCCAAGAAGGCGCTGTCAGACATGGCCAGCGGCCAGTTGCTGAAGGTGGTGGCCACCGATGGCGGGTCTCTGCGGGACTTTCAGGCGTTTGCCAAGCAGACGGGCAATGAGCTGGTGGAGCAGCAGACGGTGGGCGAGGAATACATCCACATTCTGCGGCGGCGCTAAGCGTTGCAAGCTAAACCGGTTGCTAGCCCATGATGGGCGAGCGCTGATAGCTATTATTTTGGTAACTATGTGCTCAGATTCACATCCCGACTGCGATCAGGTCCCGCAGTAGTTGCGCGCCCAGCTCGATCCGGTCTTCGGTGTCGATGCCATTGTGTTGGGGTATGGCGTACAGCAGATTTTGATAGCGGGGGTGGCTTTGCACTACACCGTTGAACGCCTGCTGCTGCACGGCGTCTTCAGGGATGTTGCTGAATTCCCAACCAGCGTCCACGCACCGTATCTTGATGCGACTGCCGAGTAGCTCCAGGTAGCGGGCCTTGTCTTCGTAGCCGTAGAAGGAGCGGGGCCAACGGTCATTCGCTGGGGTTACTTGCGCGAGCGTGGCCAGTGCCAGAAGGTAGGCGTCGTGGTGGTAGCTGCGGTTGTCGCAAGAGTCGGTGTAGAGCATGCACAGGGAATAGCCTGGGTCTGGGGACACCACGTAGGTGCCAGCAAACTCAAGTTGTTCGCCGCGCATTGCTGGGTACTTTGCAAGGTAGTAGCGCCAGTCTTTGGGGGTCTGGGGGTCGTCCAGAAACGCATCGACGACGGATTGCGGCGGCTGCCCTGCCGCCATGCAGTCCAGCAGGGCCAATAGCGCGGTAGAACTGGGGTGGGGATGCTCGTTGCGCCGAGCGCGCCAGTGGTCTTCCCATAGCCCTGCTTGCTGTTGTCTGGGCGCGCCCAGGTAGGTCAGGCGGTGGCCGGAACTGCGCATATAGCCCCGGCCATCATTGCGCTTGGCCAGCAGAGCCACGCTGGCCAAGCTGTAAGGCGTGTGGGGCGGATTAAACAAGATGGCGAACTGCAGGGCGCGGGCTTCAAAGGTGGCGGGGTTCTGCGCGGGGTCAAGGTTGAACGCCGTCAATCCGCCACGCAGCAGTACATGGTCTTCCAGCCGGTGCATGGTATCCCGCAACGTGGGATGGATGTCTAGGAGGGCTTGCTTGTCCTGCTCGTTGCGCACTTGTACTTGGTTGAATGTTTTGATTTCAGCCAGCGTTTTTCCGACGACGATGCCATACACCTCGGCCAGTAGCCTGGGCATGTTGTCGGTGCGGATCTCAACACGCGATGCCTCGATTAGATTGCGCAGCAGGCGTAGGCGCGGGCGCAGGGTGTCTAAAGGCACGAATTCCATGTGCGCGCGCAGCACCCCATAGAGCAGCAGGGTGTGCGGCAAGCTCCAGGGGCGGCTTTTGCCGTAGCTCTCGCAGCAGGCGTGAAAGAGATCCACGCCGATGCGGTTTTCGTTGAAATCCCTGAAATTGAACATGCGCAGAGGCTGCGTGGCAGGCCCTTCGGTGCGGGTGAAAAGTTGCTCGAACAAGGGTTTGATACTGTCGGGCCCTATACCGGCCCAGATATCCAGCGCGCGCACCGTCCAGTTCATGTCGGCTAGCAGGCATCCGGCCAGCTCGGCCAGTGCTTGCCGGTCGGTTTGGGACTGATTGACGTCTTTCTTGCCGATCTTCCAAGCCTGCACTTCGGCCAGAAAACGCAGGTAGCGCATGAACTCTTCGTCGATCAGGTGGTTGTCGCCCCGGTAGTGCCAGAACAGGTCGGCCCAGATCGTATCGATCTTGTCAGAGAACGTGCGCTTGGTTTCTGCGGGGATGGCAGGGTCGTCGCGCATCAGCGCTTCCAGCTCGGCCTTGAAGTTCTCGAAATCGGTCAACGGCCTGCCCCGTGAGTTCATCTTCACGTACAGGGTGTTGTTCTCGCTCTTGCTCTGAATGGGCAGCAGATGAAAGCGGATGGCTGGATGGGTCGGGTCGGTCAGCCGCTGCCAGTGTGCGCGCAGCTTTTCCGTTGAGTCCTGGCAATACCGCTCATGTAACGCGTCCAGCATGACCAGCATGCCCTGGATGGTGGGGTCGTGCTTCCAGGTGGGCAGGTAGCTGGCTTGGTCTTTCAGCCATGTGGACACAGGGCCTTGCGCCATGCTGGGGCGGCATACAGTCAAAAACTCGCAGAACGCCCGCGCGCTGGGGCGGGTGGCGTAGCTGAAGGCGTGCCAAGGCTGACGAACCCCTTCGGTTTCGCCGGTATGCCAGGCCAGATAGCAGTGCAGCAAAAATAATGTAGTCAGGCGCTGCTGGCCGTCCAGCGGGTACAGCGTGGGCACTTTCTGCGTGCCGTGCTCTATTACCACCACGTCACCGAACACGAAGTCCAGGTCGATCCCGCCGGGGCTGTCTAGAGCGTCGCACAAGCTGGTGATGAAACGTCCGCGAATCTGCTGTACCTGCGGGCTGTTGCGGCCTTGTGCGTAGTCGCGCTGGATCAGGGGGATTTCGATGGCCTGCACCTGCAACCCGTTGATGGGCTGGCTGAACAGTTGGGCCAGGCTGGTGTGGGTGCTGTCGCTGTGTGGCGTGTTCATGGCAGGTAGGGTTTCAGTTTGTCTTTGATGGCTTGCAGGTACTCAGCCTTGTCCGCTGCGCCCCAGAAATGGGGTTGCATATTGCCTGCGGGGGTGTAGTACTTCAGGAAAACGTTGCGGGTGGCCGCCGGGATGTAGTCCCCGCGCTTGTCGCTATCGACCACCTTTTGCCGCTTGACCTCGAACACGGCATTGCTCAGTTCGGCATTGACTTTGTGGGACAGCAGGGCCAGGTTGGCGATGGTGTGGTCAGCGCCTTCATCATCAGGGGTCAGTGCCTTTTGTATCCGCCCCGCCAGGTCGCGAAACCGCTCGCCAAAGCCGCGTTCCTCCACCGCCGGGATGGCGCCGTCGATCTCGTCGAGCAGTGCCATTGCAGCACGGTCAATCTGGATGGCTTCCAGGGCATTGCGATGCTCCTGTAGCCATGATTTCCATTGATCGGCACGGGTCAGGTCTTGGGCGTTCTGAGCGTGGATGTGCTCCAGTGTCCATGCCTGCCCCACATGTTTCTCAAACGGAAATCGCTCGCGGCAGATTTGCACGTTGAACAGCAGCAGCACGCGCTGAAGGGCTGCGGCGTTGTTTTCGTAGCTCAGCTCGTCCAGCGCGCTTGCGTTGATCTTCAAGGTGCCTTTAATCTGCTCGTCCAACCAGTCGTCAAAAGCATTTTTGTTGCTGTCGAGGGCTTGCCTTTGGATCTTGCCAATGGATACTCCGCAGGCCACCAAA
Organism: Acidovorax sp. T1; assembly: GCF_002176815.1. Taxonomy (NCBI): domain Bacteria; kingdom Pseudomonadati; phylum Pseudomonadota; class Betaproteobacteria; order Burkholderiales; family Comamonadaceae; genus Acidovorax; species Acidovorax sp. T1. The sequence continues at coordinate 2,876,987 of NZ_CP021648.1, read as the reverse complement.
AAGCCGATCTTGTTGTACCAGCGCGGCTCCTCGAACCAGCCCAGAATCTGGGCGTGCAGTTTTTCCACCTTTCCCCAAAACTTCAGGCCGCTGCTTTCGGCCTGCGAACGCAGCGTGTCGAATGTGTGGTATGGCGGGGGCTTGCTGTCGCTGGGTCTTTCCGGCTGTGCCAGGGTGTCGAACAGCAAGCCGATGCGGGTGCCATGACGTGCGCCGTTCTGCACGTTGCCTGCGACGAAGGCCCAGATTTCGGGGCGCTGCAAGTCGCGCTCCATGCCGTCCCATTGCGCGGCGATTTCGCTTTCGCGCCCCTTGTGGTTCTTGGAAACGTGTGTTAGCAAGACTGCCTTGAGAAGCTCGGCGTCGGTCAGTGGAATGCGACCTTGGTTCAGGCGGGTGAAGAGGGGGATGGGCGCCTCTTTTTCTGGCACTTCGTACCAGATGACGCGCACCGAGTCAGAGAGATAGCCATAGATTCGAAGGATCAGTGCCTCTTTGGCTTGGTCGGTGCTGGCCCTGTTGTCGAACCACTTCTCGATCGCGTCATGCGCGCCTCTCAGGTGGAAATAGTCGATGTTTTCCAGAGCCTTTTGTGCATCCAGTGTTTGTAGATAGTCGCGGCTGCCTGGGCGCGTTTCGTATTCCAGGTGATAGGCAGCACCAGAGCGCCGATAGCCGCTTTTATGCATGTAGTTGAAGATCAGCCACAACGTGGTGAGCCGTTGCTGTCCGTCGATCAGTTCCCAGTTGTCGTCACTACGTTTCTTGATCACGATAGGTTGCAAGCTGTAGTGCCTGGTTTCGTTCATGGCGCTTTCCCAGATGTCGGTCAGCAGCTTTTGGACTTCATCTTCTGTCCAGCGGTAACCGCGCTGGTATGCCGGTATAAAAAATGTTCCGGTAAGCCCTTGGTTTTGCTGCTTGGTATCAGGGTCCGTTCCGAAGCCCACGGGCTTGTATTCCAGTTTGTAGTTCATCTTTTTACTTTTCCTCGGTATTCAAAGTCATCTTGCGCACATCGGTGACCGCGGTCCCAAATCCCCGCAACCACCAGTCCAGCATCGCGCTGTCCACCACGGTGGCAGTGATTTCCATCCATCCATCGTTGTGATCCTGCACGTGCTGGTCTTTCGATAGGGGTGTCTCCCGCAGGTGAAAGCCTGCCTCGTTTTCAATGCAGAACGTCAGCCGCACCTGCTGCCCCTCCCCAAACCCAAACCGCCCATCGTCGTCATATTTCTGCAAGTCAAATTCCACCGGGCGCGCGAACGTTAGCGTGGATGCCTGCGCCTTGCGAATACGGTGCAGCGCCAGGCTGCGTTCGTTGTCGAAGTCTTCGTACCGGCACACCAGGTACAGGCGCGGGCCTTGCTGGGCCAGGCCCAGGGGCATGACCTTGATGGACTTTCGTTTGCCTGCGGCATTTTGATAGTCCAGCTCCAGCCAGCGGTTGGCATACAGCGCCTCGCTCACTTCCTCTAGCACGCCGGACGGGATGGCGGGCGGCAGCAGTGGCTGGCTGGTGGCCACCACGCGCACCTTGCGCGGCCATTCGCGGGCCAGGCGGGTGGACTGGGTGCCGTGGCCCTGGCTGTCGTCGCCCAGGTTGCGCCGGGCCTGGCTGAAGAAGCCGTCCATGGATTGCATCAGCCGTGCGGGCAGCAGGTGCTTGAGGTGCTCCTCGGCCAGTTGCAGCAGTAGTGATTCGTGGGGCGTGAGGTGTGGCACGGCCAGGGTCTGGGCGCGTTCTAACCAGCGATAGCCGTAGGGTTTGCTGCGCTCGTCACGTTCGATTTCGAAGTGGCTGCTGAGCATTTCCAGCTGGCGCTGGATGGTGCGTTCGCTGCGCTCCATGCCGGCGTCCTTGAGCTGGCGGTGCAGCTCGCTGGCGGTGATCTTGCGTCCGCGCGGGATGCGGCGCAGCAGTTCCACGGCGAGCAGGACGGTTTCGAGGGTATCGGGGCGTTGGGGCATGGAGTCAGTCTCGAACGGGCTGGCCGGTGAATGCGCTCCACAGCCGTACCATGGCCCAGGTGTCCAGGCTGCAGTATGCCAGCAGTTGACGTTCCAATTCGGCTTTGCGCGGCGCACTGGTGGCGGGTGTGATCGCCTCCAGGTATGCCTGCTGAGCCGCCCCCCCGTCCTGCACGCCGTCGAGAGCGTCATAGTGCAATTCAGGGCACAGGGCGGGCAGCACGGCCTTGATGCTCCAGCTGCCTTGCTGGCTGGGGTGGTAGTAGTGCTGGCGGGCGATGGGCAGCAGGTCTACCACGCGATCGTTGATGGCCCGCAGCGCGGTGGCCAGGCGGGGGTGGCGTTCAGCGAGTTCACGGATGCGGGTGGTTTCAAACGCGGCGTTGTAGACAAACACCGGGCCGCGTTCGCCGCAGGCTGCAACAAGGGCCTGGGCAAAAGCCAGCGATGGGTTGCCGCCGGAGAGGTCGAGGAAGGCCTGGTGTGTGGCCCGCCCCGTGCGCCCCAGGCGGTGCACGCTGAACTGGAAGGGAAGTTGCTGGTAGGGCCGTGTGCCTTTCCAGAGGGGCACGCCGAACTGGATGGTTTCAAAGTCCATGAAGTAGCCCGGCAGCTTGTGCGCGGCCAGGGCCTGTGCGGTGGCGGGCTGGTCGAAGAAGGCCTGGCCCGACATGGTGGCGGCCTTGACGCGTTGCTGTATCGGGTTGAGCAGATTGTCAGGTACGTCGCGCAGCTCGCTGATTCCGTGCTCTTCGATGTGAGCCTTGAGCGCGTTGCCACGGCGCGGCAGCCAGTGTACGGGGTGTTCGGCCTGGGGCTCCTGGCTCTGGCAGTGGGCGAGAAAACCGCATTCGTAGGGCTCGCTGCACTGCGCGCCGGTGACAGTGCGAGGCGCCTTCTTGCGCGCCACCACGGCCTGGGCGTCGGCAATCCAGCCACGCACTTCGCCGGTGCGGGCGAAGGCCTCGTCGGTCAGGTCGGCCTCCACCAGCAGGCCCTGGTAGTCGCCGTCGCCGGGGTAGGTCCAGCTGTTGTCGACGTGCGCCAGCGCGATGGAGCGCAGCGGCACGCCGCAGGCCCGGGCCACAAAGGCCTGCACGGCGACATCGTCGCGGTGGTAGTCCTTTACGCTGGTGCTGGACTTGACCTCCACCATGCGCCATTGCTTGCCCGCAGGCAGCAGCACGTCGGCAAAGGCCAGCGCGCCTTCGGCACGAAAGCCTGCCTCGAAGATGGGCTGGCGTGCGCGGAGCAGGGTTTGCGTGCGCGCAAAGGCCTCGTCAAAGCCCTCGACCTGAGGGTCGATCAGCTGGCCGTGCTGCGCCGGGTCGTAGATTTGCCGCGCAATGTCGCCCACCTGGTGCCCCGTGGCGTAGTTGGCCAGCGTGGCGCCAGAGTCCTCGCGCAGCTGCGGCGCGTGGATTTCGAGCCACAGGCGCTTGGGGCATTGGCGGAAGGCGAGCAGTTTGGATTTGGATAGAGTGCGCATAGCGGCGGGCTTTCGTTGCAAATTGTGTCAGACGAATCCGATGCGCTGGTGCGCCTCGCCGCTCTTCAGCGCGCATTCGGCCTCCAGTGCAGCCACCAGCGCATCGGCGCTGGGCAGTGGGCGAAGCCGCTGCTGGCGCAGCACTGCGGCAAAGTCACCGGGCGTGAGCTGGTGCAGGCGGTCCAAACGCGTCCGCAGCGCAGCGCTGGGCGCAGCCAGCCCCAGCTGCACGCAGTGGCGCTGCAGCAGCGCCCAGGCCTGGGGGGCGCGCAGGTAGTCCAGTTTCACCTTCAGGTCAAAGCGGCGCAGCGCGGCGGGGTCCAGCCCGTCCATCAGGTTGGTGCTGGCGATGAACACGCCCGCAAAGCTCTCCATCTGCGTCAGCATTTCGTTCACCTGTGTCACCTCCCAGCTGCGCTGGGCGCCCCGGCGGTCTTGCAGAAAGCTGTCCACCTCGTCGATGAGCAGCAGCGCACCGTCGTCTTCGGCTTCGCGGAAGGCGCGGGCGATGTTCTTCTCGGCCTCGCCGACGTACATCGACAGCAGGTCGGACGCGCGGCGCACCAGCAGCGGCATGTCCAGCTGCTCGGCCAGCCAGCGGCCAAAGGCGGTCTTGCCCGTGCCCGGCGGGCCGTACAGGCACAGGCGGGCGCTGCGCGTGGCCGCAATGCCTTGTGCCAGCGCGGCCAGGTCGGCGTCGGCGTGCAGAAAGGCGGGGTCATACACCTCGGGCAGGCGGTTGGCGTCATGGCGCGGCAGCGGGCGGTGGCCCTGGGCTTGCAGCGTGTGGCTGACCAGGTGCTCGAAGGCGCTGGCGCTGGCCGCGCGGCCCACCTCGGCTTCGATGGCGTGGGCTACGGTGCTGGCGCGGGCGACCACGGCGGGGGCCAGGTGCTCGGCGTCGGCCACGCGGGCCAGGCGCGGGGCATCCAGCAGGTCGCCGCAATGCGCTTGCACGATGCGCGCGCGCTGGCTGCGCGGCGGCACGGGCAGCTCGAACACCATGTCGAAGCGGCGGATGAAGGCGGCATCCATCCCGGCGACGGTGTTGGACAGCCACAGCGTGGGCACGGGGTTGTCCTCTAGCATGCGGTTGAGCCAGGCCTTGTGCGACTGGGCAGTTCCGCGCTCCAGCGGGCTGTCGTGGAACACGTCTTCCACCTCGTCAAACAGCAGCAGCGCCTTGCGCTGTGCCAGAAAGCTCTGCGCGGCGCGGAAGGCGCGCAGGCGGTTGACCGGACTGATCGGGTCGCCGTCATCGTCCTCGCTGGCCACCTCAAACAGATCGCAGCCCAGGTCTTGCGCCAGGGCGCGCGCGAGCTCGGTCTTGCCCGTGCCGGGCGCGCCGTGCACGTACAGGTTGACCCCGCGCCGCTGTGAGCATTGCGCGTGGTGCAGCCAGGGGCGCACGATGTCCAGCGTAGGCTTTATGTGGCCGTAGTCGGTCAGCGCAAGATGCCCCGGCGCGGCGGGCTGGATCTTGCCGCGCAGCAGGTGGATGGGGTCGGCGTCGGTGGACACCATCTGGTCGGCGAAGGTGTGCGACAGCATCTCCAGCTTGGACTTGAGGCGCCCTGATCCGCTGCGGTCCACCACCACCAGACCCGAGCGCGCCAGCAGGCCCTGGCTGCCCAGCGCCTGGCGCACCTGCGCATCGGGCAGATCCAGCAGCATGGCCACGGTCTTGATGACCTGGGTGGTGGTGAGTTGCTCCAGCATGTCGGCCGTTTCGTCCAGCATGGGCTCGTTGTGCAGGCACACGGCAAACGCCAGGATGCGCGCATCCACCGCGCTCAGCCCCACCAGCGCGGCCAGCCGCTGCACGTTGTCCTGCAGCAGGGCGGGCAGGGGCTGTTGGGCGCATGCGCGCTGGGCCTTGCTCAGCTGCTGGTACAGCTCGGCGCGCACCGCCTGGGGGTTGAAAGGGCGGTCTTCGGGGTCAATCCAGTGGTCCAGACCCAGGGCGTAGGCGATGTCGTCGCGGCCAAAGTCGTCCTTGCACACGAAGCGGCGAAGGACTTCATGCGAGGTGATCAGGCGCAGCATCCACAGTGCAATGTGGGGCGCCTGCTTGGTGGGGGGGCGAGGGTGACGGTAGGCCATGCAGATGCTCCTTTGGGTGACAGGAGTGATCATCCGCAGGGGTGCGACGACTTGTGTCGCTGGCAGGTGTTGTGGCGGGCAGCGCGAGAGTTTTAGGTGATTTGAGGCTCCAGCACTTTGCTGTAAAGCGCTGGCAGCTATCAATTTTGATGTGCCGACGCGACCGATTCATATATCAGCCGCAAGGTGCTGCTGAATCCGCTCCAGCGCCTCTCGCGCCCCCAGCGCAATCTCAATCGCATCCGGGTTGTGAATACTGGCCTCGCGCAGGTTGATGCGCACCAGCGCGCTGCCGCGCTGCTGCATGCGCCGGGTGAAGTTGCGCACGGTGGGCACGGCGCGGCCAGCGCCGATTTCGATCACCAGCGGGGCGGTGGTGCTGTCCAGCCACATGTCGAGCAGCATGCGCTGCTGCTGGCTGCGGGTGTCGTTCCAGTGCCGGTCGTCAAACATCAGCACATTGGGCCGCGCCAGCGCGCCGCAGCGTGGGCAGTGGGGCAGTTCGCCCTGCCACTGGCAAGCGGCTTCGTCCACCTGCGGGTGCAGGTGGGCCGTGGGCCAGATCTCGCCGCTGCAATGGGCCGTGCATTGCAGGCGGTGGATGGAGCCGTGGCATTCATGAACGCGGGCCGTGGGAAAACCCGCTTTTTGAAAGTGCCCATCGACGTTGCTGGTGAAGACGAAGCAGCCCTGCGCCATGCGCTGGCCCCAGGCGTGGAGCACCCCAAACCCGGCGTGTGGCGCGGTGGCGCGGTACAGATTGAGCCGGTGGCCGTAGAAGCCCCAAGCGGTCAAGGGGACCTGTTCAAACGCCGGGGGCGAGGCGATGGTTTGAAAGCAGAGCCCTTGCCGACCCAGCGCGGGGTAGGCGCGCAAAAAGCCTTCGTCGCCCCGAAAATCCGGCAGGCCCGAGTCAATGCCCATGCCCGCGCCTGCGGCAATGACCAGGGCCTTGGCGCTGCCGATCAGGCGTGCGGCTTGGGCCAGTTTTTCTTCGAGCAGGAAGTCGGTGTGCCGGTCGGCCTCAGCGCGGATGTGCCAGGTGTCGGTGTCAGCCTGGTGCTCCAGCACGTCACCCCGCAGGGCGTGGCGCAGGTCGATGGCGTGCTGGTAGCCAATGCGCAGGCGGCGCTGCAGGTGGGAGATGCCGGTATCGTTGGCGTGCAGCACGGCCCGGCGGGCGTGGTAGTACAGCGGGTCGTGGGGTGTTTTGGGCATGGGTGCTCCTTCTTTGATAGCTTCTGGCGCTTGATGGATAAGGGCTAGAGGCCAATTTGGCTATAAAGAAGAATCAGTATCCACAGGGCTGCGTCAACAGGTGTCGTACGCAGTGCCCTGGCCCGGGGCGAACTACAGCGCCAGCTTTTTCAGATATTCACGGAAGTGTTTGCCCACCTGAGGGTGCTGCAAAGCCAGTTCCACCGTCGCTTCCAAAAAACCTTCCTTGCTGCCGCAGTCGTAGCGCTTGCCTTCGTACTGGAAGGCGTACACGGCTTCGTGCTGCATCAGGCGGGCGATACCGTCGGTGAGCTGGATCTCGCCGCCCACGCCGCGTGGCTGGTTGCGGATCTCGTCGAAAACGCCGGGCGTGAGGATGTAGCGGCCGGCCACGCCCATGCGCGAGGGGGCGACATCGGCCTTGGGCTTTTCCACGATGCGTTCAATGCGGATCAGCGGGCCGCCAGCGGATTCACCGGCCACGATGCCGTATTTGTGGACCTGGTCTTCCGGCACTTCCTGCACCGCGATGACCGAGCGGCCTTGCTGGCGGAAGGCGGTGGCCATCTGGGCCAGCACGGGCTGGCCGCCTGGGGGGCCCACCATCAGGTCGTCGGCCAGCAGCACGGCAAAGGGCTCCTTGCCCACCAGCGGCTCGGCGCACAACACGGCGTGGCCCAGCCCCAGCGAGCGGGGCTGGCGCACAAAGGCGCAGTCCATGTCGTCGGGCTGGATGGAGCGCACCAGCGCCAGCAGTTCCTTCTTGCCGGCGGCTTCGAGTTCGGCCTCCAGCTCATACGCCGTGTCGAAATGGTCTTCGATGGCGCGCTTGCTGCGGCCGGTCACGAAGATCATGTGGCGGATGCCAGCGGCATAAGCCTCTTCCACAGCGTACTGAATCAGCGGCTTGTCAACCACGGGCAGCATTTCCTTCGGAGACGCCTTGGTGGCGGGCAGAAAACGGGTGCCCAGGCCAGCGACGGGAAATACGGCTTTGCGAACGGTGGTGGCAACAGTCATGAGACTCCTTGAGTGAAGACAGGGATTCGGGGTGTTGTGGTCGTCGTGGATATGCAAGTGTCAGGCCAGAGCTGCCCGGCCCTTCACTTTTGTTCTGTCAGCCCAGGCGGCCCAGCTGGTCGCGCAGGCGGGTCAGCGTGGCGCCGAAGTCAGCGATGCGCTTCTTTTCCTGGTCGATCACGGCCGGTGGGGCCTTGGCCACAAAGGCTTCGTTCGAGAGCTTGTTGTTGGCCTTGGCGACTTCGCCTTCGATGCGGGCGATTTCCTTGGACAAGCGGGCCTTCTCGGCGGCCACGTCAATCTCCATGTACAGCGCCAGCCGAGCTTCGCCCACCACGGCCACGGGGGCGGCCTGTGCGGCGGCGGCCCAGGCGGCTTCGTCGTCAAACACTTTCACTTCACTCAGTTTGGCCAGGGCCTGCAGCACCGGGGCCACGCCGCGCATGAAGTCGGTGTCGCCCACCACATACAGCGGCAGGCGGGTGGAGGGCGACACGTTCATCTCGCCACGCAGGGCGCGGCAGGCGTCCACCAGAGCTTTGACGCGGCCCATGTGGGCGATGGATTCCTCGTCGATTTTTTCGGGCTGGGCCTGGGGGTAGCGGGCAATGCTGACCGACTCGCCTTTCAAACCTGCCACAGGCGCCACCTTTTGCCACAGTTCTTCTGTGATGAACGGAATGATGGGGTGGGCCAGGCGCAGGATGGCTTCGAGGGTGCGGATCAGCGTGCGGCGCGTGGCGCGTTGCTGGGCGGCGTTTCCAGTCTGGATCTGCACCTTGGCGATTTCCAGGTACCAGTCGCAGAACTCGTTCCAGACGAAGTCATAGACCGTGTTGGCCACATTGTCGAGGCGGTACTCGGCAAAGCCCTTGGCCACTTCGGCCTCGACCTTTTGCAGTTGCGAGCTGATCCAGCGGTCGCACTGGCTGAAGTCCAGGTAGCCCTCGAACGCGCCGCCGCTCTGGCATTGCTCCTTGGTGTGCTCTTGCAGGCCGCAGTCCTGACCCTCGCAGTTCATCAGCACGAATCGGCTGGCGTTCCAGAGCTTGTTACAGAAGTTGCGGTAGCCTTCGCAGCGCTTGCTATCAAAATTGATAGACCTGCCCAGGCTGGCCAAGGCTGCGAAGGTGAAACGCAGCGCATCGGCGCCATAGGCTGGAATGCCCTCGGGGAACTCCTTTTGCGTGTTCTTGCGCACGGTGGGCGCGGTCTCGGGCTTGCGCAGGCCGGTGGTGCGCTTGTCGAGCAGGGGCTCCAGCGCAATGCCGTCGATCAGGTCCACGGGGTCGAGCACGTTGCCCTCACTCTTGCTCATCTTTTTACCCTGCGCGTCGCGCACCAGGCCGTGGATGTAGACATGCCTGAACGGCACGCGGCCGGTGAAGTGCGTGGTCATCATGATCATCCGGGCGACCCAGAAGAAGATGATGTCGTAGCCCGTGACCAGCACGGTGCTGGGCAGGTACAGGTCGAAATCCGAAACACCCGTTCGCGCTGAGCTTGTCGAAGCGTGGGCTCCGGCTTCGACAGGCTCAGCCCGAACGGCTTCAGGCCAGCCCATGGTGCTGAAGGGCACCAGCGCGGACGAATACCAGGTGTCGAGCACGTCCTCGTCGCGGCGCAGCTGCTTGCCCGGCGCCTTGGCCTGGGCCTCGGCTTCGTTGCGGGCCACGATCACGTTGCCGTCTTCGTCGTACCAGGCTGGAATCTGGTGGCCCCACCACAGCTGGCGGCTGATGCACCAGTCCTGGATGTTGTTCATCCACTGGTTGTAGGTGTTGACCCAGTTCTCGGGCACGAAGCTCACCTGGCCGGTGGCTACCGCGTCGATGGCCTTTTGCGCGATGCTCTTGCCGGTGGGGTCCTGGTCTGACACCTTGCTCATGGCTACGAACCACTGGTCGGTCAGCATGGGCTCGACCACTTGGCCGGTGCGGGTGCAAATCGGCACCATGAGCTTGTGCTTCTTCACCTCGACCAGCGCGCCGATGGCTTCCAGGTCGGCCACCACGGCCTTGCGGGCCACGAAGCGGTCCATGCCCTGGTACTTGGCGGGGGCGTTCTCGTTGATGGTGGCTTGCAGGGTCAGCACCACGATCATGGGCAGCTTGTGGCGCTGGCCCACGGCATAGTCGTTCTGGTCGTGCGCGGGCGTGACCTTGACTACGCCGGTGCCGAATTCCTTGTCCACGTAGTCATCGGCAATCACGGGGATCTGGCGGTCGCACAGCGGCAGGTTGACCATCTGGCCGATCAGGTGCTTGTAGCGCTCATCCTCGGGATGCACCATCACGGCCACGTCGCCCAGCATGGTTTCAGGGCGCGTGGTGGCCACCACGAGCTGGCCCGAGCCCGAAGCCGCAAGGCTTCCATCAGGGTCTACTAGCGGGTAGGCGATGTGCCACAGCGAGCCGTCTTTTTCTTCGTTTTCGACTTCCAGGTCGGATACGGCGGACTGGAGCTTGGGGTCCCAGTTCACGAGGCGCTTGCCGCGGTAGATCAGGCCCTGTTCGTACAGGCGCACGAAGGTTTCGGTGACGACCTTGCTGAGCTTGTCGTCCATGGTGAAGTATTCGCGGCTCCAGTCCACGCTGTCGCCCATGCGGCGCATTTGCGTGGTGATGGTGTTGCCCGACTTTTCTTTCCACTCCCACACTTTGCTCACAAAGTTCTTGCGCGCCTCGGGGGGCGTGGGGCCCATGTCGTGGCGGCTGATGCCTTGCTCCTGCAGCTGGCGCTCCACCACGATCTGCGTGGCAATGCCGGCGTGGTCGGTGCCTGGCACCCAGGCCGTGTTGAAACCCCGCATGCGGTGGTAGCGCGTGAGGCTGTCCATGATGGTCTGGTTGAACGCATGGCCCATGTGCAGCGTGCCCGTCACGTTGGGTGGCGGCAGCTGGATGGAGAAGGCCGGCTCGCCCGCCTGGGGAGCACCCGTGCCGCGAAAGCCCGCCGCGCCGTAGCCGCGGCGCTCCCACTCGGGGCCCCAGTGGGCTTCCAGGGCGGCGGGTTCGAAGGACTTGGAGAGGCTGTCGAGGCCGGGTTGTGCAGTGGTGTCGCTCATGGCGGGATCGCAAATGAAAACGGCATCCCCAAAGGATGCTGTCAGGTTGACTGGGGGCGGGATGCGTTGATTTTACCGGCCTGCCCGCACAGACCGGCAGCGCCGCGCCATTTTGGGTGTTTTTGGTCTCTGGCGCTTGATAAGCAAGCGCCAGCAGCTATCAAATACGGAGTGTCTAAGTCGTCTGCGGCGCGCCCATCGCACCACGGTGCCTGGTGCGCCGCAGGTGCCTGATCAAAGAATGCTCTCGACAATCCCGCCTTCCACGCGCAGGGCCGCGCCGGTGGTGGCGCTGGCCTGGGGCGAGGCGGTATAGACGCACAGGTTGGCCACTTCTTCGGGGGTGGCAAAGCGGCCAATCAGGCTGGAGGGGCGGTTTTCGCGGAAGAAGCGCACTTCCATCTCGGCCACCGTAATGCCTTGTTCGCGCGCCAGGTTGTCCATGAAGTCCACCACGCCTTCGGTGCGCGTAGGGCCGGGGAGGATGGTGTTGACCGTGACGCCGCTGCCCGCCAGCACCTTGGCCAGCCCGCGCGACAGGCCCTGCACGGCCGACTTGCTGACGCCGTAGTGCACCATGTCGGCCGGGATGTTGACGGCCGATTCGCTGGAGATAAACTGGATGCGGCCCCAGCCGCGTGCCTTCATGCCCTGCGCGTAGTGGCGCGACAGGCGCAGGCCGCTCATCACATTGGTCTGGAAGAAGTTTTCCCAGTCGGCATCGCTGATGGCAAAAAAATCCTGCGTGCCGTAGATGCCCAGGTTGTTGACCAGGATGTCGGTGTCGGGCAGCGCCGCGATCAGGGCCTGGCAGCCCGCTGCCGTGGCCAGGTCGGCGGCAATGCCCTGGGCTTGCAGCCCTTCGGCCTGCAAGGCGGCCACGGCGGCGTTCAGGCGTCCGGCATCGCGGGCGCTCAGGGTCACGCGGGCGCCGGCCTGGGCCAGCCCACGCGCAATGGCCAGGCCAATGCCCGAACTGGCACCGGTGACGACGGCGGTTTTTCCGGAGAGATCAATGTGCATGAGAGTGCCTCGAAAGTGAAGAAAAAAGGCGCCCGCCCCGGTGGGGTAGGGCGCCTGCATCAGCCCCGCAGGGGCCCGGAGTTTATTGCTTGACGGCTTCGATCTGCAGCACCAGGCGCACGTTCTTGGGGAAGCCCCAGTCGATGCCGTAGTTCACGCCAAAGGCCGTGCGGTCGATGGTGGTTTCAAAGTCGCCACCGCACACTTCGCGCTTGAGCATGGGGTTCTCGTAGCAGGCAAACTGGTTGGCCTTGAGCGTGACGGGCTGGGTCTTGCCCAGCAGCGTCAGCTGGCCGTCCACAGCCGTGAGCTTGTCGCCGTTGAAGTGGAACTTGTCCGAGACAAACTTGGCCGTGGGGTGCTTTGCTGCGTCCAGCAGTTCGTTGCTTTGCAGGTGCTTGTCAAAAGCAGCGGTGCCGGTGTTGATCGAGGCAACGTCGAACGTGATCTCGACCTTGCCGCTCTTGCCGGCCTTGTCGAACTGCACGGTGCCTTCTTTCTTGTCAAAGCGGCCGCGGTTCACCGAGGCGCCAAAGTGGCCGATCTCGAAGGTGGCAAAGGTGTGCGTGGGGTCAATGGCGTAGGTGGCGGGGGCTGCGTGGGCGGTAGTGGCCAGCACGGCGGTGGCAGCAAGGGCGAAGAGGGATTTACGCATCGAAAACTCCTGAAAAAAAGGTTGGGGAAACGGGGGGAATAGAAAAAATCGATCAAAGCTTGCCCACGCCAGTCAGCGCGAGCTTGAATTTCACCTGCACATCGTCGGCCACCATCGAGGTGTCGGCCCATTCGTTCTCGCCGATCTTGAACGCCAGGCGCTTGAGCGGCAGCGTGCCGGTGGCTGTGGTGGTGGCGCCGCTTTGTGCCAGCGTCACCGGCACCACCACGTTCTGTGCGTTGCCTTTGATGGTGAGCGTGCCGGCCACTTCATATTTGCCCGCGCCCAGCGCCTTGATGGCGGAAGACGCGAACTGGGCCTGAGGGAACTTGGCCACGTTGAACCATGCGGGCTTGGGCAGCTCGGCATCGGTTTCGCGCGAGCCCAGGGTGGCGCTGCCGGTGTCCACCGTGAAGGCGATCTTGCTGGTGGCCAGTTTGGCGGGGTCAAAGTTGACTTGTGCATCAAACTTCTTGAAGTGGCCTTGCAGCGGCACGCCCATCTGGCGCGCGGTGAATTGCACTTCGCTCTGGGCGGGCACCAGTTTTTGCTGCGCCAGCGCAGGGGTGGCGGCCAGCAAGGCGGTGCTGCCCAGGGCCAGGGCGGAGAAGAAGGAAGCAATCTGCATGGGGGAAACTCCTGATGGGTTGGGCAACGGTGATCAGCGGCGGCCCGGCAGCATGCGCAGCAGCAGCCCGTCGCGGTCAATGAAATGGTGCTTGAGCGCAGCCGCCACATGCACCAGCACAAGAGCGGCCATGGCCAATGCGCTGAGCTTGTGCAGCGGTTTCAGGGCATCGGCCAGTTCTGGGCTGGCAGCAACGAAGTCGGGCAATTGCCAAAGCCCGAAAAGCACGAGGGGAAAGCCCGCCGCCGAGCTGTAGGCCCAGCCCAGCAAGGGCACGGCGAAAAACAGCAGGTACAGCAGGTGGTGCGCGCCGTGGTGCGCCAGTTGTTGCCATCGGGGCATGGCTTTTTCCACCTGTACCGGCAACTGCGGTGGCCGATGCACAAGCCGCCATGCCAGGCGCAGCAACGACAGCGCCAGGATGCTGACACCCGCCCACTTGTGCCAGTTGTAGAGCTTCAGGCGCTGGGGCGAAAACGGCAAATCGGCCATGTACAGGCCGACACCAAACAGGGCGATCAGCGCCATGCCCAGCAGCCAGTGCAGCAGCATGGCGGTGCGGGTGTAGCGCGGGGCGGTCTGGGCCTGGCCTTGATGGGAACGGTGCATTTCGGTGAAGGCAGTGAAAGAGGCCTGGAACCCCAAGTTGCGGGTGGTGCGCAAGCGGGGCCTTCAGGCGTGGTGGATCGAAGGTTCAAGTTTATGAAGCCACGGCGCTCGCGGGCTTCAGGGGAATTGACGGCTTAGTTCAAAATTACTGAACTGAGTGAGTGTCTACGCTCAAAGTTCCCCAATGCTCTGCACCCGCGAGCCACCAGGGAAAAGGCCGACAACGACGGTGTCGGCCCCTTGCGTCAGTGCTGCTTCAATGCGCGAGCGCGGCCTTTTTCCAGGCTGCGGCGGCGGCCTCACCGTCATTGCGCTGTTCTGCCAGTTCGGCAAGATGGCGCCAGGCACTGGCGCGCAGGCTGGCATCGGGCAAACGCGTGGTGGCCTGGGTCAGCAATTGCTGCGATTTGCCCCACAGTTCGCGTTTCAGGCAGGCCACGCCCGCCAGGTATTGCAGGCGGGCGTCGCGCGGATTGGCCAGTTGCGCGGATTCGAGGCGGGCCAGCCAGGTGGCGTCCAGGGTGTCCATGCCTGATTCGAGGGTGCGGACCAGCTTGAGCGCATGGTGGTCGGGCAGTGCGTCGGGCAGCGTCACCATGCGTTCCCACGCCGGCAGAAGCCAGGCCCTCACCTGCGCCGATTCGCCGCCGAGGGCTGCCAGCCGCTGGGCAGCGTGGATGGCCAGCTCCGGCATGGTGCGCTCGGATGGCTCCAGTTGCAGCCAGATCTGTTGCAGCTGGGCCGTGTCATGCGCGTTGCTGACGAGCTCGGTGGCCAGGCCGCGCACGATGCTCTGGGCTGCGTCCGCCGAGAAGGCATGGTGCTTGCCCAGCAGGCGCGCGGTGTCCAGCGCGTCCTCGGTCTGCCGTGCCAGGCGGCTGGCCTTGAGCCTGATGCGCAGCGCCAGCGTGCGCCGGGCGGCGCCCTGCGGCAGGGCGGCAAGCCGCTCAAGGGCTGTGCCGGCATCGCGGTCGTCGAGGTGCCAGCGCGCAGCACGCATCTGCACGCCGTCGCGCAGCTCTTGCTCCTGGGCAGTGCCGCCTGCCGGGGCCTGGTCCAGGGCCTGTTGCAAATGGCGGTCGCGCGTGGGGCGGTCCTGCAGCGCATGAGAGCTCTCGGCGGCCACCATGTGCGCCAGCGCCCTCAGGTGGTGGCCGTGAGGCACCTTTTCGCTGGCGGCGGTGAGCGCTTCTTCCTGGGTCAGTGCGGCCAGGGCCGCCTTGCGCGAGCGGATGAAGCGACCGGCAAGCAGGTGCGTCAAGGCATCGAGCATGGCGCCGTGCATGGCGCGCTCTTTTTGCTGAACGCGCCACCGGCGGGCCTGGTGGGGCAATTCGAGCATGGCGGCCAGCGCACGCAGCGCCGTGTACACCGTAATAAAGCCGCCCACCAGCAGCAAAACGACCATGTTCAGGGACAGGTCGATGCGATAGGGGGGCCAGTACAGCGTGACGGTGCCCTGGTTGTTGCCCGCAAACAGGGCCGCAGCCACGGCCACGCCAAACAACGCCAAAAGCCAAAGTGCAGCACGCATATCAGTAGTCCAAAGCGCTGCGCGCCGGCCGGTGAAACGGGCGCAGCGCAGGCCAGTGCCCCCGCGCAAGGGCCGCCCCGCCGCGCTGGGGGCGTCCCCCTCCCGCCTCGCGCAGCGAAGCGAGAGAGGGGGAAGGCGCGAAGCGACTCAGGGGGAGCTTCATCATCTACCCGCAGCGGCCGTGGCCAGTGCGGAAAGGGTTTCGTCCAGGCGCGGCAGCTCGGCGGCCTTCATGCTGGCCTGGGCGGTTTGCAGCACGGCGGCTGCCGCCTGGGTGCGGCGCGAGGCGGGGTCGAAATATTTGTTGAGCGCCGCCGTGGCGGCGGTGAGGTCGGCGCGGGCCGATTCAAACTGGCGCGCCAGAACGCCCAGTCGGGCATTGAGCAACTTGAGCTTGAGGTTCTCGCGCAGGAAGAAAGTCTGCTCGGGCGCCAGCAAAATGGCCTCGGGCTGGTCGATGCGGCTCACGCGCACCAGGTTGCGGGCCTCGTCGCGCACCACTTCCCAGCTGCGTTGCAGCGTGGTTTGCCACCAGGGCTGTGCGCCCTGCGCCGCGGCATCCGGAGTGGCCGCAGCGGGCGCGGTGGCGGCCAGGCGGCGTGTGGCCGCAGCCAGCGCCACGGCGTTTTGCACGGGCAGCTCGTCGACCTGGCGCACCAGGTCATCGAGGCGGGCCAGCAGGCCGGCGGTGTCGGTCACTGTGGCACGGGTGAGACGGTCCAGGTCGCGGCCGATGGCACGCTGCACGGGGGCCAGGCGGGGCTGGGCGGCGCGCTCGATGCGCTGGTTGGCGCTTTTGAGGGCGGCCACCAGGGGCTCGAGGCTGCCGGTGAGCTGGGCCTGCTGCTGCGCCAGGCGAATGGCCGATTCGATATCGACCACCAGGTTCTCGTCGCGCGAGCGCGACAGGCTTTGCATCAGTTCTTCGAGCTGGCTGCGCTGCAGCGCCACTTCGCCCACACGGGCTTCTGTGACGGACAGGCGGGCAGCGGTGTCGCGCGCCAGCTCTTCGGCCTGGCGTGCCATGGTGCGTGCCTCGATGGCCTGGGCCCCGGAGTCGGCCGACTGGCGCGCGAGCTGCTCCTGGATGGTGTTCAGCTTTTGCCACAACAGCCCGCTGCTGACCAGCGCGGCCATGGCCACCGCGCCCAGCAGGTAAGTGCCGGTGTGCCGCGGCGTTGCGGTGGGTGCGACGCCTGTCGCCGAGCCAGCGCCGGGCACGGCAGCGGTCACCGGTGTGCCTGGGGCGGCTGTGACGGACGGGTCGGTATGGGGCTCGGGGCTCATGCCGCCGATTCTATCGAGGCCACCACGTCCTCCAATGCAGGTCGGCATTCCTGTACGTGGCCAAATCCGGCGGCGCGTGCGGCTTGCGCGATGCGCGGGTGCGTGGCCAGGGCGCGCGCTGCTTGCAGCGGAAGGCCCGGCGCGGCGCTGGCCAGGTGCGTGAGGGCCTCCGAGCTGCTCAAAAGCCACCACGATCCGTCGCCTGCGGCCGCATGGGCCAGCGCGGTCTGTTCGGGCGTGAGCTGCGGGGCGCCGCGGGTGTAGGCCACCACGAAATCCACCGTGGCGCCGGCCTGCTCGATCTGGCGCGCCAGCCAGTCCCGGCCTTGGCCGGAGCCGGGCGCCGCCCCTGCGGCGCAGCCGCGCACGATGAGAATGCGGTCGCCCGCGCGTACCTGTGGCGCTACCTGCTGCCACAGCGTTTCCGATTCAAACTGCATGGCGTCGGGCGCCGGGCTGTCGATGCAATCGCGGGAAACCCCCGCGCGCAGCAGCGCCCGCACGGTTCCGGGGCCAGGTGCCCATGCTCTTGTTTCGATAGCTATTGGCGCTTTATCTGTAATCGCTAGAGCCTCTTTTGACTCATTTTTTGTAAAAAAGCATTCCACGGCGTTGCCGCTGACAAACATGGCGGCACGGTAGCTGTCGAGGTGTGCGCGGGCCTGGGCGAGCGCGGCCTGCGCAGCGGGGTCGGTGCAGGCGCCAATGGCGATCAGGGGCAGCGCCGTGGCGGCATGGCCGCGCGCGCCCAGTTGTTCGACCCAGTGCGCGGCTTCGCGCGCTGGTCGTGTGACGATGATCCGGGCGCTGGCCACCGCAGGCTCAGCCGGCCACCGGGTCCATGCCCCGGGCGCCACCGGCCCGCAGGCGGGCGGCGATGGCGATGCCCAGGGCATCGGCGTCCGCCAGCGTGGCCACCGGGGCGCTGGCGCTGGCGCGCACCAGTGGGGCACTGCCGTCGGGGTCGCCCCAGGCGGCATCCAGATGCAGGGTGCCTTGCACCAGCCGGCCATGCGCCGCCAGCGGCATCGAGCAGCTGCCGCCCATGGCGCGGCTCACGGCGCGTTCGGCCGTGACGGTGAGCCAGGTTTCCTGGTGGGCCAGCGGCGCCAGCGCCTCCAGCAGGTCTTGCCGGTCGCTGCGGATCTCGATGCCCAGTGCACCCTGGCCTGCGGCGGGCAGCATGTCGGTGGTGGCAAATTCGGTGCGGATGCGTTCTTGCAGGCCCAGGCGCTTGAGGCCCGCCGCCGCCAGCACGATGGCGTCGTACTGGCCTTCGTCGAGCTTGCGCAGGCGCGTGTCGAGATTGCCGCGCAGCGGCGCTATGCGCAGATCGGGCCGCAGCGCCTGCAGCAGCACCTGGCGGCGCAGGCTCGAGGTGCCCACCACCGCGCCCTGGGGCAGGGCGTCGAGCGACGCATGGCGGGGCGATACAAAGGCGTCGCGCGGGTCTTCGCGCTCCATCACGCAGGCCAGGGCAAAGCCTTTGGGCAGCTCCATGGGCACGTCTTTGAGCGAATGCACGGCGATGTGGGCGCGGCCCTCTTCAAGCGCCACTTCCAGCTCTTTCACGAACAGGCCCTTGCCGCCCACCTTGGAGAGGCTGCGGTCGAGAATCTGGTCGCCCTGGGTGGTCATGCCCAGCAGCGATACGCTGTGGCCGCGCGCGCGCAACAGGGCCTGCACATGCTCGGCTTGCCACAGGGCCAGGCGGCTTTCGCGGGTGGCGATCACCAGGGGAAGTTGTTGTGTCGGGCTCACGTTCGTCACCTATTTGGAGTCATGGGCAGGCGGCGATGCTAGCATCGCGCCCGCACCGGTGGCTGGTGCCTGCAATGGCTTGCGCAGTGGGCCGACGGCGGCCGGCTGCCCACCCCACCACCCGGAGACAGACCCATGAAGCGAGCCGACAAGGACCAACCCCTGATAGACGACATCCGCCTGCTGGGGCGCATTCTGGGCGACGTGATCCGCGAGCAGGAAGGGGTGGATGCGTACGAGCTGGTCGAGCAGGTGCGCAAGCTCTCGGTGGCCTTCCGCCGCGATGCAGACCAGGAGGCCGACCGCGCGCTCAAGAAACTGCTCAAGTCGCTGTCGGGCGACCAGACGGTGAGCGTGATCCGCGCCTTCACCTATTTCAGCCATCTGGCCAACCTGGCCGAAGACCGCCACCACATCCGCCGCCGCGCCGTGCACGAGCGCGCGGGCGATACGCAGGAGGGCAGCATCGAAGTGGCCCTGTCGCGCTTGCGCTGGGCCGGCATTGCGCCCAAGACCATTGCGCAGACACTGGCCAGCAGCTATGTGGCGCCGGTGCTCACCGCCCACCCCACCGAAGTGCAGCGCAAAAGCATTCTGGACGCCGAGCGCGACATCGCCCAGCTGCTGGCGGTGCGCGACGACATCCAGGTGCGCGCCCAGCTTTACAACAGCGCCAAGGACGCGCTCACGCCGCGCGAGCTGGCCGCCAACGAAGCACTGCTGCGCGCCCGCGTGGCCCAGCTGTGGCAAACGCGCCTGCTGCGCTACAGCAAGCTCACCGTGGCCGACGAGATCGAGAATGCGCTGTCGTATTACGAAGCCACTTTTTTGCGCGAGATTCCCAAGATCTATGCCGATCTGGAGCGCGAACTGGGCCAGTACCCGGTGCACAGTTTTCTGCGCATGGGCCAGTGGATCGGCGGCGACCGCGATGGCAATCCCAACGTGACGGCGCAAACCCTGCAATATGCCCTGCGCAGCCAGGCCGACATGGCGCTGCGCCACTACCTGACCGAGGTGCATTTTCTGGGCGGTGAACTGTCGCTGTCGGCGCGCCTGGTGGCCGTGTCACCCGAGATGCAGGCGCTGGCCCAGCGCTCGCCCGACACCAGCGAGCACCGGCAGGACGAGCCCTATCGCCGCGCGTTGACCGGCATCTACGCACGCCTGGCGGCCACGCTCAAGGACCTGACGGGAGGCGACGCCGCCCGCCATGCCGTGGCGCCGCAAAACGCCTATGCCGGCGCTGGTGAATTTCTGGCCGACCTGCGCGTCATCGAAGCATCGCTGCAATCGCACCACGGCGTAGCCTTGGCCGCCGAGCGCCTGCACCCGCTGATCCGCGCCGTCGAGGTGTTTGGCTTTCACCTGGCCACGGTGGACCTGCGCCAAAGCTCCGACAAGCACGAAGAGGTGGTGGCCGAATTGCTGGCCACGGCCCGCATCGAACCGAACTACAGCAGCCTGCAGGAGGCCGCCAAGCGCGCGCTGCTGATCAAGCTGCTCAACGACGCGCGCCCGCTGCGCGTGGTGGGCGCCCAGTATTCCGCCCACACCCAGGGCGAGCTGGCCATTTTTGAAACCGCCCGCGTGCTGCGTGAGCGCTTTGGCCACGAGGCGATTCGCCACTACATCATCAGCCACACTGAAACGGTGAGCGATTTGCTTGAAGTGCTGTTGCTGCAAAAAGAAGTGGGCCTGATGAACGGCACGCTCGATGCAGAGTCGAAAAACCACCTCATCGTGGTGCCATTGTTCGAGACCATTGAAGACCTGCGCAACGCCGCGCCCATCATGCGCGAGTTCTATGCCCTGCCGGGTGTGGCCGCGCTCGTGCAGCGCAGCGGTGGCGAGCAGGACATCATGCTGGGCTACTCCGACAGCAACAAGGACGGCGGCATCTTCACCAGCAACTGGGAGCTGTACCGTGCCGAGATCGCACTGGTGGAGCTGTTTGACGAGCTGGCCACCAGCCATGGCATTCAACTGCGCATGTTCCATGGCCGTGGCGGCACCGTGGGCCGGGGCGGCGGCCCGAGCTACCAGGCCATCCTGGCGCAGCCCCCCGGCACCGTGCGCGGCCAGATCCGCCTGACGGAGCAGGGCGAGGTGATTGCATCGAAATACGCCAACCCCGAGATCGGCCGGCGCAACCTTGAAACCCTGGTGGCGGCCACGCTCGAAGCCACGCTGCTGCAGCCCACCAAATCGGCCACCAAGGCGTTTTTGGACGCGGCCGCGCAGCTCTCGCAGGACAGCATGCTGGCCTACCGCGCGCTGGTGTACGAAACCCCCGGCTTTACCGACTATTTCTTCAACTCCACGCCGATCCGCGAGATTGCCGAGCTCAACATCGGCTCGCGCCCGGCATCGCGCAAGGCCAGCCAGAAGATCGAGGATTTGCGCGCCATTCCCTGGGGCTTCAGCTGGGGGCAGTGCCGCCTCACGCTGCCCGGCTGGTACGGCTTTGGCGCCGCCGTGGAGGCGTTCGTCAACACAGAAGGCAAGGACCCGAAAACCCAGACGGCCTTGCTGCAGAAGATGTACCGTCAGTGGCCGTTTTTTCGCACGCTGCTGTCCAACATGGACATGGTGCTGGCCAAGAGCGACCTGGCCCTGGCCTCGCGCTACAGCGAACTGGTCACCGACGCCCGCCTGCGCAAGAAGGTGTTCAGCACCATCGAGGCCGAATGGCAGCGCACGGCCGATGCGCTGGCCCGCATCACCGGCGACAAGCAGCGCCTGGCGCACAACACGGCGCTGGCCCGCTCCATCAAGCACCGCTTTCCCTACATCGACCCGCTGCACCACCTGCAGGTGGAGCTGGTGCGCCGCTGGCGCGCGGGGCAGGGCGACGAGCGCGTGCAGACCGGCATCCACATCTCCATCAACGGGATTGCCGCAGGGCTGCGCAACACGGGCTGATGCCCTGCCGTTTTGCCGAGGTGATCAGTCGCCTAGCAACTCCCCCACCGCCTTTAAATCCTCCACCCGGTCACACACCGCCTTCACGGCCATCATGACCGGGATGCCCAGCAGCAGCCCCCACAGGCCCCACAGCCAGCCCCAGGCGAGCACGCTCACAAACACCGCCACGGGGCTCATGCTGCTGGCGCGGCTGGTGAGCCAGGGGGTGATGAGCTGGCCCACGATGGTGTGGATGAGCAGTGAGGCGCCGCCGATGGCCAGCGCCATGTCCACCGAGCCAAACTGCAAAAATGCCACCAGCGCCGATGCGCCGGTCACCAGCACCGAGCCGATGTAGGGCGCAAGGTTGAGCACCCCCGCCAGCACCGCCCACACGGCCGCGTTTTCCAGCCCCAGGGCCCAGAAGGCCAGCCCGGTGGCAATGCCCACCAGCACGCTGGTGAACACCTGGACCAGCAGGTAGCTTTGGATCTGCGCGGTGATTTCATTGAGCACCTGCATGGTGATCTTCTTGCGCTCCAGGCTGGTGCCGGCGATGCGCACCAGCTTGCGCCGAAACAGGTTGCCCGACGCCAGCGAGAAGAACGTGAGAAACACCACCACGGTGAGCTGCCCCAGGGCCGACATCAGGCCCATGGTGCCGCTCCAGAGGTAGTCGCGAATGCTGAACGATGGCCGCTCAATCACCACGCGCTGCACGCCCCTGCGCGTTGGCGTGGCGGCGCTGCCTTCGGTGGCCGCCTGCTCGATTTGCGTGGCAGCCTTTTGCATGGTGTCGAGCGCGTTGTCGCCGCCTGAGCGCTGGCGCAGGCTGTCACGCACCTTCTTGGCGGCCACCGGCATGGAGTTAACCAGCTCGGCGGCCCCGTCACTCAGCGACCAGGCCGCGCTGGCCACACCGGTCAACAGGGCCACCAGCAACACGCCAGAGCCCAGCCAGCGCGGCACATGCCAGCGCTGCAGGGCATCGACCACGGGCCGCAGCGCCGTGGTCAGCAGCAGGCTCAGCATGATGGGAATGAATACCGCGCTGGCCCAGTGCAGCAGTGCCACGCTGGCAAACAGCGCCAGTAGTGCCAGTGACAGATTGCGCACATCCACAGGCGTTTGCAGCATCAGCGGTGCGCGCAGACGCGCTGGGCCAGATGCCGGCTGCACGGGCGCCGCCAGGGTGGCCGTGGGGTCGGCGCTGGCGCTCGCAGCCGCGTTGGCGGAGGCGGACGCAGGAACGGGGGTGGGGGGCTGGAGGGGCTCTGTGGGCTCGGTCATGCGCGGATTGTGCGGCAGCCGATGCCCTTGCCATGTAGGCGACCGTCGCCTGTCTGCGGGTGGGGAGAAACTGCGCCCCAAAACCCGTGTTGTTTGCGGGTTGGCCTGAAGGGCTTGTCGCTAGCATTGCCCGATGCAAGCTGATACATGGCGCTCGACGCGTACCCTCGTGAAATTTTTGGCCCTCGGACTCCATCGAGAGCTGCGGCGGGGTGCGCCTTTCCGCGAGGCCGCACCTGCTGCCCATGTTGTTCATTGCCCGAGTGGCGGTGCCATGCAACGCTGGATGTTTGTGGCCGCCTGCCTGCTGGGTGCTGCCGCCTTGCCTGGCTGCGCAGGCTATTACTACGGCGAAAAATACGGCCCCACGTTGGGCACCACGGTGGACGCCATGCGGCACGGCAATTTGGTGGAGGCCAGCTACCGGGCCACCGATGCGCTGCTCAAGACCGCGGCCCTGGACCCGGCCCAGCCCGTGGTCGTGGCCACGCTGGTGAATGTGGACCGGCCGTCCGAGTCATCGCGCCTGGGGCGCATCGTGGCCGAGCAGATCGCCGGCCGCATGGTGCAGCGCGGTGTGCTGGTCACCCGGATGGCGTTGCGGGACGCGCCGGCGGCGCCGCGAGATCAGGGCGAACTGCTGCTGCCCCGCGCGTTGCGCGAAGTCGTCCGAACCCAGGGGGCACAGGCCGCGGTGGCGGGCACCTATGCGGTGTCGGCTCGCCAGCTGTATATCAGCCTGAAGCTGATCAGCCCGCCGGGCAACGCCGTGCTGGCCGCGCACGACTATGCGGTGCCGCTGGATGAGGATGTGCGCGCCCTGCTGGCAGCGAAGTGAGGTTGCCGGCCTGTGTCTCAATTGCTCACTAATTGATAGCTGCTAGCGCTTTATTCATAAGCGCTAGAGGCCAATTTTGCTTGAATTTCAGTGCAGCATCAGTGCGCCAGCGGTTTTGCTCTTGCCGGCGCGGGCGGGTGGGTTGCACAGGCCGCAGGTGAAGTGGCGGTTTTCATACAGCTCGGTGACGAACTGGCCTTTGCATTCGGCGCATTGGGTGCGCGTGAGCATGCCGGCATCCACAAACTTCACCAGGCGCCAGGCACGGGTGAACGACAGCAGGGGCTCGATCTCGGCCGTGGCCACTTGTTCGTTGTAGAGGCGGTAGGCCTTGGTCAGCAGCTCCACCGAATCCAGGTCCACACCCTTGGACAGGTATTCGTAGATGTTGAGGAACAGCGAGCTGTGGATGTTTTCCTGCCAGGTGAGGAACCAGTCGGTGGAAAACGGCAGCTGCCCCTTGGACGGCGACTTGCCGGCGATCTCCTTGTACAGGCGGATCAGGCGTTCATACGACAGCGTGGTTTCCGATTCAAGCACCTGCATGCGCGCACCCATCTCGATCAGCATCGCAGCGCGTGCGATCTGCCGGGATTCGTTCAGAACGCTCTTGGCGGGGGCTTTGGGGGTGGCGGGCGTGGCGGACATGGAGGGCTTTCGGTGGCGAGCGGCTTGAAGCGGGATGCGAGAGGGCAATGCAGGATCAGAGCACTTCCGACACGCGGCTGGCCATCAGGATGTTGGCGTGCAGCGTGTTGGTGGCTTCGTTGCCCACCTTCTTGGCCGAGTGGTTGGTCAGCAGGCTCCACACCAGGTTGTCGTCCACCCGGAAGCTGCAAAGAAGCGTGTTGCGGGAGGCCAGTTTGAGCACTTGCGCTGCCGACAGCGATGCCAGAATATCGGCAGCGTCTTCGTTCATGCCCAGACGGAACACTGCTTCGGCCTTGTCGTGGCGAATCAGGTTTTGCGCCAGCATCAGGTAAGTGAGGTTGGCTTCGCGAATTTCGGCGAGCAGTTGTTCGTTGGTCATGGCAGCTTTCCTTTTCATGGCCGGTTCTTGCGTTGCCTGCAGACTGCAGGTTGTGCGTGATCCGTTGAAATGGATTGTGAAACTGCCCCAATCAAAAATTAAGTCGGGGTTTGGCTGTGCCGCGCGTCTGGTTTCGGGGTGGGGTTTGTAGGAATTTGCCTTACGCGCGCCGTAGCCCCATCACCCCATTGGCGCAGGCCAGCGGCCTGCTGCACACAGCCGTCGCCAGGCGCTAGATCCTGAACACTTTCTTAACCGCGCTCCACGGGGCGTGAAGGGTCGCTGCACCATTCGCTCCAGCTGCCCGCAAAAAGCGTGGTTTTTCCGAGTCCGGCCACTTCCATGGCCAGCATGTTGGGCAGGGCGCTCACGCCGCTGCCGCACTGGTGGACCACGGTGGCCGGGTCGCGGCCCGCGAGCAGGGTTTCGAATTCGGCGCGCAACACGGCCGCAGGCTTGAAGTGGCCGTCGGCGCCGATGTTCTCGGTGAACGGCCGGTTGAGGGCGCCCGGAATATGCCCGGCTACCGGGTCCAGGGGCTCGATTTCGCCGCGGTAACGGGGCGCGCCGCGCGCATCGATCAGCGTCTGGCCCGGTTGCCGCAGTGCCGCCAGCACATCGTCTGCGCTGGCCAGTTGGCGCAGGGGGGCGTGCAGCTCAAAGTTGGACTGGAAACGGGCGGGTTCGGCCCCGCTGGCGAGGGCGCCGCCCGCGGCCTGCCAGGCCTGCAGGCCGCCGTCGAGCACCGCCACCGCATCGTGCCCGGCCCACTTGAGCATCCACCACAGGCGACCACAGTAGTTGGCGCCGTTGCGGTCGTACACCACGGCCTGCATGCCGTTGGCAAAGCCCACGCTCGACAGCCAGACGGCAAAGCGCTCGCGGCTGGGTAGCGGGTGGCGGCCGCCCGAGGCGGGGGCGTCGGCCTCT
The DNA here is from genome assembly GCF_002176815.1 of Acidovorax sp. T1. Lineage (NCBI taxonomy): Bacteria > Pseudomonadati > Pseudomonadota > Betaproteobacteria > Burkholderiales > Comamonadaceae > Acidovorax > Acidovorax sp. T1. The sequence continues at coordinate 2,851,624 of NZ_CP021648.1, read as the reverse complement.
TGCGCGGTGACGGTGCCCGTGGCGCCGGGTGCGCCGTGCGGGGCGCTCAGGTCGGTGTCCAGGTTGGCATAGATGGCGCCGGGGATGTGGGCGTCGGCATAGTGCTGCGCACCGGCGCAGGGCTGGGCCAGGTCAAAGCTGCAGTCGAACACCATCAGCGGCGCACCGCTGGCGATCAGGGATTGCAGGCCGGGGGCGGATAGCAGGGTGGTGCAGGTCATGGGCGGTGGGGTGCGCGCAGGCGCCAGGGCGAAGGTGGAGGCAAAAGGACTGCCGCCATTGTGTCAATGTTCCTCGGCCGGTGCCCCCGGTGCGGCGCGGGTGCGCAGCACGGTGGCCACGATGCCGCTGCCTACGATCAGCACCATGCCGACCCAGCCCATGGGGGAAATCCGGTCGCCAAATAGCGCCACGCTGTAAATGGCCGCGAACACAATGCCCGAATACTGCAGATTGGCCACCACCAGGGTGCCGCGCGGGGTTTTGGCGCTGGCATAGGCGCGTGTCATGCACAGCTGCCCGCCAGCGGCCAGCGCGCCGATGGGCAGCAGCCACAGGGCGGGCCAGCCCGGCCAGGGCGAGGTGCCGGTCAGCAGCAAGGCCAGGCCCCCGGCCACGGCCGAGCCCACCGCAAAATAGAACACCGTGCGTGATTCGGGCTCGCCCAGCCGCGACAGGGCCACCACCTGCATGTAGGCAAAGGCCGATGTCATACCCGACATGAGCCCGATCAGGCCGGCAAAGGCCTGGTTTTGGTCAAGGCTGGGGCGCAGCATCATCACCACGCCGACAAAGCCGGTCAGCACCGTCAGCACCAGCGGGCCCTGGAATGCCGGGCGCGGCGACGCGGCCGAAGGGCGCCAGGCCAGCAGCGCGCCGCCCACCAGAAAGGCGGCAATCCACACACTGCTCATGTAGTTGAGCGTCATGGCGGTGGCCAGTGGCAGGTGGGCAATGGCGTAGAACCAGGCGCCCATCGACGCCACGCCGACCAGGCTGCGCCAGGCGTGCATGCCGGGGTATTGCGTGCCCAGCGTTACGCGCTGGGAGCGCGACAGCAGCCAGAGGATCGCGATGCCGATGAGGCCGCGATAGCAGACCAGCTCGGCTGCGTTGAAGTGGGCCGATGCGATCTTGACGCACACACCCATGCTGGCAAACAGGAACGCGGCCAACACCATCCAGAGGGCTTGCATGGAATCCGATGAATCAATGGGGTTGAGAAGTAAAAAAGCCGCCAGCGCTTGTTTGGCAAGCGTTGGCAGCTATTTTAATCAGAGCATAGAGGCGCTGTCTGGCGGGTTGGGTGCGTTGGGGGGCTGTATTCAGGCCTTTGGCGTTGCCGTGTGCATGGCTTGGCGGTACCACTCGTGAAAGTGCTGCATGCCGTCTTCCATGGGGCTCTGGTAAGGGCCCACTTCGTTGTCACCGCGCGCCAGCAGGGCCTTGCGGCCCGCGTCCATGCGCTCGCCGATCTCGTCGTCCTCGATGCAGGTTTCCATGTAGGCGGCCTTTTGCGCCTCGACAAATTCGCGCTCGAAGGCGGCGATTTCCTCGGGGTAGTAAAACTCCACCATGTTCAGTGTCTTGGTCGGGCTGACCGGGTGCAGCGTGGACACGGTGAGCACATGCGGATACCACTCGACCATGATGTGCGGATACAGCGTGAGCCAAATGGCGCCGTGCTTGGGCGGTTTGCCTTCGCGGTAGGCCAGCAGCGCCTCGTGCCAGCGCTCGTACACGGGGCTGCCCGCCTTGCCCAGGCGATTGGCCACGCCCACGGTCTGCACCGAGTAGTTTTTGCCCAGCTCCCAGCGCAGGTCGTCGCAGGTGACAAAACTGCCCAGGCCGGGATGGAAGGGGCCGACGTGGTAGTCCTCCAGATAGACCTCGATAAAGGTCTTCCAGTTGTAGTTGCACTCGTGCAGCTCGATGTGGTCGAGCACATAACCATCGAAGTCGAGGTCGGAGCGCGGGCCCATCTGGGCCAGGTCGGCGGCCACGTCATAGCCGTTGTCTTCAAACAGCAAGCCGTTCCACTCACGCAGCTTGTAGTTGTTGAGGTTCAGGCAGGGGTCGTGCGCGAAATGCGGTGCGCCCAGCAGCTCGCCCTGGGGGCTGTACGTCCAGCGGTGCAAGGGGCACACAATGTTGCCGCCCGCGCTGCCCTTTTGCTGGGTGTTGAGCGAGCCACGGCCCTTGAGCATCACGGCCTGGCGGTGGCGGCAGACGTTGGAGATCAGCTCCAGGCCGCCCTGGGCGTTGCGCACCAGCGCGCGCCCCTCGCCCTCCTGGGGCAGAGCGTGGTAGTCGCCCGGATTGGGCACGGAAAGCTGGTGCCCCACATAGCGGGGCCCGCGCTGGAAGATGGTTTCCAATTCGCGCTGGAACAGCGCCTCGTCAAAGTAGCTTGAAACTGGTAGTTGGCTTGCGGCCTGCTGCAGTCGAAGACTTAAATCAGACATGGGTGACCTGACCTAAAGACTCCCCACAGGGAGAAAGTGCGGGAGGTGCGCCGGGGCGCATCTGGAAAAAGAAAACCGGCTAGGGTGGGTAGCCGGCTCGAAGGGAATGGGATTATAGGCGGTGTGGTTATTCCCGCATCCCCCATGCGTGTATTGCCCATTACGGTAAGTCATGTGGCCGCTGCACGGCTTGGGGGTGGTTCGCGCGCCGCAGATACTTACCGCCGCAACCCGGGTGCAAAGTCCCCTTGCGGACGGGTGGCTGCGCCGCGCCAGGCGCTGCGCCTAAAATCGCCCGTTTCACCCGCGCAACTTCTGCCCTCCTGCCCATGCCCAAGGCCTCAGCCTCCAACGCCCCGCCCGCCGAACCTGCCAGCTATGAAGCGGCGCTGGAAGAGCTGGAGCAGCTCGTGGGCCGCATCGAGTCGGGTCAGCTGCCGCTGGACCAGATGCTGGCCGGCTACCAGCGTGGGGCCACCCTGCTGGCCTTTTGTCGCCACCGGCTCGACGCGGTGCAGGACCAGATCAAGGTGCTGGACGAAGGCACGCTGCAGCCATGGACGCAGGAATGATGGCCGTGCAGCGCAGTGACCCAAAGGTTTTTGATCTGGTCGGCTGGAGCCGGCATCACCTCGATCGGGTTGAGCAGGCCCTGGGCCAGTGGGTGGGAGAGGGCGCTCCTGCCGGTCTGGGTGAGGCCATGCGCTACGCGGTGCTCGATGGCGGCAAGCGCCTGCGGCCGCTGCTGGCGCTGGCGGCCTTCGAGGCTGTGCATTGCGGCGCTGGCGATGCAGGCCGCGAAGCGGCGCTGCGCGCCGAAATGAACGAAGCGGCCCTGCGGGCCGCGTGCGCCGTCGAGCTGATCCATGCCTATTCGCTGGTGCACGACGACATGCCCTGCATGGACAACGATGTGCTGCGCCGGGGCAAGCCCACGGTGCATGTGCAGTTTGGCGAGGCGCAGGCCTTGCTGGCGGGCGATGCCCTGCAGGCGTTTGCCTTTGAACTGCTCACGCCGGACGACGAGTGCATTCCCCCGGCCGTGCAGGCCACGCTGTGCCGCCAGCTGGCGCGCGCTGCCGGGTCGGCGGGCATGGCGGGCGGGCAGGCGATCGACCTGGCCAGCGTGGGGCTGGCGCTGACGCAGGAGCAGTTGCGCCACATGCACCGCCTGAAAACCGGGGCGCTGCTGCAGGCCAGCGTGATGATGGGCGCGGCCTGTGGCGCGGCCGGCGCCGCAGCGCACAAGGCGCTGGCGGACTACGGCGCGGCGCTCGGTCTGGCGTTTCAGGTGGTGGACGATATCCTGGATGTGGTCGCCGACTCGGCCACGCTGGGCAAGACCGCGGGCAAGGATGCCGCGAGCGACAAGCCCACCTATGTCTCGCTGCTCGGCTTGGCCCCGGCGCAGGCCCATGCGCAGGAGCTGCTGGCACAGGCGCACGCTGCGCTGGCGGCCTCGGGCCTGGCCGACACGCGTGCACTGGCGGCGCTGGCCGACATGGTGGTGAACCGATCCTATTGAAGAATCCCCGTTCTGGTGCGATACCCATGCTTTGAATGTCTAATTGGCCTCTAGCGCTTATGTATAAAGCGCTATTAGCTATCAAAATAATAGTAAATGTCCACGACATCCTTCCCCCTGCTGCAGACCATCAACGACCCTGCTGACCTGCGCCGCCTGTCGCGCGCCGACCTCAAGCAATTGGCCACCGAGTTGCGTGCGTTCGTGATCCAGAGCGTGTCCCAGACGGGGGGGCACCTGAGCTCCAACCTGGGCACCGTGGAGCTCACCGTGGCGCTGCACCATGTGTTCCACACGCCCGAAGACCGGCTGGTGTGGGATGTGGGTCACCAGACCTATCCGCACAAGATCCTGACCGGCCGGCGCGACCGCATGCACACGCTGCGCCAGCTCGGCGGCATCTCGGGCTTTCCGCAGCGTGCGGAAAGCGTTTACGACACCTTTGGCACGGCGCATTCGAGCACCAGCATCTCGGCCGCACTCGGCATGGCGCTGGCCGCCAAGCGCAAGGGCGAAGACCGGCATGCCGTGGCCATCATTGGCGACGGTGCCATGACGGCGGGCATGGCCTTCGAGGCCTTGAACAACGCCGGTGTGGCCGATGCCAACCTGCTCGTCATCCTGAACGACAACGACATGAGCATCAGCCCGCCCGTGGGCGCGCTCAACCGGTACCTGGCCCAGCTCATGAGCGGGCAGTTTTACGCGGCCGCCAAGAACGTGGGCAAGAGCGTGCTCAAGAACGCGCCGCCGCTGCTCGAGCTGGCCAAGCGCCTGGAGCAGCAGGCCAAGGGCATGGTGGTGCCGGCCACGTTGTTCGAGAAATTCGGCTTCAACTACATCGGCCCGATTGACGGGCATGACCTCGATTCGCTCATCCCCACGCTGGAAAACATCAAGGGCCTCAAAGGCCCGCAGTTCCTGCATGTGGTCACCAAGAAAGGCCAGGGCTACAAGCTGGCCGAGGCCGATCCCGTGGCCTACCACGGCCCCGGCAAGTTTGACCCGGCCGTGGGCCTGGTCAAGAGCACGGCCGCGCCCAAGCAGACCTTCACGCAGGTGTTTGGCGAGTGGCTGTGCGACATGGCGGCGCAAGACAATCGGCTGGTGGGCATCACCCCGGCCATGCGCGAGGGTTCGGGCATGGTCGAGTTTGAAAAGCGTTTTCCCGACCGCTATTACGACGTGGGCATTGCCGAGCAGCATGCCATCACCTTCGCGGCTGGCATGGCTTGCGAGGGCGTCAAGCCCGTGGTGGCGATCTATTCCACCTTTTTGCAGCGCGGCTATGACCAGATGATCCACGACGTGGCGCTGCAGAACCTGCCCGTGGTGTTTGCGCTGGACCGCGCCGGCCTTGTGGGGGCCGATGGCGCCACCCATGCGGGCGCCTACGACATCCCCTTTGTGCGCTGCATTCCCAACATGAGCATGGCCTGCCCGGCCGACGAGCGCGAATGTCGCCAGCTGCTGAGCACCGCGTTCGCGCAGGACCATCCCGTTGCCGTGCGCTACCCGCGCGGCAGTGGTGCGGGCGTGGCACCCCTGCGGGGGCTGGAAGGCCTGCCGTTCGGCAAGGGCGAAATCCGCCGCGAGCGCAAGGCAGGCGGGGCCGATGCAGGGGCGCCGCGCATTGCGATTTTGGCCTTTGGCACCTTGCTGTACCCGGCGCTGCAGGCGGCCGAGGCACTCGATGCCACGGTGGTCAACATGCGCTGGGCCAAGCCGCTCGACCATGATCTGCTGCTCGATGTGGCGGCGCGCCACGACGCGCTCGTTACTCTGGAAGAGGGCGCCATCCTGGGTGGCGCGGGTAGCGCCGTGCTGGAGGCGCTGGCCGCCGCCAAGGTGGTGTTGCCCGTGTTGCAACTGGGGTTACCCGATGTGTTCATCGAGCATGGTGATCCGGTCAAATTGCTGGCGCTGCAGGGGCTGGACGCAACCGGCATCGAGAACGCCATTCGCGGGCATTTCAGCCCCGGCTGACCCGTGCCGCGTGGCGTTGCACCGTAGCTGAATTCAAGCCCCATGGATCGTCGTTCTGCCATTCGGCATGCCGGCATTGCCAGCGTTCTGGCGACGGGCCTGGCCCCCGCTGTGCATGCCCAGGCCGCCGTGCGGTGGCGCCTGGCGTCCAGCTTCCCCAAGTCGCTGGACACCATCTACGGTGGCGCCGAGGTTTTTTCCAAAGCCGTCAAGGCCCTGTCGGCGGGCCGGTTTGAAGTTGCGGTGCATGCCGCCGGAGCGCTGGTTCCCGCGTTCGATGTGCTCGATGCGGTGCAAAGCGGCACGGTGGAAATGGCCCACACGGCACCTTATTACTTCTATGGCCGCAACCAGGCGTTCGCCCTGGGGTCGGCCATCCCGTTCGGGTTCAATGCGCGGCAAATGAATGCCTGGATGCTGCACGGCAACGGACGGCGGCTGATGGACGATTTTTATGCGGGCTACAACCTGCTCAGCTTTGCCGGTGGCAATACTGGTACGCAGATGGGCGGCTGGTACCTCAAGGAGATCCGGGGTGTCGCCGACTTCAAGGGCATGCGGATGCGCTTGGGAGGTGGGCTGGTGGGCGATGTGATGACCCGGATGGGTGCGGTTGCGCTGGACATGCCGGGCGGCGACATTTACCAGGCCTTGCACCAGCGCAGCATTGACGCTGCGGAATGGGTCGGGCCTTATGACGACCAGAAACTGGGGTTCCACAAGGTTGCGCCCTACTATTACTATCCGGGCTGGTGGGAGGGCGGGCTGGAGCTGGATTTCTTCATCCATCGCAAGGCCTACGATGCGCTCCCGGCCGATTTGAAGGCCATTGTCAACGCGGCTGCTTCATTGGCCCATGCCGACATGCTGGCCAAGTACGACGCCTTGAACCCCAATGCACTCAAGCAACTGGTCATGGCCAGAACCAAGGTGCTGCCGTTTCCATTGCCGGTGCTGGACGCTGCGTTTCGGTCGGCGATGGAGGTGTTTGCGCAGAACGATTCCCGCAGCCCTGAGTGGAAAAAGATCTACGCAGACATGCGCAACTTTCAGCGCGATCAGATCTTCTGGTTTCGCTTTGCCGAGGCGCGCTTTGACAGCTTCATGTCAACGCAGCGGATCTGACAGGCCGAGCGCGGCGGCAAGCCCGCGATGCTTGCAAAAGGCTGAAGCCTTGCGCCGCTTGCGGCCCCTGCGGGGGAAAACCCGCAAGAGGCGGGGTGGGCATGTTCTTACAATCGATTTCGGCTCGTTAAACCCTCGGCTGGCAATGCAATCCCTATGCTGGTCGAGTTCTGCAAACAATACTTCGGAGAGAACCTCATGGATCGTCGCTCACTTATCAAGCACACGGGCATTGCCGGTGTGCTGGCCGCTGGCGTTGCGCCTGCTGTTCACGCCCAGGCCGCAGTGCGCTGGCGTCTGGCTTCCAGCTTCCCCAAGTCGCTGGACACCATCTTCGGCAGCGCCGAGTTGCTGTCCAAGAACGTCAAGGCGATGTCCGGCGGCAAGTTTGAAATTTCCGTGCACCCTGCGGGCGAGCTGATGCCCGCTTTCGGCGTGGTTGATGCGCTGCAATCGGACACCATCGACATGGCGCAGTCTGCGGCCTACTACTTCACCGGCAAGGACCCCGTCTTTGCGTTCAGCTGCGCAGTGCCTTTCGGCCTGACGGCGCGCCAGAGCACGTCCTGGAAAAAATACGGCAATGGCGGCAAGCTGCTGGATGCCTTCTTTGAGAAGTACAACTTTCACACCGCCAGTGCGGGCAACACCGGCACGCAGATGGGCGGCTGGTACCGCAAGGAAATCAAGACCGCTGCCGACCTCAAGGGCCTGAAAATGCGCATGGGTGGCGGCGTGTTCGGCGAGGCCATGGCCAAGCTGGGCGTGGTCTCGCAGAACATGCCGGCCGGCGATGTGTACCAGGCGCTTGAAAAAGGCACCCTGGATGCCGCCGAGTTCGTTGGCCCATACGACGATGCCAAGCTGGGCTTCAACAAGGTTGCTCCCTTCTACTACTACCCCGGCTGGTGGGAAGGCGGCGCTGACCTGGAATTCTTTGTCAACAACAAGAAATTCGCCGCGCTGTCCGAAGAAAACAAGGCCATCCTGAAGGCCGCCATGACGGCGTCTGCCACCGACATGACCGCCAAGTACGACGCCTACAACCCGATCGCATTGAAGAAGTTGGTGGCTGAAAAGACCAAGCTCACGGCCTTCCCCAAGGCGGTCATCGACGCCGGCTTCAAGGCCTGCATGGAGGTGTACGCAGAGCACACCGCCAAGTCGCCCGAGTTCAAGAAGATCTACGAAGACATGCGCACCTTCCAGCGCGACCAGATCTTGTGGAACCGCTTCTCCGAGTTCCCTTACAACCAGTACATGAACAGCGTCAAGATCTGACGACCCGTTGCTCTTGACGGCCCGTGAGGGCCGTCAGCTACCCACCAAGCCGCGCATGACGCGGCTTTTTCTTTGGTGTTCCGGCGGCGCACCTGCGGGTCACGCCATAAAAAAATAAGGCCCCGCAGGGCCTTTATGGATGGAGTGGGCTGCCGCCATTTGATGGCGGCCCACTCTGGGTCAGGTGGCTGTGTGCCGACGGGGTTAGTTCGTCGGCTTCTTCAGGGCGTCTTCCATGGCCTTCAGGGGATCGTCGGCGGGGGCTGCGTCCGGTTCTGGCATGGGTGGTGCGGCATCGGGCGCTGGTGTTTCAGCGGCAGGAGCCGGCTCCTCGCTGGCGCCATACGGCTCCTGGCCATAGGGTTCACTCTCGGCCGGCCCGCCCAGGGTGTCGCGCATCTGGTCGCCAATGCTCTCCATGTTGTATTCCACCTTGGCGTCCAGCGCACCCGTGACGATCCCGGGGAACGCAATCAGAAGGCCCACCATGGTCAGCTGGATCAGCAGGAACGGAATGGCGCCCCGGTAGATCTGCATCGTGGTGACGGGCTGCATGGTCTTGCGCGTGACGCGGTCGATGTAGGGCTTGTCGGGGGCCACCGAGCGCAGGAAGAACAGCGCAAAGCCAAACGGCGGGTGCATGAAGGAGGTCTGCATGTTCACCGCCAGCAGCACACCAAACCAGATCAGGTCGATGCCCAGCTTGTCTGCCACGGGCGCGAGCAGGGGCACCACGATGAACGACAGCTCGAAGTAGTCGAGGAAGAACGCCAGGAAGAACACCATCAGGTTCACCGCGATCAGGAAGCCGACCTGGCCGCCAGGCAACGTGGTCAGCAGATGCTCCACCCAGACAGGGCCGTCGGCCGCCTGGAACACCAGGCTGAACGTGGTGGCGCCAATCAGGATGAACATCACGAAGCTCGACAGCTTGGTGGTGGAGGCGAGGGCCTGCTTGAGCAGCTTCATGTCCAGGCGCTTGCGTGCCCAGCCCATGATCAACGCGCCCATGGCACCCATGGCGCCGCCTTCGGTGGGCGTGGCAATGCCCAAAAAGATCGTGCCCAGCACCAGAAAGATCAGCAGCAGCGGCGGGATCAGCACAAAGGTCACGCGTTCTGCCAGGCGCGAGAGCAAGCCCAGCTTGAAACCCTTGTTGAGCAGTGCAATGACCAGCGCCACCGCCGTGCCACCGCACATGGCGACCACGACCTTTTCGTCGGTGGCCACGGATGTGACCAGTTCGCCTTGCCACCAGCTGTGCACGTCGGCCATGTGGCGCGCCAGGAAGATCGACACGGTGGCCGACAGCGCGGCCAGAATGGCCAGCGAGGTGTAGCCGCCGCTGCCGTTGGGTTCGCGGTAGGTGCGCGCTTCCGGCGGCAGGGCGGGCACCTGGTGGGGCTTGAACACCGCCAGAAACATCACATACAGCACATACATGCCCATCAGCATGAAGCCGGGGAGGAAGGCGCCCTTGTACATGTCGCCCACGCTCTTGCCCAGCTGGTCGGCCATCAGGATCAGCACCAGTGACGGCGGAATGATCTGGGCCAGCGTGCCGGAGGCGGCAATCACGCCGCTGGTCAGCCGGCGGTCATAGCCGTAGCGCAGCATGATGGGCAGCGAGATCAGGCCCATGGAGATCACCGATGCCGCTACCACGCCGGTGGTGGCAGCCAGCAGGGCGCCCACAAAGATCACGGCCAGAGCCAGACCGCCGCGCATGGGGCCAAAGACCTGGCCCACGGTGTCGAGCAAGTCCTCGGCCATGCCGCTGCGCTCCAGTATCAGCCCCATGAGCGTGAAGAAGGGAACGGCCAGCAAGGTGTCGTTGGCCATGATGCCAATGAGGCGCTGGGGCAGCCAGGCCAGCACCGAGCTGGGGAAAATGCCCATCTCGATACCGACAAAACCGAAGAACAGGCCGCAGGCGCCCAGGCTGAAGGCCACCGGGAAGCCCAGCAGCAGGAACAGGATCAGCCCCGCAAACATGAAGGGGGCGAAATTGGTCGCGAAGAATTCCATGATGAAGATGCTCCGTGGGCTCAGCGTGTGGGCGTGGCGGGTGGGGTGGTGCCCGCAGCGGCAGCGGCGGCGGCATCAGCTGCTTCCTGTTGCTGGCGCAGGATTTCGACCAGCTCCTCTTCGGACGATTTCTCGACCAGGCGGCCCATGGGGTCGGGGCCCTGGCCGCGCAGGAAGGCAATGCGCTTGATCAGCTCGGACCAGCCTTGCAGCATCAGCAGCGTGAAGCCCACGGGCAGCGCCACCCACACGGGCCAGCGGATCAGGCCACCGGGGTTGCCCGACATTTCGCCGGTCTGGTACATCTGCACGACCAGAGGCACGCTCAGGTACAGCACCACGATGCACAGCGGCGTCAGAAAAAGCGCAAAGCCCACGATGTCGATCCACACCTGTACGCGCTTCGGTAACCGGCTGTTGACCACATCAATGCGCACATGCTCGCGGTGCAGCAGCGTGAACCCGGCTGCCACCAGGAAAGACCAGGCAAACAGGTACCACTGCGCTTCCAGAAACGCATTGGAGCTGACCCCGAAAATCTTGCGCACCAGCGCGTTGATGGCGCTCACGGCGGTGGCCGCGAAAATGAGCCAGATGACGTACTTGCCGACAAAGGCGTTGAGTGCGTCTATGGCGCGTGAAAGTTTGAGTAAAGCCTGCATGGGCGTCTCCAATCTGAAAGCTGTGCGTGCGACATGCCCGCCCGGTCGCTCAGGGGCGCGCGGGATCGACGAATTTTGACAACCGCGCGATTCTACGGAGCACTGTAGGCGCAGGCTGACGGCAGCGTGACGGTGTTATCCCTTTGCGGTGGCTGATTTAGCAGCTTCTAAAAGCATAGCAATCAGGGTTTATGCCTAGGGTCTGCGCCCCGCTTGCGACTGCTGAATCGCCACCACGGCAGCACCGTGCTCATGGCCAATACTTCGCCGCAGTGCAAGGGGGTGTAGCCCGGCAGCGTCTGCATGTGCGCCAGCCACTCGGGTGTTTGCAGCAGGTGGCGCAATGCCCGCGTGGCGGGTTGGTCCAGCGTGGATTTGAGGCAGGCCAGGTGGTAGCGCTCATGCACCAGGGGCACAAAATCCAGCCCCCGGGCATGGGCCGCCAGGGCAATGCCCATGCCCACGTCGGCCGCACCGGCCGCCACAGCCTGCGCCACGGCGCCGTGCGACGGCTCGTTCAGGTCATAGCCGGTGATGTCTTCGGGGGTGAGCCCGGCCATGGCCAGCAGGTCGCCCAGCAGCACGCGGGTGCCGGTGCCCAGCGGCCGGTTCACAAACCGGGCGCCGGTGCGCGCCACATCGGCCAGGGTGTGCAGCCCCAAGGGATTGCCGCGCGCAACGATCAGCCCCTGGGTGCGCCGCGCAAAGCCAATGATCTTGTGCCGCCCCGGTTGCAGCAGCGGGCGGTAGGTGCGTGCCGCCAGCGAATCGGCCGCGGGGTCTTCGAGTGTGTGAAACCCTGCCAGCGTGCACCGGCCCTCGTTGAGCGCGCGGATGGCGTCCACGCTGCCGGTGAAGCGGATATCGAGGTGCAGCGCGCCACCCTCGCCGGGCATGGCGGCGTGGGCGCGCAGCGCGCCCAGGGCATCGTCGTGGCTGGCATACAGGGTCAGCACATGGGTACTGTCGTCAAACGCCACGGCAAAGGCGCGCTCCAGATCCGCGTGCAGCGCGGCAATCTGCGGTGCCAGACGCGCCTGGGCCTGGCGCTCGGCCCACAGCAGCTTGGTGCCGAACTCGCTGAGTTGGGCCGACTGGCCCTTGCCCCAGGTAACGAGCTCGCCGCCCAGCTGGTCTTCCCAGCGCTTGAGGGCGCCCCACACATGGCGATAAGACAGCCCCAGCGTGCGCGCCGCGGCCGAGATGGAGCCCTGCTGCGCCACCGCCTGCAGCATCTCGGGCAGCGGGTTGCGGATCAGGGCGTCGCCGGCATCGCGGCTGAGCGTGTAGTGAAGTTGGACCCTATGCACAGGTGTTCATATCGCTGGATTTTGATTCGGTGCATACGATAGTCGAATCCATGTCCACTCTCTCTGAAAGCGCCATCACGGCGCTGCACCTCACGCTTTCGGCCGACCCCGTCTTGTGGACCATTGTGGGCCGCTCTCTTGCTGTCAGCGGCACGGCCTGCCTGCTGGCCTGCGGTGCCGGGCTGGTGCTGGGCGCGTGGCTGGGCGTGGCGCGGTTTGCGGGCCGGGGCGCCGTGCTGGCCTGGCTCAACACCATGCTGGCCGTGCCTTCGGTGGTGGTCGGGCTGGTGGTTTATCTGCTGCTGTCGCGCAGCGGCCCGTTTGGCGCCCTGGGCTGGCTTTTCACGTTCAAGGCGATGGTGATCGCCCAGACCCTGCTGGTGCTGCCCGTGGTCACGGCCCTGACCTGCCAGTTGGTGGCCGATGCCGAGCGCGGCCATGGCGAGCAATTGCAATCGATCGGCGCGGGCACCGTGATGCGCAGCCTGCTGCTGGCCTGGGACGAGCGCTATGCCCTGCTGACGGTGCTGATTGCATCGTTTGGGCGCGCCATTTCCGAGGTGGGCGCCGTGATGATCGTGGGCGGCAACATCGACGGTTTCACGCGCGTGATGACCACTGCCATCGCCCTCGAAACCAGCAAGGGCGACCTGCCGCTGGCCCTGGCCCTGGGGCTGGTGCTGCTGGCGGTGGTGCTGGCGCTGAACGTGCTGATTGCTGCGTTGCGGCGCTGGCGCGAAGGCGTGGATGGCACCTCGCGGGGCGCCCTGCCCGGAGTGCTGGCATGAGCGTCGCGCCTGCCGCTGCTCTGTGGCCCGATGCGCAGACGGTTGCCCGGGCACCGGTGGCCGTGCCCGACCAGCCTCCGGTTTTCTCCCTGCACGGCGTGGGCGTGCGCTATGGCCCGGTGCAGGCGCTCCACGGTGTGAATCTGACGGTGTCCTTGGGCGAACGTGTTGCGTTGATCGGCGCCAATGGCTGTGGCAAGAGCACGCTGCTGCGCGTGCTGCACGGCCTGGCGAAACCCAGCAGCGGGCGCTTGTCGCACGACCCTGGCGTGCGGCAGGCCATGCTGTTCCAGCGCCCGCACATGCTGCGCACCAGCGCCCAGCACAACGTGGCGCTGGGCCTGTGGCTGCACGGCGTGCGCTGGCGCGAGGCGCGGGCGCTGGCACTGGCGGCCTTGCAGCGCGTGGGGCTCGAAGGCATTGCCGCACAAAACGCGCGCACCCTCTCGGGCGGCCAGCAGCAAAGGGTGGCGCTGGCGCGGGCCTGGGCGCTGCGGCCCGATGTGCTGCTGCTCGACGAGCCCACCGCCAGCCTCGACCCCCATGCCAAGCGCGAGGTCGAGCTGCTGATGGCCGACCTTGCCGCCAGCCATGGCCAGGCGGGCCCGGGCCACCCTGTAACCATGGTTTTCAGCAGCCACAACCTGGGCCAGGTCAAGCGGCTGGCCAGCCGGGTGATTTATCTGGAACACGGCTGTGTGCTGGCCGATTTGCCCGTGCACGATTTTTTCAACGGCCCCTTGCCCGACGCCGCGCGATTGTTTGTCAAAGGAGAAATGGTATGAAGAATTTAAAGTCTTTTTGGCCTCTGGCGCTTATTGGTAAAGCGCTTCCAGCTATCGTTTTTGTAGTTGGTGGGGCTGCCCATGCGCAGTCCATCACCATGGCGTCCACCACGTCCACCGAGCAGTCGGGCCTGTTCGGTTATCTGCTGCCCGAGTTCAAGAAGGCCAGCGGGCTGGATGTGAAGGTGGTGGCCCTGGGCACGGGGCAGGCGCTCGACACGGCGCGCCGCGGCGATGCGGATGTGCTTTTCGTGCACGACCAGGTGGCCGAAGAAAAGTTTGTCGCCGACGGCTGGGGCGTGAAGCGTTACCCCGTGATGTACAACGACTTCATCCTGGTGGGTCCCAAGAACGATCCCGCCGGTGTCAAGGGCAAGGACATCGTGGATGCGCTGAAAAAGCTGGCCGCTGGCAACGGCGATTTTGTCTCGCGCGGCGACAAGAGCGGCACGCACGCCGCCGAGCTGCGCTACTGGAAGCTGGCCGGCGCCGATGCCGCCAAGGGCAGCGGCTACAAGGAATGCGGCTGTGGCATGGGCCCGGCGCTCAACATTGCGGCATCCAGCGGCGCCTATGCGCTGGCCGACCGCGGCACCTGGCTCAACTTCAAGAACCGCGCCGATCTGGCCGTGCTGGTGGAGGGCGACACGCGCCTGTTCAACCAGTATGGCGTGATGGTGGTGAACCCCGCCCGGCACCCGCATGTGAAGGCGCAGGACGCGCAGAAATTCGTGGACTGGGTGGTCTCGCCCGCAGGCCAGACGGCGATTGCCAACTACAAGATTGGCGGCGAGCAGCTGTTCTTCCCGAACGCTGCGAAGTAACAAGTCGCGCGTCTAAGCGCGTCAAACAAGGCCATTCAAAAAGATCCAGCGGTCCAGCCCCTGGCGTGCCCCAACCCGTGCGACCAGTGGAACTGGATTTGCCAGGCCACCGGGGCCGGGGGCGTCCTCCTCTGGGGAAGGCACTGGGCGCATCAGGGGGCTACCGGTCCCTGCTGCTGCGCCAGATGGCGCGCATCAGCCACAACCCGCAGACCACGGCGCCAAAGAAGCCGAGAAAGCCAAAGGCCGGCAGCCCGAACAGCGTGGGCCCGCCCTGCACGGTCATCACGATGGAAGAGCCAATGATGAGGGCGGCAATGATCAGTGCCATTGCGAGCCGGTTGGCAGAGCGGTCGATCTGGTCGCCCACCCGCTTGAGGTGGGCCAGCTCGATGCCCACCTGCAGGCGGCCCCGGCGTGCGTTGCGCAGCAGGCGTGCCAGGTCGTCGGGCAATTGCTCTGCGGTGTCGAGCGCCCGGCGCAAGGTCTGCCAGGCGCGGCCGGCCAGTGCGCGCGGCTGGTAGCGTGCGCGCAGCACCTGGCGCAGTAGCGGCAGGGCTTCGGTGGTCATGTGAAATTGCGGGTCGAGATTGCGCCCCATGCCTTCCAGCGAAATAAAGGCCTTGATGAGCAGTGCCAGGTCGGGCGGCAGGCCCAGGTGGTGTTCGCGCAGGATGCTGGTCACATCGGCCAGCATTTGCCCCAGCTGCAGCTGCGCCAGGGGCACGCCGTGGTATTGGTCGACAAAGGCTTCCACCTCCATCTCCAGTTGCCCTGGGTCCACGCCATGGGCGTCGCCCGCCCAGTCCAGCAGCACATCGGCCACCGCCTGCGGCTGGCGCTCTACCAGGCCCAGCAGCATTTGCAGCAACTCGATGCGCCTGCGCTCTGACAGGCGGCCCACCATGCCAAAGTCGATGAAGGCGATGCGGTTGCCTGCAAGGTAAAACACGTTGCCCGGATGCGGGTCGGCATGGAAGATGCCATCTTGCACAATCATCTGGAGCACGGCCTGGGCGCCGCGCCGGGCCAGCACGGTGCGGTCAAAACCGGCTTCGGGTGTCAGCGCATCGAGCTGCCCGCCAGGCACGCCCTGGATGAATTGCTGCACGTTGATGCGTTCGCTGGTGTGCTGCCAGTGCACGCGCGGCACCACGATGAAAGGCAGGCTGGTGAGATTGCCGGCAATGCGCTCGGCACTGCGGCATTCGCCGGCCAGGTTCAGCTCGCGCCGCAGCGAGCGGGCAAATTCGCGCACCAGCTGCTGTGGCCGGTAGGGCTGTAGCGCGGGCAGTTCGGCTTCGGCCAGCGCTGCCAGCCGCTCCAGCAGGCGCAGGTCGGCCTCGATCACCTCGCTGATGCCGGGGCGGCGAATCTTGACGACCACCTCGCTGCCATCGTGCAGCTGAGCGCGGTGCACTTGCGCAATCGATGCCGCGGCCAGGGGCTCGGTGTCAAAGCGTGCAAACACCTCTTCGGGCTCGCCGCCCAAATCTTCGCGCAGCTGGGGGCGCAGAAGCTCCAGGGGCACGGCCGGCACCTGGCTGTGGAGCTTTTCAAACTCGGCGATCCAGTCGGGGCCGAACAGGTCGGCGCGGCCTGCCAGGAGTTGCCCGAACTTGACGAACGTGGGCCCCAGTTCTTCCAGCGCCAGTCGCACCTGGACTGGTGGCTCGATGCGGGTCAGGTCGCCGGCCAGGTTCCAGTGCAGTGCCTGGCCGGCGCGCTCGAGCTGGTCGGCCAGGCCCAGGCGGCGCACCGTGTCACCGAATCCGTGGCGCACCATCACGCCCAGAATTTCTTTCAGGCGGCCCAGCTCGTGCGCGGCTCCCAGGGTCTCGATCAGCATGCGGTGATGATAGCCCGGTGCCTGCACTGTCTTCCTGCAGCGCTGTGCCATGGCGTTGCGAGCGACCGGGAGTGTGGCCGGCTTTGGTAAGGGCCATGCGTGGGTCTTGCTGGGCCAGCGCCTGATCGACGGCGCCGCCAAGGGCATGGCCGAAGACTTTTTTAGCGCTTAGACAACGCGATGCAGCGGTGGGCGATGGCAATCCCCCCGGTGGCATCCCGGTATGGGTGTGGGTGGCCGGCGCGGCGGCGTGGGTGCTGGTAGCGTGGTGGTGCTAAGTTCTCTCTGTGCTGCTGCGCGTCTTTCCCCAAATGGGCGCGCCAGTTTCATCGGAAATGGGTGCGGCGGCGCAGGGTGATGTTGAAAACGGTGTCAATAGATTGGGTGATGAAGCCATGGAAAACCTGGATGTGATGGTGTTGCGCACGCTGCACGGCTGGCGTACTGCCGGCCGGCGCGCGCTGCTGGCCACGGTGGTGCGTACCTGGGGCTCATCGCCCCGGCCTGTCGGTTCGATCATGGCGTTGTGCGAGGATGGGGCGGTGGTCGGCTCGGTGTCGGGCGGTTGCATTGAAGACGACCTGATTGACCGTCATACCCAGGCCTATGCGCAGAGTGCGCCGCCGGGCGGTGCCCGTCCCGGTGCGGACCACCGCATTCCCAGCGGCCCGCCATCGTTCGTGAAATATGGCGTGTCTGCCGACGAGGCGCACCGCTTTGGCCTGCCCTGCGGCGGCACGCTGGAGTTGCTGCTGGAATACGACCCCGATCCCGCCAGCCTGGCCGCGCTGATCGCGGCGCTCGAATCCGGCCGGCTGGTGCAGCGCAGCGTGCGCCTGGCCGACGGCGTGGCAACGCTGTCGCTGGCAACCACCCCCGGCGATCTGGTGGTGGATGCCGTGCAGCTCACCAACATCTTTGGCCCCGAGTACCGCATGCTGCTGATCGGGGCGGGCCAACTGGCCGAATACCTGGCCACCATGGCGCTGTTCAGCGGTTTTGCCGTCACGGTGTGCGATCCGCGCGAGGAATACCGGGGCAGTTGGAGCGTGCCCGGCGCCACCGTGGTGAGTGACATGCCCGATGACGTGGTGCGGGCCTTCAAGCCCGACCGCCGCAGTTGCGTGGTGGCCCTCACGCACGACCCCAAGCTCGATGATCTGGCGCTGCTGGAGGCGCTCAACACCGAGGCGTTTTATGTGGGCGGCATTGGCTCGCGCCGCAACAACCAGGCCCGCCGGGCCCGCATGATCGAGCATTTCGAGCAGACCGAAGAGGGCCTGCAACGTCTGCGCGGGCCGATCGGCATCTACATCGGCAGCAAGACCCCGCCGGAGATCGCCGTGAGCGTGATGGCGGAAATTTTGGCGGTCAAGAACGGCGTGACCCTGCCGCGCGATATGCAGGTGGCCCAGGCCAAGCACGACCGCGAGGTGCCGCCCAACGATCCTGGGGCGACGGTCTGCGGCGTGCGATAGCGGGCATGCGCTCAAGGGCGTTTGCCGCCCGGTGTCTGCCCGGTGTCTGCGTGCGGCGTTTTCTTTCGCAGTGCGCATGCTGCCTGTGTTTCGCCCAGAAAAAAGCCCTCCGAAGAGGGCTGTTTTATGCCAGGGCCTGGTGCCGAGACAGTGCCGATCAACCGCCCTTCTTGGAGCGCTTGCCGGGGTTCTTCTTGCTGCGGGTTGCAACACCACGCTCCAGGCTCACGCGCTGACCACGGCCAGACGTGGGCAGGCTCACGCCGGGCAGGGGCTTGGGTTGGGGGGTGCGCTTGCGGTCTGCTTCGGTGACGATCTTGTTGCCCATGGTAGGTCTCTGAGATAGTGGAAAAAAGAGGGATATTAGGCCACAGCCGAAATCAGCGTCTTTCAGCAGGCCTTTGCCGCGCCATCGCTGGAAGGCAGGCGATAGGAAAAAATGGACGTGAAGCCCTGCCCTTCAGGCTGCAGGTTGGAAGGCGTAGCCGTTGCCCGAGGCTGCCAAGCGGCCGAAGGCCGGGAACGGAAAGTGGAAGCCGCACAGCATGGCATTGCTGGCGAACAGGGCGGGCGCATTGGTGGGGTTGGCCACGTAAAAGCAGTTCTGATCGGCAGATTGGAGCTCGAACTATTCAACGTCAAAGGCTTCGCGAAGTGTCGCGCAGAAATCGGCACTGCCGCTGATCGTCAGGGTGATGGTGGTCCGCGGTGGAGCGGGGCTGCCCGCCATGGTGCGGAGTTGTCCTGCGGTTTCATCAAATTCCAGCACCAGTGGCGTGCTGACCTCCTGCACGCCCCGCAGGTCGTACAGCCATGCACCACCGTGTTCGGCGGGGCCACAGGCATCGGGCCAGTGCTGGTGCGCCCATGCCAATACGGCGCTGATTTCAGCCTGCAAGGCGGCAACCTGCGCTGGCGCAACGCTCGCCATGGCATCGAAGGTGCCGGTGCCTTCGGTGTCTTCACTGAAATCGAAATCAAGGTAGCGCAGGAGCATGGCTGTAAAAGGGCAGGGAGTGTCGCCAGATTGTCGTGGAGTGCGGCAAGATTTCTAGAATGCCAGGATTTGCCGACGCCGTTGCGGCGCTTACGGGGCGTTATCGCCGATTTTCATGACCCACCCATCGCTCTCGCTGCAGGTGCTCGGCCTGTCTTTTGGCTACCCGCATTGCGCTGTGTTTGACAACTTTCACGCTACTTTGTCACCGGGGCTGACGCTGGTGCGCGGGGATGAAAGCTGTGGCAAGACCACGCTGCTGCGGCTGCTGGCCGGTGAGCTGGTGCCGCAGGCGGGCCGGCTGGTGCTGGCGGGGCTAAATGGGCAGACGGACCCCGATGCGTACCGGGCGCGGGTGTTTTGGGCCGACCCGCGCTCGGATGCGCTCAACGACCAGACTGCGCGCGGCTGGTTCGCCCGGTTGTCACAGCAGCATGGCGCCTGGGATGCCAATGCGCTTTTGGCGCATATCACAGGGTTTTTGCTGCACCCCCATCTGGACAAGCCGCTTCATGCGCTGTCCGCAGGCAGCCGCCGCAAGGTCTTGATGGCGGCGGCGCTGGCCTCTGGCGCGCCGCTCACGCTCATGGATGAGCCCGTCGCGGGGCTGGACAAGTCCTCCGTGGCGTATCTGGCAAAGGCGCTGGCCCATCACGGAACCCAGCCTGGCCGCATGGTGGTAGTGGCCCATTACGAAGCGCTCGCCGGGGTGCCGTGGAATCAGGTGGTGGATTTGCCCGGCGTGTAACGCAGCCGCACTGCCTCGGTAGACTGGCGCTTTTTTGCTTTCGCCCCACAGGATCTGTAATGGACGCTCTCTTATTTGTGCCGGTGGCTGTGGCCATTTCACTGACGCCCGGTCCGAACAATTTCTGCGGGCTGAACAACGGCATCCGTGCGGGTGTGGGCGCTGCGCTGATTGCCACCTTGGGGCGCGTGGCCGCTTTTGCCATTTTTCTTGTGGTATCCGCGGTGGGGCTGGGGGCCATGCTGCTGGCTTCCGAAGCGGCGTTCACGGCGGTGAAATGGGCGGGCGCCCTTTATCTCTTCTGGCTGGGCTGGCGGGCCTGGCGCAGCCGCGAGTTCAGCGGGCTGAGCGTGGTCGAGGGCGAGGGCGCTTCGGTGGCTGAATCGCCCGTGAGTCTGCGCGCCCTGATCGCCCAGGAATTCCTGCTGGGCATCACCAACCCCAAGGCCATCATCCTGTTTGCCGCCATCTTTCCGCAGTTCATTGATCCGGGCCAGCCTGCTGCTCGGCAGTTTTTGGTGCTGGGGTCGATCTATCTGGCGAGCGAGTTCGTTTCGACAGCTGTGTATGCCACTGGCGGGCGACAGATTCGCCGATTCATCCGCACCTCGCGCGGGGTCGTGCGCCTGAACAAGGCCACGGGCGGGTTCTTCATGGGGGCGGGCGGTTTGTTGTTGGTCACCAACCGCTAACGCCAGGGCAAAACAGCCGTCATTCGTTGGCGACGATGTTGGGTGCGGCTGGGGATGGCTACCATTGCCCGACTTCACTTTGCCGCGCTTTCCATGCTGCCCCACCGTTTCCCCTGTCCTCCGCTGCGGTCCAACTTGCGCCAGGGCGGGCGAGCGCGGTGGTGGATGCTGCTGCTGGTGGTGCTGGCGCTCGCAGCGGGCGGGGGGTGGTGGTGGACGCAGCGCCAGGCGGGCCCCGATGGGGCCGCGGCAACCGTGGGCACAACAACGCCGGGGCGCTTCAGCGCCGGCGGGCAGGTACAGCCTGTGTCGGTGGGGCTGGTGCGGCGCCAAGACGTGCGTGTGATGGTCCAAGCCATCGGCACCATGAGCGCGCGCGCCACGGCGGTGGTGCGGGCCAAGGTCGGCGGCGAGCTGACGGCGCTGCATTTCAAGGAAGGCCAACAGGTCAAGGCAGGCCAGTTGCTGGCCGAGATCGATGCGCGCAGCTACCAGGCCGCGCTGAGCCAGGTGCAGGGCAATCTGCAGCGCGACCAGGCCCTGCTGAAAAACGCGCAACTCGATCTGCAGCGCTACAAAGACCTGCTGGCACAGGATTCGATAGCGACCCAGCAGGTGGATACGCAGGCGGCACTGGTGCGCCAGCTCGAAGGCACCGTGGCCGCCGACCAGGCGCAAGTGGACGCCGCCCGCCTGCAACTGGGCTACACGCGCATCACGGCGCCCATTGCCGGGCGCCTTGGCCTGCGCCAGGCCGACCGGGGCAATGTGGTTGGCCCCTCCGATGCGAACGGCATCGTCACCATCAACCTCGTCCAGCCCATCGACGCGGCCTTTTCAGTGCCCGAGGCGCATCTGGCGCCCATCCAGCAACGCCTGGCCGAAGGCGCCGCACTGCCCGTCGAGCTGTGGGACCGCGAGCAAAAACATCGCCTGGCACGCGGACGCCTGGGCGCGCTCGACAATGCCATCGACCCCGCCACCGGCACCATCAAGGTGAAGGCTGCATTTGCCAATGAGGACGGCGGGCTGTTCCCCAACCAGTTTGTCAACGTGCGGCTGCAGCTCAACCTGTTGCCGAACGCGCTCACCGTGCCCGGCACGGCGGTGCAGAACAACTATGTCTATCTGGTGCAGCCGGGTGGCACCGTGACGCAGCGGCGCATTCGCGTGGGCGTGACCGATGGCGACCGGGTCAGCGTGGAGGGCGACCTCAAAGACGGCGACCAGGTCGTGACCGACGGTATCGATCGCCTGCGCGAAGGCGCCAAGGTGGCGGTGATCCAGGCCGCTGCCGCTGCGCGCTGACATCATGCGCCGCGCCATGCGGGCCTTGCTGCCATGAATCTCTCGCGCCTCTTCATCCTGCGCCCCATCGCCACGTCGCTGCTGATGGTGGCGTTGCTGATTGCCGGCTTGCTGGCCTACCGGTTGCTGCCCATCTCGGCCCTGCCCGAGGTGGACTACCCCACCATCCAGGTCACCACGCTCTACCCCGGCGCCAGCCCCGATGTGATGGCATCGAATGTCACCGCGCCGCTGGAGCGCCAGCTGGGCCAGATGCCGGGGCTGGCGCAGATGTCGTCCACCAGCACGGGCGGGGCCTCGGTCATCACGCTGCGTTTTGCGCTCGATATGGCGCTGGACGTGGCCGAGCAGCAGGTGCAGGCGGCCATCAACGCGGGCAGCAACCTGCTGCCGAACGATCTGCCCATGCCGCCGATCTACAGCAAGGTCAACCCGGCGGATGCACCCATTCTCACGTTGGCCATCACCTCGCCTTCGTTGCCAGTGATCCGCGTCAATGATCTGGTGGAAAACAGATTGGCGCCCAAGCTCTCGCAGGTCACCGGCGTGGGGCTGGTGGCCATTGCGGGCGGGCGCCGCCCGGCCGTGCGCATCCAGGCCAATCCCACGGCGCTGGCCAGCCTGGGCCTCACGCTGGAGGATGTGCGCACCGTGATCGCCGCCGCCAACGTCAAGCAGGCCAAGGGCGGCTTTGACGGGCCCGCGCGCGCCTCGACCATTGATGCCAACGACCAGCTGCAGTCCGCGCAGGAATACCGCGACCTGATCCTGGCCTTCAAAAACGGCAACCCCATCCGCCTGCGCGATGTGGCGCAAACGGTGGACGACGCTGAGAACACCCGCCTGGCCGCCTGGGCAGGCACGCCCGAGACAGGGTCCAGGGCCGGCGTCATCCTCAACATCCGGCGCCAGCCCGGCGCCAACGTCATCGAGACGGTGGACCGCCTCAAGGCCCTGCTGCCCCAGCTGCAAAGCACGCTGCCCGCATCGCTGGATGTGCAGGTGCTCACCGACCGCACCACCACCATCCGCGCCTCGGTCAAGGACATGCAGGTCGAGCTGGCCCTGGCCATTGGCCTGGTGGTGGCGGTGATCTTTGTGTTTTTGCGCAGCGCCTCGGCCACGCTCATCCCCAGCTTTGCGGTGCCGCTGTCGCTGGTGGGCACCCTGGGCGTGATGCACCTGGCGGGCTTTTCCATCAACAACCTCACGCTGATGGCGTTGACCATTTCCACAGGCTTCGTGGTGGACGACGCCATCGTGATGATCGAAAACATCGCCCGCTATGTGGAGCAGGGCGAGCCGCCGCTGCAGGCCGCACTCAAGGGTGCCAGGCAGATTGGCTTCACCATCATCTCGCTCACCATCTCGCTGATTGCGGTGCTGATTCCGCTCTTGTTCATGGGCGATGTGGTGGGGCGCCTGTTCCACGAATTCGCCATCACCATGGCCGTGGCGATCTTGCTGTCGGCGGTGGTGTCGCTCACGCTCACGCCCATGCTGTGCGCCCGCCTGCTGCGCCACACGCCCGAAGAAAGCCATGGCCGCCTGTACCAGGCCACGGGCCGATTTTTTGACCGCACCATCGCGCACTATGGCCGCGCGTTGCAGTGGGTGCTCAACCGGCGGGGCCTGACCTGGCTGGTGTTTGCGGCCACGCTGGTGCTCACGGTGCTGCTCTATGTGCTGGTGCCCAAGGGCTTCTTTCCGGTGCAAGACACCGGCACACTGCAGGCCACCACCGAGGCCGACCAGTCCATCTCGTTTGCCGCCATGGCGGAGCGCCAGCAGCAGCTGGTCGAGCGCATTCTGCAAGACCCGGCCGTCCAGAGTGTGTCGTCCTTCATTGGTGTGGACGGGGCCAACACCACGCTCAATACGGGGCGCCTGCTCATCGACTTGAAACCCCACGCCGAACGCGACCGCGCCCCCGTGGTGCTGCGCCGCCTGGCGGACTCAACCCAGGGCATTGCGGGCATTCGCCTCTATGCCCAGCCGGTGCAAGACCTCACCATCGAAGACCGCGTGGCGCGCACGCAATACCAGCTGCTGGTTTCGTCGCCCGACATGGCCCAGTTGCAGACCAGCACCGCTGACCTGGTGCAGCGCATGCGCGCCCTGCCGCAGCTGGCCGATGTGGCCAGCGACCTGCAAAGCCAGGGCCTGCAGGCCTTTGTGCAGATCGACCGCGCCCAGGCCAGCCGGCTGGGCGTGACGGTGGCGGGCATCGACACCGCGCTGTACAACGCCTTTGGCCAGCGGCTCATTTCCACCATCTTCACGCAATCGAACCAATACCGCGTGGTGCTGGAGGTGGCGCCGCAGTTCAAGTTGGGGCCCGAGGCGCTGAACAGCATCTACGTTGCATCGAGCGCCGGCAAGCCGGTGGCACTGTCGTCGGTGGCGCGCATCGAAGAACGCCCTATGCCGCTGGCCGTGAACCATGTGGGGCAGCTGCCGGCTGCCACCATTTCGTTCAACACGGCACCGGGCGTTTCGCTGGGCGATGCCGTCAAGGCCATCCAGGCCGAACAGGCGGCGGCGCGCGCGGCCGGTCTGTTGCCGCTGTCGGTGGACAGCAACTTCCAGGGCGCGGCGCTGGCGTTTCAGGCCTCGTTGTCGAACACGCTGCTGCTCATTTTGGCGGCGGTGGTCACCATGTACATCGTGCTGGGCGTGCTGTATGAAAGCACCATCCACCCGGTGACCATCCTGTCCACCCTGCCGTCGGCGGGGGTGGGGGCGCTGCTGGCGCTGTGGCTGGCGGGGCTGGATGTGGACATCGTGGCGGTCATCGGCATCGTGCTCTTGATCGGCATCGTCAAGAAGAACGCGATCATGATGATCGACTTTGCGCTGGAGGCGCAGCGCGAACAGGGGCTGCCAGCGCGGGAGGCGATTTACCAGGCCTGCCTGCTGCGGTTTCGGCCGATTTTGATGACCACGCTGGCGGCGTTGCTGGGGGCGCTGCCGTTGATGCTGGGTACGGGCGTGGGCAGCGAGTTGCGGCATCCGCTGGGGGTGACGATGGTGGGGGGGCTGATTGTGAGCCAGTTGCTGACGCTGTTTACCACGCCGGTGATTTATCTGACGTTTGAGGGGTGGGCTGAGCGTTGGCGGGCGCGGCAGGGGGCTGTGTGATGGGTGCTCCTGTTTTTGTAGCTGGTTGCGCTTTTCCTATAAGCGCTGGGGGTGTTTTTGGCTCTATGCCTTGGCTGGGGGCGGGGGCCGGGTCTCGCCCCGGCGGGCGAGGCACTTTTCTTTGCTTCGCCAAAGAAAAGTACCCAAAAGAAAGGCGACCCTGCTGTCTGCGACCCTCCGCTTCGCTGCGGGCAACCTGGGGTGCTCGTGCGCGGGGTGCGCCGTGGAACTCGCTTTGCGCTGCGCGCGCCGCTCAGACAACCACGGCGAGTCAGATCACGAAGCGGGTGTGTCCTGCGGCACACCCGCCACCCCGCGCCCTGCGCGCCCCAGGCGCAGCCAGAAGGGATGGGGAGCCAGCAGCCACACGGGCCATCGCTGCGCTCGGCCCCGTTTCGCGGGCGCAAGCGCCACGCGCTGCGCAACCTGGGCCGAGCGCAGCGATGGCCCGTGGGGTTGTTTGGATGTTCGGTGGTTCCCCCCATCTGGCTGCGCCTGCGGCGGTGCGGTTGCGGGGTGAGCATGCGCGTCGAAGCGCGCATGCCTCGTCATCTAGCTCGCCGTGGTTGTCTGAGCGGCGCGCGCAGCGCAAAGCGAGTTCCACGGCGCACCCCGCAAGCGCACCGACGCAGGTTGCCCCGTAGCAACGCGAAGGGGCCGCAGACTGTGGGTCGCCTTTTCTTTGCTTACTTTCTTTTGGCGAAGCAAAAGAAAGTGAGGCGCCCGCCGGGGCGAGACCCGGCCCCCATCCTCAAAAAACACACAAAACGAACTATCAAAACAATAGCTACCAGCGCAACCCCCCAAAGCGCTAGAGCCACAAAACACCCCGAACCTGGCAGGAGGCCCGCCCCATGAGCCTCTCCACCCCCTTCATCCACCGCCCCATCGCCACCACGCTCCTCACCCTGGGCCTGGCCCTGGTCGGCGCGGTGTCGTACTTTCTGCTTCCGGTGGCCCCGCTGCCGCAGGTCGATTACCCCACCATCTCCGTCAGCGCCAGCCTGCCCGGCGCCAGCCCCGACACCATGGCCGCCACCGTGGCCACGCCGCTCGAGCGCTCGCTCGGGGCCATCGCCGGCGTCAACGAGATCACCTCGCGCTCCATCCTGGGCAGCACCAGCATCACGCTGCAGTTCGACCTCAACCGGAACGTGGACAGCGCCGCCCGCGATGTGCAGGCCGCCATCAACGCCGCGCGCACGCTGCTGCCCACGGGCATGCCCAGCAACCCGACCTACCGCAAGGTGAACCCGGCCGATGCGCCCATCATGATCCTGGCGCTCACGTCCAGCGCGCTCACGCGCGGGCAGATGTACGACGCGGCCTCTACCGTGCTGGCGCAAAAGCTCTCGCAGGTCGAAGGCGTGGGGCAGGCCACGGTGAGCGGCGGCGCGCTGCCCGCTGTGCGCGTGTCGCTCGACCCGGTGCGGCTGGCGGCCAACGGGGTGTCGCTGGAGCAAGTGCGCGGCGCCATCAGCACCACCAACGCCAACCGCCCGCTGGGCGCGGTGGAGCGCGAAGACCACTATTGGCAGATCGCCGCCAACGACCAGGCCCGCGTGGCGGCCGACTATGCCCCGCTGGTGCTGCGCTGGCAAAACGGCAACGCGATTCGCCTGGCCGATGTGGCCGAGGTGACCGACTCGGTGCAGGACGTGCGCAACTTTGGCGTGGCCAACGGCAAGCCGGCTGTGCTGCTGCAGGTGTACAAGCAGCCCGGCGCCAACATCCTGGAGGCGGTGGACCGCGTGCGCGCGCTGCTGCCGCAGCTCAAGGCGTCGATCCCGGCGGCGATCGATGTGGAGATCGTCTCCGACCGCACACCCACGCTGCGCGCCTCGGTCAAGGAGGTAGAGCACGCCCTTCTGATCGCCGTGGCGCTGGTCGTCCTGGTGGTGTTTCTGTTTCTGCGCAACGGGCGCGCCACGCTCATCCCCGCGGTGGCCGTGCCGGTGTCGCTGGCGGGCACGTTTGGCGTGATGTATCTCGCGGGCTACACGCTCGACAACCTCTCGCTGATGGCGTTGACCATTGCCACCGGCTTCGTGGTGGACGACGCCATCGTGGTGCTGGAAAACATCATGCGCCACATGGAGCGCGGCAAAACCGCGCTGCAGGCCGCGCTGGATGGCGCGCGCGAGATCGGCTTCACGGTGGTGTCGATGAGCCTGTCGCTGATTGCGGTGTTCGTGCCCATTGTGTTCATGGGCGGCATCGTGGGGCGGTTTTTCCATGAGTTCGCCATCGTCATGTCGGCGGCCATTGGGGTGTCGCTGCTGGTGTCGCTCACCACCACGCCCATGATGTGCGCGGCGCTGCTCCAGCCGCACCGGCCAACCGAGCAAGCGCCCAGTCCATCACCTTGGGCGCGTTTTATGCGCTGGGTGGACGGCCTGCAGGCCCGGGGCCTGCGCGGTTACCGCCGCAGCCTGGCCTGGTGCCTGCGCCACCAGCCCCTGGTGCTGCTGGCGCTGGCCGGGGTGGTGGGGCTCAATGTTTACCTTTACACCGCCATCGAGAAAGGCTTCATGCCCGAGCAGGACACGGGCCGCATCTCGGGCTTCATCCGCGCCGACCAGGCCACGTCGTACCAGGCCATGGAGCAGCGGCTGCAGCGCTTTCTGGCCATCGTGCAGGCCGATCCTGCCGTGGAGCATGTCACGGGCTTCACCGGCGGCTGGCAGCGCAACGCGGCGCAGATGTTCATGACGCTCAAGCGCGGGCCGGGGCAGGAGCGGTCCGAGGCCGTCATCACCCGCCTGCGCGCGCAGCTCAAGGACGAGCCCGGCGCCCGCCTGTTCATGGTGCCCCAGCGCGACATCCGCATTGGCGGGCGGCAAAGCAGTGCCTCGTACGACTACACGCTGCAGGCCGACGACATCGCCGAGCTGCGCACCTGGGAGCCACGCATCCGCCAGGCGCTGGCGCAACTGCCCGAACTCGAAGACGTGAACAGCGACGTGTCCGACTACGGCCTGCAGACCACGCTGGTGATCGACCGCGACGCCGCCACGCGCGCAGGCCTGACGATGGCGCAGATCGACGCCACCCTGAACGACGCCTTCGGCCAGCGCCAGGTGGGTGTGATCTACAACCCGCTCAACCAGTACCGCGTGGTGATGGAAGCCGCCCCGCGCTACCTGCAAAGCCCCGAGACGTTGCGCGGCTTCTTCTTTGTCAACAGCGCGGGCCAGCAGGTGCCACTCACGGCGTTTGCGCGCATCACCACCACCAACACGCCGCTGTCGGTCAGCCACGAGCGCGGCACGCCGGCCAGCACCGTCAGCTTCAGCCTGGCGCCGGGCGTGTCGCTGTCGCAGGCCACCGATGCCGTGCACAACGCGGTGGCCGAGCTGGGCGTGCCCGTGGGAATCCGCGGCACCTTTGGCGGCACGGCGGGGGCGTTTCAGAGCGCGCTGGCGGGCCAGCCGCTGCTGATTCTGGCGGCCATCATCACCATCTACCTGGTGCTGGGCATCCTGTATGAAAACCTGTTGCACCCGCTGACCATCCTGTCCACCCTGCCATCGGCCGGGGTGGGCGCGCTGCTGGCGCTGATGCTGTTCAAGACCGAGTTCTCGCTGATCGCGCTGATCGGCGTCATCTTGCTGATCGGCATCGTCAAGAAGAACGCCATCATGATGATCGACTTCGCCCTGGTGCGGCAACGCGCCGGCCACATCACGGCCGCGCAGTCTATCTACCGCGCCTGCAGCCTGCGCCTGCGGCCCATCCTCATGACCACGCTGGCCGCCATTTTTGGCGCGCTGCCGCTGGCGCTGAACCGGGCCGATGGCGCCGAGCTGCGCCAGCCCCTGGGCATTGCCGTGGTGGGCGGGCTGCTGCTGAGCCAGCTGCTCACGCTCTACACCACGCCCGTGGTCTATGTGGCGCTGGACCGGCTGCGCGCGCGTGTGCGGCGTGGGGTGCGCTGGCGCCGCCACCCGGCTGCCGGCCCTGAGATCGCGCTGCAAGGAGATTCCTGATGCACTCCAATCACTCTATTTTTGATAGCTGCTTGCGCTTATCCAATAAGCGCTGGAAGCCATTTTTGCTTGTAACTTTATTGTGGCTCACGGCCTGCAGCGCCCCGCCGCCCCACGCGCGCCCGGCGCTCGACGTGCCCGCTGCCTACAAGCAAGGCGTGCAAGGCAGCGCCGTGTGGCAAACCGCCCAGCCGCAGGATAGCGTGCCCGACGCGTGGTGGACGCTCTTCGCCGACCCCGCACTCAATGCGCTGCAAGAGCGCGCCACCAGCGGCAACCAGAACGTGGCGCTGGCCGTGGCCCGGCTGCGCGCCGCGCGCGCCGCACTCGACAGCGCAGGCGCCGCCGGCCTGCCCAGTCTGGGCGCAACAGCCAGCAGCACGCGCTCGCGCAGCGGCACCACCGCCGGTGAAAGCGCCCAGGCCCCCACCCGCAACAGCCATGCGCTGGGCCTGAACGCCAGCTGGGAGCTGGACCTGTGGGGGCGCCTGTCGGGCAGTGTGGATGCCGCGCGCGCCAGTGCCCAGGCCAGCGCCGACGACCTGGCCGCCATGCGCCTGTCGGTGCAGGCCACCGTGGCGCAAACCTATTTCGCGCTGCGCGCCGCCGAGGCGCAGGCACAACTGCTGGGCGACACCCTGGCCGCCTACGAGCGCAGCTGGGCGCTCACCCGCAACCGCCAGCGCGCGGGCGTGGCCTCGGCTGCCGACGTGGCGCAGGCCGAGGCGCAATACAAGTCCACCCAGGTGCAGTTGCTGGAGGCGCAGACCAGCCGCGCCCAGCTGGAGCACGCGCTGGCCGCGCTCACCGGCCAGGCCCCGGCCGCGCTCAGCCTGCCCGCCACGGCCGCGCTGCCCGCGCCGCCCGCCGTGCCCGCGCAACTGCCCTCGCGCCTGCTGGAGCGCCGCCCCGACATCGCCGCCGCCGAACGCCGCGTGGCGGCGGCCAACGCGCAGATCGGCGTGGCGCAGGCGGCGTTCTTTCCGGCGGTCACGCTGTCGGGCGCGGCGGGCTATCGGGGCACGGAGCTGTCCAATTTGCTGAACGCTCCCCACCTCTTCTGGTCACTGGGCCCTGCGTTGGCCGTCTCCCTTTGGGATGGCGGCGCCCGCAGCGCCGCCGTCGAATCGGCCCGCGCCACGCACGACCAGGCCGTGGCCAGCTACCGCCAGACCGTGCTGACGGCGCTGCAGGAAGTGGAAGACAACCTCGCCGCCGCCACCGCGCTGGAGCGCGAACAGCACCTGCAGGCCGAGGCCGTGGCCGCCGCCCAGCGCGCGCTGGATGTGGTGAGCAACCAGTACCGTGCGGGCACCGTGGGCTATCTGAACGTGCTGAGCGCGCAGACCACCGTGTTGTCAGCCCGGCGCAACCTGATTGACGTGCGCAGCCGCAGGCTGGCAGCGGTGAACACGCTGCTCAAGAATGTGGCGGGGCGGTGGTTGGACGGGTGAGGGGCGGAGTTTTGGGACAGGCCCAACGCAAATAAAAGTAGCTGCCGGCGATTGACGGATAAGCGTTTGCAGCGGTTTTTGCACTGTTTCTTGCAGGCGTGCAGGTACCCGCCGAGTTTGGCCCCGGTGCGCTTGTGTGCAAGGCGTTCCAGGCCAGCCGTCAGGGGATAATTTGCCCTTTTGCCAGCCCGAAGGGCTTAAAGGACGTACGCGTGGACATTGTTTTGCTGGTCAAGGCCGCCATCATGGGCGTGGTCGAAGGTCTTACCGAGTTTCTTCCCATCTCCTCCACCGGCCACCTGATTCTTGCGGGCTCGCTTTTGGGCTTTGATGACGCGAAGGCCCAGGTGTTCGACATCGCCATCCAGACGGGCGCCATCTTTGCCGTCATCCTGGTGTATTGGCAAAAAATCCGCGCCACGCTGGCGGCCCTGCCTACCGAGCGGCAGGCACAGCGTTTTGCGCTCAATGTGCTGATTGCCTTTGTGCCGGCGGTGGTGCTGGGGCTGCTGTTTGGCAAGGCCATCAAGGCCAACCTGTTCACCCCCGTGGTGGTGGCCAGCACCTTCATCATTGGCGGCTTCATCATCTTGTGGGCCGAACGCCGCCCGGCTGCGGCCACCCGCATCCAAGAGGTGGAAGACATGACTGCGCTCGACGCACTCAAGGTGGGCCTGGTGCAGTGCCTGGCCATGGTGCCGGGCACCAGCCGCAGCGGCGCCACCATCATTGGCGGCATGTTGCTGGGCCTGTCGCGCAAGGCCGCCACGGACTTTTCCTTTTTTCTGGCCATTCCCACGCTGATCGGCGCGGGGGCGTACAGCCTGTACAAGGATCGTGCCTTGCTGTCGGCGGCCGACATTCCGCTGTTTTCCGTGGGGCTGGTGTTCTCCTTCATCAGCGCCTGGCTGTGCGTGCGCTGGCTGTTGCGCTACATCAGCACCCACAGCTTCGTGCCGTTTGCGTATTACCGCATCGTGTTTGGGGTGGTGGTGCTGGTTTCGGCATGGACTGGCCTGGTGCAGTGGGCCGGCTGATAATGGCGCCATGACCTACCTGCCGCGCCGTCCTTCGGGCCTTCCTTTGGGCCTTTGGGGCTGCGCTGTCTGCACTGTCTTGTGGGGCCTGGGCGCCGGTCTGCCCGCCATGGCCGAGGATGTGCCGCCCGCCGTCAACCCAGACGGCTCCCCCAAGCTCAACTATGTGCTGGGCGCCGTGGTGAGCAACGGCCCGGACTACGCCGGCGGCGATGGCCGTTCGTCCCACCTGAGCCCGTCATGGGCGCTGGAATACGGTCGGTTTCGCCTGAGCACCTCGCGCGGCAGCACCCTCATGGGCCATGGGCTGGAGCAGCGCGAATCGGGCGCCACCGCCATCCTGGCCGAAAGCGACCGGTTCAGCCTGAGTGCATCGCTGCGCCTGGACAGTGGTCGCGATAGCAGTGATGCGCCGCGGCTCTCCGGCCTGCCCGATGTGCGATCCACCCTGCGCGCCCGGGTCAGCGCGGGCTATGCCATCACGCCCCGGTGGTCGGTGGGCGCAGGGCTTTCGCAAGACATCCTGGGGCGCGACGGGGGGGCGCAGCTGAACACCAGCGTGTCCTATACCCTGCCCGTCACGCAGCAGACCCGCATGGTTTTTGGCGCCGGCGCCAGTTTTGGCGACCGCACCTACCTGCGCTCCCGGTTTGGCGTGCCCGCAGTGGCGGGCGGCGCTGGGGCAGCCCGCCTGCCCGCGTACGAGCCCGGTGGCGGTCTCTACAGCGTGGACCTGGGCGTGGATGTCATGACGGCGCTCAACCGCCATTGGGTGGTGTGGGGCGGCGTGGGTGTCTCGCAATTGCAGGCAGACGCGCGCCGCAGCCCCCTGACGGTGAAGCCCACCGGCTATAGCGCCTCGGTGGGGCTGGCCTACCGCTGCTGCCGTTGACGCGGCCCGGCGCCGAGCGCGAATGTCGGGCAGCCGGGCGGTCGGCCGACTTCAGTGCGCCGCGCTCGGCAGTGCAGCCAGGTTCAGCAAGGCCGCCTCGATGGCGGCGGCGGTGGCCAGCGGCTGCTCCATCGGGAACAAGTGGCTACCGTCAAGCATCATGATGCGCCCGCCCGTCACCCGCCGGGTCAGCGCCATGCCCACCTGGCGCATCTCCACCGATGCCAGCCCGCCGATGAATGCCGCCGGGCAGCGCAGCGGGTGGCGGCGCAGCAGGCGGTCCAGGTTGTGCGGCAAGGTGTTGTAGATGGCGGTTTCCACCGCCCGGTCAAAGCCCAGCACCCGGCGCCCGTCCTCGTCGTGCAGGCCGTGCGTGACATAGTCGCGCAGCACCTGCGGGTCCCACTGCGCAAACACCTTTTTCTTGCCAAAGTGCTCCAGTGCCTCTGCAGTGCTGGCCCAGCTCATGCGGCGCTGGCGGCTCACGCGGCCGGGCGACACGGCGCCCACCAGCTGCGTGCGCTTGGCCACGCCCACGGTGGTGGCGCGCCAGCCGCTGATGAGCGGTGAGTCGAGCATCAACACGCCGCGCGCCAGCGTGGGGTGCTGGGCCGCCGCCATCACGCTCAGAATGCCGCCCAGCGAATGCCCCACCAGAAACACCCGCTCGCCCGACGCCGCCACCTGCTGCGCCGCAAAATCAGCCAGCTGCTGCACCAGATGCGGCCAGTTGCTGGTAACCGGGTATTGCGCATCGTGGCCAAAGCGGTCGATGGCGGCCACGTCAAAGCCGCGCTGGCGCAATTGCCCAAAAAGCACGTTGTAGGTGCCCGCCGGAAAGCTGTTGCCGTGCGAGAAAACGATCTTGGCCATCAATCCATCAGGGTGCGGGTGCGGGGCAGGGGCTGTGCTGAGGCTCAGACCAGCTTCTCGCGAAAGTTGGTGATCTTCTTGAGCGGCTTGCTGCGCTCCGGGTTCACCATGATGGGGGCATCGGTCAAGCGGCCGTCCCAGGCCGGGTCTTCGATGCTGTCGAATACCTCGCGCAGCTTTTGCCCCCAGCGGTCATGCAGCATGCGAAAGTAGGGGTTGTTCTCGTCAATGCACGCGATCTTGTCGGTGGTGAAACGGTCCACCTCATACACCACCAGGTCCATGGGCAGGCCCACCGAGAGGTTGGACTTGAGCGTGCTGTCCATCGACACCAGCGCGCACTTGGCCGCCTCGTCGAGAGGCGTCTCGGGCGTCAGCACGCGGTCGAGCACCGGCTTGCCGTATTTCGACTCGCCCACCTGGAAATACGGCGTCTCGGCGGTCGATTCGATGAAATTGCCCGCCGAATACACCTGAAACAGCCGCATGCCCTCGCCCTTGATCTGGCCGCCAAACACCATCGACACATTGAAATCCACCTCTGCGCGCTTGAGCGCCGCGCCATCGCGCTCATGCACATGGCGCACGGCGGCGCCCAGCACGCGGGCGGCGTCGAACATGCTCCTGGCGTTCCAGATGGTGACGGGCTCGCTGTCGGCAGCGTCCTTGATCTGCGTGGTCTGCAAAATCTCGCGCACCGACTGCGAAATGCTCAGGTTGCCGGCCGACAGCAGCACCATGAAGCGATCGCCCGCTTTCTCGTAAACCATGATCTTGCGGAACGAGCTGATCTGGTCCAGCCCGGCATTGGTGCGTGAATCGGACAGGAACACCAGCCCGGCATTGAGTTTGATGGCGACGCAATACGTCATGGGGAATGCGAAAAAGAGGAAAGGCACAGAGTGTAGTGCGGTGCCGCCGCAGCGCCCGCACCTATCGTGGGTTGTGCAAGAAAGATATAAAAACAATAGCTGCTGGCGCTTATCCCATAAGCGCTAGAGGCCAATTTCTCTCAAACCTCCCAGAACGCCTCGATCAGCTCGCCCTGCGCGCATGTCAGGCCCCGGTGGGCGTGCTGCGTTGCAGGTTCAGCGCCAGCAGGCGGCGCAAAATTTCATCGTCCGCCATGTCTGCCGTGTAGTCCGCCCAGCCATAGGCCGCCGCCACCGCCGCGTCCAGCTGCGCGTGGGCAGCCGCCAGCCAGGCGGGGCGCTGGTTGTAGAGATTGGTCAGCGTGCGCTTGGCCAGGTCTTTCTCGAACCCCGGCTTGGGCACCGTGCGGTCGGGGTAGGGCGATGCGCTCAGGCCCAGCGGCACCACCTCGGGCACGCTGTCCGTCCACTCGGGCGGGTTCAGCCAGGCCTGGCGCAGGGTGTTCAGGCGCTGCGCGGCCTGGGCGATGGCCGTGGCCGCTTGGCGTGTTGGTATGGTTTTGATAGCTGCTTGCGCTTGCTGGACGGGCGCTAGAGGCTGATTTGGCTTTGAATCTCCTTCAACCAAGGCATTCGAGAGGTCAGCCGGAATCAGTGCGCCGCCGTCCACCGTTTCGGTGCGCTGGTGCGCGGTATCCAAGGGTGTGAGGCCTGCGGGGAAGGGGAAGGTTTCGAAGCAGGTGGTGGGGGTGTAGCGCGGCCGGTCTTCCAGCGAGGTGCCCATGCGCAGCGCCCAGAGTTCGTGGAAGCGGCTGTGGAGGATGCCGAAGGTGGTGTCGTCGGCGCGGGCGATGACGATTAACGCCTTATCCGGCAAAACGGATTTATCAATCCAGGTAAAGAAAAAATGCTTTTGATGTGCCGTGACAGCAAAGTAACGATCGAGTTTTTTTAGCGCCAAGCGCATTGCGATTCTTGGCTCTCCATGTTTCCACCAATTTTTCTTGTAGGTTTCCCTGGCGTTGCTTAAACGCTCTGGTTTGACGTGACTCTCTATGTATTGGAAGGGCAGTTCGTATAAAGCTGCATCTGATTCGGTCATGTCAACACCAAAGTCAATGATCCAACCATCACGATTTCTTCTGGTGAGATCAAGTCCATTCCAGCTGGGTTTCAAGACGTCACTATTGGGCCGTTGATTTGGGTTCGGAAATGCAAGCCAACTTCGAGCTAAATCACCGCTGATGTCGAATGCTCCTATTTTCTGGGAGCCTTGGAAGCTCCCCCTGCCGTTGGCTTGTATTGGACGTGCCAAATTGAGGTTGAGCGCTGAACCTGCTTCTTTGGATGCAGAAAGATCTGCAAAGATCTCTGCAACAGGCGCGCCATTCAATATTTGGGTGTCAGCCTTTTGAAATCCAAAACACACCAGCGACACGCGTACCGCTGCCCCTTCGTTTACCCACGGCTCATCGCTCCAGGCCTCGAAGATGCGGGTTTGCGCGCAGATTGCATCGAGCACCTTGCGGTTGGCGCCGCCGCGAATCGAGTTGGTAGTGACCAGCCCGGCGCGTTGCAAAGCCCCGGCCGCGATTTGTGCCCGCGCTTTCTCAAACCAGTAGCACACCAGGTCGGCAGCGCCGGGAACGGCGGATGCGTAAACGGCGTCCAGCGCTTGGACGTAGCGATCCCCTAATTCGCCACGCTTCTTGCTGCCGCCCAGAAACGGCGGGTTGCCGATGACCACGTCGGCGGTGGGCCAGGTTGCCTCTGTGGGTGTGGCGGCCGCGCCGGGTGATCCGGGATGGGGCGGGGTTCCGGTTTCGGGGTCAGAGCACGAGTTTTGCTGCGCAAAATCGTGATCCGACCCCGAAACCTGCGCTGCGCCTGGGGCGGGCGCTGGTGTCTGCGCTGCGTCTTGTTTTGGCGCTGCCTGCGCTGTGCCCCAGTCCAGCAGCGCATCGCGGCATTCGATGTGCTGCAGTGTGTCGAGCACGGGGTTGGTCTTGAACTCGTAGCCGTGCGCCAGGCGCCATTGCAGCTCGCCAATCCACACGGTTACGCGGGCCAGTTCGGCGGCGTATTCGTTCAGCTCGATGCCCAGCACGTTGTGCGGGCCGGTCACCAGGTCGGCCTCGCGGTCCAGGCCCAGCTCTGCGGCCTGCAGGTGGCTGTGGTGTTCCACGTCTTTCAGGCACTTGAGCGCGAGGTACAGAAAGTTGCCGCTGCCGCAGGCCGGGTCGAGGGCGCGGTAGTTTTTCAGGTCATCCAGCCAGGTGATGAACAGAGCGTGCGCTGCGCGGTAGTGTCTGTCGCCTTTTTTGGTGATTTTGGCCGCTAGCCCTTGTATCTGTTGCGCTAATAGCTCCCATTTTTGTAGCAATGGGCGGCGGATGACGGGGCCGATCAGCCGCTCGATGGTGGCCGGGTCGGTGTAGTGCGCGCCCAGCTGGCTGCGCTTGGCGGGGTCCAGGCCGCGCTCGAACAAGGTGCCGAAGATGGAGACGTCGATGGCGCTCCAGTTCAGGTCGGCGGCCCGGCGCAGCTCGGCCAGGTCGGGCGCGGAGAGGGGCGGCACGGCGATGGTCTGAAACAGGCCGCCGTTGAACCACGGAATGTCGTCCACGCCATACAGGCCGCCGCTTTGCATGGTGGTGAAAAGCTGCGTGAGGCCCTGGGTCAGCCGCTCGGGCGTGGCTTGCTGGTTGTTGAGCAACCGCTCGAACATGCGGCCGGGCAGCAGGCCCACGTCTTCGGCAAAAAAGCAGAACAGGCACTGCGTGAGAAAGTGCGCCACCTGGTTGGCACGCTGTTGCTGGCGGGCGGCGTCTTCATCCGCCGTGGCGCCGCGCTGGCGCAGGCCTTCGGCCAGGGCGGCAAAGCTTTGGGCGGCGGCTTCGGTGATGTCGCGGTTGGTCTGCCGGGGCTTGAAGCTGTCGGGCGCCAGCCAGATGCGGCGCAGCAGGGCCAGGTTGGCCGGTTGGTCCATTTCGGCAATGCGCACCTCGTGCGTGGCACTGGGGTGGCCGGTGAACTGGGTGTGGATGCGAATGCTGAGCCGGTCAGACACCACCAGAATGGGTGGGTTGGACAGCGCCAGGCTGTAGGTGAGCAGCTGCTTGAGCGCGGTGTCGAGGTTTTTGCCCGGCGCCTTGTTTTCCCACGCAAAAACGCCGCGCATGAAGACGTCGGCATAGCCCGTCTTGCCGCCGATGACGCTGCTTTTTTCTTCAAACCGGTAGCCCTCGGCACTGCCGGGTTTGGGCACGCCGAGCAGTTCGCACAGGTCCAGAAAATGGCTTTGCGCGCCTTGTTCTTCGTTGAGGGCGTAGGCGGGGCCGGGCACGCCACCGGGCGCGCCCCATTTGGCGATGAATTCTTGGGGGGTCATGGGCGGGGTGTTGGGAAGGGGGAGCGCTTCAGTAGCCGCGCAGAAGCATGTCCAGTGCGGTTTCAATTTCCAGCATTTGGGGCTTTCCGGTGGTACGGGGTTGGGATAACTCGTTGCGCAGGAAAACGGCAATGCCAAGGGGGTGCAGATGGGCGATTTGATCGTTCACTGCAATGGCGGGGTTGAAGCGTTCAGTCATGCCAGGAAAGGCACCCGGCACCGCCAGCGGAACGCAAACCCGTTCGGCAAAGCGGTAGAGCAGGTCGCTCTGGATGTCCATGACAAAGGGGAACGCGTGGCGGTCTTCTTCGATGGGGTTGTCGTAAATGTCGAGGCGCGCCATGGCTCATTTTTGTTGTTCTGCACGCCAGCGACGCACACGCTGCGAGTAGGGTTCGCGCTGCTCGGCCCAGGCGTTGTATTCGTCGATTTCGGTGGCGTGCTGTGAGGACCACTCGTGGGCCGCTGCGGCATAGCGGGCGGGCTCTTCCTGTGCGGCGAGGGTGGCGGGCACCACCTTGACCGGCATCAGCGTGATGGTGCCGTCGGGTGCCGTTTGCACGTCAAACAACTGCCCGGCGTATTTCTTGCCCAGCGATATCTGGCCGCTGGCGCCGACTTCCTTGAGCATGGCGTGATCCTTCCAAAATCGTCATGCCATCATGCGGCATGAAAATGCAGGGGTCAAGCCGGGGGCGTCAATGCCCCGCCAGCTTCTTGAGCTGGTACAGCGCATCCAGCGCCTCGCGCGGGCTTAAAGCGTCGGGGTGGATGGCGGCCAGCGCCGCCTCGACCGGGCTGGCGCCTGCGCTCTCGGGCATTTCGGGCGTGGCGAACAGGTCCACCTGCAATTCACCTTCGCCGGCGCGTTCTTCGAGTGCCGCCAGCGCATGGCGCGCGTGGTGCAGCACCGGGGCGGGCACGCCGGCCAGTTTGGCCACCTGGATGCCGTAGCTGCGGCTGGCGGGGCCGGGTTGCAGTTCGTGCAGAAACACGATGTCGGTGCCCGCCTCGGCGGCGGCCACATGCATGTTGACGGCGTGGCGCGCCTTGGCGGGCAGTTCGGTCAGCTCGAAGTAATGCGTGGCAAACAGCGTGAATGCACGGGTTTTGTCGTGCAGGTGCGTGGCAATGCCGCTGGCCAGGGCCAGGCCGTCAAACGTGCTGGTGCCGCGGCCGATTTCGTCCATCAGCACCAGGCTGTGGGGCGTGGCGGCGTGCAATATCTGCGCGGCTTCCACCATCTCCAGCATGAAGGTCGATTGCGCGTTGGCCAGGTCGTCGGCGGCGCCAATGCGGGTGTGGATGGCGTCAATCGGCCCCAGGCGGCAGCTGGCGGCGGGCACATGGCTGCCCATGCTGGCCAGCAGCACGATCAGCGCCACCTGCCGCATGTAGGTCGATTTACCGCCCATGTTGGGGCCGGTGATGACCTGCATGCGCGTGTTGGCGTTCAGCCGCGTGTGGTTGGCGATGAAGGCGCCGCTCGATGTTTCAGCCAGGCGCGCTTCGACCACGGGGTGGCGGCCGCCTTCGATCTCGATGCAGGGCTCGGGCACGAACTGCGGCGCGCACCAGTTCAGCGTGAGCGAGCGTTCGGCCAGCGCGCACAGCACATCCAACGTGGCAAGGGCCTGCGCCAGCCGGGTGAGCTGGGGGATGTGGGGCTGAAGCTGGTCAAGCACTTGCTCGTACAGCCATTTTTCGCGCGCCAGGGCGCGCTCGTTGGCAGACAGGGCCTTGTCTTCAAAGGTTTTCAGCTCGGGCGTGATGAAGCGCTCGGCGTTTTTCAGCGTCTGGCGGCGGCGGTAATCTTCGGGCACCTTGTCGAGGTGGCTGCCGGTCACTTCAATATAAAAGCCGTGCACTTTGTTGAACTGCACGCGCAAATTCGGAATGCCGGTGCGCGCCTTCTCGCGCGTTTCCAGGTCGAGCAAAAAGGCATCGCAGTTCGTCTGGATGGCGCGCAGCTCGTCCAGTTCGGCATCGAAGCCGCTGGCGATCACGCCGCCGTCGCGCACCAGGGCGGCGGGCTCTTCGGCAATGGCACGCTGCAGCAGTGCCGTGCATTCTGGGGGCGGCTGCAAGTGGCTGAAAATTTGGGCCAAATAGGGCTCTGGCGCTTGTGCAGTAAGCGCTAGTAGCTCTGATTTTTGTAGCGTCTTGCCCAAGCCCACCAACTCGCGCGGGCGCACCTGGCGCAGCGCGACGCGGGCGGTGATGCGCTCCACATCGCTCACGCCTTTCAGTTCCGCCCGCAAGGTGGCCCAGGGGCCCGAGCCACCGCCCGCGCCGCCCGCCCCGCGCAGGGCGGTGGTGGCAGACAGGCGCCGGCGCGCCTCGGTGCGGTCGCGCCGGGGTTCGAGCAGCCAGGTTTTCAGCAGGCGGCTGCCCATGCCGGTCATGCAGGTGTCGAGCAGCGAAAAGAGCGTGGGCGCATCGTCGCCGCGCAGGGTTTTGACGAGTTCAAGGTTGCGGCGCGTGCTGGCGGGCAGGTCGATCAGGTCATCACCGCGCTGCACCTGCACGCTGTGCACATGGGTGAGCTGGCGGCCCTGGGTGTGCTCGGCGTATTGCAGCAGCGCGGCGGCGGCGGCATGGGCCTCGCCCATGTCTTGTGCGCCCCAGGCCTGCAGGCTGGCGGCGCCCAGGTGTTCGAGCAGCTTGCGCGCGCCCAAGGCGCTGTCAAATTGCCAGTCGGGCCGGGGGCTCAGGGGGCAGGTGAAGGCGCCGCTTTGGCGCAGCACTTGCAACTGTTGCTCGAAGCGGTCGGTCACGCCGGCGCTGTAGATCAGCTCGCTGGGGGCCACGCGCGCCAGCCAGGCGCCCAGTTCGTCGTGCGCGCATTCGGCCAGGAACACGCGGCCCTGCGTCACGCTGAGCCACGCCAGGCCACAGCGCGCGCGCGGCGCCTGGTGCACGGCCAGCAGCAGCGACTCGGACTTGTCAGACAGCAGCTCGGTATCGGTCAGCGTGCCGGGCGTGACCACGCGCACCACCTTGCGCTCCACCGGGCCCTTGGCCGCGCCCACCTCGCCCACCTGCTCGGCAATGGCCACCGACTCGCCCATCTTGATCAGGCGCGCCAGGTAATTCTCCAGCGCATGAAACGGCACCCCCGCCATCACCACCGGCTGGCCGCCCGACTGCCCGCGCTGCGTGAGCGTGATGTCGAGCAGGCGCGCCGCCTTTTCAGCGTCTTGCCAGAACAACTCGTAAAAATCGCCCATGCGGTAGAACAGGAGCGTTTCGGGGTACCCGGCCTTGAGGGCCAGGTACTGCTGCATCATAGGGGTGTGGTCTGAGTAGTCTTTTTCGACAACTTGCTTTTGGTCGTAAGTTGTTGAATTTTCGTTATTTTTTACCACTGCTCAGCTTTCTTGTATTGCCATGAACCGCAAAGAATTACGGCTTTTGCGTAGCAAGAATGTAGCAAAATGAAGACCTCCATCGCCCATTTTTGGGTGGATATATGTGCTTCATTTTCACGCGCGACAACCTCCAAAAACTGGCCCGAGCCGTGCGCCCTGTGGTGGCTAGCGGCAAGATGGCCAGTTTGACTGACATTGATGAACTGCCTCCGTCGTGAATTGAAATCCCGCTGGGTGAGAAGATCGCGACACGCTTGAATGCTGCATTTCGCCTGCTAGACTGACCCGCCGATCAGGCGCTTGGGGGAGTGCACTGGGTTTGCGCCTTGCTCGTCCCTGCCAAGGAGTCAGTGCCTGATGTATCCACCGTTCAACGCACTCAGGCGCGCATGCTCAAACTTGAAGAAATCGCTAAGGACGCGCAAATCACCGGGCTGGTCCCTGATGAGGTCGTCAAGGTTGTCAACGTCGAAGAGATAGGCCCCAGTGCCCGCCTTGTGGCCTACCGCAATGCCCAAGGCAAGCTTGATGAGCAGACCATCTTCCGCAACGACGAGCATCGCTTGTCCCTGGCCGTGGCAGGCAAGGCATGGGCTTTCGATGCTGAGCCCGCTGCCTTCAAGCTGGCATTGGAGGCCTATCGCATCAGCCTGGCCCACCTGTTTGACCCCTTGATGGCGGTGCACACATCCAATGTGGAGCCCCTGCCGCACCAGATTTCCGCCGTTTACGAATCCATGCTCCCGCGCCAGCCGCTGCGCTTTGTGCTGGCCGACGACCCCGGAGCAGGCAAGACCGTGATGGCGGGCCTGCTGATCAGAGAAATGACCCTGCGTGCCGACGCCCGGCGCGTGCTCATCGTCTCTCCTGGTTCCCTGACGGAGCAGTGGCAAGACGAACTGCGCGAGAAATTCGGACTGGACTTCGAGCTGTTCAGCCGCGAAAAGCAGGAGCAGTGCCACAGCCGCAACTACTTTGCCGAACAAGACCGCCTGATTGCCCGCCTCGACCAACTTTCGCGCAGCGAGGAATACCAGCAGCTCTTGGCCCAGACCGAGTGGGACCTGATCGTGGTGGACGAGGCCCACAAGATGTCGGCCAACTACTTCGGCAACAAGGTCAACGAGACAGGCCGATTCAAGCTGGGCAAGTTCTTGGGCGGTCTCACGCGCCACTATTTGCTGATGACGGCCACGCCCCACAACGGCAAGGAAGAAGACTTTCAGCTGTTCATGTCGCTGCTGGACGGTGACCGCTTCTATGGCAAGTTCCGCGAGGGTGCCCACAAGGTGGATATCACCGACATGATGCGCCGCATGGTCAAGGAAGAGCTGCTGCGCTTTGACGGCAAGCCCCTGTTCCCAGAGCGTTGTGCGTACACGGTCAACTACACCCTGTCAGATGCCGAGGTGCTGCTGTACGACCAGGTCACCGACTACGTGCGCAACGAAATGGACCGCGCGGACCGGCTGGACGGCAAACGCAAGGGCACCGTGGGTTTTGCCCTGACCCAGTTGCAGCGCCGCTTGGCATCCAGCCCGCAGGCCATCTACACATCGCTGTCACGCCGGCGCAAAAAGCTCGAAGCGCGCCTAGACGAGCTGCAACTCAAAGCCCGCGCTGACGTGCTGCGCGAGAACTTGGGTGAATACGTCGTCAAGCGACAGCTGGACTTGCCCGAAGACCTTGATGACGCTGCCGACGAACTCAGCGCCGAGGAATACGAAGCAGTGGCCGACCAAGTGGTGGACCAGGCCACTGCCGCCGAGACCATTCCTGAGCTGCAAGCCGAAATCCTGATCCTGCGGGAGCTGGAAGGTGCCGCTGCATCCGTCGTGCAATCGCGCAGCGACCGCAAGTGGGAAGAGTTTTCGCGCCTGCTGCAGGGCGACCCCGAAATGCGCACCGCCGATGGCCGCCGGCGCAAAATCATCGTGTTCACCGAGCACCGCGACACGCTCAACTACCTGCTGCTGCGCATCCGCGACACGCTGGGCAGTGAG
This sequence comes from Acidovorax sp. T1, assembly GCF_002176815.1. NCBI lineage: Bacteria > Pseudomonadati > Pseudomonadota > Betaproteobacteria > Burkholderiales > Comamonadaceae > Acidovorax > Acidovorax sp. T1. The sequence goes on along the minus strand of NZ_CP021648.1, from coordinate 2,808,750 downwards.
CAGGCTGTGGTCACCATCCACGGCGGCATCAACCGCGATGACCGGCGCAAGGTGCAAGAGGCATTCCGCAACGATCCCGACGTGCTGGTGCTGCTGGCCACCGACGCAGCGGGCGAGGGCGTCAACCTGCAAAACGCCAACCTCATGGTCAATTACGACCTGCCCTGGAACCCCAACCGCATGGAGCAGCGCTTTGGCCGCATCCACCGCATTGGCCAGCGCGAGGTGTGCCACCTGTGGAATCTGGTGGCGGCCCAGACCCGTGAGGGCGAGGTGTTCAACTGCCTGCTTGAAAAGCTGGCCGTGGAGCGCGAGGCCTTGGGCGGGCGGGTGTTCAACGTGCTGGGCGAGGCTTTCGACAACATCTCGCTCAAAGACCTGCTCATCGACGCCATTCGCTACGGCGAAAAGCCCGAAACCCGCGCCCGCATGGAGCAGGTTATCGGCCAGGCGCTGGACACCCAGCACCTGAAAGACCTGATGGCCCGCAATGCCCTGGTCGAAAACCACATGAGCCTGGACGACCTCTATGCCATCCGCGAGGAGATGGACAAGGCCGAGGCCCGCAAGCTCCAACCGCATTTCATCAGCGCATTCTTCCGCGAGGCATTCCGGGTGGTGGGTGGCGAGCTGCGCGACCGCGAGGCGGGCCGCTACGAGGTGCGCCACGTTCCTCCTGATGTCATGGAGCGCGACCGTGTGATCGGCCACACCCGCACCCCCGTGCTGAAAAAGTACGAGCGCATTTGCTTCGACCGCGAGCACCGCACCATCTACGGCAAACCCACGGCAGAACTGGTGCACCCAGGCCACCCCCTCATGGCCGCCGTGACCGACCTGGTGCTGTCCAGCCACCGCAGCCTGCTCAAACGCGGCGCCATCCTGGTGGACCCGCACGACGACAGCACCGAGCCGCGCGTGCTGTTCATGCTGGACCACAGCGTGCGCGAAACCGCCGCACCCAACGGCAGCACCCCGCGCGACGTTTCCCGCCGATTGCAGTTTGTGGAAATGACGGCGGACGGCAACGCCGCGCCAGCGCCGTTTGCCCGCCACCTTGACCTGGTGCCCATCACCACCGCCGAGTCTGCCCAGGTGGCCGACGTGTTGCAGGCCGATTGGGTGACGCACCACATCGAAGCCCGTGCCCTGGCCTATGCCGTGGAACACCTGGTGCCCGAGCACACGCAAGAAGTCGCCAGCCGCCGCGAACGCCAGGCCGACAAGCAACTGGCCGCCGTGCGCGAGCGCCTGGTCAAAGAAATCCAATACTGGTCAGACCGTGCCATCCGGCTGGACATGGACGTGCGCGCAGGCAAGCAACCCCGCCTGCAACCCGAGAACGCCCGCCGCCGTGCCGAAGAGTTGAGTGCACGCCTCAAACAGCGCACAGCCGAACTCCAAGCCATGCGCAACGTGGCGTCTGGCACACCCAACGTGATCGGCGGGGCGCTCGTCATCCCCGCAGGGTTGTTGGCCCAGCGCAGCGGTGTGCCCGATTTCAGTGTGGACGCAGCAGCCCGTGCCCGCATCGAGCGCATTGCCATGCAAGCCGTGTTGGACGCCGAACACGCGCTGGGCCACCGCACCAAAGACGTATCTGCCGAAAAATGCGGCTGGGACATCACCGCCTACGTCGAGCAGCCCGAGGGGCTGGCGTTGGAGCACCACATTGAAGTCAAAGGCCGCGCCAAGGGGCAGGACACCATCACCGTCACCAGCAACGAAATCCGCCATGGGTTGAACCAGAAGGACAAGTTCGTGTTGGCTGTGGTGGTGGTGGACGGCGACAGTGCCGAATCGGTGAACTACATTTCCATGCCCTTCACCAAGGAACCTGACTGGGCCGAGGCCAGCAAAAATCTGGACTTAGGATTGCTGCTGAACAGAGCCTTGGCGCCCAAGGTGTTCCATGGTTAGACAAGGCCGCCACAAATCCAGAGGGCATGCGCCATGCGATTGAAAACCGTCACGCTGAAAAATTTCCGCTGCTTTGAATCCCTGACGCTGGACCTGCACCCGCAACTCACTGTCATCGTGGGCAACAACGGGGCCGGCAAGACGGCGCTGTTGGATGGCGTCGCAACTGCGCTGACGCCCGTGCTGACCCATCTTTCTTCTGCCAACCAGCGTCTGAGTGGTCGCGGCTTCAAAGACGCTGATTTTCGAATTGAAGGGTACGCTGGACGAGGTGGGAAAACTCAATGGGCCAAAGCTGATTTCGCGCAGGTCATGGTTGAAACCTATGACGAGTTGCGCTGGGACTACTGGAAACCGTCTGGTAACGCAAAGGGTGTGGAGCCCCCACAGAAGTGGGGCGAAACCCAATTAAAGGATCGGCTGAGCGCCATTTATGCCAGCTATAAGACGACGCACCCACTCTTGACCCCTACCTTTGCCTACTATGGGGCTAGCCGAGGCAGTATCAAAGTGCCCGAGCGTTTGCGTGAGGCTAAGCTGAACTACGAACATCCCACAGCCGCGCTCTACGACTGCCTGGACCCCGCCAGCGACTTTCGCGAAATGCTGGAATGGTTTGACCTTGAAGAGTCCTCCGAGCTGCGCGAAAACAAGGGTGCGGTCAACGATAACTTCATGCCATTCAGCTCTTTGGAGGCAGTACGTGCCGCTGTGGTCGGGCTGCTGGGGCAATATCGCAACCCTCACTTCAACAGCAAGCACAAATTCATGCTGACCCGCGAGAGTGATGGTGCGCCCATGTTGGTGGAACAACTCAGCCAAGGCTATCAAAGCATGTTGGCCTTGGCCATGGACTTCGCGCGTCGCCTGGCGATCGCGAACCCACATCTGGAATACGACGATGAAGACTATGCGGTTCAGGTTATTCACCAGGCCATAGACCAATTGGCCGCGCTTGGCGTGGTCTCGGCAGAGCCGTTCCAGCAGTCCTTGCGCATGAGCGCACCAGCCATCATGCTGGTGGACGAAATCGACTTGCACCTCCATCCGTCATGGCAGCAGCGGGTCTTGCAAGACTTGATGCGGACCTTCCCATTGACCCAATTCATCGTCACCACCCACAGCCCACAAGTGCTCAGCACCATCCGGCGCGAAAACATCCGCGTCCTTAGCGGCAGCACCGCTGAAATGCCTTTGGCTTCCACCTATGGCCAGCCCAGCGGCGATGTCATGCACAGCGTGATGTTGGTAGATCCACAGCCTCCCATAGAAGAGAAGCAAACCATCGACCGTCTGACGGAGCTGGTCGATCAGGGGCATTGGAGTGGTGCCGAGGCGCAGCGCCTCTTGCAGCAATTGACTCAGACGCTAGGGCCAGAAAACGCTCGTTTGCAGCAGTTGCGACGCAGTATCCAGCGTCAGGAGGCTCTTGCCGGATTGAGTAAGCAATGAGAAGCATCGCTAAGCAAGGCACGGGTGGCTACCACCTCAATCAATCACACGGCAACCCACCTCAAACGCCTGGTCAGGCCACCAGCCGCTGGGGCTCGTTTGGCCACAAACAGGACGTGATGGAGCGCCTGCTGCATGAGCAGTATCAACTGTGCTGTTACAGCGAGTTCAGGCCTGATGAAGAAGGTTTGGGCTATCACATCGAGCACATCGAAAACAAAAGCCAGAACCCGGCGCGCACCTTTGATTACAGTAATCTCGCTGCCAGCGCCTTGGACAGTGAAACCGGCTTGCAGCAACTGAAAAAGCCCGACCCGGCAGCGCCTGATGCCGTGTTTGGTGGCCATGCTGCTGGCAAACGTGACAGCGTAGACCTTGCCTTGTTTGTCTCGTGCCACCAACCCGACTGCCACCGCTACTTTGCCTATTTGCCCACCGATGGGCGCGTGGTTCCGCGCGAAGACCTGTCTGAGCAGGACAAAGCCAAGGCCGACTACACCATTCGTTTGCTCAACCTCAACAGCCCGTTCTTGTTAACCCGCCGTCGCCAGTGGGCGCAAGAACTTCAACGCTTGTTTGATGAACATGCCGATCATGGTTGGAGTGTGCTCCACCTCGCCCAGATAGACCTGCTTCCCACCAACGGCAAGCTCAACCGGTTTTTCAGCCTAACCCGTCAGTTTTATGGCGCTATGGCTGAACAAACTTTGGCCCAACACGCGCCTGCATTGGTTTAAATCTGTACATGTCCTCCATCCGCTCCCCCAAAAAACTCATCGAAGTCGCCCTGCCGCTGGACGACATCAACGTGGCCAGCGCCCGCGAAAAGTCCATTCGCCACGGTCACCCGAGCACGCTGCACCTGTGGTGGGCGCGCCGCCCACTAGCCGCAGCGCGGGCCGTCATCTTTGCGCAGATGGTGAACGACCCCGGTGGCGAGCGCGGCTACTACGCTGGCAAAACCAAGGCCCAGGCCGATGCCGAGCGCGAAGAGCTGTTCCAGATCATGCGCGAGCTGGTGCTTTGGGAAAACACCAACAACGAAGAAGTGCTGGGCCGTGCCCGCGCCGCCATTGCCAAGAGCTGGCGCGAAACCTGTGCACTCAACCCTGGCAAGCCCGGCTTTGACCCCGAAGTGCTGCCAGCCTTTCACGACCCCTTTGCTGGTGGCGGTGCGCTGCCGCTCGAAGCGCAGCGCCTGGGGCTTGAAAGCTACGCCAGCGACCTGAACCCCGTGGCCGTGACCATCAACAAGGCCATGATCGAGATACCGCCGAAGTTCGCGGGCCGTGCCCCGGTGGGGCCGGAGATTGAGTCCGAGCGTGGCACCAAGAAGGGCACGCGCAACGCCTTTGAGGATTGGAGTGGTGCCCGTGGCTTGGCCGAAGACGTGCGACGCTATGGCGCATGGATGCGGGAGCAGGCCCAACAGCGCATCGGTCACCTGTATCCAACGATACGCATTACTCCTGAATTGATAGCTGCTAACGCTTGTGAGATAAGCGCTGACGGCCAAAAAGACTTGAAGAACAGTGGCCTCGCCAGTTTGCAGCCGGGGCAAGAGCTCACTGTGATTGCCTGGCTGTGGGCGCGCACCGTGAAAAGCCCCAACCCGGCGTACAGCCATGTGGATGTGCCCTTGGCCAGCAGCTTTATTTTGAGCAGCAAAGCGGGTAAGGAGGCTTATGTGCATCCGGTCATGGAAGGCGACCGCTACCGCTTTGAGGTGCGTACGGGGCTGCCACCAGAGAGCGCACAAGACGGCACCAAGCTGGGGCGCGGCGCAAATTTTCGCTGCCTCATGTCAAACACGCCGATTGAACCCGCTTACATCAAGGCCGAAGGAACTGCCGGTCGCATTGGCATCAAGCTTATGGCGATCGTGGCTGAGGGTGCACGTAACCGCGTATATCTCGCACCCACACCAGAACATGAATCCGCTGCTCAGCAGGCACAGAGGGGGTGGAAGCCTGAAACCACTTTGCCCGATGACCCGCGCAACTTTTGGACGCCAGCCTACGGCTTGACAACCTATGGCGACCTGTTCACGCCCCGCCAATTGATGGCGCTGAACACATTTTCCGATCTTGTGCCCGAAGCCATCACTCGTATCCGCGCCGACGCCCTGGCCACAGGCATTCCCGATGATGGACGAGGGCTGGATGCTGGGGGCAACGGAGCTACTGCATATGCCCAGGCGGTTGGGGTTTATCTGGGGATTGCGTTGAGTCGTTTGACCGATATCTGCAATGCGCTGTGCCGTTGGGAAAGCAGCAAAACCCAGGTACGAAATTTGTTCGGCAGGCAATCCATTCCGATGATGTGGGACTTCGCGGAAAACAACGTTTTTGCGGAGGCAGCGGGGGATTACGGTGTGAGCCTTGGCAACATGGTTCGTGCGCTTTTGGAGTTGCCGGCAGTTGGTGATGGTTTGGCCATCCAATCTGACGCTCAATCCCAAACGGTTAGCGCGAACAAAGTCATCTCCACCGACCCACCGTATTACGACAACATCGGTTATGCCGACTTGTCCGATTTTTTCTATGTTTGGCTGCGCCGTAGTCTGCGGCCCATCTTCCCGAATCTCTATGCCACACTGGCCGTGCCCAAGGCCGAAGAGCTGATTGCCACGCCGTATCGCCACGGCAGTAAAGAGAAGGCAGAGATTTTTTTCCTGGATGGCATGACCGCAGCCATGCACAACCTGGCAGCACAGGCGCATTCGGCGTTTCCCGTCACCATCTACTACGCTTTCAAGCAAAGCGACACCAAGGACGAAGGCAGTAGCACCCATAGCACTGGCTGGGAGACATTCTTGGAGGCTGTGTTGCGTGCAGGATTTACGCTGACCGGCACTTGGCCCATGCGCACTGAATTGGGCAATCGGATGATTGGATCGGGCACCAATGCTCTGGCATCCAGCATCGTTCTGGTGTGCCGACAGCGTGATTCCAGCGCCGAGACCATCAGCCGCCGCGAGTTTCAACGCCAGTTGCGCGAGCACTTGCCCGAAGCGCTGGAAACCATGATTGGCGGCACCAGCGGCCAAAGTCCGATTGCTCCGGTCGATTTGGCGCAGGCAGCCATTGGCCCCGGCATGGCGATTTACAGCCAGTACGCGGGCGTGCTGAACCAAGACGGCACGCCCATGCGCGTGCACGATGCGCTGGTTCTCATCAACCGCGAAATCACCGAGTACCTGACGCCCGACGCGGGCAGTTTTGACGCTGACACGTTGTTTTGTAACAGCTGGTTCGAGCAATACGGCTGGGCCGAGGGGCCGTTTGGCGAGGCTGATGTGTTGGCCCGTGGCAAAGGCACCAGCGTGCAGGGTGTGGCGCAAGCAGGCATTGCCGACAGCGGCGCAGGCAAGGTGCGCCTGCTGCGCTGGGCCGACTACCAGGCTGGCTGGGACCCCAAGCTGGATGCCCGCAACCCAGTGTGGGAGGCCACGCACCACCTGATTCGCGCTCTCAACACCCAGGGCGAAGCCGCAGCCGGCGCCCTGCTAGCCGCCATGCCCGACAAGGCCGAGCCCATTCGCCAACTGGCCTATCACCTCTATACCTTGTGCGAGCGCAAGAAGTGGGCCGAGGATGCGCGGGCCTACAACGAACTGATCACCGCCTGGCACGCTGTGCTGGAAGCATCTCGCGAGCAGGGACCCCGTGGGGAGCAGTTGGGGTTTGATGCCTGAACGCGCAGCAAGGAACAAAGATGCTCAAAGCACTCAAAGTCAGTAATTTCACCGTGTTCGGCAGCGACGTGGAGTTCATGTTTTCACCAGGCTTAAACGTCATCGTTGGCGAGAACGGTGCGGGCAAGACCCATGTGCTCAAACTGGGCTACCTGTTTTCGCGTGCGTGGCCCGATCTCACAGCCCAACGGCTTGCGGTGAACAAGGAGCGTGCGCAGGCGTACTTGGCGGAGCGCCTGGCTGACTTGTTTCAAGTGTCCGATCTTTCGGCCTTGATACGACGCAACACCAAAGGCGGCGCGGTATTGCAAGCACAGGTCGATGGCCACATTCCCACCGTGCAGGTTCGCATGCCGGATGAGCCGGAGTTCACCTCACCAGGGTTGCCGGAAGCCATGCCGTGGAAGGTGCAGATTCAACGAAAGGACCAGTCTGGACTGCTCAAAGCCACGGTGCTGCCAGACGAAGTGCCAGACGCCGCAGCACGGAATGCTTTTTTGCCGCAGCAGGTGCTGGTGCCCAGTAAGGAGATGGTTTCCCTGTTTAAGGGGTTGATCGGACTGTTCGACAAGTACCGTGACTTCCCGTTGGACATCAGCTACCGCGATTTGGCCGTCGCCATGTCCACATTGGAGCCACGCGACAGACCGCCTTTGATGTCGGATGTAGCCCAGCGCATGCAGAGCCTATTGGGCGGAGACTTGAAGTTGGAAAAGGGAGAGTTGGTCTTCGAGCGCGCTGACGGATCGCAAATGGACATTTCTTTGATGGCAGAGGGCTATCGCAAGCTGGCCATGCTCATTTATCTGCTGCGTTACGGCGTGGTGGAGCGTGGCTCTACCTTGTTTTGGGACGAGCCAGAGGCCAACCTAAACCCCGCCGCGTTGAAGCTGCTGGCCGAGGCCTTGTATGCACTGGGTAGCGCTGGGGTTCAGGTGGTTGTGGCTACGCACAGTCTCTTCTTGCTGCGCGAGTTCGAGATTTTGCAGATGGGTTCAGCGCAAGGACATGCCCGCTTGGTTCCTAACAAGTACTTTGGATTGGGTCGCCAGAAGAAAGATGGCCCGGTTTCCGTGACTCAAAGCACGGACATCGCTGACATCGAGCCTCTGGTTCTGCTGGATGAGAGCTTGCAGCAGAGCGACAGGTACATGGAGGCGAACCCATGAGCCAGACGGCAGATGTGGATGGCATGCGCCTGACCATGCCTGCGGGGTGGTGGGTGTGGAAATACGATGATTCCGATTTTCACCAGACGCAGTTCCAGAACTTTGCGGGTGGCGTCAAGGCCATGGATGCCATTGCGCTCGACCCTGCTGCACAAACCTTGTGGCTGATCGAGCTCAAAGACTACCGGCAGAACAAGCGGCGAAAACCCAGCTCCGTATTTGCCGAAGTGGCGGGCAAGGCACGCGATACCTTGGCAGGTTTGGCGGTTGCGCGCGTCAGTGCGCAGGCGCAACAGGAGCGCGCGTTGGCGCAGCAGGCGCTGGGGTCTAGGCAAATTCGTGTGGCGCTGCAATTGGCCCAATCAGCGCGGCCCCACCGGCTGTTTCCGCAAGTGGTAGAGCCCGCCGATGCGGGTCTCCAATTGCGTAGAGCGGTCAAGCAAGTGGACGCGGCACCGGTTTGTGCCGTTGGTAGCTTGGGACAACACAACAACATGCTGCCGTGGAATACGGTTGCCATTTGAAATACGCACCTCATGACCATCAAACCTTGGCGCGAAGTCGCCCACCCCCACAAGGACGTGCTGGAAGGCACTTTCAAGCAAAGCGAATTCGCGGCTGACATCTCGCAGGTGCACGCAGGCACGGCAGAGCCTGAGTACCAGGACGCCGAGAAGTTCTTTGCCCGCACCTTCATCACCGAAGGCATGCGCCTGTTGCTGCAAAGTGTGGCCGAGCGTTTGTCGGGGCGGGGCGGTGACCCGGTCATCCAGCTGCAAACGGCCTTTGGTGGCGGTAAGACCCATACGCTGCTGGCGGTGTACCACCTGGCCAGCCGTCAGTGCCCCACAGAGAAGCTGGCGGGTATCCCGCCGATTCTGGATGCCGCAGGCGTGACCTCTTTGCCGCAGGCGCGCGTGGCGGTGATTGATGGCATCAAGTTCTCGCCCAGTCTGCCCCGTTCGCATGCGGGCACCACGGTGAACACGCTGTGGGGCGATTTGGCTGTGCAGTTGCTGGGGGCCGAGGGCTATGCGCTGCTGGCCGACGCCGATCAGGCGGGCACATCCCCAGGTAAAGACGTACTGACGACGCTGTTGCAACGCGCGGCCCCTTGCGTGGTGCTGCTGGACGAACTGGTTGCCTATGTGCGCCAGTTGGAGCCCGGCAAGAGCTACCCAGGCGGCACGTTTGACAGCAACATCACCTTCATTCAGGCGCTGACCGAGGCGATGAAGAGCGTGCCCAACGCCATCTTGCTGGCATCGCTGCCGCAGTCAGAAACCGAGGCGGCAGGCACGCAGGGCCAGCGCGCGCTGGATGTGCTGGAAAAATATTTTGGCCGCGTCGAATCGGTCTGGAAGCCGGTGGCAGCGGAAGAGGCCTTCGAGATTGTGCGCAGGCGGCTGTTTGACACCGTGGGCGACCCAGCGCAGGTGAACGCCACGGCGCGGGCTTTTGGCGAGCTGTACCGCCAGAACCCGACCAAGTTCCCCAGCGAGACGCAGGAGGCGCGCTACGAGGAGCGCATTGCGCACGCCTACCCCATTCACCCCGAGGTGTTTGACCGGCTGTACGAGGACTGGTCCACGCTGGACAAGTTTCAGCGCACGCGCGGGGTGTTGCAGTACATGGCCATCGTCATCCACAGGCTGTGGGACAGCCGTGACAAAGACCCGCTCATCATGCCGGGTTCGTTGCCCCTGGACGATGCGCTGGTGCGCAACAAGAGCATCCATTACCTGCCCAACGGCTGGGAGCCGGTGATTGAACGCGAAATGGATGGCCCGCGTTCAGCAGCGGCAGACATTGACGGGCATGACACCCGGTTTGGCAGCTTGCAAGCCGCGCGGCGCGTGGCGCGAACCATCTTCTTGGGGAGTGCGCCGTCTAACGCTGCGCAGGCTGTGCGCGGCATTCGGGTGGATGGCATTTTGCTGGGCGCCGTGCAGCCAGGGCAGGCGGTGGGTACGTATGAGGATGTCATCAAACGCCTGCGGGATCGGCTGCATTACCTCTACGGCGAAAAGGACAGCTACTGGTTTGACACGCGCCCCAACCTGCGCCGCGAGATGGAAAGCCGCAAGGCCAACCTGAAAGACGCTGACGACGTGATGCCGCTGCTGCGCGACCGCGTGGGCAGGGTGTTTACTAAGGGCAACCACTTTGCCGCCATCCATGTGTTTGTGCCGTCTGCGGATGTGCCCGATGAGTTTGGCCTGGGGCCACGGCTGGTGGTGTTGCCGCCCAATGCAGGTTACCGCAAGCAAGATGAGTCGTTGGCCTTGTTGGCTGCCACCGAGGTGCTGGAAAAGCGGGGCGATGCACCACGGCTGAAACGCAACCGCCTGATTTTCCTGGCGCCCGATGGTGATGCCGTGCAGCGCCTGCGCGATGCCGTGCGAACCTATCTGGCATGGAAGTCCATCGTGGAAGACGTGCAAAACCGCCGTATCGATCTGGGTACCTACCAGGCCGATCAGGCCAAGCGCGCGATGGACGGTGCTGAGGATGGTGTCAAACAGATGGTGCGCGAGACCTATCGCTGGCTGATGGTGCCCACCGAAGAGATGGTGCGGGGCAAGCTGGCTTTGCGCTGGGAGGCCGTGGCCTTGTCGGCGTCTGCACCGAGCGTGGTCGATGCGATTGAAAGCAAGCTCAAAGAAGAAGAATGGCTGGTGAGTGCTTGGTCGCCCGTCCATCTGAACCGGATGCTGAACCAGTGGTACTTCAAAGAGGGCGTCACCGAAGTCTCGGCTTTGAAGGTGTGGCAAGACAGTTGCCAGTACCTGTACCTGCCGCGCCTGCTGAACTCTGATGTGTTTGTGCAGGCAGTGACGGCAGGTTGCGCCACCCGTGACGGGTTTGGCTACGCGGCAGGCAAGGATGGTGACCGTTGGTTGGGGTTTTCCTTCGGCCATTCTGCTTTGGTCACCATGGATGCCGACACCGTGCTCATTAGCCAGGCTGCGGCCATCGAGTACCAACAGAAGCTGGACGCGGAGCAGCGCGAGCGTGCAGCACACCAAGCGTTGCCTGCCAATGTCGGCAGCGGTGTGCCTGGCGCGCCAGTGCCCGGCCAGCGTCCGGTGGCGTCCAAGTCCGAGGCAACCACTGCGGCGACGGCTGCGGTGGCACTGCTCAATCGGTTCTTTGGACTGGTGGAGGTGGATGCCACAACAGCAACCATGGACTTTTCGACCATCGTGAACGAGGTGATTCAGCACTTTGCGGCCCAGAGCGGTGTGGACGTCACCGTCACCGTCGAAATCGAGGCCCGCACGCGCGATGGTTTTGAGGCAGGCTTGCAGCGGACCATCAAGGAGAACTGCGGGGTGCTGAAATTCCGCTCCGCCAACTTCGAGCAGGAATAGCCTGCAGCAGATGAGCGAGCACGGGCACGAATGCGCGCAGCGTACTTGCATCTTTGAACCGTATGTTTCAGCTCACCATGCCTCGGCAGATGCATGGACCCAGCCATAGGGGGCGGTTCCTGGCGTTTCCATGTGTCGCGGTCATCGCCAGGGGTATTGTTACGTTTTGACATATTCTGCGCAGAGAATGTAGGCGGCCCTGTTTGCCGCGTGCCTGCGAGGCCCCTTTTTTTACGAACGAGTTCTGCGCCAACGTGAATTCCCCTGACCTGCTGATGGATTTTCTGGCACCCGGTGACGAGGGCGCGCAGGCGCCCTGGGTGCACGCACGTTGGCAGCCTTTTTTCGAGATGCTGCCTCTGGCCCTGATGGAGTTCCAGCTGGAAGGCGTGCGCCTGGTGCTGGTGGCAGCGAACGCGGCTGCGCGGCGCATGCCCGGGCTGGGCGCGGTGCGCGGCCCCGGCACCGATGCCGCAGAGGTGTTTGACCCATTGCAGCGCACGGGCATCGTCGCGCAACTGTGCGCGGTGGCGCGGGTGGGCGTGCCGCTGGAGTGCCGCCCGATCGTGCGCGAGCCGGGGCGCCCGGTGCTGGCCTGGGAGTTGTCGGCCCGCCGTGTGGCCAGTGTCGGCAGCAACAGCATCATGGTGACGGTGCACGATGTCTCCGAGGCCGAAAACCTGCGTGCCGCGCTGGCCGCATCCGAGCGCGCTCTGCAAGACGCGCGCCGTGAGCTGCACGAGCAAAGCGATGTCTTCAACACCATGGAGAGCCTGGCGCGCACTGGCCATTGGCGGCAGATTGAAGACCCGGGCGAAACCGTGCTGCTGTGGTCTCCCGGTCTGTGTGATATCTCCGGGTTTGAGCGCCAGGAGTGGGTGGGCCTTGAGCGTGCGCTGAGCGGCATCCTGCCGGAGGACCGGCAGGTTTTCGAGCAGGCGCGCAAGCAGGGAGCGGGCACCAACGTCGAATACCGCTGGCGCCGCCCGGACGGAGAGATCCGCTGGATGCGATCGCGCATGCGCCACGCGCGGGCTGGCGACGGCGTGCGGGTGGAGATGGGCGTGGTGCAGGACGTGACCGACGAGCGCCGCGCCGCAGAGCGGCTGCGCGAGCAGTTGCTGTTCATCCAGCGCATTGCCAGCCGCATTCCGGGGTTCATCTACGAATACCGGCTGCACACCGACGGTGTCAGTCGCATGCAATACATCAGCGACGCGGTGCGCGAGTTCATGGGCGTCAATCCCGAGGATGTGGTCCGTGACCATGAGGTGCTGATGCGCAGCATGCTGCCCCAGGATGCTGCCCTCGTGCGGCAAGCGGTTGCGGCTTCGCTGCCCAATCTGGTGCCCTTGCAGTGTGAATACCGGGTTGCCATGCCCGACGGCAGCGTGCGCTGGCATATCACCAATGCCATTCCCCATCGAGAGGCCGATGGCTCGGTCGTGTGCCACGGCTTCACCATGGACATTACCGACCGCAAACGCGCAGAGCAGGAGATAGAGCGCCTGGCGTTTTACGACGCGCTCACGGGCCTGCCCAACCGGCGCCTGCTGCTCGACCGGCTGCAGCGCGCGGTGGCGGGCAGCGCGCGCACGCGCCAGCTGGGCGCCCTGCTGTTCATTGATCTGGATAATTTCAAGTACCTGAACGACACCCTGGGGCACGACATGGGCGACCAGCTCTTGTCGCAGGTGGCGGCGCGGCTGGCGGCCTGCGTGCGCGAGACCGACACCGTGGCCCGCTTTGGCGGCGACGAATTCGTCGTCATGCTGGAAACCCTTCGCCCCGGCTTGTCCGAGGCCACCAGCCATGCGGAAGCCGTTGCCGAAAAGCTGCTGGCCAGCCTGAACCAGCCCTTTGATCTGGGCGGCCAGCAACACTACAGCACCCCCAGCATTGGCATCACCTTGTTTGGAGACGAGCGCCTGTCGGTGGACGAATTGCTCAAGCGGGCAGACCTGGCCATGTACCAGGCCAAGGCCGCAGGCCGCAACACCCAGCGATTCTTTGACCTGGACATGCAGGCCGCGGTCAACGCCCGCTCCAACCTGGAGGCTGACCTGCGCCAGGGCCTGGCGCGCGGCGAGCTGCGCGTGCACTACCAGCCTGTGGTGGACCACCACGCCCGCCTGGTGGGTGTCGAGGCGCTGGTGCGCTGGTGCCACCCGGTGCGCGGCATGGTCGGCCCCGCCGAGTTCATTCCCCTGGCCGAGCAGACCGGATTGATTTTGCCGCTGGGGCAGTTCGTGCTGCAGACCGCGTGTGCACAGTTGCAGCGCTGGGGTGAACACGAGGGAACCCGCCACCTCTCGATCGCCGTCAACGTCAGCGCGCGCCAGTTTCGCCAGCCCGGCTTTGTGAGCGGCGTGCTGCAAACGCTGGCAGACTGCGGTGCCAACCCGGCCAGGCTCAAGCTCGAACTCACCGAAAGCCTGCTGCTGGGCGACATCGAAGACACCATTGCGCGCATGGAGCAGCTCCAGCGCGAAGGCGTGGGGTTTTCACTTGACGACTTTGGCACCGGCTACTCCAGCCTGGGCTACCTCAAGCGGCTGCCGATCGACCAGGTCAAGATCGACCAGAGCTTTGTGCGCGACGTGCTGACCGACCCCAATGATGCGACCATCGTGCGCACCATCCTGGCGCTGGCCCAGAGCCTGGACCTGGAGGTGGTGGCCGAAGGGGTGGAGACCACAGGGCAACTGGCGTTTTTGCGCCTGCATGGTTGCGCAGAGTTTCAGGGCTATTTGTTTGGACGGCCGGGTCCCATGGAGAACATCGATGCGTATTTGCACCCTGGGCATTGAAACGCGGGCGCGCCAGCGTGCGTCGACGGGAGAGTGCGCATGATGCGCGGCATAGGCGAGGGCGCGCATTTTTTCGAGAGGGTGCTGGAGCGCAACGCCCGCTGGGCCCGGGGATGGGCGCTGGTGCTGGCGGTGGCGCTGCTGGGCAGCTGGCTGGTGGTGGAGGCGGCTGCGCGCTGGCGCGAGTCAGAGCGCAGTGTGGAGCGCGCCCGGCTGCTGGACCAGACGGCGCAGGCACTGAAGGTGCAGGTGCAAGGGGGTGGGTTGCTGGGGGCGGTGTCCCTGCTCGGGCTCAGCGAGCCACTGCTCAAGGACATAGCCATGGGTGTGCTGGCGCCGGACGACAGCGCGGCATTGAACCGGCTGGCGGTGGCGCGCGGCCGGTTTTTGATCGATGGCATCTATGTGATGTCGCATGATGGCACCGTGGTGGCCCATGAAACCCCGGGGTCCAGGTTCACGGGGGGCAATCTGGCGTATCGCCCCTATTTCCAGCAGGCCGTGCATGGCGCAGCGAATGTGTATGCCGCCATTGGCGGCAACACGAAAGAGCGCGGGCTGTATTACGCGGCGCCGCTGTACGAAAGCGACTCGCTCAGCAGCACCATCATTGGTGTGGTGATGGCCAAGGTGGGATTGGACTCCGTGGATGCGCAGCTCGCAAGTGCCGGGTTGCCCATGCTGCTGTTGTCCCCCCAGGGTGTGGCCTTTGCCGCGACCCGGCCCGAATGGTTGTTTGCCATGACCCCGCCGCTGACCCAGGCGCGCATTGATGCTGTTCGCGCGTCCCGGCAGATGGGGCAGCATTTTGACAACGGCGTGGCCTCGGCGCTGCCGTTTTCTCCCGATGCGGACCAGGTGGAAATCAATGGTGTGACCCATGCGGTAGCGCGGCACCCCCTTGACTGGAAAGACCCCGGCGGAGACTGGCAACTGCTGGCGCTGGACGATGTCAGTGCCTTGACGCCGCTGCCCCTGCGCCTGCAGGTGGGCGGTGTGGCCTTTGTGATCCTGAGCCTTCTGGGCCTCATGGTGCGGGACCTGCTGGTCAGCCGCCAGCGTGTGGCTGCGGCGGGCGAGCGGTTTCACCTGCTGGGCGCCGCGCTGGAGAGCAGCCCGGTGGCCGTGGTGATCACCGATGGCGATGGGCGCATTGACTGGGTCAATCCGCAATACGAGCGCAATACTGGTTATGCCCTGAGGGATGTGCGCGGCAAAAAGCCCTCCATCGTTGCCAGCGGCCAGACTGCGCCCGCAACGTACCAGCAGATGTGGTCCACCTTGCTGTCGGGGCATTCCTGGCAGGGGCAGTTCGTCAATCGGCGGCGGGACGGCAGCATCTACCACGACGAGGCCACGCTTTCGCCGGTGTTCGACAAACGGGGCAAACGCATTGGCATGGTGGGCTTGCACGAAGATGTCACCGAGCGCATGCAGGCCCAGGCCGAGCTGCAGCGCCGCGAGCGCCTGCTCAACGAGCTGCTGGAGCAGCAAACGGCCATTTTTGACAACGCACCACCCATCTTGCTGGTGTGCGATGGCCGGTTCAAACAGTTCAATCCGGCGTTTGTGGAGCTGATGCGTGGCACGGTGGCGGGTTTGCTGGGGCAGAGCGTATCCACCTTGTTCGGCGGCCCCCACCATTCCGAGCAGTTCATCGCGCGCGTGGTGCCCCGGCTGGCTCAGGGGCAGGCGCTGCGGGAAGATGCCACGCTCTACCGGCTGGACGGCAGCACGTATGTTGCGCGCCTGTCCGGGCGCGGTGTGCAGATGGAGGGCTGCCAGTCGGCGTCGATCTGGGTGATTGAAGACATCAGCGAGGCGCGGCAGGCCGAGGTGGCCATGCGCGAGGCCGCCGAACGGCTGGAGCTGGCCCAGGAGGCTGGCAAGGTGGGCGTGTACGACATCGATCTGGCGAGCGACGCCATCGTCTGGTCGGACAAACTGGTGGCAATGATTGGCTTGCCTGCGGGCACCCAGCCCAACGGGCGTGCCGGCTGGCTGGCCTGTCTGCATCCCGATGACCGAGAGCGCGCCGGTGCCTATTTTGATCAGTGCCTGGCAGGCACCGAAACCTATCTGCGCAATTCCTGGCGCATCGTGCGCCCCGATGGCGAGGTGCGCTGGTTTCTGGAGGCCGCCCGCATTGTCCGCGACGCCGCCGGAAAGGCCGTGCGCGTGGTCGGGGTCAATGTGGATATCCACGACCAGAAGCAGCTCGAAGCGCAGGTGGCGGAGCAACTGGGCTTTCAGCAGGCCCTGATCGATGCCATTCCGGTGCCGCTTTTCTACAAGGACGCCCAGGGGCGGTACATCGGGTTCAACGTGGCCTACGAAGAGGCCTTTGGCGTGCGCCGCGAAGACCTGATCGGCAAGACTGTGCTGGACCTGCAGTTTCTGACGGCGGCGGAGCGGGCCCGGTTTGATGCGGATGCGGGTGCGGTGATGACGGGAACGCAATCGGTGCACAAGGATGTGGACCTGCCCTTCGCCGACGGCAGCGTGCACCACATGCTCTTTTGGTTGCACGGGTTTTTGCGTCCGGACGGCTCGCAGGGTGGCGCCATTGGTACCTTTGTGGACATCACCGACCGCACGAAGGCACAGCAAAACCTGCGCCTGGCCAAGGAAATGGCAGAGGAAAACGCGGCCCTCAAGTCCAATTTTCTGGCCAACATGAGCCATGAAATCCGCACGCCCATGAACGCCATCATCGGCATGTCGCACCTGGCACTCAAGTCGGGCCTGAACGCCCGGCAACACGACTATGTGAGCAAGATCCAGCAGGCGGGCCAGCACCTGCTGGGCGTGATCAACGACATCCTCGATTTCTCCAAGATCGAGGCGGGCAAGCTGGAGGTGGAAAAGCACCCCTTCGTGCTCGACCGCTTGCTCGAAGGCGTCACTGATGTGGTGGGCTACAAGGCCGGCGCCAAAGGGCTGGAACTGGTCTGCGATGTGGCCGCCGATGTGCCCGCCAATCTGGTGGGCGACTCCCTGCGACTGGGGCAGATTCTCATCAACTTTTCCAACAACGCTGTCAAGTTCACCGACCACGGTGAGATCAGCATCGCCGTGCGGGTGCACGAGCAGGATGCCCGGCGCGTGCTGCTGCGCTTTGAGGTGCGCGACACAGGCATCGGCCTCACGCCCGAGCAGATGGGCCGACTGTTCCAGAGTTTTCAGCAGGCCGACCCGTCCACCACGCGCCGCCACGGCGGCACCGGGCTGGGCTTGGCGATCTGCAAGAGCCTGGCCGAGCTGATGGGCGGCGAGGTGGGCGTGCGCAGTGAGTTGGGCAAGGGCTCGACCTTCTGGGTGACGCTGCCGCTGGAGCGCGGGGCGCCGGCACGCCGGCTGCAGCCGCCTACCAGCATGCGCGGGCGCCGCGTGCTGGTGGTGGACGACAACCACACGGCCGCCACGGTGCTGTCGGACATGCTGCAGTCCATGGGCTTTGAGGTGCAGCAGGCGCATTCGGGCGCCCAGGCCCTGGACGTGCTGCGCACCGCCATGCAGCAGCAAAAGCCGTTCGGGCTGCTGCTGCTGGACTGGCACATGCCAGGCATGGACGGCATTGAGCTGGCGGGGCATATCCGCAGCCTGGGCCTGGCGCAGGTGCCGCAGATGCTGATGGTCACGGCCTACGGGCGCGAAGACGTGATGCGCGCGGCGCGCGCGCAGGGCATCGACGCCGTGCTGATCAAGCCGGTGAATGCCTCGGTTCTTTTTGACACCTTGATGCATCCCACGGAAGGCGCCGGACTGGCTGAACGCCAGGAGCCTGGCCCCGCACCCGATAGCGATGTGTTGCCCGAGGCGATTCGGGGGGCGCGTGTGTTGCTCGTCGAGGACAACGAACTCAACCAGCTGGTGGCGGTGGAGTTGCTGCGCGATGCCGGTTTCGAGGTGGACGTTGCAGACAACGGGCAGGTCGCCATCGAAAAGCTGGACAGCGCCCATTACGACGTGGTGCTGATGGACATGCAGATGCCCGTGATGGACGGCGAAACGGCCACTCGGCGGCTGCGCGCCGACCCGCGCCATGCCCGCCTGCCCATCGTCGCCATGACTGCCAATGCCCTGGAGGCCGACCGCCAGCGGTGTTTTGCCGCCGGCATGAACGACCATGTGGCCAAACCCATCGAGCCGGCCGTGCTGTGGGCGGCGCTGGCGCGGTGGATTCGCCCGCGCCCGGCGCTGGGTCAACCGGCCAGCGCCGGTGGGGTAGCGCCGGGTGTGGCCGCACCGGCGCCCCTGTCCGAGCAGATAGCCTCACTGTCGGTGCCGGGGCTCGATACGGCCCTGGGCCTGCAGCGCGCGCTGGGCAAGCCGGCGCTCTATGCCGATCTGCTGCGCCGGTTCTGCGCGGGGCAGGGCCTGGCGGTGCACCGGGTGCGGGAGGCCCTGGCAGCGGGCCAGATGCCGCTGGCAGAGCGGCTGGCCCACACCTTGCGATCGGTTGCCGCCAACATCGGCGCCACCGGTGTTTCCGATGCGGCGCAGGCGCTGGAACACGGGTTGAGGCAGGCTGACGCGGTGTCGGCATTGCACGCGCGGGTCGATACGCTGGCCGTTCACCTGCAGCCGTTGCTGGAAGGACTGCAGGCGTGGCAGCAACGCGCCTCTTCTGCGTCGAATCCGGTGCCCCAGGTGGCGCACCAGGAGGCGCACCAGACGCTCGCGCAGCTGCGCAGCCTGCTGGCGCGGGACGATCCAGCAGCGGTTGAATATTTGAAACACAATGTGACTGTGCTTGATGCGTTGCTTGGCGATGCCTTTCGGACGGTTGCAGAACATGCTGGCAATTACGATTTTGAAAAGGCGCTGGACATGTTGGCCACAATCAACCCCGTGCCAACGCCGCCAACGGATGCCCCGCCTTGAGCGCGCACCTGAGGGAAAGACCATGGAAAACGCGCCTTCTTATTCCAGCCTCGCGCAGTATGTGGAAAAACCCATCGCCACGGTGCTGGTGGTGGACGACACACCGGAAAACCTCACCCTGATGGGCAGCCTGCTGCGCGAGCATTTTCTGGTCAAGGTGGCCAATCATGGCGAGAAGGCGCTCAAGATTGCGCAGTCTGGCGCGCCGCCCGATCTGAGCATTCCCGACCATATCCTGCTCAAGCCCGGCAAGCTCACGGTGGAAGAGTTTGAAATCATGAAAACCCACACCACGCTGGGCCGCAATGCCATTGAGGATGCGGAGCGCCGGCTGGGCATGCGCGTGGCGTTTCTCAGCGTGTCCAAGGAAATCGCCTACAGCCACCAGGAAAAGTGGGATGGCTCAGGCTACCCCGAGGGGCTGGCGGGGGACGCCATTCCCGTGTCTGCCCGGCTCATGGCCGTGGCCGACGTGTATGACGCGCTGATCAGCAAGCGTGTTTACAAGCCCGCCTTCTCGCACGACCAGGCCTGCGGCATCATCGTCCGGGGCAAAGGCGCGCATTTCGCCCCCGACATGGTGGACGCCTTTGTAGACCTCGCCGAAGACTTTCGCCGCATCGCCCAGAAGTACCCGGACCCTGCGTGATCCCGCTCCAGGGGGAGGGGGCTCAGCGTGAACGGTATGGAGTGATTGAACGCGAATGCGTGTCCGGCGTTAGAACGGCGCGTTGTCGCTCTTGGGGGCGTCGGCCTGTGGGATGGCTGCGGATGCGTTGGCGTCCACATCCCCAGCCACATCGGCCTCAGCGTTTGCCGGTGCGTCTGCCTCAGCCGCCTGGCGCACGGCGGCCTTGTCGCCTGCGCTGGCGAACTTGCTGTATTTGCCCAGAAGCGGCACCAACTGGCCATAGATGCGCGGGCTGCCAGCCATGCATTCGCGCTGCTCCAGAAAGTCGGCCTCGCCCGTGAAATTGCCCACCAGGCCACCGGCTTCGGTGACCAGCAGCGAGCCGGCCGCCACGTCCCAGATCGACAGGCCGGTTTCAAAGAAACCGTCGGTGAAGCCTGCGGCGACATAGGCCAGGTCGAGCGCGGCGGCGCCGGGGCGGCGCAGGCCGGCCGTGCGCTGCATCACGTCGCTCATCATGTTCAGGTAGTTCTTGAAGTTGTCGCCCGGGCGGAAGGGAAAGCCGGTGGAGATCAGGCAGTCCTTGAGCTGGGTGCGCTTGCTCACGCGGATGCGGCGCTCGTTCAGATAGGCGCCGCGGCCCTTGGTGGACGTGAACAGGTCGTTGCGCGAGGGGTCGTAAATGACGGCCTGCTCAATCTTGCCGCGCACGGCCAGCGCAATGCTGACGCAATAGACGGGAAAGCCGTGGATGAAGTTGGTGGTGCCGTCCAGCGGGTCGATGATCCAGACAAACTCGGAATCCTTGGCGCCGTATTCGCTGCCCGATTCTTCGGCCAGGATGCCGTGGCCGGGGTAGGCCGTGAGCAGCGTCTCGATGATGATTTTTTCGGACGCGTGGTCCACTTCGGTCACGAAGTCGTTGATCTGCTTTTGCGAGATCCGCACTGATTCCACGTCCAGGGCCGCGCGGTTGATGATGGCGCCGGCGGCGCGTGCGGCCTTGATGGCCACGTTGAGCATGGGGTGCAGATTGGTCGACATAAATTGTGAGAGAAGGACAGGGGCCGAAGTGCAAGGCCTGGACCGACGATGCGGCGACAAGGGGAGAGATTCTACCCGCTGTGTTCCGGGCGGCCTTCTGGCGGCCTGCTGGCGGGAGCCCGGCCCGGCCAGCGGCGACAATGGCGCATGCCCCGGTGGCCCGCCGTTCCTCTCTGATTTTTCCATGCGTACCCGTTTCATCCTTATTCAAACCAGCCATGCCGGCAATGTGGGCGCCGCCGCGCGCGCCATGAAAACCATGGGTTTTGACGACCTGGTGCTGGTGGCGCCGCGCTGGCCCAACGTGCTGCGGCGCGAGGAAACCATCCAGCGCGCCAGCGGTGCCCTGGATGTGCTGGAAAACGCCCGCATCGTCGCCACGCTCGATGAAGCCCTGGACGGCATGAGCCACCTGTGCGCCACCGCCATGACGCCGCGTGACTTTGGGCCGCCCACGGCCAGCCCCCGGGCGCATTTTGAAATGCTATTGAAAAAAGAGCAGCTTGCGCTGGATGGGCAAGCGCTAGAGGCCAAAAACGCTTCAAATGCCGAGGCTGCGGCGGCTCCATCGGGTGTGGCCTTTCTGTTCGGCTCCGAGCGTTTTGGCATGGCCAACGAGGATGTGTACCGCTGCCATGTGGCGCTTTCCATTCCCACCAACCCGGGGTTTGGCTCGCTCAACCTGGGTGCCGCCATCCAGGTGATTGCCTACGAATGGCGCCAGGCGCTGGGTGGTTTTGCGGTGCAAAATGCCACCCCCGCCCGCGTGCAGGCCGATGCCGCGCAGGTGGCCGGCATGCTGGCCCACTGGGAGCAGGCGCTCACCGGCATTGGTTTTCTTGACCCCGCCGCACCCAAGAAGCTCATGCCTCGCCTGAACCAGCTTTTCAACCGCGCGCAACTGAGCCCGGAAGAAATCCACATCCTGCGTGGTGTCGCCAAAGCCATGCTCGAGACGGCACAGGCAAAGCGCTAGACTGCATTTCCATATTCCAACAACAACCAAGCCATGTTTGCCCGCCTGCGTTCCGACATCCAGTGCATCCTTGATCGCGACCCTGCGGCGCGCAGCACCTGGGAGGTGATTACCTGCTATCCCGGCTTGCACGCGGTGTGGCTGCACCGCCCGGCGCACTGGTGCTGGGGCCATGGCTTCAAGTGGCTGGGGCGCTTCATCTCGCATTGCGCGCGCTGGTTCACGGGCATCGAGATCCATCCGGGTGCCAAACTGGGTGAGCGCGTGTTTTTCGACCACGCCATGGGCGTGGTGGTGGGCGAGACGGCCGAAATCGGCGACGGTTGCACCATCTACCAGGGTGTCACGCTGGGCGGCACCTCGCTCTACAAGGGCGCCAAGCGCCACCCCACGCTGGGCCGCGATGTGGTGGTGAGCGCCGGTGCCAAGGTGTTGGGCGGCTTTGAGGTGGGCGACGGCGCAAAAATCGGCAGCAACGCCGTGGTCATCAAACCTGTGCCGGCGGGGGCCACGGCGGTGGGCATTCCGGCGCGCATCATCCCGTCCAAGGAAGGCCACAGCGCCGACGTGACCGAGCCGCACCAGGCGCGCAAGTTCACGGCCTATGGCATCACGCAAGAGGACGACCCGCTGTCGCAGGCCATGCGCGGCCTGATCGACAACGCTTCGTCGCAAGAGCACCAGATCGCGCTGCTGTGGCAGGCCATCGAGAAGCTGTCCGAGTGCGTCAAGACGGGCGATTGCGTGCCCGATGGCGCGGCGCTCAAGGAGCAGTTCGAGGCGGGCAAGCTCAACGATCTGGTGGGCAAGTAGCCGCGGCCGGGGCGGCCCCCCAAACAAAGAAGCACGCTCCCGGGCGTGCTTCTTTTTTTATAGCTGCCAGCGATTGACTGGCAAGGGCTTGAGGCCTAAATCACCTTAAAACGGCTTGATCGCCACCTTCAGCACGCCGTCACGCTGGTTGGAGAACAAGTCATAGGCCGCCACGATGTCGTCGAGCTTGTAGTGGTGCGTGACCAGCACGCCCAGGTCGAGGCGGCTCGATGCCACCACGTTCATCAGGCGGCGCATGCGTTCCTTGCCGCCGGGGCACAGCGCGGTGCGGATGGTGTGGTCGCCCAGACCGGCGGCAAACTGGGCCAGCGGGATGCTGAGGTCTTCGGAATACACGCCCAGGCTCGACAGCGTGCCACCGGGCTTGAGCACTTTCATGGCTTGCGCAAACGTGGTCTGGGTGCCCAGCGCTTCGATGGAGCTGTCCGCGCCCTTGCCGCCGGTGAGCTTCATCACTTCCTCGATCACGTCCACGTTGCGGAAGTTCAGCGTCACGTCGGCGCCCATTTTCTTGGCAATGCCCAGGCGGTGATCGTTGCCATCCACGGCGATGATGGTGGTGGCGCCCAGCAGGCGCGCGCCCGCCGTGGCGCACAGGCCAATGGGGCCCTGGGCAAACACCACCACGGTGTCGCCGATCTTGATGTTGGCGTTTTCAGCGCCCTTGAAGCCGGTGGACATGATGTCGGGGCACATCAGCACCTGCTCGTCGGTCAGGCCGTCGGGAATGGGCGCCAGGTTGGCTTGCGCATCGGGCACCAGCACATATTCGGCCTGGGTGCCGTCGATCAGGTTGCCAAAGCGCCAGCCGGCCGTGGCCTTGTAGCCATGGCAGCCGCACAGGCCGCGCGCCACCAGGTAGCTGCCGTCTTGTGACGGCGCGCCATCCTGGGCGGCATACGAGTTGAAGTTGGGGCAGATGGCGCCAGCAATCACGCGCTGGCCTTCGGTGTAGCCCTGTACGGCGCTGCCCAGCTTTTCGATCACGCCCACGGGTTCATGCCCCACCGTCAGGCCCTTGGCCACGGGGTATTCGCCCTTGAGGATGTGCACGTCGGTGCCGCAGATGGTGGTGGTGGTGATGCGCACCAGGGCGTCGTTCGGGCCAACATCGGGGATCGGCTTGTCGGCCAGCTCGATGCGGCCTTTTTCGACAAACACGGCGGCTTTCATCATTGCGGTCATGGTTGTGCTCCTTGCGTGTGAAAGTGTCATCTTACGCTGTCCACATGTCGGTGGCGTGGCGGCGCCTGAGTGGGCTGCTCGGGTATCTGAAAAAAGACTTGCTGCCTCAGCGGGTGCGTACTGCCGATTTGGGCCGAAAGGCCTTGCAGACCTCGTCGCGCGTTTCCAGATAAGGCCCGCCGATCAGGTCGATGCAATAGGGCACCGCCGCAAAGATGCCGGGCACCAGTTGCGCGCCGCTCGCATCCTTGAGGCCTTCCAGCGTTTCGGCAATCGCCTTGGGCTGGCCGGGCAGGTTGATGATGAGGCTCTGCTCGCGCACCACGGCCACCTGGCGCGAGAGGATGGCGGTGGGCACAAACCGCAACGATATCTGGCGCATCTGCTCGCCAAAGCCCGGCATCTCCTTGTGCGCCACGGCCAGCGTGGCCTCGGGCGTCACATCGCGCAAGGCCGGGCCGGTGCCGCCGGTGGTCAGCACCAGGCTGCAGCCCTCGTTGACCAGCGCGATCAGCGTGGCGCTGATGGTGTCCTGTTCGTCGGGGATCAGGCGGGGCTCGAACGTGACGGGGTTGAGCAGGGCGCGGTTAAGCCAGTCCTGCAGGGCGGGCAGGCCCTTGTCTTCATACACGCCGGTGCTGGCGCGATCACTGATCGAGACGATGCCTATCTTGACCGGGTCTTGGCGCGGTTCAGTCATCGCGGGCCTCGTCGTCGCCGTCTTCGCCCTCGGGCATTTCTTCTTCTGCACCGGCCGCACCACCCAGGTGCTCGCGCACCAGCTGAAACAGCTCGCGATAAGCCCGACCCTTGCGTGGGGCCAGGCCCTGCGAGACCTGCACATTGGCGGTCTTGCCCGGCGGCGTTGCATCCTTGCGCGCCTGGCGGATCAGGGCGCGCAGCTGCTGCGTGTCAGTGTCGGGGTGCTCGGCCATCCAGGGGGGCAGGGCTTCGTCATCGGCAATCAGCCGGTCGCGCCAGTGCTCGGCCAGGTGCAGCGAGAGCTTTTCGCTGGCCGAGCCCTTGTGCTGCTCTTCCAGCGCCTGGCGCGCGGCCTGCACCAGCGCGGGTTCAAGCTTGCGCATGAGCTTGCCCACATATTGCATCTGGCGGCGCTTGCCCTCGAAGTTGGTGATGCGCTTGGCCTCGGCCAGCGCGTCCACCAGCTTGTCGGGCAGGCCCACGGCGTCGAACAGGTCGGCGCGCAGGCTCAGCAGTTCTTTGCCCAGGTCTTGCAGTTCATCGCTTTCGCGCTTGAGGTCGGTGCGGCTGGCATCGGGCGTGCCTTTGAGTTCGGCCTTGAGCTGAATGTCCAGTTCGCTGCCTTCGGCAACGAACTGGCCTCGCACAAAGTAGCCTTTTTTGGGTTTGCGTGACATGGATGGGGGCAAAGATAAGTGGCGCAGAAGGATGAAACAGGAGGGGCGCCACAGCGGCAAGTATCATAGCCGCCGCTATGAACAAACCCTCCCAACGCGCCTCCCGCGCCCCAGGCGCTGCGGCCGCTGCCTCCGCCGCTGCCCATTCTCCCGCTCCGGAACGCGGCTTCAGCTACAGCCGCCCGTTCTTTGAAGACCTGGTGGACCGTGCCTTGGCCCACGCCAAGAAGCTGGGCGCCACCGACGCGGGCGCCGAGGCCTCCGAAGGTTGCGGCCTGTCGGTCAGCGTGCGCAAGGGCGAGCTCGAAAACGTGGAGCGCAACCGCGACAAATCCCTGGGCGTGACGGTGTACATCGGCAACCGCCGGGGCAACGCCAGCACCTCCGATTTTTCGGACAAGGCCATCGAGCAGACTGTGCAGGCCGCCTACGACATCGCCCGCTTCACCGCCGAAGACCCCATGGCCGGTTTGCCTGATGCCGACGACATTGCGCCGCCCGATTCCCACCGCGATCTGGACCTGTTCCACCCCTGGGCCATCGACAGCGAGCAGGCGGCCCACCTGGCCATGGAGTGCGAGGCCGCAGCCCTCAAGACCAGCCGCCGCATCACCAACAGCGAGGGTGCGGGCGTGTCGGCCCAGCAAAGCCATTTTTTCAGCGCGCACACGCGCGGCTTTCGCGGTGGCTATGCCAGCTCGCGCCACAGCTTTTCGGTGTCGCCCATCGCCTCGCTGCCCGGCCGCAATGCCGAGATGCAGCGCGACGCCTGGTACAGCTCCATGCGCGACGCCGCCGAACTGGCCTCGCCCGAGGCCGTGGGCCGCTACGCCGCGCAGCGCGCCTTGAGCCGCCTGGGCAGCCGCAAAATCCCCACCACGCAATGCCCGGTGCTGTTTGAATCCACGCTGGCGGCGGGCCTGCTGGGCGGTTTTGTGCAGGCCGTGAGCGGCGGCGCGCTGTATCGCAAGAGCAGCTTTCTGCTCGACTCGCTGGGCAAGATGGTCTTCCCCAAGCACATCGACATTCTGGAAGACCCCTTTGTGCCGCGCGGCAAGGGCAGCTCGCCCTTTGACGAAGAGGGCGTGCGCGTGGCGCCGCGCAAGGTGGTGCAGGGCGGGCGCGTGCAGGGCTATTTCCTCAGCAGCTACTCGGCGCGCAAGCTGGGCATGAAGACCACGGGCAACGCCGGTGGCTCGCACAACCTGGTGATGACCTCGCGCCTCACGCAAGCCAGCGACAACCTCGACGCCATGCTGCAAAAGCTGGGCACGGGCCTGTTTGTGGTGGAGCTGATGGGCCAGGGCGTGAACTATGTGACGGGCGACTACTCGCGCGGCGCCAGCGGTTTTTGGGTGGAAAACGGCCAAATCGCCTTCCCGGTGCACGAAATCACCATCGCTGGCAACCTGAAAGACATGCTCAAGGGCATTGAGGCCGTGGGCGCAGATGCCTACAACTACGGGGCCAAGACGGTGGGCTCCATCCTGGTCAACCGCATGAAGGTGGCGGGCAGCTGAGCCTTCGCTCTGCCACGCTCTTCACTGCAGAAGCAGCCTTTGGGCTGCTTTTGTTTTGATAGCTGTCAGCGCTTGATGGGTAAGCGCTAGAGCCCGATTTGGCTTGAATATTAGGTCGAAATCCCTGAGGCCGCAGCGCTACCGTGGCAGTGCGCCCCGCGCGCGGGCCTCTTGGCGGCACGCAACGCACGGGCTTTGTAAAGCATCGAACTGCCGCGCTCGCGTACCCCGGTAAAATGCACGGTTCGTCGAAAGAACCGTCATGGCCACGGCCATGGAAGGCTTTCATTCTTGAAACCAAAGGTGGTGAAGATGAACAAGCCTTTCATTTCGTTGTGTCCCGAAATCACTCGGGCCAATGCGCTCACTCTGATGGACTGGTTGGAAGATGAGGAAGTTACCCGCTTCCTGAGCGATTCGCGCCATGTCTCCCGATTCATCGAGCAGGTCATCGGCCGGGTCCAGTTGCCGATCCTGACCCATCTGTTCAACCAGGGCGGCCGGTTCTTCATGGCCTACGACCGGCATGACGTGCCGATCGGCTTCGTGCGCCTCGTCAAGGCGGGGCCGGACTGCGAAATGGTCCTGGTCGTCGGCAACCGCGACAACTGGGGCCGCAAGCTCGGCGCCAGCACCATCCGTGAAGGCATGAAGCTCGCCTTCTTCGACATGCGGGCCGAGAAGCTCATCGCCAAAATCCACCCGGACAACGGGCGATCCATCAAGGCCTTCCTGCACAGCGGCTTTCTGCTGGAAAACGAAACGCCTGCGATGAAGTCGTTTGTCATGAGCTCGGAGCGCTATCTGCGGCTCTTGCGCGAAAGCCCTGCAGTTCATGCCTCGGATATCTACATCACCGAGATCGACAAGGCCCGGCTCAGGAGCCTGGTCGAGCTCGAACGGGGTTCGGATATTTTTGAGCTGGAGCATGAGATCGAGCGGGCCATCGTCGTCGATCCATGGAATGTGGCGGAGGATGTCGTGACGATGAACTCCAAGGCCTTGCTGCAGGTGGACGACGAGAAGGTGGAAGTTGCGCTGGTTTACCCAGAGGATGCGGACGAACGTGCCGGGAAACTGTCGGTGAGCTCCGGCATCGGCACCGCGATCCTGGGCTACAAGGAGGGCGATGCCTTCAGCTGGCGGATTCCGAACCGAACCTGCCATATCCGGATTGACAAAGTGCTTTATCAGCCGGAAGCCGCGGGTGATTTTCACCTCTAGCTTGGCACGCTGCGCAGACCCGGATCCGGCATGTGCGGCCTCGCTGTGATGGCGTTCGCAGACTGCGGCGGCGCAGGCGCTGCAGATCACGCGAAATGAAAGCGAAAATGGCCGCTAGCCCTTGTCTAGCAAGCGCTGGCAGCTATCAAAATAATACCGACCGTTGTGTGGCCAGCCGGGGTTATCTCCATCAATCAGCCCGCCAGCGCGGCCTTCACAGCCGCCGAGACCTGGCCCATGTCGGCCTTGCCGGCCAGGCGGGTCTTGACCACGCCCATCACCTTGCCCATGTCGCCGGGGCCCACACCGCGTCCAAGTTCAGCGCCCAGCTCGGCCACGATGGCTTTCACGGCGGTCAGGGTTTCATCGGCCGACATGCGCTCGGGCAGGTAGGCCTGCAGCACGGCCATTTCGGATTTTTCCTTGTCGGCCAGGTCCTGGCGGCCCGCGCCTTCAAAGGCGGTGATGCTGTCCTTGCGCTGCTTGATGAGCTTGTCCACGATGGCGACGATGGCCGCATCGTCCAGCACGACGCGTTCGTCCACTTCCTTTTGCTTCATCGCGGCCTGCAGTAGGCGGATGGTGCCCAGGCGCTCGCTGTCCTTGGCGCGCATGGCGGTTTTCATGTCTTCGGTGATCTGGTCTTTGAGGCTCATGGCGGCTTCCTTCAGAAAGAGGGTGGAAGGGACAGGGTTTGCCAAAAGGTTTTCTGGCTAGGCGCAACGCCGCAGACAGTAGTCCAGCTACGGCAAGGCGTTGCAACGACGCCAGAAAGCCTTTTGGCAAACCCGAAAAAACAAAAACCCGCGCTTGGCGTCCCTAGCGCGGGTTT
Source organism: Acidovorax sp. T1 (assembly GCF_002176815.1). Lineage (NCBI taxonomy): Bacteria > Pseudomonadati > Pseudomonadota > Betaproteobacteria > Burkholderiales > Comamonadaceae > Acidovorax > Acidovorax sp. T1. The sequence continues at coordinate 2,779,816 of NZ_CP021648.1, read as the reverse complement.
TGGGACCCAAGCAGGCTTGGGGTCCGAAGATCAGTACATCTTCTTGGGCAGTTGCATGCTGCGAACGCGCTTGTAGTGGCGCTTCACGGCGGCGGCCTTCTTGCGCTTGCGCTCGGCGGTGGGCTTTTCATAGAACTCGCGGGCGCGCAGGTCGGTCAGCAGGCCGAGCTTTTCAATGGTGCGCTTGAAGCGGCGCAGTGCAACGTCAAAGGGTTCGTTTTCTTTTACGCGGATCGTGGTCATTAGCTAATGTTTTCCAAATGGTGCCTGCAGAGGGGCTTGGGGAGATCGGGCCTCAAGTCCGTACAAAGCGGTTTCCCCGTCTGTAACTAGTATTTGGCCGACGGGGCATTGCCAGCAAAGCCGGAGATTATAGCCTTTATCCGCGCCTGTACAAGGGCCGCCCGTCTGTCCGCAGACACCGCGCCAGGATGGCATCTCGCGGGCGGCGCTGCAATGGCGCGGAAGTTGCTTCATGCTGTAACACTCTTATTCATCGGTGGGGTGCCCTGGCCAGCTGCCCGGGCGACTCCCGCCGCAGACACCATGGCATTCATGCACCGCGTATCGGGTTGGCTGGGCCGACTCAGTGTGGGCCGCAAGCTCATGCTCATCTATCTGCTGGATCTGACGGCGGTGATCTACGTCTCCAGCATCCTGATTCACGAAAAATACCTGGCCATTGACTTCACGCGCAAGGAAGTGGTGGGCACCACCTATGCCGCCGTGGTGCGCGACGGGCTGATGGGGCAGTTTCTGGACGCATCGCAGCAGCCACCGCTGGTGGCCGATGTACTGACCCGGCTGGACACTGTGCGTGCGGCACACGACGAGCAACTGCGCACGGCCGATGCCGGGCAGCGCTTTGGTTCGGCGTTGAAAGCGCTGGTGGGGCGCGCAGCCGAGGGTGGTGCGGGCGGTGATGCGCAGTCGCTCACCCACCTGCGCAGCCAGCTGCTGCGCGAGGGGCGCGAGCTGCTCACCACCGTGGGCAACCAGTCCAACCTGATCCTGGACCCAGACCTGGACAGCTACTACGTCATGTCGTTGGTGGTGCTGCGGTTTCCCGAGCTGCTGCAGGCGGTGCATGACACCGTCAGTTTTTTGAACGCGGCGCCGTCGCGGCGCGGGCCCCAGTGGTCATCGGAGCTGCTGACACTGGTGGGGCGGCTGGATGCGGTGATGCTGGGCATCGAGTCGGACTACAACCAGGCCTTCATTGCCGGATCGCCCGAGATGCGCGCCGCGCTGGTACGCCAGCGCGAGGCGCTGAAGGCGGCGCAGGAGGGCTTTCAGGCACTGCTGCAAGGCATTGCTTCGGGCGAGTCACGCCTGACGGTGGCGCAGGTGGGCGTGCAGGAGGCCCTGGTGCTGGGTGCGTTGCACGATGCCTGGTCGGTGGGCATTGTGGACCTGGAGCGTTTGCTGAACCAGCGCGTAGACAGCCTGTTTGCCCGCATGTGGCTGCACCTGGGCACGGCGCTGGTGCTGCTGGGCTGCATCCTGAGCCTGGTGACGCTGGTGGCCCGGCAGATCGCCAAGCCGCTGCAGCAGCTGGCCCGCGTGGCCGACGAGGTGCGCAAGAGCGGCGACCACACGCTGCGCGCGCACTGGGTCAGCCGTGACGAGATTGGCCGCCTGGTCACGGCCTTCAACGAAATGCTGGCCCAGCTCGACCGCGAACGCCTGCTGCAGCAGGAGCTGGCCGCCAGCGCCCGCGCGGCCGAGGCCCAGCGCGAGCTGGTGGAGGCCTTCCCCATCCCCATGGTCGTCACCTCGGTGCCCGAGCATGAGGTGTTGCACTTCAACGCGCCCGCCGCCCACTGGCTGGGCGGCCGCAAGACCGACCCCTGGGCCGTTGGGCTGGAGCCTGGCGTGCGTGCGCGCTTCTTCCAGCGCCTGGCGGACCATGGCTCGGTTGATGAATTTGAAGTGCGCTGGAAGGGCAGCCCCGAGCCATCGTGGGCCGTGCTGTCGGCGCGGCGCCTGCAGTTCCAGGGGCGCGACTCGGTGCTCACGGCGTTCACGCCCATCAACGTGCTCAAGGTGATGGAGCAGCGCCTGGAGCTGTGGGCCAAGGTGTTCGAGGCCTCGTCGGAGGGCATCATCATCATGAACGCCGAGCAGCAGATCATCAGCGTGAACAAGGCGTTCTGCCGCAGCACGCACTACGACTTCTACGAAGTCATCGGCGAGGACCTGGGCTTTTTGCTGGACGAGGCGGGCGCCGAGCCGCTGTCGGCGCAGATCCAGCGCACCATGCTCGACAAGGAGTCCTGGCAGGGCGAGGTGCGGTTTCGCCGCCGTTCGGGCGAGACCTATCCGGCCTGGCTCATGGTGTCGGCCGTGCGCGAGGGCAAGGGCCATGACAACAGTGCAGGCGTGGCCAACCACATCGGCATTGCCATCGACATCACCGACCGCAAGCGCAGCGAGGAGCGCATCCAGTTTCTGGCCCACCACGACGTGCTCACCGAGCTGCCCAACCGTTCACTGTGCGTGCAGCGCCTGCAGCTGGCGCTGGCGCAGGCGCCCATCACGGGCGAAAAGGTGGCCGTGCTGTTCATCGACCTGGACCGCTTCAAGGCCATCAACGATACGTTGGGCCACCACATTGGCGACGGCCTGCTGCGCTCGGTGGCGGCGCGCCTTACCCAGGCCGTGCGCAGCCGCGACACCGTGAGCCGCCTGGGGGGCGATGAGTTCGTGGTGGTGATGCGTGACGTGACCGGGCGCGAGGATGTGCAGCAGCTGGTGGAGCGGCGGCTGATCCCGCTCATCCGCCAGAGCCATCCGGTGGAAGGGCACGAGCTGAACGTGTCCTGCAGCGTGGGCATCGCCGTGTACCCCGAGGACGGCAGCGACATCGACGAACTCATGCGCCGCGCCGACGCCGCCATGTACGAGGCCAAGACCACCGGGCGCGACATGGCGCGGTTCTATTCGATGGAGACCGACCAGCGCGCCGTGGCCCGCCAGACCATGGAGCAGCACCTGCGCCGTGCGCTGGAGCGCAACGAACTGAGCCTGCACTACCAGCCCCGCCTGAGCGCCAAAGGCGCCCAGCTGCTGGGCGTGGAGGCCCTGCTGCGCTGGACCAGCCCGGTGCTGGGCGCCATCCCGCCCAGCGAATTCATCCCCATCGCCGAAGAGACCGGCATGATCCGCGCCATTGGCAGCTGGGTGCTGCAGCAGGCCTGCGAGCAGTGGGTGCGCTGGCAAAACCTGGCGCTAGACACGGGCCCGGGCGACGCCGTGGCGCTACACCCCTTGGCCCAGGTGTCGATCTCGGTCAACCTGTCGGCCGCGCAGATGTCCGACCCATCGCTGGTGACCGACATCGAGGCGCTGCTGGCCCGCACCGGCATGCCCGCCCACCGGCTGGAGCTGGAGATCACCGAGTCCCAGTTGATGGACAACGCCCATGCGTCCGAGCTGCAGCTGGCGGCGCTCAAGCTGCTGGGCGTGCAGCTGTCCATCGACGACTTTGGTACGGGGTATTCCAGCCTGGCCTACCTCAAGCGTTTCGACGTCGACCGGCTCAAGGTGGACAAGTCCTTTGTGCACGACATGCTGACCAACCCCGCCGACATGGCCATCACCCGCGCCATCATCGCCCTGGGCCATACGTTGGGCCTCAAGATCGTGGCCGAGGGCGTCGAAGACCTGGCCACGGCCCAGGTGCTGAGCGCGCTGGACTGCGAGGAGCTGCAGGGCTACCACTTCAGCCGCCCGCTGCCGGTGCCAGAGCTTGAGGCCTGGGCCTGCCAGCACTGGCCGTCGGGAGTGCCGGTGCGCGAGGTGCTGGCGGCCGCTTGACGGAGCGTTGACTTGTCAGTGCGCCATGGCCTCCGCCATTGGCAGCGCCTGGGCGCATGCATGGGCGCTGGCCCAGGCCCACTGGAAGTTGTAGCCGCCCAGCCAGCCCGTCACGTCCACCACTTCGCCGATGAAGTACAGGCCCGGCTGCGTCTTGCACTCCATGGTCTGCTGCGACAGCACGCGCGTGTCCACGCCGCCCAGTGTGACCTCGGCCTTTTTGTAGCCCTCGGTGCCGGTGGGCGTCAGCTCCCAGCGTGCCAGCTGCTCGGCCAGCCGCGCCAGGGCCTTGTCGCTGGCCTCGTTGATGGGGCGCTGCCAGTCGGCCTCGCGCCCCGCCCAGGCATCGGCCAGGCGGCTGGGGACCAGCGTGGCCAGCTCGTTGGCAACCAGCTTGCGCGAGCGGGCCTTGCCCTGCGCCAGCGCAGCGGGCAAATCGACCGTGGGCGCCAGGTTGATGGCCAGCGGTGTGCCCTCTTGCCAGTAGCTGGAGATTTGCAGCACCGCAGGGCCCGACAGCCCCCGGTGGGTGAGCAGCAGGTCTTCGTCAAAGGCCATGCGGTTTTTCTTGGCCCCCGTGCTGATCTGCACCGGCAGCGCCAGCCCGGCCAGTTGCGCATACGGCGCCCACCCCGCGCCGTCAAACGTCAGCGGCACCAGGCCCGGACGGCGCTCGATGAGCGGGACGTTGAACTGCTGCGCGAGCCGGTAGCCAAAGTCGGTGGCTCCGATCTTGGGGATGGACAGGCCGCCGGTGGCAATCACCAGCGAGCGCGCCGCTACAGGCCCCCGATCGGTATCAATTTGATAGCTGCCTGCGCTTGATGTGCCTGCGCTAGAGGCCAAAAACACTATATTTTTGACCCCGCAAGGCTGCCAGCGGGTCACGCCACCCGCCGCGCACTCGGCCAGCAGCATGGCGATGATGTCTTCGGCCGAGCGGTCGGCAAACAGCTGGCCCTTGTGCTTTTCATGAAAGGCGATGCCGTGCTTTTGCACCAGCGCGATGAAGTCCGCGGGCGTGTAGCGCGACAGCGCCGAGCGGCAGAACTGCGGGTTTTGCCCCACGAAGTGTTTGTGCGGCGCCGAGGGGTCGAGGTCGCGGTTGGTGAAGTTGCAGCGCCCGCCGCCCGAAATGCGGATCTTCTCGGCCACCTTGTCGGAGTGGTCGATGAGCAAAACGTTCAGGCCGCGCTGGCCGGCCTGGGCGGCGCAGAACAGGCCGGCGGCGCCGGCGCCGATGACGATGGCGTCGTAAAAAGGAATGGGCACGGGGGTGATGGGGGTCGAAGCGGAAACGGCAATTTTGCCCGGTCAGCGCGGGCGGGCTTTTAAAATCAGAACATGAACATCCCATCCCACCAGCTCAGCATGACCGTGCTGATGACCCCCGACATGGCCAATTTTTCGGGCAACGTGCACGGCGGCGCCATTCTCAAGCTGCTCGACCAGGTGGCGTATTCGTGCGCCAGCCGCTATTCGGCCTGCTACGTGGTCACGCTGAGCGTGGACCAGGTGATGTTTTTGCAGCCCATCCATGTGGGCGAGCTGGTGACGTTTCTGGCCAGCGTCAACTACACGGGCTCGTCGTCGATGGAGGTGGGCATCAAGGTGGTGGCCGAAGACATTCGCTCGCAGGTGGTGCGGCATGTGAACAGCTGCTTTTTCACGATGGTGGCGGTGGACGAGGCGCGCAAGCCCGTGCAGGTGCCCCGGCTGTCGCCGTCCACAACGGACGAGCACCGCCGCTGGAATGCGGCCGTCATGCGCAAGACCCTGCGCAAGGAGCTGGCCGCGCGCTTCGAGCAGGCCCGTTCGGCGCCAGTGCCTGCACCCTTGGGCTGACCTTGGGCTGAGGGCTTTCAGCCTGCGCGGCGGTCGGCGCTTTGCCGCTTTGCCGCCCGCGTGGGCTGCGGGCAAGGTGCCTTGCCTCCAAAGCGGGCGCACCGTTTCGCTATGGCGCCTTCTGTCGCCCAGGCTCCAGGGGCAAACATTGCGCGGTACGTGAATTCGCCCAATGCCTGGCGCTGTCTGCCAGCTGCGCGGCGAGATCGGCCAGTGCGCTTTGCTGCGCCTGTACCACCTGGGGATAGGCGGGGCCGGCGGGTACCACTTGCCGCGTGCTGCACACCAAACGCGCGCCATTGGACTCGTCCGCGAACCCCAGGCTCCAGTCCGCATCGAGTTGCACCTGTTGGCCAGGCCAGGCATCGAAGCGGCGGATCTGCACCTTGATGCGCAGGACCGGCTTGCCCTTGGGGGGCGCCAGCCCTGCGACGTCGGTCGTGCCAAGGCGTTGCGTCAACTGTGCCGACAGTGCGCTGCGCGCTTCGTCGGCAAACGGGCCGATCCAGCGCTCGTCATTCAGGGCGACGACGGTGCTGTCGCCCTGGCGCACCAGCAGTTGGGACGTATCCAGCTGCGCCGGTATGCCGACGGGCAGCACGTCGATGAGGAAGGGGGGCGATGCGGCGGAGGTCGCGGCCGGGGGCGCTGAGGCTGCCGGTTGGGCTGTCGAATGGACCGCCGGTTGGGCTATGGGCGATGCCAGCGTGTGAAAGCGTATGGGGGTCGGGGCCTGGCAACCCAGAAGGCCGCCCGTGAGCGCGAGCAGCCCGATGCCGAAAAAGCGGTTCATTGCGAAGATTCCCGAAGATTGGAGGGTGATGAAGCGCCCGGTGCGGGCGGGGGGTCGCTGGGGCGGCCGCGCAGCAGGGAGTCGGGGTTGCGCCCCAGCAGGTCGGTCAGGGTGCGCAGCGACCTGGCCGCGCGCTGGGTTTCGAGCAGGGTTTGCTCCAGGTTTTGCTGCAGGGGGCCGTCCTCGGCGGTCAGGCCCTGTGCCGATTGCGTGAGACCCTGCACGGATTGCGCAGTCTGCTGGAACTCTTGGGCCATTTGCTGGAGCCGCTGCAGCGTGCGCGTGGTTTCGGGCAGCATCTGGGTGTTGACCTGTGTCAGCGTCTGGTTGAGCCCCGATAGCGAGGCGTCGAGGTTGCGGCCGATCGAATCCAGCGGCATTTTCTCGACCTTTGTGATGATGTTGGCCAGCTGCTCCTGCATCTTGTCGAAGCTGCCGTCGATCGTGGGGATGGAGATGGGCCGTGCGCTGGCATCAAATGCCACCTTGGGCGCATTGGGCACGAAATCCAGGGCGATGTAGAGCTGGCCCGTGAGCAGGTTCCCCGAGCGCGCCTGGGCGCGCAGGCCGTTATCCACCATGCCCTGCAGGAGCCGCGCTGACGTCTCGTCGGGGGAGTCCGTCTCGCGTTTCGGGAGCTTGTCCAGCACCCGTCCCAGCCGCTGGGGATAGATGAGCACACCGACGATGGTGGGAAAGCGGTGGGCGTCGGCGTCGTAGTCCACACTGATCGACACCACCCGGCCCAGGTCCACGCCGGCGAACTGCACGGGGGCGCCAGTTGACAGGCCGCGCAAAGGCTGGCGGAAACGCAACTGGATGAACTGGGCTGGCCCGTCCGGGGGCGCCATGGCTTCGGCCTGGTCCTTGGAGACGGTGAACTCCGTGTTCTCGGCAGCCGCTGGAGCGTCGCGGTACGCGGGCGTGGCAAACGCCAGGCCGCCGGCAACGATCGTGGCCACGGATTGGGTCTTGAGCTTCAGGCCATCGGCGCTGATCGACAGGTCGACGCCACTGGCATTCCAGAAGCGCGTGTCGGTGGTGACAAACGCGTCATAGGGCGCATCGACAAAGACCAGCAGCCTGACATGCTTGCCCGCTGGGTCCAGTTGGTACGAAGCGACACGGCCGACCGGGATGCGTCGGTAGTAGATGGGCGAGCCGACATCCAGGGAGCCGAGGTCGTCGACCAGCAGGGTGAAGGACTTGCCGGCCGCGCCGCCCACGATGGTGGGTGGGGTCTCCAGGCCGGCAAAGTCCGTGGCGGACTCTTGCTTGCTACCCGCGTCCGCCGAGATGTAGGCGCCGGAGAGCAGCGTGTCGATGCCCGATATGCCGCCCGTGCCGATGCGTGGCCGCACCACCCAGAAACGCGTGTCCTGGCGCGTCAGGCGTTCGGCGCTCTTGTCCAGCGCTACCGTGGCGACCACGTGCGAGTCGTCGTCGCTGAGCCGGATGGCCGTGACGGTGCCGACGGTGACGTCCTTGTACTTCACGGGCGTCTTGCCTGCCTCCAATCCCGCTGCGGTCCTGAACGTGATGGTGATTTCGGGCCCAGCGGACATCCAGGCATGCACCAGCATCGACACGCCGATCAGGGCCGCAACGGCCGGCACCAGCCAGACCAGCGATGGCCGCATGGTGCGCTGTTGAATGGTGGGTGTGGCGGGGGAGGGTGTTGCGCCGTGGGGATCATTCATCTTTATTACCGTCCCAGATCAACCGAGGATCAAAACTGATGGCCGACAGCATGGTGAGAATCACCACCATGCCAAAAAAGAGGATTCCAATGCGCGGCGCGATGTCGGCCAGACCCTGGAACTTCACGAGGGCCGCAATCACGGCGACGACCAGCACATCGAGCATCGACCAGTAGCCGATCACTTCCACCATGCGGTAGAGCTTGCTGCGCTCACGTCTGGCCCAGGAAGTGCCACGGCCCGTGGTCACGAGCAGCAGGCCGAGGGTGAGAAACTTGGCACAAGGCACGGCAACGCTGGCAATGAAAATCACCAGCGCGATGCCATAGGAGCCCGAATTCCAGAACGCCACCACGCCGCTCATGATGGTGCTGTCCATGCCGCTGCCGAGCAGGTTGGTGTACATGACGGGCAGCACGTTCGCGGGGATGTAGAGGATCAGGGCCGCGATCAGGAGCGCCCAGGTGCGCCCCAGGCTGTTGGGCTTGCGCCGGTGCAGCGGCGCACCGCATCGGGGGCAGTGGACGTGGCCTTGCCGATCCAGTACATCCTCGCAGACCAAGCCGCATGCATGACAGGACACCAGCCCCGTCTCCAGGGCGCGCGCATGCGTGCTCATGGCGCCACCTTGCCGCGGGGCCTGTCACTGTCGGTGAAGTCCCAGAGCCAGTGGACGTCGCGGTTGGCCACGAGCGTGATCAAGATCATCAATGCCGTCGTCGCCCAGATGCCCGCGCCAGGCACGACGTCCACCATGCTCAACAGCTTGATGACGGACACCAAAATGCCCAGCAGGGCCACTTCAACCATGCTCCAGGGGCGCAGTCCCACGAGCATGCGCATGGCCAGGGAAAAACCTGGGGCGCGGCGGCCGCCGCGCGCATGGCCCAGCACCCACAGCAAGAGGCTGATCTGCATGAACGGGATCACGATGATGGCGATGGCGGTGGGGACGGCGATCGGGGCCGCCTGGCCTTGGGCGAGTGCCGCAGCCGATTGCCACAAGGTGGCTTGGCTGTGCAGTCCCTGCAGGCTGATTTTCACCACCGGACAGACATTGGCGATCACGAAGGCGACCGCCGCGGCAACGGTAAGTGCCAGCCACCGGTCGATGTCGAGCCGGCTGGCGCGATAAAGAACCGCATCGCATTGTCCGCAGCGAGCCAATTCGCCGGGCGCCAAGGGCGCGCGCGCGTAGATGGTGTCGCAGTGCTCGCAGGCAACCAGATTCGTGAACGTTTTCATATTTAACGTGCCACTGTTGTCGGGATGTCGCGCCAAATCTCGCTTTCAGTCTTGAAGTTCGAACCATCGGGCCATGCGCGCATCGAAAAAATGGCTTCCATTTGTTGCGTCGCACATGGCGCAATATATTCTCTGTTCGCTTGACAGAAGTCATGTCCTTGCGCGGCAGGATGGTTCAGAGCCTGCAAGCATTGAGCGGCACGGATGCAGCTTGCCGATGGGCATGGGCAGCATTTCCACCGAATCGGCATCGAACGGACGCACAGGCGCACCAGGCGCGCTCCGTCTGGGCCTTGGTGCAGGCGCTCGATCTTCAAGCCCTGTACGCGCAGTTCCGCGCCGTTTTCAGGGGCAAGCGCAGTTGGCGGACTTGGGGGGGCTCAGCCCGCGCGCAGCGCCATCGACGGCACATCGGACGACGCCAGCGCCACGCCCTGCACCACATCGCCCACCACGATCACCGAGGGGCTGGCCAGCTTTTCACGCGTGATGGTGGCGTGCAGCCGGCCCAGCGTGGTGATGGCATGGCGTTGCTGGGGCAGGCTGGCGTGCTGGATGATGGCCACGGGGGTGTCGGCCGGCAGGCCGGTGAGCAGCTCTTGCTCAATGTGCCCCGCGCCGCTGACACCCATGTAGATCACCAGCGTCAGCCGGGCGTTGCGCGCGGTGGCGGCCAGCTGGCGCCAGTCGGTGCCAGCGTCGCCGGGCTTGGCGTGGCCCGTGATGAAGACCACGCCATGCGCATGCGCGCGGTGCGTGAGCGGTGCGCCAAGCGAGGTCAGCCCCGCTAGCCCCGCCGTGATGCCGTTGACCACCGTGACCGGCACCCCGGCGGCACGCAGGTGCTCCACCTCTTCGCCGCCGCGGCCGAAGATGAACGGGTCGCCCCCTTTGAGGCGCACCACGTTTTCGCCTTCGTTCACGGCCATGAGCATCAGCTTTTCGATGAAGGCCTGCGGCGTGCTCTTGCAGCCGCCGCGTTTGCCCACATAGACGATGCGTGCCGTGGGCGATGCGTGCGCCACGATGGCATCGCTCACCAAGTCGTCCACCAGCAGCACGGTGGCCGCCTGGATGGCCTTGAGCGCCTTGATGGTCAGCAGTTCCGGGTCGCCAGGGCCTGCGCCGACCAGAGTGCAGCTGCCGCCGGTGCCCAGGTGGGGTTTGGCTGTGGGCGATGTGGTGGAAGGCGTGGGGCGGCTCATGGGGATGTCTCCGAAACGGTTTGATCAGCAAGTCGCAAGATATGTTCCACCTGCCGTTCGATGGCGGGCGGCACGGGCAATTCACCGGCCAGCACGCGCTGTGTGTAGGTGGCGGTAGTGGCCACGTCGATGTCGGTGGGCAGCCCGGTGACCTCGCTGGCCGTGCCCGGCTGTTGTTCTTCGAGCACGGTGTGCACGCCGTGCACAAAACCGTCATAGCGCGGTGTGCGGCGCGGGTCGGTGGCCACTTCGCCTTCGAGCCCGCGCGAGAGCAGTGCGCTCGTGCCCAGCGTGCAAAAGGTGGTGCGCAGCATCTCGAAATATTCGGGGTGGGTGTAAGCCGTTACCACCACCGAAGGCCCCGCGCAGGGCGCCATCAGCTTGACGACGCTGTGCCCCGGGTTGCGCAGGCCCACCACGTCGCGCACTGACAGCAGCCGTGCCAGGCCCGCATGCAGGTGCTGCGTAGGGATATGGCGCACCGTTCCATTTGCTATCTTTTCAGGAGCTGCTAGCGCAGGCACATCAAGCGCTGCAAGCACATCCGATGCCAAAATTCGCCGCGCCTCGGTGCGCATGCCGTGCAGCAGCACGGGCAGGCCTTTGCGCGCCAGCAGCAGCGCCAGCAGCGGCGTCAGCACCGGCAGCTTGCGCGCACCGTTGTAGCTGGGCAGCACGATGAGCGGCCGGTCGCTGGCGGGCAGCAGCGCCAGGCGCTGGTGGGTGGCATCCAGAAAGCCGCACATCTCCTCGGGTGTTTCGCCCTTGATACGCATGGCGATGCAGAACGCACCGATCTCCAGGTCGCTCACCGTGCCGTCCAGCACCTGGCCGAACAGGTCGGCTGCCTGCTCGCGCGACAGCGGCTTGGCGCCGCGCGCGCCGCGCCCGATCTCTTTGATGTACTGGCTAATGCCCATGGTTTTGGTTGGCGGGATGGGTGAAACAGGGCTCCAGCGTCGTTATCTCGGCTTGCCGTACGCAAGTACTGTCTGCGCCGAGATGCCTAGGAGCCCTGTTGCACCCATCCTGATGCTGTGGGTGATTTGTTCGCTATTTTCCTTGAGTGCAGACAACTTTTGGTTATATGGTGGCCTGCGCCGTTGCAGGGGTTGCGAGCGGCCCGGTGGCGCGCACCATGCGCTTGAGCTCGGGCACGCACGAGCCGCAGTTGGTGCCGCAGCGCAGCTTGCCTTGCAACTGGGCCAGGCGGTCGTCGTCGGTGCCGTGGCAGTGCGCCAGCTCGGCGGTGATGGCGGCGTCCGTTACGTTCAAGCAGGTGCACACCGGCTTGCCGCGCGACTGCACCGCCACGGGGGCCTTGGCGCCGGGCACGAGCAGCAGGCGGCCGTAGGTCTGTGCGGGCAGTTCTTCCTGCAGCAGGGTCTTGAGCCAGCCTTCGGCGCTGGTATCGCCTGCGAGCACGACGCCTTCGAGCGTGGTGTTGTCGCCCTGGCGCGCCAGCCGGGCTGCGCGGCGCTGTCCGCGTTTTTTGTCGGCATAACGCAGCGTGTCGGCGCCCGCCATGCCCAGCAGGGTTTCGATCTGGGCGATCAAGGCGTCGGGCGGTGCTTCGTGAGCGGCGGCGCGCAGCAGCACGCCGGTGCGCTCGCGGCCCGGCTCGTCCAGCGGGGTGTTGTTGCTGAAGGGTACGCAGCTCGTGAACTGGAATGCGGAGAACTGCGCCATCAGTGCCGACAAGGCTTCGCGCGCAGCCAATGCCCCGTCAGCGGGCAACCACGCCATGGCCAGCAGCGTCCACGGCAGTTCGGCCTTGAGCACCTTGACGGCGGCGTGTTTCAGCTCCGGCTGTTTGGAGGTGGGGCAGAACGCAGACGTGGTGAGCGCATTCACACCCGCCAGCCGCTCGCCGGTGGACGAGATGCCGCTCAAGAATTCGCTGCCCCAGTGCATCGCCATGAACACCTGCGACAGGCCCAGCGTGGTGTCGGCCTGCACGGGCACCACGATGGAGCCGCGCTTGCTGGTCACATGCACCAGGTCGCCGCTGGCCAGCTTGCGCCGCTCCATGTCCTGCGGGTGCATCTGCAGGCTGGGTTCGGCCACATGGCCAAACAGGCGGCCCAGCGTGCCGGTGCGGGTCATGCCGTGCCACTGGTCGCGCAGGCGGCCGGTGGTCAGGCTGAAGGGGTAGCGCGATTCGCGTTGTTCGGCCGTGGGCTGCCATGCATGCGCAGCAAAACGCGCGCGGCCGTCGGTGGTGGGGAAGATGCCGTCTTCGTACAGGCGGGCCTTGCCCGTGGCGGCGTCTGCAGCGAACGGCCACTGCTGCGGGCCTTGGGATTCGAGCATCTCCCACGACAGGCCGGTGATGTCCAGGTCGCGCCCGCGCGTGCTTTCGCGGTGTTCGTTCCACACGGCCTCGGCGCCCGCATCGGCCGCGTCTGTGGTGTAAGGAAACAGCGTCGGCGCACCGGGCCGCAGTCTTGCCTCCAGCTGGTGCGCAAACTGCACCGCGATGGCCCAGTCGTGGCGTGCCGCACCGGGCGCGGGAACGGCCGCACGCACGCGCGAGATGCGGCGCTCGCTGTTGGTCACGGTGCCGGTCTTCTCGCCCCAGGTGGTGGCGGGCAGCAGCAGGTCGGCATAGGCACAGGTCTCGGCCGTGGCAAAGGCTTCCTGCACCACCACGAATTCGGCGCGCTGCAGCGCGCGGCGCACGGTGGCCTGGTCGGGCATGCTCTGCGCGGGGTTGGTGCAGGCAATCCACAGGGCCTTGATTTCGCCATCGGCGGCGGCCTGGAACATCTCCACCGCCGTCTTGCCGGGCTGGCTGGGCACATCGGCCACGCCCCACAGTGCGGCCACTTCGGCGCGGTGCTGGGGAAGGCCCAAGTCGCGGTGGGCGCTGAGCAAATTGGCCATGCCACCCACCTCGCGGCCGCCCATGGCGTTGGGCTGGCCGGTCAGGCTGAACGGGCCCGCGCCGGGTTTGCCGATCTGCGCAGTGGCCAGGTGCAGGTTGATGAGCGCGGCGTTCTTGGCGGTGCCGCTGCTGCTCTGGTTCAGGCCTTGGCAGTACAGGCTCAGGGTCGCTTTCGAGGTCGCGAACCACTTTGTCGCCGTGGTCAGGTCGGCCACTGAAATGCCGCACACCTGCGCCACGCGCTCGGGCGTGGCGTCGCGCACCAGGGCCTTGAGTTCGTCAAAGCCCGTGGTGTGCGCGGCGATGTAATTGGCGTCGATCCAGCCTTCCCACAGCATCAGGTGCAGCATGCCGTTGAACAGCATCACGTCGCTGCCGGGCTGGATGGGCAAAAACAGGTCGGCCATGCCGGCGGTGTCGGTGCGGCGCGGGTCGGCCACGATGACCTTCATGCCGGGGTTGGCGGCGCGTGCGTCTTCAATGCGCCGGAACAGGATGGGGTGCGCCCAGGCGGCGTTGCTGCCCACGATAAACAGGCATTGCGCGTGGTTCACGTCGTCGTAGCAGGCGGGTGGCGCGTCGGCGCCCAGGGTCTGCTTGTAGCCCGCCACCGCGCTGCTCATGCACAGGCGCGAGTTGGTGTCGATGTTGTTGGTGCCGATCAGGCCCTTGGCGAGTTTGTTGAAGACGTAGTAATCCTCGGTGAGCAACTGGCCGCTGACGTAAAAGCCCACGGCGTCGGGGCCGTGTTGGGCGATGGTTGCTGCGAATTTTTCGGCGGCCAGGGTGAGGGCTGCGTCCCAGGTGACGGGTAGCGCGGCCTCGTTGCGCTGCGCGCGGTGCTGGGGTTGCAGCAGGCGGGTTTGCAGGGTGATGGGGCTGGTGGCGGTGAGGTGCAGGGTGGAGCCCTTGGTGCACAGGCGGCCGAAGTTGGCGGGGTGGCTGGGGTCGCCGCGCACGCCGGTGATCTGGGGGCCCTCGGATTCGATAATCACGCCGCAGCCTACGCCGCAGTAGGGGCAGGTGGATTGGGTTTCTTGCATGGCGTGGGTTCTTCAGTGTTTTTGGGCTCTGGCGCTTTTGTGTCAAGCGTTGGTAGCTATTGTTTTGATGGTTTTTTGCGTGCTTTTTTGAGGGTGGGGGCCGGGTCTCGGCCCGGCGGCCGACTCACTTTCTTTTGCTTCGCCAAAAGAAAGTAAGCAAAGAAAAGGCGACCCACAGTCTGCGACCCCTTCGGGGCAAACCTGCGGCGGTGCGGTTGCGGGGTGCGCCGTGGAACTCGCTACGCGCTGGCGCGCTACGCTCAGACAACCACGGCGAGTCAGATGACGAGGCATGCGCGCTTCGACGCGCATGCTCACCCCGCAACCGCACCGCCGCAGGCGCAGCCAGATGGGGGGAACCACCGGACAGCCGAACAGCCCAACATCCACACGGGCCTTTGCTGCGCTCGGCCCCGTCTCGCGGGCGCAAGCGCCACGCGCTGCGCAACCTGGGCCGAGCGCAGCGATGGCCCGTGTGGCTGTTGGCTCCCAAACCCTTCTGGATGCGCCTGGGGCGCGCAGGGCGCGGGGTGGCGGGTGTGCCGCAGGACACACCCGCTTCGTCATCTGACTCGCCGTGGTTGTCCGAGCGCAGCGCGCCAGCGCGCAGTGAGTTCCACGGCGCACCCCGCGCACGAGCACCCCAGGTTGCCCGCAGCGAAGCGGAGGGTCGCAGACAGCAGGGTCGCCTTTCTTTTGGGTACTTTTCTTTGGCGAAGCAAAGAAAAGTGCCTCGCCCGCCGGGGCGAGACCCGGCCCCCACCCTCAGCAAAGGCACACCACCAAAAATAGGCAAACCCGCAAACATCTCAAACCCCAGCCACCCGCCGCGCAGGCCCGGCCACAGGCCGTGTCAGATCGGTAGCCACAGACGCCAGCTCATCGGCATCCAGATACACCGCCCCATCCTCTACCTTCACCGCAAACTTCGGCGTACACCCCTCATCCGGCGCCGCCGCCTGCCCATCGCACAAACCAATCGTCCAGTTGTGCATCGGGCAAGCCACCTGCGTGCCAAAAACGATGCCTTGGGACAAAGGCCCACCCTTGTGCGGGCAGCGGTCCAGCAGCGCAAAAACACCGCCCGCATCGTTGCGGAAAATCGCCACGTCCAGGCCCTTGTCCCGGGCCACGCGGCGCGAGCCGAGCACGGGGATGTCGTCCACGCGGCAGATCAGTTTCCATGTTGTCATTGCTATTCCTTTGGTAGCTGCTAGCGCTTATCCATCCAGCGCTAAAGGCACTTTTGTATGAGAAATGGATCAAGCCACGGCGATCGGAATGAACTGGCGTGTGTCCACCGCCGCCTTGTCCAACTCAAACCACGGGTCGGGCTCGCCGTCCAGTGCAAACTGCAGCTGCTCCCACAGTGCCTTGCGGCCTGCGTGGTCTTCCAGAATGCGCTTTTTCATATAGTCCAGGCCTACGCGGTTCACGTAGTGCACGGTGCGCTCCAGGTACCAGCCTTCCTGGCGGTAGAGCTCGCAAAACGCGCCGGTGTACTCCAGCACTTCTTCGGCGGTTTTCAGCTTGGTGAAGAAGTGGGCCACCTCGGTTTTGATGCCGCCGTTGCCGGCCACATACATCTCCCAGCCGCTGTCCACACCGATGATGCCGACGTCCTTGATGCCCGCCTCGGCGCCCCTGATGGCCACCCAAATTCCCCCGTCTATGGCCACCTCAAACTCCCCCACCTGAACTGATCGGGGATAGGGGTTTAACGCCGGCGTCGTCGGCACCTGTTGGCAGGACATTGATCCAGTCTTCCCCGAGGGAAGGCCAAGGAGTGAATGTCTTGAAGTCCAACCAACGCGCCACCATAGAGACACTGCTGGAGCGCAACACATCGCAACGCGAGATCGCCCGCATCACGGGCATCGACCGCAAGACGGTCAGGAGCTACCACCAGCGCTGGCTGGAGCAACTGCAGTCAAATTCCCCCGGGGTGGCCACCGGCTCGGCAGGTCAAATTCCCCCACCCTGGCCACCGGCTCCTGGGCCGGTGGCCACCTCCCTGTGCGAACCCTGGCGCGAGTTCATCGAAGCCCAGCTGCGGCTGAAGCGAAACGCCACGGCCATCTACCAGGACCTGGTCGACCAGCACGGCTTTGATGGCCAGTACAACTCGGTCAAACGCTTCTGTGCAAAGTTGCGGCACAAGGAGCCCGAGCAGTTCGATCGCCTGTCCTTCCTGCCCGGCGAGGAGATGCAGGTGGACTACGGCGAGGGCGCGCCCACCCGCGTGCCCGGCAGCGACCGGTACCGCAAGCCCCGCCTGTTCGTGGCCACCTTGCGGTATTCCCGTGCCAGTTTCCGGTGCGTGGTCTGGAAGTCCAGCCAGCAGATCTGGGCCGAGCTGCACGAGCGGGCCCTGCGGTACTTCGGGGGCTGCCCCCAGTACGTGGTGCTGGACAATCTGAAGGAAGGCGTCCTCAAGCCCGACCTGTACGAGCCCGATCTCAACCCGGTGTACGCCGCCGCCCTGGCGCACTACGGCGTGGTGGCCGACCCGGCGCGGGTGCGAGACCCCAACCGCAAGGGCACGGTGGAGCATGCCATCGGCCATACCCAGGCCACGGCCTTGAAGGGCCGGCGCTTTGAGTCCATCGAGGCCCAGAACGAGTTCCTGGCGCACTGGGAGAAGAGCTGGGCATCCAAGCGCATCCACGGCACCGAGCGACGCCAGGTGCAGGCCATGTTCGAGGAAGAGCGCAGCCACCTCAAACCCCTGCCAGTGCTGGGAATGCAGTATTTCGACGAGGCGGTGCGCACCGTCTGCGACGACAGCTGTGTGCGGGTGGATCACAGCAGCTACGCCGCTCGCCCGGCGAACATCGGCTCCAAGGTGTTGGTGCGCATCTACGCCCAGCGCATCGAGATTCGTGACATGCACACCCGTGCCTTGCTGCGCACCCACGCCAAGGCCGAGCGTCCCGGCACGGTGATTCTGCCCATGGAGGAGCGGGTGTTCAATCCGTCTCGCGAGACCCGCCTGATCCTGCGTCAGGCCGGCGAGATTGGTGAGCACGCCAGCCGGCTGTGTGAGCTGCTCTTTGCCATCGAGGGTCGTGTCGGGCAGCGCAAGCTCTGGGGCATTGTGGGACTCATGCGCCGTTACCCGGCGCACTGCATCAATGCCGCCTGCGCCCAGGCCCTGGAGCAAGGGGTCTACAGCTACAAGCGCGTGCTGGCGCTGACCGAAGCCCTCTTTGCCCAGGCGATGGCGGCCATCGAGGCTACCTGCGGCGAAGCACCCGCCGCCGGTGCCCACGCGCTGACGCAGCAGCATGAGCTCATCCGAGACGCTGAGGAGTACAGCGATCTCTTCGCGCTCGCCGCCGCCACGGCAAACACCACCACCACCACCACCACCACCACCACCAACAACCACCAACGCACCGGGAGTTCAGCCATGAACATGATCGAGATCGAACGCGCGCTGCGCGAGCTGCGCCTGTCCGGCATCGCCGAGACCCTGTCCACCCGCGTGATGCAGGCCCAGGCCGCCCAGCAGCCTTTCCTGGAGACCTTCGCCGCCATGCTGCAAGACGAGCTGGACCGCCGGCGCTCTCGCCTGACCGAGCGCCGCTTCAAGCGCTCGGGTCTGGATGAGCGCCCCTCGCTGGCTGACTTCGACTGGCGTTTCAACCCGAAGCTGCCGCGCAGCGCCTGCTTCGAGTTGCACACCCTGAAGTTCATCGGCGAGGGGGCCAACGCGCTGATCATCGGCAAGCCGGGCACCGGCAAGAGCCATGTGGCCAAGGCCGTGGCCTACCAGGCCACGCTGCAGGGCTATGACGTGCGTTACCTGGAAGCCGACACCGAGTTCGCCCGTTACGCGCTGGCCACTACGGCAGAGCGCACCGAGCTGCTCAAGGACTGGGTCGCGCCGGACCTGCTCGTCCTCGATGACCTGTTCCTGGCCAGACGCATCAGCGAGCATGCCGCTGAAGTCCTACAGGCCATCGTGCACCAGCGCTACAAGCTGCGCCGCGCTGTTCTCATCACGTCCAACCGCGTGGTGCAGGACTGGGGCAAATACCTCGGCGACGCCACCATGGCCAGCACCATCCTGGATCGCCTCATGCACCGCTGCGCGATGCTGGAGTTCGAGGGCAAGAGCTACCGCCTCAAGGAGGCCGCTGCACGCATCGCCATCACACCCGAGTCGTCATAATCCGACCGTCCTGCCTGGGGGAATTTGGGGTGGCCAAGGGTGGGGGAATTTGACCTGGCCATCGGGGGCGCAGTTGCGCGGGCAGCCGCTCACCGCAAACTTCACCTTGTGCGGTGCATACATGCGCCACATGGCGCGCTCCAGGTCCTTGCCCATCTGCGTGCTGTCCTGCGTGCCCATCCGGCACCACTCGCTGCCCACGCAGGTCTTCACCGTGCGCAGGGCCTTGGCATAGGCGTGGCCGCTGGGCATGCCGATGTCCTTCCAGACGGCCTGCAGGTCTTCCTTCTTCACGCCCAGCAAATCGATGCGCTGGCCGCCCGTGACCTTGATGGTGGGGATGTTGTACTTGTCCACCGCGTCGGCAATGCGGCGCAGCTCGTTGGCCGTGGTCTCTCCCCCCCACATGCGCGGGATCACGCTGTAGGTACCGTCTTTCTGGATGTTGGCGTGGCTGCGCTCGTTGATGGCGCGGCTTTGTGGGTCGTCCTTGGCGTCCTTGGGCCAGGTGCTGATGAGGTAGTAGTTGACGGCCGGGCGGCAGCTGGCGCAGCCGTTGGGCGTCTTCCATTCGAGAAAGGCGAACACGTCCGCGATGCGCAGCAGCTTGTTGGCGCGGATCGCGTCGCGCACGGCCTGGTGGCCGTGGTCGGTGCAGCCGCACATGGCCTTGGTCTTGGGCGTGGCGCTGTAGTCGCCGCCGGCGGTGAACATGATGATCTGCTCCACCAGGCCCGTGCACGAGCCGCAGCTCGCGCTGGCCTTTGTGTGCTTGCGCACTTCATCCAGCGTGAACAGGCCCTTGTCCTTGATGGCCTTGCAGATGGCGCCCTTGGTCACGCCGTTGCAGCCGCAGACCTCGTCGGTGTCGGCCATGGCGGCGGCCTTGCTCTGGCCCTGGTGGCCGGTGTCGCCCAGGTGCGATTCGCCAAACATCAGCTTGTCGCGGATGTCGGTCACGCTGCGGCCATCGCGCAGCAGCTTGAAGTACCAGCTGCCGTCCACCGTGTCGCCATACAGGCAGGCGCCCACCAGCTTGTCGTCCTTGATGACCAGCTTTTTGTACACGCCGCCAAAGGGGTCGCTCATCACGATCTCTTCGGTGTTCTCGCCGCCCTGGAAGTCGCCCGCGCTGAACAGATCGATGCCCGTCACCTTGAGCTTGGTGGACGTGAGCGAGCCCTGGTAGCGGCCAATGCCGAATTCGGCCAAATGGTTGGCCAGCACCTTGCCTTGCTCAAACAGCGGGGCTACCAGGCCATAGGCAATGCCCCGGTGCGCGGCGCATTCACCTACGGCGTAGATGCGGGCGTCGGTGGTGGTCTGCAGCGTGTCGCTCACCACAATACCTCGGTTGACATGCAGGCGCATCTTCTCGGCCAGAGCGGTGTTGGGGCGGATGCCCACGGCCATCACCACCAGGTCGGCGGGCACCTCGGTGCCGTCCTTGAACTTGACGCTGGCCACGCGGCCCTCGGCGTTGCCCACCAGCTCTTGGGTCTGCGCTTTCATCAAGAACTGCATGCCGCGCTCTTGCAGCGACTTTTGCAGCATCTTGCCGGCCACGTCGTCCAGCTGGCGCTCCATCAGCCAGTCGCCCACATGCACCACGGTCACCTGCATTCCGCGCTTCATGAGGCCGTTGGCGGCCTCCAGGCCCAGCAGGCCGCCGCCGATCACCACAGCATGCTTGTAGGTGGCGGCGGCGTCGATCATGGCCTGGGTGTCGGCGATGTCGCGATAGGCCAGCACGCCCTGCAGGTCTTTGCCGGGGATGGGCAGGATGAAGGGGTTGGAGCCGGTGGCGATGATGAGGCGGTCGTATTCGGCAGTAATGGTTTCGCCTGCTGCATTGGTGGCATGGACGATGCGGCGCACGCGGTCCACGTCGGTCACGGTGAAGCCGGTGTGCAGCGTGATGTGGTGGTCGGCATACCACTGCCAGTCGTTCAGGATGATCTCGTCGATGGTCTGCTCGCCCGCCAGCACGGGCGACAGCAGGATGCGGTTGTAGTTGGGGTGCGGCTCGGCGCCGAATACCGTGATGTCGTACAGGTCGGGCGCAATTTTGAGCAGCTCTTCGAGCGTGCGCACACCGGCCATGCCGTTCCCCACCATCACCAGCCTGGATTTTTTCATCGTGACCCCCGTAGGCGTTTCGGAAAAACAAAAAGGCGTCCGCACGGTGCGCTGGCTTGGTAGCCAACACTCGCAGGGACGCCATCGTCTTCGTCAGCCCAACACGCCATTGCACCGGGCCAACCATGTGGCCTACCTCGGCCACGCCCAGGGTGATGCAAGGCTTGTGCCAGCGATGGTGGAAATGGATGTTTTTGGTGAAATAGGGTTGTAGCGCTTATGTATAAAGCGCTAATAGCTATCAATAATGTAGCTAATGTGAAAAACGGGCATGCATTGCCGGTGCAAGGCCTGCGTGGCGGTTGGGCCAGCTTGGTGCATGTGCACCACGAGGCGCCAGAAACCTTCGCGCACCTGATTCAGGTGCCGGGCACCGGGGCGCTGTCATCCGTGGCGGTGTCGGTCCAGTTGCCTCCCAGCACCTTGTACAGCGTGATGCGGTTGGCCTGCTCGGCCAGCGCCAGTCCAATCAGGGTTTGCTGCGCGGTGTACAGCGAGCGCTGGGCGTCCAGCACGGGCAGGTAGCTGTCGGCGCCCAGGCGGTAGCGTGCTTCGGACAACTGCAGCGCTTTCAGCGTGGCCGCTTGCAGCGATTGCTGGGCCTGCAGGCGCTCGGCCAGCGTGGCGCGGTCGGCCAGGGCATCGGCCACTTCACGGAATGCGGTTTGCACGGCCTTGTCGTATTGGGCCAGGGCGGTGTCGCGCGCGGTTTCGGCGATCTGGAGGTTGGCGCGGTTGCGGCCCGCATCAAAGATGGGCAGGCGGATCTGCGGCGCAAAACTCCAGGTGCCGTTGCCGCCGTCGAACAGGCCCGACAGTGCGTTGCTGGCGGTGCCCGCCGACGCCGTGAGCGTGATGCTGGGGAAGAACGCGGCGCGGGCCGCGCCAATGCTGGCGTACGCGCCGCGCAGCGTGTACTCGGCGGCGCGCACGTCGGGGCGGTTGAGCAGCACCGACGAGGGCAGATCGGCCGGCACCGCCAGCAAAGTGGCGGCGGGCTCCGCGAGGCGGGGGGTGGATGCCGCCGACGTTGTTGCCGGCGCCGGCGTGGCCTGGGCGGGCGACGCCTCTGGCGCCACGGTTGCCGGGTTTGCGCCATCGGGCAGCAGGGCCGCAGGTACCGGCGCGCCGGCCAGCAGGGCCAGCGCATTGCGGTCGCGCGCCACCTGGCTGGTGAAGGTGGCCACATCGGCGCGGGCGGCGTCCACGGTGGTCTGGGTTTGCGCCAGCGTCAGGCCCGAGGCGGCGCCCAGTTCGTAGCTGCGCTCTGTCAGCTCGTACGACTTCTGGCGGCTGCGCAAGGTGTCTTGCGCCAGTTGCAGGCGCCGGCCATCGGCGTCCAGCGTGAGCCAGGCATTGGTCACCTCGGCCACCAGGCTCAGCTGCACGCTGCGGCGGTTTTCGGTGGTGCGCAAAAACTCTTGCAGCGCGGCCTCATTGAGGTTCTTCACCCGGCCAAACAGGTCGATCTCGTAGCTGCTGAACCCGAGCTGCGCGCTGTACTGGCTGCTGGTAGGCGAGCGGCCGCTGGTGGTCAGGTCCGCGGCCGTGCGCGTGCGGGTGCCGGCGCCGGTGGCGCCCACGGCAGGGAAACGGTTGGACTGCTCCACGCCGTATTGCGCGCGGGCCTTCTCGATGGCCAGCACCGCCACGCGCAGGTCGCGGTTGTTCTGCAGCGCCAGCGCCACCAACTCGCGCAGGCGCGGCTCCTGCAGAAATTCCTGCCAGCCCATGGGGCCGGTCTCGGGCGCCAGTGCGGTGCCTTCCGCTCCGTTCGTGGCGGCCAGCGTGGCTGGCACGGGCAGCGTGGGGCGCGCATAGTCTGGTGCCAGGCTGGTGCAGCCCGCCAGTGCCAGCATTGTCAGCAGGGTAGGGGTGCGGCTCATGCGGGGGCTCCGGGTTCGTTGGCAGGCTGCTTGGCCTTGCGGTCGGCAAAATAACCGCGAATCAGGACAAAGAACACCGGTACAAAAAAGATACCCAGCACGGTGGCAGAAATCATGCCGCCCAGCACGGCCGTGCCAATGGCCTGGCGCCCGCCGGCCCCCGCGCCGCTGCCCAGGGCCAGGGGCAGCACGCCAAAACCAAACGCCAGCGAGGTCATCAAGATGGGCCGCAGCCGCAGGCGCACGGACTCCAGCGTGGCGTCGACCACGCTTCTGCCCTGGGCCTGCAGCTGGGTGGCGAACTCGACGATCAAAATGGCGTTCTTGGATGAAAGCCCCACGGTGGTGAGCAGCCCCACCTGAAAGTACACGTCGTTCGACAGTCCCCGAAACCCGATGCCCAGCAGCGCTCCGACAATGCCCAGCGGCACCACCAAAATGACCGAGAACGGCACCGACCAGCTTTCGTACAGCGCCGCCAGGCACAGGAACACGAACAGAATCGACACCGCATACAGCAGCGGCGCCTGCGAGCCCGACAGCCGCTCCTGGAACGAGGCGCCGGTCCACTCGTAGCCAATGCCCGGGGGCATTTCCTTCATGATGTTTTCGACCGCCGCCATGGCTGCGCCCGAACTCACGCCCGCCGCCGCATTGCCCACGAACTCGTAGCTGGGGCTGCCGTTGTAGCGCTGCAGCTGGGGCGAGCCATAGGTCCAGCGGGTGCTCGAAAACGCCGAGAACGGCACCATCTGCCCCTGGTTGTTGCGCACCGTCCAGGGCGCCACGTCCTGCGGCAGCATGCGAAAGGGTGCGTCGCCCTGCATGTAAACCCGCTTGACGCGCCCCTTGTTGAGAAAGTCATTCACATAGGTGCCGCCCAGCGCGCTCGACAGGGTGTTGTTCACGTCCGCCGTGGCCAGGCCCAGGGCGCCGGCCTTGCTGTCGTCAATGTCCACGCCCAGCTGCGCGGTGTCATCGAGGTTGGTGCTGCGCGTGTTGCTCAGTTCGGGGCGCTGGGCTGCCAATTCGAGCACCTTGTCGCGCGCGGCCACCAACGCATCGTGGCCCAGGCCGTTCAAATCCTTGAGTTGGAAGTTGAAGCCCGCATTGGCCCCCAGCCCGCGCACGGCGGGCGGCAGCAGCACGAAAATGCGCGCATCGCGGATGGTGGCCAGGTCCTTGGTGGCCTTGCGGGCGATGGCGTCCGCGCTTTGGTCGGGGCGCGTGCGCTGGCTCCAGTTGGTCAGCCGCACAAAGCCGCGCGCCGAGCTCTGGTCGCCGCTGGAGCCGGTGATCGAGTTGAAGCTGATCACATCGGGCTGGGCGGCAAAGTACTTTTGCACCTGCGCCATCACGGCCTGCAGGCGGGCGTTGGACGAGCCCGGCGGCAAGGTGATCTGCACCGACACCGCGCCCTGGTCTTCATTGGGCAAAAACGAGGTGGGCAGGCGCAGGAACAGCACCGCCATGCCGGCGCAGATCAGCACATACACCAGCATCATGCGTTTGCCCCGGCGCACCACGCCACCCACGCCGCGCTGGTAGCGGTCGGCCGTGCGGTCAAAGCGGTGGTTGAAGCCGACAAAAAAGCGGTCGATCCAGCCTGCAATGCCCTTGCGCGGTGCGCCAAACGGGCTGTGCTGCCCCTTGGCAATGGGTTTGAGCAAGGTGGCGCACAGCGCGGGCGTGAGCGTCAGGGCCACCAGCACCGACAGCACCATGGCCGACACGATGGTGATGGAAAACTGCCGGTAGATGACGCCGGTGGAGCCGCCGAAGAACGCCATCGGGATGAACACCGCCGACAGCGTGAGCGCAATGCCCACCAGGGCCGGCGTGATCTCGGCCATCGATTTGCGCGTGGCCTCCTTGGGCGACAGGCCTTCCTCGCTCATCACGCGCTCGACGTTTTCCACCACCACGATGGCGTCGTCCACCAGCAGGCCAATGGCCAGCACCAGGCCGAACATGGTCAGGGTGTTGATCGAAAAGCCGGCCGCCGACAGCACGCCAAAGGTGCCCAGCAGCACCACGGGCACGGCAATCGCCGGGATCAGCGTGGCGCGGAAGTTCTGCAAAAAGACATACATCACCAGCACCACCAGCAGCATGGCCTCGATCAGGGCCTTGACCACCTCGTCGATGGAGGCGCTGACAAATGGCGTGGTGTCGTAACTGGTAAAGGGCTTGAGCTGGTAGGGGAAGAAGGGCTGCAGCTCGGCGATCTTGGCGTTCACGGCCTCGGCCACGGCCATGGCGTTGGCGCCATCAGCCAGCACCACCCCCATGCCGGCGCCGGGCTGGCCGTTCAGGCGCGAGGTGATGGTGAGGTTTTCTGCACCCAGCTCGATGCGCGCCACGTCTTTCAGGCGCACAGCGGCGCCGTCGGTGGTGGACTTGAGCACGATCTGCTCGAACTCTTCCTTGGTTTGCAGCTTGCTGCGCGCCGTGATGGTGGCGTTGAGTTGCTGCTCGCCCACGGCGGGCAGGGCACCGAGCTGGCCGGCCGACACCTGTGCGTTCTGCGCGTTGATGGCGCTGCCGATGTCGGACGGCATGAGTGCGTATTTTTCGAGCTTGCCCGGGTCGAGCCACACGCGCATGGCGTAGCCGGTGCCCAGCGTGAGCACGTCGCCCACGCCGTCAATGCGGCTGATCACGTCCACCAGGTTGCTGGAAATATAGTCACCAATGTCCACCTGCGACACGCTGGGGTCGGGCGAGGTGAAGGTGATGATCATCAGGTAGTCGTTGCCGCCCTTGGTGACGGTGACCCCCCGGCTTTGCACGGCTGGCGGCAGGCGCGACATGGCCTGCTGCAGCTTGTTTTGCACCTGCACCTGGGCCACGTCGATGTTGGTGCCGGCGTTGAAGGTGAGCGTGGTGCGCGAGCTGCCCGAGGCATCGCTGGTCGAGCCCATGTAGATCAGGTTATCGAGGCCCTTGAGTTGCTGCTCGATCACCTGCGTGACCGACTCTTCCACGGTCTTGGCCGACGCGCCGGTGTACAGGGCGCTGATCGACACCCGCGGCGGCGCGATGTCGGGGTATTGCTCCAGCGGCAATGTCTTGATGGACATGGCGCCGGCCAGCATGATGATGATGGCGATGACCCACGCGAAGATGGGTCGGTTGATGAAGAACTGTGCCATGGCGGGCGGGCCCTTAGCGTGCGGCCGATGCGGCCGTGGCGGGGGCAGGCGCGGGCGCGGGCGCGGGCGTTGGCGTTGGCGTTGGCGTTGCGGTGGCAGCGCTGGTCGCCGCCATCGGCTTGGGTGCCACCTCGGTCGGCTTCACGGCATCGCCGGGCTTGATGCGCTGAAAGCCATCCACCACCACGCGATCGCCGGCCGCCAGCCCGCTGCCCACCAGCCAGCGGTTGCCCACCGCCGCTTCCACCGCAATCTTGCGCCGTTCGATCTTGTTGTCCGCATTGACCAGCAGCACGCTGGCATTGCCCGCCGTGTCGCGGTTCACGCCCTGCTGGGGCACCAGCAGCGCCTGTTCGTTGATGCCGGTTTCGAGCACCGCGCGCACATACATGCCAGGCATGAGCAGACCGTCGGGGTTGGGCACCACGGCGCGCAGCGTCACGGCGCCGGTGCCGGGGTTCACGCTCACGCCGGCAAACTGCAGCTTGCCGGGGTGGGGGTAGCGGCTGCCATCCTCCAGTTGCAGTGTGATGGCCGCCTCGGCCTGGCCGCTTTTTTGGATGCGCCCGCGCGCCAGGTCGCTTTTCAGGCGCAGCACCTCGGTGCTGGACTGGGTGACATCCACATACAGCGGATCGAGCTGCGAAATGGTGGTGAGCGCAGCAGCCTGGTTGGCCGTGACCAGTGCACCCGGCGTGACCGTGGAGGTGGTGGTGCGGCCTGAAATGGGCGCCTTGATGCGCGTGTAGCCCAGGTTGATGCGGGCGTTGTCCAGTGCGGCGCGGGCCACGGCCAGGTCGGAGCGGGCCTGCACCACGGCGGCCTGGCTGTCGTCATACACCTGCCGGCTGATGGCGTCGATTTTGACCAGCTCGGCATTGCGCCGGGCGTTGACCTCGGCCGTGCCCACTCCGGCCTGCGCCTTGGCCACCGAGGCCTCGGCGCTGGCCAGCGCCACCTGAAAGCCCGAGGCATCGAGCTGGTACAGCGCCTGGCCTGCCTTGACCTGCGCGCCTTCGGTGAACAGCCGCTGCTGCACGATGCCGCCCACCTGCGGGCGGATTTCGGCGCTCAGGAAGGCGCTGGTGCGGCCGGGCAACTCGGTGGTGACGGTCTGGCGCTCGGGTTGCAGGGTGACCACGCCCACTTCGGCCGGTCCCTTGGGCGCTGCAGGCGCCGTCTTGTCAGAGCAGGCGCCCACCACCAATGCCAGGCCCGCCAAGGTGGCCACGGCCAGCCGGCGGGAAGAACGGGAAGTGTGCAGGGGCATGGAGCAGGGGGTCAGCGTGGAGGCAGGCAGGTGTTCTGGAAAAAGAGGTGTCATGGGCTCGCGCGGTCCTTGGTTGCGAAACATTCTGACGCAAAAAGTAGGAGGAACTTGGAAGTCTGCGGTGCCTGGGGATATGGCGCGCTCCGGGGCGCCGGCGGTGCTTTAATTCATGCGCTGCGCCCGCCGCCGTTGCTGCGGCCCATCTCCTTTCCAACGTGTCACCTGCCTTGCTCCGTCTCAAACCCGGCATCACGGCCAAGCTGTTTCTGGCCGTGCTGGCCACGGCCGTCTTTGTGGTCATGGCGATGACATTGGCGGCCCAGTGGAGTTTCAGCAGGGGGTTTCTGGGCTACATCAACGAGTTGGCCGGCGAGCGGCTGGAGGCCGCGCGTCCGCGCATCGTCGAGGCTTACCTGGCCCATGGCGCCAGCTGGGACTTCGTGCGCAATGACCGGCCCGGCTGGTTCCGGCTTTTCCGGCCGGCGGTGGGGCCGGACGAACTGCAGCCCAGCCTTGCCAGCCCGGGTGCGCGCCAACCCTCTGACCTGACCGGTGCCCTGTTGCGCGCCACGTTGCTCGATGCCGAAATGCAGTTCGTCGTGGGCCATCCCGATGTGCGGCCCCAGTCGCCGCGCTGGCCGCTGCAGGTAAACGGCACCACGGTCGGCTGGGTGGCCATCGCGCCGTTCGAAACCGTGAGCGCCGCCGGCGACGTGCGTTTCGCGCAAAGCCAGTTCCGCGCCAGCTGGACCATGGGCGCGGTGTCGGTGTTGCTGGCGGCCCTGATCGCCCTGTGGGCCGCGAGCGCATTGCTGCGCCCGGTGCGGCAGGTGGCCGAGGCCACGCACCGGCTGGCGGCTGGCGACTACGCCACGCGCGTGGACATGGCCTCGCACGACGAGGTTGGCCAACTGGCCCGCGACTTCAACCGCCTGGCGGTCGCGCTGGAGCGCAACGAGCAGATGCGGCGCGATTTCATGGCCGACATCTCGCACGAGCTGCGTACGCCGCTCGGGGTGCTCAATGGCGAACTGGAAGCTCTGGAAGACGGGGTGCGCCCGATGACGCGGCAGTCGCTGCATTCGCTGCAGGCCGAAGTGGCTACGCTCAACAAGCTGGTCTGCGACCTGTATGACCTGTCGCTGGCCGACGCTGGCGCCATGACGCACCGGCCCGTGCCGGTGGACCTGGCCGGCGTGTTGCAGGCCAGCCTGGCATCGTTTCGTTCGCGCCTGGCCGAAGCCGGCATTGCGCTGGAGCTGCGGCTCGATGCCCGGGCGCTGGTGGTGGCCGCCGATGCGCGCCGGCTGGGGCAGCTCTTTGGCAACCTGCTCGAAAACGCGGTGCGCTACACCGATGCAGGCGGCACGCTGCGCGTGGCGGCCCGGTGCGAAGGCAGCGCCGTTGTGGTGGAGTTCTGCGACTCGGCCCCTGGCGTTGCGCCCGAGCACCTGCCGCGCCTTTTTGACCGCTTTTACCGCGTCGAGGCCTCGCGCAACCGCGCCAGCGGCGGGGCGGGCCTGGGCCTGGCCATTAGCCGCCGCATTGTTGAGGCGCACCATGGCGAGATCAGCGCCCACGCCTCGGTGCTGGGCGGGCTGTGCATCGCCATGCGGTTTGCGCTGCTGGCAGCGGATGCCTCGCAGCAAGGTGGCCCCGCGTGAATGCGTCCCTTGCCAGCGGCCTGCCATAGCCCGCCCATATCCCCGCCCATATCCTGGTGGTGGAAGACGAGCCCAAGATGGCGGCGCTGCTCATGGACTATCTGCACGCCGCCGGGCACCGGGCCGACTGGCTGGCCGATGGCCGCGAGGTCGCTGCGTTTGTGCAGGCCCGCCACCCCGATCTGGTGCTGCTGGACGTGATGCTGCCGGGGCGCGACGGCCTGCAGGTGTGCCGCGATCTGCGCGGCTTCAGCGATGTGCCCATCATCATGCTCACGGCCCGCGCCGACGAGGCCGATCGCCTGGCCGGTCTCGAGGGTGGCGCGGACGACTACATCTGCAAAACCCCCTTCAGCCCCCGCGAGATCGTGGCCCGGGTCAAGGCCATCCTGCGGCGCAGCCGGCGTGCGCAGGCCGACGTGGCGTCCGACGAGAAGGGGGCGGTATCCACGCTGCACATCGACGCGGCGGCCTATCGGGCCAGTTTTCATGGGGTGGCGCTGGAGCTGACGCCGGTCGAGTTCCGGCTGCTGCGGTCGCTGGCGGCCGTGCCGGGGCAGGTGCTGTCGCGCGAGGTGCTGCTCAACAAGCTGCACGATGACCGCCGCGCCGTCACCGACCGCGCCGTGGACGCCCACATCAAGAACCTGCGCCGCAAGCTGGAGCAGGCGGCGCCGGGCTGCGAGCCCATCCGGGCCGTCTATGGCGTGGGCTTTCGGCTGGAACTGTAGCGGCCGCGCTGCAGGACCATGCCGGCCGGGGTGCCAAAATTCAAGTAAAAAATGGCTCTAGCGCTTATGGATAAAGCGCTAGAAGCTATCTAATTGATAGTGGTTTCCGGCCGCGTCGGCATCAGACTGGCTTGTTCGATGCGCTGGTGTCGTCCTCGTTGCGAAAGCGCTGGAACAGCGTGGCCACCAGCGGCCCCGAGATGTTGTGCCACACGCTGAATATCGCGCTGGGCACGGCCGCCAGGGGCGAGAAATGGGCGGTGGCCAGCGCCACGCCCAGGCCCGAGTTCTGCATGCCCACCTCGATTGACAAGGCCTTGCGCTTGGATACCTCCATGCCCGTCAGCTTGCCCAGCCAGTAGCCCAGCAACAGGCCCAGGCCGTTGTGCAGCACCACCACGGCAAAGATCATCAGGCCGCTGGTGGCGATGCGGGCCTGGTTGCCCGCCACCACCGCCGCCACAATGGCCACGATGGCGGCCACCGACACCAGCGGCAGCACCGCAACGGCCGCCTTGACCTTGTCGCGCAGCAGCGACTGCGCCACCACGCCCAGGGCAATCGGCACCACCACCACCTGCACGATGGACCAGAACATGGCCGAGGCACTCACCTCCAGCCACTGGCTGGCCAGCAGGTAGATGAGCGCGGGCGTCACCACCGGCGCCAGCAGCGTGGTCACCGAGGTGATGGCCACCGACAGCGCCACGTCGCCGCGGGCCAGAAAAGTCATCACATTCGACGCCGTGCCGCCGGGGCAGCAGCCCACCAGAATGACGCCCACGGCCACTTCGGGCGGCAGGTTCAGCACCTTGGAAAGCCCCCACGCCAGGCCCGGCATGATGATGAACTGGCCCAGCACGCCGATGGCCACATCCAGGGGGCGCCTGGCGACTTCCTTGAAATCGTCCTTCGAGAGCGTCAGCCCCATGCCGAACATGACGATGCCCAGCAGCGTCACGACGTAGGGGCCGAGCCATTTGAACTGGGCCGGTGCATAAAACGCCAGCACGGCG
This sequence comes from Acidovorax sp. T1, assembly GCF_002176815.1. Classification (NCBI taxonomy): domain Bacteria; kingdom Pseudomonadati; phylum Pseudomonadota; class Betaproteobacteria; order Burkholderiales; family Comamonadaceae; genus Acidovorax; species Acidovorax sp. T1. The sequence goes on along the minus strand of NZ_CP021648.1, from coordinate 2,749,241 downwards.
AACACAAGTACCCAAAGGGCAAACGTTTTGCCAACAAACTGGCTGAGGCGGGCAATGGCCTGCATGGTGCATATCCTTGTAAGGCGCGGCGGTCGCGGCAACGCGGGTGCTGGCGTGCAGCACGCGGGCAGCGCAACGGCTGCGAAAGCTCGAATGGGTGGAGGCCTGTGAACGCCGCGCGGTACGCGGCGATGGACATGCACAGTGCGCAGGTGTGGCGCGCACAGCGTGCAACTGCCTGCAACAACCGGGTGGGTTGTTGCAGCGGCTCTAGGGTTAACCCTGATTTTAGAGGGTGTTTAATCCCTTGTCCTGGGCTCGGTTGTTGGCCGGACAAGGAGGCGCAGCGGTGTTCGATGTCACTTATTGCGCCTACCATGTCTGCCGGGCCCGGTGGCCCGTGCATTTTTTGAAAGGATGCCTGTCATGAACTCCCCCGCTTCCCTTGTTGACGAATTGATGGCCCAGCTTCAGGGCGCCCCGCTGCAGCAGATGGCCCAGCAACTGGGCACCAGCCCGGAGCAAACCGAGGGCGCCGTGAGCGCGGCCCTGCCGCTGCTGCTGGGCACGCTGGGGCGCAATGCGGCCCAGCCCCAGGGCGCGATGGACCTGTTTGGCGCCTTGCAGCGCGACCACAGCGGCAGCCCCGATCTGGGCGGGTTGCTGGGTTCGCTGCTAGGTGGTGGTGGCAGTGCGGGCGGCGGCGCGCCTGACGGCGCGGCCATTCTGGGCCACATTTTTGGCGGCAACCAGCAGCGTGCCGAGGCCGGCTTGGGCCAGGCCACGGGGCTGGGTGCCAATGCCGGGCAGTTGCTGCAGATGCTGGCACCCATCGTGATGTCGTTTCTGGCGCAGCGCATGGGCTCTGGCGGCATGGACGCCGGCGGCCTGGGCCAGGTGCTGGGCCAGGAGCAGGCGCGGGTGCAGCAGCAGGGCGGCCTGGGCGGTGGTTTGCTGGGCGGCCTGCTCGACCAGGATGGTGACGGCCAGGTGGGGCTGGGCGACCTGCTCAAGATGGGCGGCAGCCTGCTGGGTGGACGGCGCTGAAGCGTCGTTGATTGCTCTGTTTTTGATAGCTTTTGGCGCTTTGTAGATAAGCGCTGGAAGCCAATTTGATCAAAAAATTAATGTGCGGCGCCAAGGGGCGATGCGGTGTTGCCAGATGCCGCCAAACGCAGGCCTTGGCAATGCCGGTGTTGCGCGCAGGGCAGGATGCGTTGAAACTCTTTCACGTCCGCCCACCATTTTTTATCGAGGCCCTTCATGACTGCCGTTGCTGAAATTCTCAAATCCAAGAACGACAACACCGTCCATGCCATCGCACCGGGAGGTTCGGTGCTGGATGCGCTGGAGCGCATGGCCGACAAGCACATCGGGGCCCTGCTGGTGATGGAGGGCGAAGCCATCGTGGGCATATTTACCGAGCGCGACTATGCCCGCAAGATTGCCCTGATGGGCCGCACCTCGGCGGTGACGCTGGTCAGCGATGTCATGACCGCCGACGTGATGTATGTAAGCCCCACCCAGACCAGCCAGGAGTGCATGGCTCTCATGACCGAAAACCGTCTGCGCCATCTGCCCGTGGTCGATGGCGGCAAGCTGATGGGGCTGATCTCTATCGGCGATCTGGTCAAGGACATCATTTCCGAGCAGAAATTCATCATCGAGCAGCTGGAGCACTACATCACCGGCGGCGGGCGCTGAGGTCAATCCCCCCTGAGCCGCTTCGCGTCTTCCCCTCCCGGGGGGGCGCCGCCAGTGCGGCGGGGCGGCCCTCGCACGGCGGCCGCTGGCTTTAGGCCGCGCCGGTATCGTGGCGCGGGTGATGTGCAGCGTTAAGAGCGTCTATGTGCACGAATGGCAGCCCGCAGACCTGGTGATCTGGGACAACCGCAGCACCTTGCACCGAGGCCGGCGCTTCGACATCGCCGAGCGGCGCGAACTGCGCTGCACGACGATCAACGACACGCCCGATGCGATGCTGACGCCTGCGTGACGGGGTCGTTGGTGGCCGGCGCTAGGTACTCTCGCGTACCGTCAGCTCGAACCCCAGGTTCACCGAGTTGTGCTCGGGCGCCTCGCCGCGCATCAGCGCCAGCAGCATGCGCGCGCTGGCCTCGCCGATGGACGCGCGCGGTGTGCGCACGGTGGTCAGCGTGGGCAGCATCTGGTCGCTGCCCGCCAGGTCGTTGAAGCCCGCCACAGCCACCTGGCCCGGCACGGCAATGCGCAGGCGCTGCGCCGCCAGCAGGCCGCCCTGCGCCAGGTCGTCGTTGCAAAAGAAGATGGCGTTCACGTCGGGCCGGGTGCGCAGCAGCTGCTCGAACAGCTCGGCCCCCAGGCGGATGGAGGAGGGCTGGGCGCTGAGCAGTTCCAGGCGCGGGTCATACAGGCCTGCCTCTTTCAGGCAACGGCGGTAGCCCTCGGCGCGCTGCATGGTGCGCGGGTCCAGTTGCGCCGCCACAAAAGCCACGCGGCGGCGGCCGCGCTGCAGCAGGTGATCGGTGATGCGGTGGCCCGCGTCCTGCTGCGAAAAGCCCACGCAGTACACGCCGGGCGCCGAAGTCATCTCCATCAGGTGCACGCAGGGCACACCGCTGGCGGCAATCATCTGCCGTGCGGATTCGGTGCGGTCGAAGCCTGTGACCAGCAGGCCAGCCGGGCGGTGCGCCAGGTAGGTGCGCAGCAACTGCTCCTCTTCATCGGGGTCGTAGTGGGTCACGCCGATCAGGGCCTGGTAGCCATGCGGGAACAAGGTGCGGTGCACGGCATCGAGGACGTCCACGAACAGCGCGTTGGATAGCAGCGGCACCAGCACCGGCACCTGCACACTGCGCTGCGAGGCCAGCGCGCGCGCAGCCGGGTCGGGCACATAACCCAGTTGCTCCACGGCAGCCTTCACGCGCTGCACCAGTTCGTCGGCCACCCCGCGCTCGCCGCGCAGCGCGCGCGAGGCGGTGATGGGGCTCACGCCGGCAGTTTCTGCCACATGGCTGAGCGTGACGCGGCCACTGGAGCGGCGCTTGGGTTCGGGTCTGGGCAAGGGTTTTCCCTTGGGTGGTTATGGTCTGATGGATTTAGGATAGCGCTGTCCAATAGCGAGGGCAAGGCCAGCACGCGAAGTTGTGTGGCCTTTCCTCCATGTGGCACCTGAATTTGTCCACCATCCCAGCGGGATGTTTTTTTGAGGTTTCTTGGATAGCGCTACCAATATGAGTTTTTTGCCCTTATCGCTGTCGTTACCGGTCTTTCTGGTTGTCATGGGCGTGGCCGGCTGCGGCAAGTCCAGCCTGGGCGTCGCCGTCGCCCACGCCCAGGGCCTGCCCCTGATCGAAGGGGACGACCACCACAGTGCCGCCAGCCGCGAGAAGATGAGCCAGGGCATTGCCTTGACCGACGCCGACCGCGATGGCTGGCTGGCCGCGCTCGGCCTGTTGCTGCAGAACCATCCCCAAGGCGCCGTGCTCACCTGTTCGGCCCTCAAGAAGGCTTATCGCGACCGCCTGCGCGCCGCCTGCCCTGGCGTACGCTTCGCCTTTCTTGAGATCGACCGGGTTCCTGCCGGCGAGCGCGTGGCGGCCCGGGTGAACACCCACTTCTTTTCCACCACGCTGGTGGACAGCCAGTTCGCCACGCTCGAGTCGCCCGTGGGCGAGCCCGGTGTGCTGCGCCTGGATGCGCTCCTTCCCATCCCCGCATTGCAAGCCCAGCTGTCCGCTTGGCTCGCCCACCAGGAAGTTACCCCATGAGTGCCGACACTTCCCTCAATGATCCCGGGCCTGGCCACAAGGTGCCCAGTCGTTTTGAAAAAGTGGCCCAGGTGCTGATGGCCAGCTGCCTGGGCGTGATGGCCGTGGCTGTCTTCGTCAACGTGGTACTGCGCTATGGCTTTGGCAGCGGCATCGCCGCCAGCGAGGAGCTGTCGCGCCTGCTGTTCGTCTGGATGGTGTTCATCGGCGCCGCTGCGGCCTATCCCGCGGGCGAGCACATGGCCTTCACAAGCCTGGCCGGGCTGCTGGCGCGGCGGCCGCTGGCCTTCGGCCTGCTTACCGCGCTCATCCGCCTGCTGGTGATTGCCGCCTGCGTGATGCTGGCCTGGGGTGCCTGGCAGCAGGTGGTGGTGGGCCTGGGCAGCCATTCGGTGGTGCTTGGCTACTCGGCGGCGCTGCTGCCGCTGCCCGCCCTTTTGTGCGCGGCGGCCATCGCGGTGATGGCATTGATCGAATTGATTCAACGCGTGCCGCTGGACCTCGGTCACGGCGCGGAAGTGGAGTGATGGCCATGGATCCCGAAGCACAGGCATTCATTGTTTTTTCGCTGGGCATGCTGGTGTTCATGGGCACGGGCATGAACATGGGCCTGGCCCTGGTGCTCACCGGTGCCGGCATGGCCTGGGTGCTCGATTTCTTCGACACGCAGCTGCTGGCCCAGAACCTGGTGGCCGGGGTGGACAGCTTTCCGCTGCTTGCCGTGCCCTTCTTCATCCTGGCCGGCGAGCTCATGAACTCCGGCGGCATCAGCCGGCGCATCATCGACATGGCGCAGGCCTGGGTCGGCCACATCCGCGGTGGCCTGGGCTATGTGGCCATCGGTGCGGCCGTGCTCATGGCCAGCATGAGCGGCTCGGCCCTGGCCGACACGGCGGCGCTGGCCACCATCTTGCTGCCCATGATGCGCCAGCAGGGCTACCCGATGAACACCTCGGCCGGGCTGATCGCTTCGGGCGGCATCATTGCGCCCATCATCCCGCCGTCCATGCCCTTCGTGATCTACGGCGTGACGACCAATACCTCGATCTCGGCACTGTTCGTCTCGGGCATCGTGCCGGGGCTGATGATGGGGGCGGGCCTGATCTTCGCGTGGCGCTGGGTGCTGCGCGGCATCGACCTGCCGCCGAGCCGCGCACCGCTGCCCCTGCGCGAGCGCCTGCGCGCCACGGCCAAGGCCTTCTGGGCGCTGCTGATGCCGCTGATCATCATCGGCGGCATGAAGTCGGGCGTGTTCACGCCCACCGAGGCCGCCGTGGTCGCCGCCTTCTATGCGCTGGCCGTGGCCCTGTTCGTGCACCGCGAGATGCGGGTGCCCGAGATCTACGGCGTGCTGGTGCGCGCCGCCAAGACCACGGCCATCGTAATGTTCCTGTGCGCCGGCGCCCAGGTGGCCAGCTACATGATCACCCTGGCCGACCTGCCCACGGTGCTGACCGGCTGGCTCGGCCCGCTGGTGGAGAATCCGCGCCTGCTGATGGCCGTGATGATGATCGTGCTCGTGCTCATCGGCACGGCGCTGGACCTCACGCCCACCATCCTGATCTTCGCGCCGGTGATGCTGCCCATCGCCGTCAAGGCGGGGATCGACCCGGTGTACTTCGGCCTGATGTTCGTGCTCAACGGCGCCATCGGCCTCATCACTCCTCCCGTGGGCACCGTGCTCAACGTGGTGGCTGGCGTGGGCCGTATCTCGATGCACAGCGTCATCAAGGGCGTCAACCCTTTCCTGTTCACCTACGTGCTGATCCTGGCGCTGCTGGTGGTGTTTCCGCAGATCGTAACGGCACCGGTCCTCTGGATGCGGTGACAGCGTTGCGTCTTTCCTTTTCCGTGCCTTTCTTCCCTTGCCAATGGAGACAACCATGAAAACTTTCCGACGTACCCTGCTGGCCGCCCTGTCGGTGGCCGCTGTTGCTGCCTCGTTCCAGGCTGCCGCCCAGGACTTCAAGCCGCGCATCATCCGCTTTGGCTATGGCCTCAACGAGGTCTCCAACCAGGGGCGCGCCACCAAGCTGTTCGCCCAAGAGGTCGAGAAGGCCTCGGGCGGCAAGATGAAGGTGCGCGCCATCGGTGCCGCCGCCCTGGGTTCGGACGTGCAGATGCAGCAGGCGCTGATCGGCGGTGCGCAGGAGATGATGGTGGGCTCCACCGCCACGCTGGTGGGCATCACCAAGGAGATGGCCATTTGGGACACGCCCTTCCTGTTCAACAACGCCAAGGAGGCCGATGTGGTGCTCGACGGCCCCGTGGGCCAGAAGGTCATGGACAAGCTGCAGGAAAAAGGCCTCGTGGGCCTGGTCTACTGGGAGAACGGCTTTCGCAACCTGACCAACAGCAAGCGCCCCGTGACCAAGCTGGAAGACATGAACGGCATCAAGCTGCGCGTGATGCAGAACAACGTGTTCCTGGACAGCTTCAAGACCCTGGGCGCGAATGCCGTGCCACTGCCGTTCTCGGAGCTGTTCACGGCGCTGGAAACCAACACGGTGGACGGTCAGGAGAACCCCTACAACACCATCCTGTCGAGCAAGTTCTATGAGGTGCAGAAGTACCTCACGGTCACCAACCACGTCTACGGCCCCTGGATCGTGCTGGTCAGCAAGAAATACTGGGATGGTCTCTCGAAGGCCGAACAGAAGGTGCTGCTCGATGCCGCCAAGAAGAGCCGCGAGTTCGAGCGCCAGGACACCCGTGAAGAGGCCAACAAGGCGCTGGCCGACTTGAAGGGCAAGGGTATGCAGGTCAACGAGCTGTCTGCTGCCGAAGCGGGCCGCATGCGCGACAAGCTTGCAGCCGTGAATGCCAGCATTGCCGCCAATGTGGGTGAAGACCTGTGGAAGGATGTGCAGGGCGCCGTGGCGGCGGCGCGCAAGTAAGCAAGCACTGCGGATATACCCGCAGCGCTAATGCGGGTGCAAGTCCCGCTGCGAGCTGGTCACAGTGAGCAAAGTGACCATCGCACACTTTGACGCACTGGGAGTGCCACGCCTGTCCTGACCTCAAACTCCTGAACCGCCCGGTGCGGACCCGCATGCCGGGTGGTGTGGCAGGGGGTGCCTCCGATCATGGAGGCACACTGTGCCGATGCCGCGCCTTGTAGCGTGGGAATTCAAGCCGCCTTTTCCACATGCCCTTGGCGCGTATACAAAAAGTCGATCACGGCCTTGCGGCAGTGCACGTAGCGCGGGTCTTCGGCCAGTGCCACGCGGTTGCGTGGGCGCGGCAGGTTGACCGCCAGCACCTCGCCAATGGTGGCGGCGGGGCCGTTGGTCATCATCACGATCTTGTCGGACAGCAGCACGGCCTCGTCCACATCGTGCGTCACCATCACCACCGTGCTCTGCGTGCGCGCCACGATCTCCAGCAACTCGTCTTGCAGCCGCGCGCGGGTGAGGGCGTCGAGCGCGCCAAAGGGCTCGTCCATCAGCAGCACCTGCGGCTGCATCGACAGCGCCCGCGCAATGCCCACGCGCTGCTTCATGCCGCCCGAGATCTCGCCAGGGCGCTTTTGCGCCGCGTGTGCAAGGCCCACCAGCGCCAGCGCCGCATCGGTGCGGGCCGCCAGCTGCGCCTTGCTTTCGGTTTTGCCGAACACGCGTTCCACCGCCAGATGCACGTTGTCAAAGCAGGTCAGCCAGGGCAGCAGCGAGTGGTTCTGGAACACCACGGCGCGCTCGGGCCCGGGGCCCTTGATCTCCTTGTTGGCGCACAGCAGGGCGCCGCTGGTGGGCGTGGTCAGCCCGGCGATCAGGTTCAGCAGGGTGGATTTGCCGCAGCCCGAGTGCCCGATGAGGGCCACGAACTCGCCCTTGGCGATCGAGAGGTGGATGTCCTTGAGCGCCGGGAACAGGCCCTTGGCGGTCTTGAAGGTCTGCTCGACGCCCTGGATCTCGATGAACTTGGTGGTGAGAGATGTATTCATGATGTTCTCCATTGCCGTTCGCCTTGAGCGTGTCGAAAGGCTTCGACAAGCTCAGCCCGAACGGCGTTGTCAGCTCTTGACTTCCTCGAACGTAAATGCCGTGGCCAGCTTGATGAGTGCATATTCAAGCACCAGCCCGACGATGCCAATCACGAAGATGGCGATGATGATGTTCTTGACGTTCAGGTTGTTCCACTCGTCCCACACCCAAAAGCCAATGCCCACGCCGCCCGTCAGCATCTCGGCCGCCACGATCACCAGCCAGGCCGTGCCCACGGCCAGGCGCACGCCGGTCAGCATGTAAGGCAGCACGGCGGGGAACAAAATCTTGGTGGCGATCTTCCACTCAGACAGGTTCAGCACGCGGGCCACGTTCATGTAGTCCTGCGGCACGCGTTGCACGCCGGTGGCGGTGTTGATGATCATGGGCCAGATCGAGCAGATGAAGATGGTCCAGATGGCCGCCGGGTTGGCGCCCTTGAACACCAGCAAACCAATGGGCAGCCAGGCCAGCGGCGACACCGGCCGCAGCAGGCTGATGAGCGGGTTGAACATGCGCGACAGGAAGTTGAAGCGCCCGATCACAAAACCCGCCGGAATGCCCACCACCGCCGCCAGCCCGAAGCCCACGGCCACGCGCTGCAGCGAGGCCAGCACGTTCCAGCCCACGCCCTGGTCGTTGGGGCCGTTGCTATAGAACGGGTTGCGGAACACTTCCAGCGCCTGCAGCCAGGTCTCGTGGGGGCCGGGAATGCTGTTGCCGGTGCTGGCCGACACCAGCGCCCACAGCCCCACCAGCAAGCCAAGGCCGCACAGCGGCGGCAGCACCGCCAGCCAGAAGCCACGCGAGCGGGCCGCCCAGTCACGCCCCGGCAGGGGGGCAGGCGGGGTCGCTGGTTTTAAGTGATTTTGGCCGCTAGCGCTTGCTGGTTGTGCGCTGGTAGCTATATTTGTAATAGCATCATGCGGGGCTGGCGTGGGCTCCAGCGGGGAGTGGAATACGGCGCTGACCATGGTGGTCTCCTATTGCTCAGGCTTTGATCTTGAAACCGTCGGCGTACTTGGCGGGGTCCTTGCCGTCCCACACCACGCCGTCGATCAGCTTGCTGGTGCGCAGCACATCCTTGGGCACGTTCACCTTGAGGGCGCTGGCCACCGATTTGTAAAGCTCTACCTGGTTCACCTGCTTGGCCACGGCCAGGTAGTCGGGGTGGCTCTTGAGCAGGCCCCAGCGCTTGTGCTGGGTGAGGAACCACATGCCGTCCGACAGATAGGGAAAGTTCACCGCACCGTCGTTGAAGAACTTCATGTGGTTGGGGTCGTCCCAGGTCTTGCCCATGCCGTTCTGGTAGCGGCCCAGGATGCGTTGGTTGATCGCGTCCACGCCCGTGTTCACATAGGCCTTGCCGGCAATCGTCTCGGCCATTTTCATTTTGTTGGACAGGCTGGCGTCGATCCACTGGCTGGCTTCGAGCACCGCCATCATCACGGCGCGCGTGGTGTTGGGGTGCTTTTTGACGAACTCGGCCGTGGTGCCCAGCACCTTCTCGGGGTGGTCCTTCCAGATGTCCTGCGTGGTGTTGGCCGTGATGCCGATGCCGTCCATGATGGCGCGGTGGTTCCAGGGCTCGCCCACGCAAAAACCGTCCATGTTGCCCACGCGCATGTTGGCCACCATCTGCGGCGGCGGCACGGTAATCAGCTTGGCGCCCGACAGCGGGTTGATGCCCGCCGCCGCCAGCCAGTAGTGCATCCACATCGCGTGCGTGCCGGTGGGGAAGGTGCCGGCAAAGGTGTATTCGCGCTTTTCCTTGGCCATCAGCGCCGCCAGCGACGGGCCGTCCACCGCGCCCTTGTCGGCCAAGGCTTTGGACAGCGTGATGGCCTGGCCGTTGTGGTTCAGGTTCATCAGCACCGCCATGTCTTTCTTGGGGCCGGCCGTGCCCAGGTGCACGCCATACACCAGGCCATACAGCACATGGGCAAAGTCCAACTCGCCGTTCACCAGCTTGTCGCGCACGCCGGCCCAGCTGGCCTCTTTGGTGGGAATGATGGTCACGCCGTACTTCTTGTCAAAGCCCAGCACCGAGGCCATCACCACGCTGGCGCAGTCGGTCAGCGGGATGAAGCCGATCTTCACTTCCTTTTTTTCCGGGGCGTCCGAGCCCTGGGCGTGGACGAGCGCACGCAGCGCGGGGCTGATGCCTACCGCACCCACGGTGGCGGCTTGCAGCACGGTGCGGCGGTTGAGGCTGGTTTTCAACAGATCGGTCATGGGGCTTCCCTTGGGCGTGGCAAAACAAAAAAGGCGTCCTCACACCGCGCCGGCTGCATGGGGCAGCGGTGCGCGGGTGGGGACGCCTTTGTCCGGGTTCTGACCACATCCGCCCGCCGTTGGGCGGAGTGGCCAATGCAGACCTGTGAGGGTCTGACCCTGTCAATGCAAGCCCTGTGCCAGCTTGCGGAAATTGTGTTTGCTATTTATTTAGGAGCTGTATGCGTAATAAATACGGGCGATTTACAGCTATTTGATGCAGAAATCCTGTGAACGCCAGCGCACCGCTGTTGTGCGATGCACCATCAGGGCGCGGGAAAGTCGCTGTGTTGTGAGGCGAGCGCGGCGGCAGGCAGAAACAGAAACGGCAAAAACCACAGCGCACCGTTGCGCCCAGTGAGTGCAAACGACAGTGATTTCAGAGAATTGCATATAAAACACTATTTTTATATCAGAAATTAGCTAAAGAGTCATCTTTAGATCGTTTTCGTCGTTACACTTGCCGCCAAGCGTCAGGGTTATCCCGCATTTTTGACCCTGCCGTGCCTTCATTCATCGAAAGAGCCTGTCATGTTGAAAAAGACCCTGTCCGCACTCGCCCTCGCAGTCTTGGCCGTCAGCACCCATGCAGCCGACGTGCTGAAAGTGGCCGCAACGGCCGTGCCCCATGCCGAAATCCTGAACTTTGTGAAGCCCCAGCTCAAGGCCCAGGGCGTGGATCTGCAGGTCAAGGAGTTCAGCGACTACATTCAGCCCAACGCGGCGGTCGAAGACAAGCAGCTGGACGCCAACTTCTTCCAGCACCAGCCCTACCTGGACAGCTACAACAAGGACCGCAAGAGCAGCCTGGTGCAGGTGCCCAATGGCAAGGTGCATGTGGAGCCCTTCGGCGCTTACTCCAGCAAGATCAAGAACGTGAAGGACCTGAAGGATGGCGCCACGGTGGCGATTCCGAACGACCCCTCCAACGGTGGCCGCGCGCTGATCTTGCTGGCCAAGCAAGGGCTGATCGAGCTCAAGGACCCCAAGAGCCTCACGCCCACGCCCCTGGACGTGGCCAAGAACCCCAAGAAGCTGAAGTTCAAGGAACTTGAGGCGCCCCTGCTGCCCCGTGCACTGGCCGATGTGGATCTGGCCCTGATCAACACCAACTACGCCATCGAAGCCAAGCTCAACCCCACCAAGGATGCGCTGTTCATCGAAGGCGCAGATTCGCCCTACACCAACATCGTTGCGGCCCGCGCGGACCGTGCCAACGACGCCAACATCGCCAAGCTGATCAAGGCCCTGCACACGCCGGAAGTGAAGAAGTTCATCCAGGACAAGTACAAGGGGGCCGTGGTTCCTGCGTTCTGAGCGCGCCTCGGCCTCGTTGCATACCATCCAAAACGCTGCTTTCGGGCAGCGTTTTTTTGTCAGGACGGATGCCTGTTCAATCCGCTGGGTCGGCCAACGCGCCCATGGGCCCACGCCTCAACCCAGCAAGTCCATCACATCCAGCATGCGCTGCGCCACATCGACCAGCTTGAGGCCCTTGTCCATGGCGGTCTTGCGCAGTTTTTCGTAGGCGGCCTGTTCGCTCAGCCCCTGGCGCTGCATGAGCAGGCCCTTGGCGCGGTCGATGGTCTTGCGGTCTTTGAGCTCTGTGCGCGCGTCGGCCAGTTCGGTGCGCAGGGCCTGTTCGTGCTGAAAGCGCGCCATGGCCACATCCAGGATGGGGCGGATGCGCTGGGGCGCCAGCCCTGCCACGATGTAGGCAGACACGCCCGCAGCCACGGCGTCCTTTACATGCGTGGTGTCTTCATCGTTGGTGAACATGACGATGGGGCGGCGGGCGTCGCGCGTGGCCATTACCACATGTTCCAGCGCGTCGCGGGCCTCGCTTTCTGCGTCCACGATGATCAGGTCGGGCTGCAGCTGGGCCAGCCGCTCGCTCAAAAAAACATCGGCCGGCAGCGTGGCGATGAGGTTGAAATTGTTTTCCAGCAGGCCAATGCGCAGCGCCCGCGAGCGCTCGGCCTGGGTGGCGGCGTGTTCGTCGTCGGGGTCGGCAATGGCCAGGTCGGGGGCCACCACCACAATGCGCAGGGCGTCGGTCATACCAGATGGTAAGCAAAATTTACGCCACAAGTTGGTGCGCCGGGATGGTGCACAGCGCTGGTGCGGGCTGTGAATCTGGTGGTCGCCACGCCGGGCTTTGCGCCCGCATTCAGACTGCAGGCGTGGCCGCGATGGCCCCGGGTTTTACACTTGGGGCATGAGCTTGCTGATCCTGGGTATTGAATCTTCGTGCGATGAAACCGGCGTGGCGCTGGTCCGCTCTACGGGCGGGGTGGCTGTGCCCGCCTTGCTGGCGCATGCCTTGCACAGCCAGATCGAGATGCACCAGGCCTATGGCGGCGTGGTGCCCGAGCTGGCCAGCCGCGACCATATCCGTCGCGTGTTGCCGCTCACCGAGGCCGTCATGGCTGAAGCGGGCCAGCGCCTTGCCGATGTGGACGTGGTGGCCTACACCCGGGGGCCGGGCCTGGCGGGTGCGCTGTTGGTGGGCGCGGGTGTGGCTTGCGCGCTGGGTGCGGCACTGGGCAAGCCGGTGCTGGGCGTGCACCACCTTGAAGGGCATTTGCTGTCGCCGTTTTTAAGTGCCGACCCGCCGGAGTTCCCCTTCGTCGCCTTGCTGGTGTCGGGCGGCCACACCCAGCTGATGCGGGTGGACGGCGTGGGCCGCTACGAACTGCTGGGCGAAACCATCGACGATGCGGCGGGCGAGGCGTTTGACAAGTCGGCCAAGCTGATGGGCCTGGGCTACCCGGGCGGACCGGCCCTGTCGCGCCTGGCCGAGCAGGGCGACGCCACGGCCTTCAAGCTGCCGCGCCCGCTGCTGCACAGCGGCAACCTCGATTTTTCGTTTGCAGGCCTCAAGACCGCCGTGCTGACGCAGGCCAAAAAACTCGGCGATGCGCTGGAGGCGCGCAAAGCCGATTTGGCCGCGAGCACCGAGGCAGCGATTGTGGAGGTGCTGGTCAAGAAGACGCTGGCCGCGCTCAGGCAGACGGGCCTGCAGCGCGTGGTGGTGGCTGGTGGCGTGGGTGCCAACCGCCATTTGCGCGCCCAGCTCAATGCCGCCTGCGCGCAGAACAAGGTGCGTGTGCATTACCCCGAACTGCATTTGTGCACCGACAACGGCGCCATGATTGCCATGGCAGCGGCCATGCGGCTGCAGGCTGGCCAGCAGCAGGCCAACCGCGACTATGCGTTTGACGTCAAGCCCCGCTGGCCACTTGACGCGCTGGCGTCCTGAGTTGCGGGGGCGTTGAACAGCGCCGCCCGGCCCCAACGCTTGGGTGCCATGTGCGCGGCAATGTGCGGCAGCTTTACGCGGGCTTCACTTTTCTGTATCGGGCAGGACATGACCGCACCGCACAATGGGGCATGCCATGTACACCGCCTCTTTCCCATGAATGACTGTTCTCTTGCCGCTGCAGGGCACCCTGCGCCGTGCGCGCGCTTTCGTCTGACTGCTTTTGCCGGGCTTTGGGTGCTGACGCCGGCCGTGGCGCTGCTGGCCGGTTGTGCCAGCCTGGTGCAGCCCGACGGCAGCCTGCCGCAAACCCCGGTTCCGGCGGCCTGGTCCGCGCCAACGCCAGCGGGCGTGCCCGCCACGTCGCTGGCGCAATGGTGGCAGCGGTTCAACGACCCGCAGCTCACGCGGCTGGTCACCCAGGCCCTGCAGGCCAACACCAGCCTGCGCAGCGCACAAGCCGCATTGCAGCAGGCGCGCGCGCAGGTGGATGTGCAGGCTGCGGGCCTGCTGCCCAGCGTGGGGGCTTCGGCGTCGGCCCAGCGCAGCCGGGCGTCGAACACCACCGGCAACAGTTTTCAGGCGGGGTTTGATGCCAGCTGGGAGCCCGACGTGTTTGGCCGCCTGCGCAGTGGCGTGAATGCCAGCGAGGCCGAGGCACAGGCCGCCGAGGCCAGCCTGGCCGACGTGCAGGTGTCGCTGGCCGCCGAAACGGCCGTGAACTACATCGAGCTGCGGGGCCTGCAGCAGCGGCTGGCCATTGCGCGCAGCAACCTGGCCAGCCAGCAGGAAACCCTGCAGATCACCCAGTGGCGGCTGCGGGCCGGGCTCACCACCTCGCTGGTGGCCGAGCAGGCCCGTGGAGCGGCAGAGCAAACTGCCGCGCAGATTCCGGCGCTCGAATCGAGCCTGGCCCAGTCGCGCCACAGCCTGGCCGTGCTGACCGGGCAGGCCCCCCTGGCGCTGGATGCGCAGTTGGCCGGCACGGTGGCCGTGCCGCAAGCCCCGCAAGACCTGGCGCTGGCCATTCCTGCCGAAACCCTGCGGCAGCGGCCCGACGTGCGGGCGGCCGAGCAGCGCATTGCCGCCGCGCTGGCCCGGGTGTCGCAGGCTGATGCCGCGCGTTATCCCGACTTCCGCATCTCCGGCAATCTGGGCCTGCGCGCCCTGACGCTGGGCGCCCTCACCAGCGGCGGCTCCATCGCCAGCGCCTTGCTGGCCAGTGTGTCGATGCCGGTGTTTGATGGCGGCGCGGCGCGCGCCCAGGTGCGCGTGCAGGAGGCGGCGCTGGAGCAGGCCCGCGTGGCCTACGAGGCCTCGGTGCTCACGGCGCTCAAGGATGTGGAGGATGCCCTGGTGTCCCTGCGCGGCAATCGCGAGCGCCTGGTGCGGCTGCAGGCGGCTGCCGATGCCGCCGGCAATGCGGCCTTGCTGGCCCAGCAACGCTACAGCAGCGGCCTGATCGACTTCCAGTCGGTGCTGGAAACCCAGCGCACGCTGCTGTCCACCCAGGACAGCGTGGCCACCACCGTGGCCGGCGTTTCGGCCGACCATGTGCGGCTGTACAAGGCGCTGGGCGGCGGCTGGCAATAGCCCCGCAGTAGCCCGCGCCTGCCACCCCAACCGCCCCCAACCCCCACCGAATCCGATGGTCATGACTTCTCCTGAAAAAAACACCCCTGCCGCCAGCCCGTCCACCGCCGCTGATGACCTGCAAACACTGCTCGGCGGCGGCGAGCCGCGCCGCTGGTGGCAGCGCTCGACCCTGTGGCTGGGCGTGGCGGCGCTGGCGCTGGCGGGCGGCGGCATCATCTACTGGCAGAGCCACCAGCGCGCCAGCGCAGCCCCGGTGTATGTGACCGAGGAGGTGCGCCGGGGCAACCTCACCCTCAACGTGTCGGCCAATGGCACCTTGCAGCCCACGCGGGCGGTCACCATTGGCAGCGAGCTGTCGGGCACGGTCAAAAACGTGCTGGTGGACGTGAACGACAAGGTCAAAAAGGGCCAGGTGCTGGTCGAACTCGACACGGCCAAGCTCGATGCGCAGGTGCTGCGCTCGCGCGCTGCGCTGGCGGCGGCGCAGGCGCGGTTGGCGCAGGCGGTGGCCACCACCAAAGAGGCGCTGGCCGGCTTTGGGCGGCTGGAAGATGTGGCGCGGCTGTCGGGCGGCAAGGTGCCGTCGGCCGCCGAACTTGACAGCGGCCGGGCCACGCTCGACCGCGCCCGGGCCGACGAAGCCAGTGCCCGCGCCTCGGTGGACGACGCCCGGGCAGCGCTTTCCACCGATGTCACCAACCTGTCCAAGGCCTCGATCCGCTCGCCCATCGATGGCGTGGTGCTCACCCGCACGGTCGAGCCAGGCAACGCCGTGGCTGCCTCGCTGCAGGCCGTGACGCTGTTCACGCTGGCCGAAGACCTCACGCGGCTGCGGCTGGACGTAAGCGTGGACGAGGCCGACGTGGGCTCGGTCAAGCTCGACCAGAAGGCCAGCTTCACGGTCAGCGCCTATCCCTCGCGCCGCTATCCGGCCAAGGTCACGCGGGTGTCGTTCGGCTCCACCAAAACCGACAACGTGGTCACCTACATCACCTGGCTGGAGGTGGACAACTCCGACCTGAGCCTGCGCCCCGGCATGACGGCAGCGGCCACCATCACCTCCACCGAGCGCAACGATGTGCTGCTGGTGCCCAACACGGCGCTGCGTTTCACCCCGGCGGTTGCTGCCGGGGCGGCGGCCCAGCCGGCGTCGTCGGGCGGCGGCATCATGTCGCAGCTGATGCCACGCATGCCGCGCTCGGGCGCACGCCGGGCGGGCGGCAGTGGTGAAGCCGGCGACGGCGCGGGCCGCGCACGCCAGGTGTGGGTGCTCAAGGACGGCACAGCGCACGCCGTGACGGTGCAGGTGGGCATCAGCGATGGCCGCCGCACCGAGGTCAGCGGCGAAGGTCTGGCTGAGGGCATGGCCGTCATCACCGACCAGCGTTCCAGCGGGGCCGCGAAATGAGCGAGGCCGCAAACGCCACAGGTGAGGGCGGCCGGGGGGCCGGAAATGCGCCGCCGCTGATCCGTCTGCGCGGCGTGACCAAGGTGTATGGCGAGGGCGCGCTGGCCTTCCAGGCGCTCAAGGGGGTGGATCTGGACATCACCCAGGGCGACTTTGTGGCCATCATGGGCCCCAGCGGCTCCGGCAAATCCACCGCCATGAACACCCTGGGCTGCCTGGACCGGCCCACCGCAGGCGAATACCTGTTCAAAGGCGTGCATGTGGAATCGCTCTCGCGCGACGAGCGCGCGCGCCTGCGCCGGCAATACTTTGGCTTTGTGTTCCAGGGCTTCAACCTGCTGGCGCGCACCTCGGCGCAGGAAAACGTCGAGCTGCCCCTGCTGTACCGGGGGGAATCGGCCACCGCGCGCCACGCTGCTGCGGCGCGCGCGCTCGATGCCGTGGGCCTCAAGGGCTGGGAGCACCACACCCCGTCCGAGCTGTCGGGCGGCCAGCAGCAGCGCGTGGCCATTGCGCGCGCCATCGTCACCGAGCCGGCCGTGCTGCTGGCCGACGAGCCCACCGGCAACCTCGACACCCAGCGCAGCCAGGAAATCATGGAACTGCTGTGGCGGCTCAATGCCGACCAGGGCATCACCGTGCTGATGGTCACCCACGAACCCGACATGGCCGCCTACGCCCGGCGCATCGTGCGTTTTGTCGATGGCAAGGTGGACAGCGACGCGCCCAACCCGCACCCGGCGGGCCTGCGTGCCCCTGTGGCTGTGGTTCCGCAGACGGAGGTGGCGTGATGCTTTTGAACACCCTTCTTCTGGCCCTGCGCTCGATCCGGCGCAACCTGATGCGCTCGTTTCTCACCATCCTGGGCATCGTGATCGGCGTCAGCGCCGTCATCACCATGGTCACGCTGGGCAATGGCGCCACCATGGCGGTGCAAAACCAGATTTCCGGCCTGGGCACCAACCTGCTGCAGGTGCGCCCCGGCCAGCGCATGGGCCCCGGCGGCGGCTCGGGCGCCCCTGCGTTCAAGGACACTGATGCCGACGCCATCGCCCAGCAGATCGGCGGCATTCTGGCCGTGGCGCCCGAGGCGCGGGCCAGCGCCACCGTGGTGGCCAGCGGGCGCAACTGGACCACCAGCATCATCGGCAGCACCAATGCCTGGCTGCAGACGGGCAACTGGGCCGTGCGCACCGGGCGGGTGTTCTCGGATGCCGAGCTGCGCGCCGGTGCCGCCGTGTGCCTGATTGGCGAAACCGTGCGCCGCGAACTCTATGGCACGCGCGATGCCGTGGGCGAGCAATTGCGCGTGAAGGCATTTTCGTGCGAGGTGGTGGGCGTGCTGGCGTCCAAGGGGCAGGGCGCCTTTGGCAATGACCAGGACGACACCGTGCTGGTGCCCCTGCGCACGCTGCAGCGCCGCGTGACCGGCAACACCCGCGTCAACACGCTGCTGGTGTCGATGCAGGACGGCAGCGACCCCGAGCGGGTGAAGGCCAGCCTCACCCAGTTGCTGCGCGAGCTGCGCAAGCTCGCCGACACCGACGAAGACAACTTCAACGTGCTCGACACCAAGCAGCTGGCCGACACGCTCTCGGGCACCACCAAGGTCATGACCATGCTGCTGGGCGCGGTGGCGGCGGTGAGCCTGCTGGTGGGCGGCATCGGCATCATGAACATCATGCTGGTCAGCGTGACCGAGCGCACCCGCGAGATCGGCCTGCGCCTGGCCATCGGCGCCCTGGAGCGCGAGGTGCTGCTGCAGTTCCTGATCGAGGCCGTGGTGCTGGCCGCCTTGGGCGGGCTGATCGGCATCGTGCTGGCCACGGGGGCATCTATCGGCCTGTCGGCCCTGATGGATGTGCCCTACATCTTCAACCCCGGCGTGAACCTGCTGTCGTTCGTTTTCTCGGCCGGGATCGGGGTGGTGTTTGGCTACTTTCCGGCGCGGCGCGCAGCGCGCATGGACCCGATTGATGCGCTGCGGCATGAATGACGCCGGGTGGGCGTCGCCCCTTGCCGATGGTTGCTATCAATAGCTGAGCTGTTGGCGCTTGCCAGACAAGCGCCAGGGCCTGATTTCATCTCAAACCCTGATGGGCTCGACGGATCTGCCGCCAGGCAGCGCCAGATGCAGTGCGTTGTCGGCCGCCACACACACGCGGTTGCGACCGCTGTTCTTGGCCTGGTAGAGCGCGCTGTCGGCACGGGCTATCAGTGCGTTGGCATGGAAGGGGCCGCTGCTCCAGGTGGCCGCACCGGCGCTGACGGTGACCGGCACCGTGCTTTGCTGCCAGCAAAACGGCGTGTTCTGCACCGCCAGCCGCAGTTGCTCGGCCACCTCGCGCGCGCCGGCGGGCGAGGTGTCGGGCAGCAGCACCAGGAACTCCTCGCCACCCCAGCGCGGCACCTGGTCGGTGGCGCGGGCGCGCTCTTGCAGCAGCCTGGCCATTGTCTGCAGCACATGGTCGCCGGCGGCATGGCCGTTCTGGTCGTTGAACTCCGCCATCGGTATGGTGGACGGTATGCCCGCCTGGTATCCAACGGCCATGCACCGCTCCGGGCTTGAAACCTGTTTCCCGATGCGCTTCGCGAACGGTGTGCCCGCTCAACAAAAAACCGCTTGAAGCGCATGCGCTTCAAGCGGTTTTAGCTGTTGAATGCGTAGCTATCGAGGGCTTCCCCTCTCAGCCGTTCAATGCACGACCAGCTGCACCGACTTGTCGGCTGACACCAGCCGCGCCAGTGTCAGCGTGAGCACGCCGTTTTCGAGCTTGGCCGTGCTGGCCGAGGCGTCGATTTCATCGGCCAACTCCCATGCCCGCTGCACCTGGCGGGGTGCGCCTGCCACGCTTTGCAGCTTGACCACATTGCCCTCGATGCTGATCTGCAATTGCTCGCGCGCCAGGCCGGGCACATCGAGCTGCAGCGTGGTGGCCTTGTCGTCCTGGGTCACGGTGCAGCCGGCTGCGGTGCTGGCGCGGGCCGGTGTTTCGAGGGTGCCCATCAGGAAGCGTTGCAGCGCCAGATCGGCAGAGCGGGGTGCGTTGGCGTAGGCGGCGCGGCGGATCACGGGGGCGAAAATCATGGGGGTTGCTCCTATACACTGCGCGGCTCCCGGTGTGGTCGCCGCATGTCAAAGAGGTGTGTGCGGCCACGCCGCATTTCAAGGAAAAAATGGCATGAATAAATTGCGTTCCGCGGGCTTGAAATCAGGCGCAGCGGCATTATGTCGATCCGTTTTGGCCGTGGTTGCCGCGGTGGCTGGCGCGCTGGCCCCGGCGTCTGCCAGCTGGGCACAGGCCCCCGCACCCAGCGCTGCCGTGTCGCAGGCCAAGCCGGTGAAGCTGGCTTTGATCGAGAGCCTCTCGGGCCCTTTCGCCAACACGGGCGAGGCGGTTTTTCGCAACATCTTCTGGGCCATCGAGCGCGTGAATGCGCGCGGCGGCGTGCGCCTGCCCGCCGCCGCAGGCGGTGCGCGCCCGCTGGTACTGGAGCGCTACGACAGCAAGGGCCAGAACGAAGAGGCCCTGTCGGCCCTGCGCGCGGCCATCGACGATGGCGCGCAGGTCATCCTGCAGGGCAATTCGTCGGCCACGGCGGCGGTGCTGATCGACGCCATCAACAAGCACAACGAGCGCGAGCCGGGCAAGCGCGTGCTGTTTCTCAACTACTCGGCGGTGGACCCGATCCTCACCAACGAGAAATGCAGCTTCTGGCATTTCCGTTTCGACGCCCATGCCGACATGCGTATGGCCGCGCTCATGGAAGTGGTGCGCGAGGACAAGGCGCTCAAGAGCGTGTACCTCATCGGCCAGGACTACAGCTTTGGCCAGGCCGTGCTGCGCGAGGCCAAACGCCAGCTGGCCGCGCAGCGCCCCGATGTGGCGGTGGTGGGCGACGAGCTGCACCCCGTGGGCCGCGTGAAAGACTTTGCCCCCTACGCCGTCAAGATCAAGGCCAGCGGTGCGCAGGCCGTGGTGACCGGCAACTGGGGCAACGACCTGACGCTGCTGGTGAAGGCCGCGCGCGAGGTGGGTTATGACGGCAGCTTCTACACCTTCTATGGCAACGCGCTGGGCGCTCCCGCCGCTTTGGGCGATGCCGGTGTGGGCAAGGTGGTGGCCGTGGCCGACTGGCTGCCCAATGTGCCGGGCGCGCAAAGCGAGGCGTTCTACCAGTCGTTCCGCGCGCGCTTTCCCAAGCCGGAGGATGACTATGTGCACATGCGCATGCAGCTCATGGTTGAGGCGCTGGCCCAGTCCATCGAGCGCGCGGGCAGCACCGACGTGGTGGCTGTGGCCCGGCAGATGGAAAAAGCCAGCGTGCAGCTGGCCGGCCAGGGCGGCACCATGCGTGCGGCCGATCACCAGTTCCAGCAGGCCCTGGCCGTGGGTGTGATGGACAAGAAGGGCGCACCCGGCGTGAAGTTCGACGTGGAAGGCTCGGGCTACGGCTTTCGCGTGGTGCGGCAGATCGCGGCCGCCAAGGCGCAACAGCCGCACAGCTGCCAGATGCAGCGGTTTTGAGCCTCAGCGCGACAGCGCGGCAGGTGGACGGCGTGCAGCTGCTGCCGCTCCGCTGCGCGGCCCCCCGCGCTCAGCGCCGGATCCGGTAGCCCGTCTTGAACACCCACCACACCGCAGCCAGGCACGCCGCCATGAACACCAGCGTCATGCCCACGCTCACGCCAATGTGAACGTCGGCCGCGCCATAGAAGGCCCAGCGCAGTCCGCTGATGAGATAAACCACCGGGTTGAACAGTGAGACGGTTTGCCAAAACGGCGGCAGCATGCTGATGCTGTAGAACGCACCGCCCAGAAACGTCAGCGGCGTGATGACCAGCAGCGGAATGATCTGCAGCTTCTGAAAGCTGTCGGCCCACAGGCCGATGAGAAACCCGAACAGGCAGAAGGTGATGGCCGTCAGCACCAGAAAGCCGAGCATCCACACCGGGTGGGCGACCTCGTAAGGCACAAACACCCGCGCCGTCGCCAGGATCAGCGCGCCCACGATCAGCGACTTGGTGGCCGCCGCGCCCACATAGCCCAGCAGCACCTCGACCCAGTTGACCGGTGCGCTCAGCAGCTCGTAAATGGTGCCCGACCACTTGGGCATGTAGATGCCAAAGGACGCGTTGGAAATGCTCTCGGAGAGCAGCGACAGCATCAACAGGCCCGGGATGATGTAGGCGCCATAGTCCACGCCCCCAATGTCGCCCATGCGCGAGCCAATGGCCGAGCCGAAGACGATGAAGTACAGCGAGGTCGAGAGCACGGGCGCAATCAGGCTTTGCGCCCAGGTGCGAAAGGCGCGGTTCATCTCGAAGCGGTAAATGGCGCGCACGCCATGCAGGTTCAGTCCCATCATTGGCCGGCTTTCTGTTCGTGAACGAGGCTGACGAAGATGTCTTCGAGCGAGCTCTCCGATGAATGCAGATCCTTGAAGTCGATGCCGTGCTCGCCCAGTGCGCGCAGCAGCGCAGCGATGCCGGTGTCTTCCTGCTGGGTGTCAAAGCTGTAGGTTAGCGCATGGCCGTCGGCAGACAGGGCCAGTGGCCAGCGCGCAAGCGATTCGGGCAGGCGCTCCATGGGGTGCTGCAGCGTGAGGGTGAGCTGCTTTTTGCCGAGCTTGCGCATCAGCACGGCTTTGTCTTCCACCACGATCAACTCGCCCTGGCGGATCACGCCGATGCGGTCGGCCATGTCCTCGGCTTCCTCGATGTAGTGCGTGGTCAGGATGATGGTGGTGCCGGCATCCTGCAGCGCGCGCACCAGGCGCCACATGTCGTGGCGCAGTTCCACGTCCACGCCGGCGCTGGGTTCGTCGAGGAACAGAATTTTCGGCTCGTGCGACAGCGCCTTGGCGATCAGCACGCGGCGCTTCATGCCGCCCGAGAGCGCCAAAATTTTGCTGTCCCGCTTGTCCCAGAGAGAGAGGTCTTTCAGGATCTTTTCGATCAGCGCCGGATTGGGGGCCTTGCCAAACAGCCCGCGGCTGAAGCTCACGGTGGCCCACACGGTCTCGAACGAGTCGGTGTGCAGCTCCTGCGGCACCAGGCCGATGGCGGAGCGGGCCGCGCGGTAGTCGCGCACGGTGTCAAAGCCGTCGGCCGTCACGCTGCCTTCGGTGGCTCTGGTCATGCCGCAGATGACGCTGATCAGCGTGGTCTTGCCGGCGCCGTTGGGGCCGAGCAGGGCAAAAATTTCGCCGCGGCGGATGTCCAGGTTGACGTTCTTGAGCGCCTGGAAGCCGCCCGCGTAGGTTTTGCTGAGGCCGCGCACGCGCACGATGGCGTCTGCAACGGGCGTCGAATGGGTGGTGGCTGACATACGGTGTTGGCTTGAAAGAGGTGGGCCAGCTTAGCGTGCGCGCGCTGCGGCCACCTCGCGCCCCAGCTCGATCACGGCCATGGCGTAGTAGCTCGACCAGTTGTAGCGCGTGACGGCATAAAAATTCTCGGTGCCGGCCACGTAGCTGGGCGCGTCGCCGCCGTTTTGCAGTTCCACCAGCGCCAACGGCCCGGCGTGTTGCGCTGCTGCGGCGTCCAGCACGGCACCCTTGGCCTGCATGCTGGCGGCGCTGAAGGTGGGCAGGATGTCGGGGGCCAGCAGTTCGTCAAGTTGCACGCGCGCGGGATCGGCGTCGAACTGCACGCTGTAGTGCGTGGGCAGGCCCGGCTTCCAGCCGTGGGCGATGAAGTAATTGGCCACCGAGCCGATGGCGTCGGCGGGGCTGTTGAACAGGTCCACGCGGCCGTCGCCATCAAAGTCGATGGCGTGGCGCACCCAGCTCGAGGGCATGAACTGCCCCAGGCCCATGGCGCCCGCGTAGCTGCCGCGCGGCGCGAAGGGATCGACGTTGCTGCGGTGCGTGAGGCTCAGAAACTGCTCCAGCTCGCGCTGGAAGAACGCGGTGCGTTCGGCGGCGCGCGGGTGTGCCGCCGGGAAGTCAAACGCCAGCGTGGCCAGCGCGTCCATCACCCGAAAATTGCCCATCTGCTGGCCGTAGATAGTTTCCACGCCGATGATGCCCACGATGATTTCGGCGGGCACGCCAAATTCGCTTTCGGCGCGCGCCAGGGCTTCGGTGTTGTCCTGCCAAAAGCGCAGGCCCGCACGGATGCGCACCGGGTCGATGAAGCGGCTGCGGTACACCCGCCAGTTCTTGGCCTGGCCCTTGGGCGCAGGCAGCATGAGCCGGGGCACCTGGGGCAAAAAGCGCGCTTGTCCGATGGCCTGGCGCACCCATTCGCGGTCCAGGTCGCGGCGCTCGGCCAGGTCGTTGGCAAACTGCAGCGCCTCGGGGCGCGTGGCGTAGGCGGTGCCGACGGGCGCGGCGGCGTTGCGAGCGGTAGTGGCCTGGGTTTTGCCAGATTTTTGGTGTTTTTGGCCGCTAGCGCTTATGGGTATTGCGCAAGCAGCTATCAATAAAATAGCGATGTGTACGGTTTTCAGCATGTCGTCGGGTTCATCGGCGCGCGGTGGCGGCGGGCCAGGAAAGGGATCGGAATTCGCGGCGCAAGGCGCCGAGCTGGCTGGCCGCGGCACCGGGTTGCGCGGCATAGCGCCATTGCTCCAGCCGCAGCAGCCAGTCGGCAACGCCTTGCGCGGCATCGCCAAATTGTGCCTGCACGCGGTGGGCCATGGCGCGCGGTGGCAGGGTGTCGGGCAGGGGCAATCCACTTTGGGCGAGGCGCTGGCGGGCGCGGGCCAGCAGGCGCAGCCAGGGGTCATGCTGGCTGCGCTCCCACAGCGTCCAGCCAGCGCCGCCCAGTGCGGCCAGCCCCACCAGCGCGCCCAGTGCGGTGACGAGGTCTTGCCAGCTGGGCGATTCAAACCCCAGTGCCTTGAGCAAATCGAGCTGGCGGCTTTGCGTGTAGTTCAGCACCCACTGGTTCCAGCCGTTGTTCACGGCCTCCCACATGGCGCGCAGGCTTTGCGCCAGGCCGGGGCTCATGACGGTGCCCATGGCGGTGGCCAGGGCGCCGCGCGGGGCCTGCAGGCGCTGGAAGGCGCCGGTGCGCCCGGGGGCGACCGCGCTGGTGGGGTCCACGCGCACCCAGCCGCGCCCGGCCATCCACACTTCGGCCCAGGCGTGGGCGTCGCTCTGGCGCACGGTCCAGTAGCCGTCCACGGCGTTGCGCTCGCCGCCCTGGTAGCCGGTGACGATGCGCGCCGGAATGTCCATGGCGCGCATCAGCACCACAAAGGCCGAGGCGATGTGTTCGCAAAACCCTTCCTTGCGGTCGAACCAGAACTCGTCGGCCGTGTGCTGGCCGTACACGCCGGGCTCCAGCGTGTAGCGGTAGCCGCCGGTGCGCAGGCGTGTGAGCGCGGCGTTGACCAGCGCGGGCGTGGCGTCACGGTCTGGGTCACTGGCCGGGTCGGATGCGATGCGCGGGTCGCTGCGCAGTTCCTGGGCCAGGGCCAGCGTGCGTGGGTTGAAGCCTGGTGGCAGCTCGGTGTAGGCGCGCAGCGCGGGGGTGGCGGTGTCGGGCCCGTGGCGAAACTGCGGGTAGCTTGCGGCCTGGTAGCGCGTCACGTCGGTGATGGGGCGGCTGGTCCGCCACTGCAGGTCGTCCGTCATGAAGGTGCCCATGCCGGCCACAGCGGGCTTGTCGCGCGCGGCGTCCAGCACCAGCAGCCAGGGGCGCTGGTGGGGCTCCAGCGTGACTTCGTAGCGCAGCGCCGGGCCTTGGACCCGCAGTTGCGCGGGGCTGTTGGGCCGCTCCAGCGCGCGGGTGCCCGCGCGGTACGACAAGGGGTGCCACTCGCTGCCGTCAAAGGTGGCAAACACCGGCCCCCGAAAATACAGGTCGCTTTGCGGCGGCGGGGCCCCGCCGGGGGTGTCGAAGCGCACGCGCATGGCCACGCTGTCGTCCAGCGCCAGCTCGGCGATGTTGCCCACCTTCATCACCCCCGACAGCCCGCTGCGCCCGGCCATGGTGTCGCTGGGCATGCCCCACAGCGGCGCCATGCGCGGAAACAGCAGGAACAGGGCCGCCATGATGGGCGCCCCCAGCAGCGCCATGGTGCCGGCCAGGCGAAACGCGTGCGCCAGCGGCGGGCGCCCCACCGGCATGTGGGCATTGACCAGGGCCGTAAGCAAGCCCAGCAGCGCCACCAGCATGGCCGCCGCTGTGACCAGCGATTGCGAGAAAAAGAAGTTGCTGAGCATCGTGAAGAAGCCCAGGAAAAACACCACCATGGCATCGCGCCGCGCACGCAGCTCCAGCGTCTTGAGCGCCAGCAGCATCACGATGAGCGTGACACCCGCATCGCGCCCCAGAATGGTCTGGTGGGTGAACAGGGTGCCGGCCACGGCCACCGCCAGCAACCCGGCCACGGCCCAGCGCCCCGGCAGCTGCCGGCCGTTCCAGGCCAGCCAGCCGCGCCACAGCAGCACGGCACCCGCCATCAGGCTGGCCCAGGCGGGCACGTGGGCCACCTGCGGCGCCATCACCCAGGCAATCACAACGAGCAGGAACAGTGTGTCCCGCGTGTCGCGTGGCAAGGTGGCAAGGGTCTGGCGCAGGGTCATGGTGTGAGGCGCAGCGCCCGCACACAGGGCGGGTATTTGCTATTAAATAAGGAGCTGTAAGCGCTTTATGGGTAAGCGCTACAGGCTATTTTTATGCATATTTCTGGAATGGGGCTCAGCACAGTGCCAATGCCTCCAGGCAGCGCTGGCGGTGGGCCGCTCCGGTGTCCGGGGCCAGCTCCAGCGCCGGCAGACGCAGGCCATAGTCGATGCCCAGCCGGTCGGCCTGCAGCACCCAGGCCGTCAGGCGCGAGATGCGGGCTTCATGGTCGGGCAGGGCAGCATGGGCCAGGTCCAGCCACAGCTCGTGGCGCTGGGCCTGCTGCGCATCGCGGCTGACGAGGTCGTCCGTGCCCGTGGCCAGCGATTTGGCGGCTTTCTTCCAGACCACCAGCTTGAGCGGGTCGCCGCGCCGATAGGCACGCACGCCATCGAACTCGCCAATGCCCTGGGTGCTTGCGCTGCCCGTGCCGCTGGCACGCGGCTCGCCGGGCGGCAGCGGCGGTGGGGGCACCTCGGGGGCGGGGTACACCAGCACCTGGGCGGCGGGGCGCCAGTAGCTCCAGACGCGGAAGGTGCCCAGCGGAAAACGGGTTTCGGCCACGAGCGTGGGCACCCGGTGCAGGCCCCGGCGCGTGGGCTGGAACGCCACCTGCACGCTGGCGCTGCCCTGCGCGGGCACGTCGGTCATGGCCCCGTCGTGCCTGCTTGTGCCATGGCCGTGCACGGACAGCGCAATGGCGTGGCGCGGCGTGCGCCGGTCGCTGAAAAGCTGCACTTCAAACGCCGTGCTGCCACCCAGAAAGTGGGGCTCGGGCGCTTTGAGGTGCAGCGTGATGCCGCGCAGCGTGGCGTGGCACACATGCATGCCCGCCACCGCGCTGCCAGCCAGCAAAAAGGTCAGCAGATAGCCCAGGTTGAGCTGGAAGTTGATGGACGCCACCAGCAGCACCAGCAGCGTGCCGGCCAGCATCCAGCCCGCGCCGGTGGGCAGGATGTACACATTGCGCTGTGTGAGTGTCAGGGTGTCGGCCAGCGGCAGGCGTGCCTCCCACCAGCGCGCAAAGCGCGCACGCGCCCGGGCCAGCGGATTCAGCGCGGCCTGGCGCGAAGGCGTGGCAGCGCGTGCGGACGGCGTGGGTGCAAGGAGATCGGCAGCAGCGGTAGCAGCGGCAGAGGCGCCGGAAGGGGACGGCATGGCGTGCGGACCCAAGACAGTCAAGGCAGGGGCACCGACTCGGCCATGGCGCGCACCTGCTCCACCGCGCCGCGCCGCGCGTCGCCCACGGGCACCAGGCGGTGCGCAATGGTCTGCGGCAGCACGGCCTGCACGTCGTCGGGCGCCACATAGTCGCGCCCGCTGATCAGCGCCTGGGCCTTGGCGGCGCGCACCAGCGCAATACCGGCGCGCGGCGACAGCCCCTGCAAGAACCAGCGACCCGTGCGGGTGGCGGCGATCAGGTCTTGCACATAGTTGAGCAGCGGCTCGGCGGTGTGCACGGCCAGCACCTGGCGCTGCAGTTGCGCCAGCTCGTCCTGCGACAGCAGGGGCAGCAGGCTGTCCACCAGGTCGCGGCGGTCGCTGCCGGCCAGCAGCAGGCGCTCGGCGGCGCGGTCGGGGTAGCCGATGGAGATGCGCATCAAAAACCGGTCGAGCTGCGATTCGGGCAGCGCAAAGGTGCCCAGCTGGTCGTGCGGGTTCTGTGTGGCGATCACGAAAAACGGGTGGGGCAGGGCGCGGGTTTCGCCCTCCACCGACACCTGTTTTTCTTCCATGGCTTCGAGCAGCGCGCTCTGGGTTTTGGGGCTGGCGCGGTTGATTTCGTCGGCCAGCAGCACCTGCGCAAAAACGGGGCCGGGATGGAACACGAAGGCCTCCTTGCCGCGTTCGTACACCGATACACCGGTGAGGTCGCTGGGCATCAGGTCGGCCGTGAACTGCACCCGCGAGAACTGCAGGCCAAACGTGCGCGCCAGCGCGTGGGCCAGCGTCGTCTTGCCCACGCCCGGCACATCCTCGATGAGCAGGTGGCCGCCCGCCAGCAGGCAGGCCGCGCAGTCCCGTACCTGGGCGCTTTTGCCCACAATCACCGTGTTAAGCTGGTCCAGAAGCGATTTGATTTTTGGCTGTGCATGCATGGCGCCACGTTATCCGAAAAAAGAGACACGGGGATTTCACTGTGAGCAAGACAGGCTATTTCACCCATCCCGACTGCCGAAAGCACGAAATGGGGCCGGGGCATCCCGAATGCCCCGAGCGGCTGGACGCCATCGAAGACCGTCTGCTGATCACCGGCGTGGCCGATGCCCTGGAGCGCTACGAAGCGCCCGAGGCCTCGATCGCCGACATCGAGCTGGCGCACAGCCGGCTCCATGTGGCGGCGATGCGCGGCCTGTCGGACCTGCTCAACGAAGATCTGCTGGCGGGTGGCCCTGCCTACTCGCAGATCGACACCGACACGTCCATCAATGCGCACACCTGGAAGGCCTCGTTGCGCGCCGCCGGCGCGGCCCTGGCCGCCACCGACGCGGTGATGGCCGGCGAGATCACCAACGCGTTTTGCGCGGTGCGCCCGCCCGGCCACCATGCCTGCCACGACAAGGCCATGGGTTTCTGCTTTTTCAACAACGTGGCGGTGGCGGCCAAATATGCGCTGCAGCGCTATAAGCTGCAGCGTGTGGCGGTGGTGGACTTTGACGTGCACCACGGCAACGGCACTGAAGACATCCTGGCCAAAGACCCGCGCGCGCTCATGGTGGGCATCTTTCAGCACCCGTTCTATCCCTACAGCGGCGACCAGAATCCGGCGCCCAACATGGTGAATGTGCCGGTGGCGGCCTATACGCGCGGCATGGACATCCGCGAAATCATCGAGATGATGTGGATTCCGCGCCTGGAGGCCTTCAAGCCCGAGATGATCTTCATCAGCGCGGGCTTCGACGGCCACCGCGAGGACGACATGGGGCAGCTGGGTATGGTGGAGGCCGACTACGCCTGGATCACCCACCGGATCATGGATATCGCCCGGCGCTATTCCAAGGGCCGCATCGTTTCGTGCCTGGAAGGCGGCTACGTGATGGGCCCCCTGGCGCGCAGCGTGGAAGCCCATGTGCGCGTGTTGGCTGAATTATGACCAACCACCTGAGCGGCTGCGCCGCTTCCCCCTTCTCTCGCTGCGCGGGAAGGGGGACGACGCCAGCGCTGCGGGGCGGCCCTTGCGCGGCGTCTGCTGGCCAGGGGCGCGCCAGTTTTCTGCGCTGTGAGACAGTTGGCGTACAGGAAAAATTGAAATGACGATGAATGATGAACTGCTTCGGGTCTCGCGCGATGCGCGCGGCGTGGTGACACTGACCCTGAACGACCCCGCCCGCTTCAATGCGCTGGGCTGCGAGATGCTGGCCGCGCTGCAGCAGGCGCTGGACGCGGTGGCCCGCGACGACAGCGCGCGCGTGGTGGTGCTGGCGGCCGAGGGCAAGGCGTTTTGCGCCGGCCACAACTTGAAGGACATGGCGGCCCACCCCGAGCTGGTGTGGTACCAGCAGCTCTTTGCCCAGTGCAGCCGCGTGATGCTCACCATCCACAAGCTGCCGGTGCCGGTGATTGCGCGGGTGCAGGGCATGGCCACTGCGGCCGGTTGCCAGCTGGTGGCGCAGTGCGATCTGGCGGTGGCGGCGAGCGACGCCAGCTTTGCCACCAGTGGCATCCATTACGGCCTTTTCTGCGCCACGCCCAGCGTGCCGCTGGTGCGCAACATGCCGGCCAAGCGCGCCATGGAAATGCTGCTCACCGGCGATTTCATCGACGCCCCCACGGCGCTGGCGCAGGGCCTGGTGAACCGCGTGGTGGCGCCCGAGGCGCTGGATGCCGAGGTGGAAAAACTCGTGCAGTCCATTGTGCAAAAGCCCCGCGTGGCGGTGGCCATGGGCAAGGCGCTGGTTTACCAGCAGCGTGAGCTGGGCCTGGATGCGGCCTACCAGCTGGCCGGCCAGGCCATGGCCGTCAACATGATGGACGCGGCGGCCCAAGAGGGCGCTCGGGCTTTTGCCGAAAAGCGCGCTCCGGTGTGGAAGGTGTGATGGCCATGCAGTCTGTTTCGCCGGTGTTTGATGATGTGCAGCAGTGGTTTCGGGCATTTACGCAGCCCACGGTACTGATCGAGCTGGGGGCGCTGGCCTTGTGCGTGGCGCTGGCCTGGCTCATGGTGTCGGCCTTGCGCCGTGCGCTGGGTCGCGATGAGCCACGCTCCATCCTGTTTGGCCGCAAGGTGGTGGATGGCGTGCTGTTCCCCCTGACCTTGCTGGGCCTGGGCTATGTGGCGCGGGCGGTGTTGGCGCTATGGGTGCCGTTGGCGGCATTCAAGGTGGTCATTCCGGTGCTGATCTCGCTGGTGGTGATCCGCGTGGGGGTCAAGGTGCTGCAGGCGGCCTTTCCGCAGGCCGCCTGGGTGCGTCCCATCGAGCGCACCATCTCCTGGCTGGCCTGGCTAGCCATGGTGCTGTGGGTGACGGGCCTGCTGCCGCTGGTGTTGCAGGAGCTCGACGAAATCACCTGGAAGGTGGGGGCGACCACGCTGTCGGTGCGCACCATGATCGAAGGCGCCGTGACAGCCTGCGCTGTGCTGATCGTGACTCTGTGGGTCTCCTCGGCCATCGAGTCGCGCCTGCTGCGCTCGGCCAAGGGCAGCGAGCTGTCGTTGCGCAAGGCGTTCAGCAATGCCGCGCGCGCCTTGCTGATCTTTTTGGGCTTGATCCTGGCGCTGTCCGCCGTGGGCATTGACCTCACGGCCCTGTCGGTGCTGGGCGGCGCCGTGGGTGTGGGCATCGGCTTTGGCCTGCAGAAGCTGGCGGCCAACTATGTGAGCGGCTTTGTGATCCTGGCCGAGCGCAGCGTGCGCATTGGCGACAATGTTCGCGTGGATGGCTTTGAAGGCCATATCACCGACATCACGGGGCGTTACACGGTGATCCGCTCGGGGGTGGGGCGCGAATCCATCGTGCCCAACGAGATGCTGATCACGCAGCGGGTGGAGAACCTTTCGCTGACCGACCCGCGCGTGTGGATGTCTACCGTGATCAGTGTGGGCTATGACAGCGATGTCGATCTTGTCGTTCGTCTGCTGGGCGAGGCGGCACTGGCCAACCCGCGTGTGCTGCGCGAGCCGGGGCCGTTGGTGGCTCTGTCGGCCTTTGGGGCCGACGGGCTGGAGTTCACTGTCGGTTACTGGATCACCGACCCGGAAAGTGGAACGCTCGGTTTGCGCTCGGACATCAACCGGGCCATTCTCGCTGCGCTGCGCGCCCACCACATCGATATTCCCTACCCGCAGCGCGTGGTGCACCTGCGACCGCAGGATGTGCCCGCTTCCAGCGAAGATGCGCACGCTTCGCCAGGCGCTGCCCCGTCGCCTGATTTGCAGGGGCCTCTGGTGCGGCATGGTGCTTCGCCCCTCACGTAACAGCATGGACTGGACAATGAGAGCGAACACTGGCCTATAATTTACAAAAAGCACGACCGTTCTTTTTGTGACTCTGTGTGCTGTGGATGGCAGCAGTTTTGATGCCGTGCGGCATAGAATGCCTCGGTTAACGTAAACGTCAATTCAACGAACTCTAAATTAAGGAGCCGCAGTAATGAAGGTCTTGGTCCCAGTCAAACGCGTGGTTGACTACAACGTCAAAGTCCGCGTCAAATCGGACGGCAGCGGCGTGGACATCGCCAACGTCAAGATGAGCATGAACCCCTTTGACGAAATCGCCGTTGAAGAAGCCGTGCGCCTGAAAGAAAAAGGCCTGGTGACCGAAGTCATCGCCGTCTCTTGCGGCGTGGCGCAATGCCAGGAAACCCTGCGCACCGCCATGGCCATCGGCGCCGACCGCGCCATCCTGGTGGAAACCGACGCAGAACTGCAGCCCCTGGCCGTCGCCAAGCTCTTGAAGGCATTGGTGGACAAAGAACAACCCGGCCTCATCATCCTGGGCAAACAAGCCATCGACGACGACGCCAACCAGACCGGCCAGATGCTCGCCGCCCTGGCCGACCTGCCCCAGGCCACGTTCGCCAGCAAAGTCGAACTGACGGCCGACAGCGTCAGCGTCACCCGCGAAGTCGACGGCGGCCTGGAAACCCTGGCCTTGAGCCTGCCCGCCGTCATCACCACCGACCTGCGCCTGAACGAGCCCCGCTACGTCACCTTGCCCAACATCATGAAGGCCAAGAAAAAGCAGCTCGACACCTTCAAGCCCGAAGACCTCGGCGTGGACGTGGCACCGCGCCTCAAAACCCTCAAAGTGACCGAACCCGCCAAACGCGGCGCCGGCATCAAGGTGGCCGACGTGGCCGCCCTGGTCGAAAAACTCAAGAACGAAGCGAAGGTGATCTAAATGTCGGTACTCGTTATTGCTGAACACGACAACGCCTCCATCAAAGGCGCCACCCTGAACACCGTCACGGCCGCCGTCGCCTGCGGCGGCGACGTCCACGTTCTCGTCGCCGGCCACAACGCCAGCGCCGCAGCCCAGGCTGCAGCCCAAATCACCGGCGTCGCCAAAGTCATCCACGCCGACGCCCCCGGCCTGGAACACGGCCTGGCCGAGAACGTCGCCGCCCAAGTGCTGGCCATCGCCCAAAACTACAGCCACATCCTCTTCCCCGCCACCGCCAGCGGCAAGAACGTGGCCCCCCGCGTGGCCGCCAAGCTCGACGTCGCCCAGATCAGCGACATCACCAAGGTCATTGCCGCTGACACCTTCGAGCGCCCCATCTACGCCGGCAACGCCATCGCCACCGTGCAAAGCCAGGATGCCGTCAAGATCATCACCGTACGCACCACCGGCTTTGACGCCGCAGCCGCCACGGGAGGCAGCGCAACGGTTGAAACAACAGCCGCCACCGCAGACAACGGCAAGAGCAAGTTTGTGGGCAGCGAAATCGCCCAAAGCGACCGCCCCGAACTCACGGCCGCCAAGATCATCGTCTCGGGTGGCCGGGCCTTGGGCAGCAAGGAAAAGTTCGACGAAGTCATGACCCCGCTGGCCGACAAGCTCGGCGCCGCCCTGGGCGCCAGCCGCGCAGCGGTCGATGCGGGCTACGCCCCCAACGACTGGCAAGTGGGCCAGACCGGCAAGATCGTGGCGCCGCAGCTGTACATCGCAGCGGGCATCTCGGGTGCGATCCAGCACCTGGCGGGGATGAAAGACTCCAAGGTGATCGTGGCGATCAACAAGGACCCCGAGGCGCCGATCTTCAGCGTGGCCGACTATGGGCTGGAGGCGGATTTGTTTGCGGCCGTGCCGGAGCTGGTGAAGGCGCTGTAAGGCCTGCAGGCCCGCAAAAAGGCATCGCTTGCGGTGCCTTTTTTTTGACATTCATATCCCCTGGAGATACCCATGAGCTACACCGCCCCTGTCAAGGACATGCTGTTCAACATGCAGCACCTGGCGAATATTGAACAGATCGCACAGATCCCCGGCTTTGACGACGCGGGCCTGGATACAGCGCAGGCCGTGCTGCAAGAGTGCGCCAAGTTCACCGAGGGCGTGCTGGCTCCGCTCAATTTCGAGGGCGACAAGAACCCGTCATCGTGGAAGGACGGCGTGGTCACGGCCACGCCGGGGTTCAAGGACGCCTTCCGCCAGTTTACCGAGGGCGGTTGGCAGGGCCTGCAGCACCCGGCTGACTTTGGTGGCCAGGGCCTGCCCAAAACCATTGGCGCGGCCTGCATGGAAATGCTCAACAGCGCCAACATGAGTTTCGCGCTGTGTCCGTTGCTGACCGACGGCGCCATCGAGGCGCTGCTGACTGCCGGCAGCGACGAGCTCAAGGCCATCTACCTTGAAAAACTCATTTCGGGCCAGTGGACCGGCACCATGAACCTGACCGAGCCGCAAGCCGGATCGGACCTGGCGCTGGTGCGCACCAAGGCCGATCCGCAGCCCGATGGCACGTACAAGATTTTCGGCACCAAGATCTTCATCACCTGGGGTGAGCACGACATGGCCGAGAACATCGTGCACCTGGTGCTGGCCCGCGTGGCTGGCGCACCCGAAGGCGTCAAGGGCATCAGCCTGTTCGTCGTGCCCAAATTTCTGGTGAACCAGGACGGCAGCCTGGGTGTGCGCAACGACGCACACTGCGTGAGCATCGAGCACAAGCTGGGCATCAAGGCCAGCCCCACGGCTGTGCTGCAGTTTGGCGACGGCATGGCGGAAAGCATCGCAGACAGCGCCGGGCCCGGCGCTGTGGGTTATCTGGTGGGCCAGGAAAACCGTGGCCTTGAATACATGTTCATCATGATGAACGCCGCGCGCTACGGCGTGGGCATCCAGGGCATTGCGATTGCCGAGCGCGCCTACCAGAAGGCCGTGAGCTATGCCAAGGACCGCGTGCAAAGCCGCCCGGTGGATGGCAGCATCCATGCCAGCGCGGCCATCATCCACCACCCCGACGTGCGCCGCATGCTCATGACCATGCGTGCCACCACCGAAGGCTGCCGCGCCATGGCCGCCGTGGCCGCCGCAGCCTATGACGCCGCCCACCACCACCCGGATGCAGACACGCGCAAGCAGAACGCCACGTTCTACGAATTCATGGTGCCGCTGGTCAAGGGCTACAGCACCGAAATGAGCCAGGAGGTCACCAGTCTGGGCGTGCAGGTGCATGGCGGCATGGGCTTTATCGAGGAAACCGGCGCGGCCCAGTACTACCGTGACGCCAAGATTCTGACCATCTACGAAGGCACCACCGCGATCCAGGCCAACGACCTGGTAGGCCGCAAGACCGCGCGCGATGGCGGCCAGACGGCCAGGGCGATTGCTGCGCAGATCGAAAAGACCGAAGGCGAACTGCTGGCCAGCGGCACCCCTGCCGCCAAGGCCGTGGCGCGCCGGCTGGCGGCGGCGCGCCAGGCCTTTCTGGAAGTGGTGGACTTTGTGGCCGGTGGCGCCAAGGCCAGCCCCAACGCCGTTTTTGCGGGCAGCGTGCCTTACCTCATGCTCGCTGGCAGCCTGGTGGCCGGCTGGCAGCTGGCGCGCAGCCTGCTGGTGGCCGAGGCGCTGTTGCCCAAGGGACAGGACGAGGCTTTTTTGCGCGCAAAAATCACCACGGCGCAGTTTTATGCCGAGCACATCCTGGTCAAGGCACCGGGCCTGCGCGACAGCATCGTCGAAGGCGCAGGCAGCGTGACCGATCTGGCGCTGGAGTCGTTCTGAGACTGTGACCGGGCCGCCTGCGTTGCACCGCGGGGGGCTTTGTTGATATAAAAATGATAGCTGCTAGCGCTTTATATATAAGCGCTAGAGGCATATTTCACCCCTATTTTTGTTCAGGAAGTTGTTGCCATGTCCAAACTGCCTCCCGCGTTGCAGAACCTGTCGCTGCCCGTCATCGGCTCGCCGCTGTTCATCATCAGCAACCCCAAGCTCGTGATCGAGCAGTGCAAGGCTGGCGTGGTGGGCTCCATGCCCGCGCTCAATGCCCGCCCCGCCGAGCTGCTGGACGAATGGCTGGCCGAGATCACCGAGACTCTGGCGGCCTACAACCAGGTCCACCCCGACAAGCCCGCCGCGCCCTTTGCCATCAACCAGATCGTGCACAAGAGCAACGACCGGCTGGAGCACGACATGCAGGTCTGCGCCAAGTACAAGGTGCCGATCATCATCACGAGCCTGGGCGCCCGTGAAGACGTGAACCAGGCCGTGCACGCCTGGGGCGGCATCGTGCTGCACGACATCATCAACAACAAGTTTGCGCACAAGGCGATTGAAAAGGGCGCCGACGGCCTGATCGCCGTGGCCGCAGGCGCTGGCGGCCATGCCGGTGTGAAGAGCCCGTTTGCCCTGATCCAGGAAATTCGCCAGTGGTTTGACGGACCGATTGCGTTGAGCGGCTCCATCGCCAGCGGCGACGCCGTGCTGGCCGCGCAGGCCATGGGCGCCGACTTTGGCTACATCGGCTCGGCCTTCATTGCCACGCACGAGGCGCGGGCCTCGGATGCCTACAAGCAGGCCATCGTGGAAGGCGACTCGGACGACATCGTTTACAGCAACCTGTTCACCGGCGTGCACGGCAACTACCTGGCGCCGTCGATCCGCGCAGCGGGCATGGACCCGGACAACCTGCCCGAGTCCGATCCGAGCAAGATGAACTTTGGCGGCGATGCGAAAAAGGCGTGGAAGGATATCTGGGGCTGTGGTCAGGGCATTGGGGCGATCAATGCGGTGACGAGCACGGCCCAGCTGGTGGCCAAGTTGCGTGGTGAGTATGAGGCGGCGCGGGCGCGGTTGAAGTTGTAGTTTTGGTCTTTTTTGGCTCTGGCGCTTATGTAGCATGCGCTGGTAGCTATTGTTTTGATAGTTCGTGGCGTGCCTTTGCTCAGGGCGGGTGCCGGGTCTCGCCCCGGCGGGCGCCTCACTTTCTTTTGCTTCGCCAAAAGAAAGTAAGCAAAGAAAAGGCGACCCACAGTCTGCGACCCCTTCGCGTTGCTACGGGGCGACCTGCGGCGGTGCGGTTGCGGGGTGCGCCGTGGAACTCGCTACGCGCTGGCGCGCTGCGCTCAAACAACCACGGCGAGTCAGATGACGAGGCGTGTGTCCTGCGGCACACGCTCACCCCGCAACCGCCCCGCCGCAGGCGCAGCCAGATGGGGGAAACCACCGAACATCCAAACAACCCCACGGGCCATCGCTGCGCTCGGCCCAGGTTGCGCAGCGCGAGGCGCTTGCGCCCGCGAGACGGGGCCGAGCGCAGCGATGGCCCGAGTGGATGTTGGCTCCCCATCCCTTCTGGATGCGCCTGGGGCGCGCAGGGCGCGGGGTGGCGGGTGTGCCGCAGGACACACCCGCTTCGTGATCTGACTCGCCGTGGTTGTCTGAACGGAGCGCCGCAGGCGCGCAGTGAGTTCCACGGCGCACCCCGCGCACGAGCACCCCAGGTTGCGGGTTATTGGGGTCAGACACCCATTTCACTGCGGTGCGTAGCACCGCACCCTCCGGGCGAGCCAACGGCTCGGTGAATTGGGGCTCTGACCCCAAAAACCCGTCGCAGACAGCAGGGTCGCCTTTCTTTTGGGTACGTTTCTTTGGCGAAGCAAAGAAAAGTACCTCGCCCGCCGGGGCGCAACCCGGCCCCCACCCTCAAAAAAAGCACGCAAAAAACTATCAAAACAATAGCTACCAGCGTTTGATACACAAGCCCCAGAGCCCAAAAACATCACATATCAAAAAATCCGCCCCCAACGAAAAGCCTGAAACCCCTTACCCCGCCCCCGCTGCCATACGCCCCGAAGCCGTCACCAGGCAGGCGCAACGCTCTTCATCCGTTGCGCGCGCTTCAGCAAACATTGCTCGATCCGACGACAATTGAAGGTTTTTTGGCGCCGCCACTTGGCGGGCACTGAGCCGCCGTATCTTTTTGCTGCATGACATCTCCTCACTCCCGCACGCCGCTGATCGACATGGTCAAGGGCATTGCCTGCGCCACCATCGTGTGGCACCACCTCGCTTTTTATGGCCCCATGTCCGACATCGCGCAGCCGCTGGCGCCGGGGCTGATGGCATGGCTTTACGACTATGGGCGCATGGCCGTGCAGATCTTTCTGGTGCTCGGCGGCTATCTCGCGGCGGCCAGCCTGGCGCCCCAGGGGCTGGCACGGTTTGACAGCGCCAGCCAGCAGATCGCACGGCGCTTCGTGCGGCTGGTGGTGCCTTATGCCGTGGCACTGGTGCTGGCCGTGGTGGTGGCGGCGCTGGCGCGCAGCTGGATGGATCACCCCTCGGTGCCCGATGCGCCCGATCTGGCCCAGCTGGTGGCCAATGCGCTGCTGCTGCAGGACATCGTGGGCGAAGAGGCCCTGTCGGCGGGCGTGTGGTATGTCGCCATCGACTTCCAGCTTTTTGTGTGCTCCGTGCTGCTGCTGGCGCTGGTGCGGTCGGTGTGTGGCGAGGGGCGTGGCGCGGTGTGTGTGCGCCATGCCGCCTGGTTGGGGCGTGCGCTGGTGGTTGCCGGCACGGCGGCCTCCTTGCTGGTGTTCAACCGCGAGCCGGAACTCGATATGTGGGCCCTGTATTTCTTTGGGTCCTATGGGCTGGGCATGATGGCTTACTGGGCGGTGCAGGCCCCGCGTGCTGGCGGGTGGCTGGCCGCCATCGCCGTGCTGGGTGCCGCCGCCCTGGTGCTGGATTTCCGCGCGCGCATTGCCGTGGCGCTGGTGACGGCGTTGGCGCTGGCCTGGGCGCTGCGCTCATCCCGCTGGCGGCAATGGCAGGGGTTCGCACCCGTGGTGCGGCTCGGTCAGATGTCGTACTCGGTGTTTCTGGTGCACTTTCCGGTGTGCCTGCTGGTCAATGCCGTGGTCAGCCACCTCTGGCCGCAAGCGCCTGTGTGGAATGCCCTGGGCATGCTGGCGGCGTTTGTACTTTCGCTGATGGCCGGGCGGCTGCTGTATGAGCGGGTGGAGCGCCACGTTCCGACCTGGACCACGGCGCTGCGCTGGCAGGCCGGGCTGGTGGGCACCGGCATGCTGGTGGCGGTGACCACCAGCCAGTGGGCCTGAGAGGCTGAGAGTCTTTCATCCATGCCCGCCTTGCACGCCAAAACACACCGGCTCGTCGTTGCAAATACTCGCCATAGCCCGCGCTATGGCTGTGTTTTGCGCCTAGACCCGGCGCGTTTTGACGCGCCTTTCGGGCACGGCCGAAAAACTCTCAGCCTCTGACGCCACACGCCTTGGCCTTGGTGTGGCACCTGGGGTGCGCGACCGCCCGGCGGGTCAGCGGTGCAACTCGCCCGCGCTTTCGGGTTGGTAGACGATGCTTTTCACGCGCACTGTCATCGATTTGCCACCTGGCCCGGGCCAGGCCAGTTCATCGCCCACCGACAGGCCGAGCAGCGCGCTGCCCACGGGCGCAAAGATCGAGATGCGGTCGGCGCTGCCGTCCATGTCGCGCGGGTACACCAGCGTCAGGCAAAACTCCTTGCCGGTCTCCTGGATCGTGAACTGCACGGTGGAGTTCATGGTCACCACATTGGGAGGGATCTCCTCGGGCGCCACCACGTCGGCGCGGTCCAGCTCTGCCTGCAGATCGGCCTTGCCCGGAAAGACGCTGGCCGGAATCACCGCCAGCAGTGCTTCAATGCGGTCCA
This sequence comes from Acidovorax sp. T1, assembly GCF_002176815.1. Taxonomy (NCBI): domain Bacteria; kingdom Pseudomonadati; phylum Pseudomonadota; class Betaproteobacteria; order Burkholderiales; family Comamonadaceae; genus Acidovorax; species Acidovorax sp. T1. The sequence continues at coordinate 2,710,288 of NZ_CP021648.1, read as the reverse complement.
GGTCCAGGGAGGACAGGGTGATCTGGGGTTTTTTCGCCATGGCGTATCTCGACAGCTGGTTGTAAAGGCCGGGACTGTAGTGGATCGCGAATCTCGCACTGCGCCGCGTGGTCAAAAAAGGCACCGTTTCTGGGTTTGTTGCTGCGAATAAAGTCGAGAAACGGTGCATTCCTGCCGTGATGAGGGGCGATGCGGATCCGGCCGATCCGCTCTGTCGCCCTCCCGGTGACCCGTCCTGTCGGGCCCGTCTCAGCCTCTCAGGTCTTGACCGGGTTCGATGTTTTGCCAGTTGGCATGGGAGCGCCTGCACGGCCATGGTTGGCAAAGTACTCCCGGGTCAGGCGCACGATCACCGGGCTGAGCAGCAGCAGCGAGATCAGGTTCGGAATCGCCATCAGCGCGTTGAGCGTGTCGGCCACCAGCCAGGCAAAGTCCAGGCTCAGCACGGCGCCCGGAAACACCGCCAGCGTCCACAGCAGGCGAAACGGCTTTTCGGTCACGGTGCCGAACAGGTAGGCCCAGCATTTTTCGCCGTAGTAGGCCCAGCCCAGGATGGTGGTGAAGGCGAACACGGCCAGCGACCCCGCCAGCAGGTACTTGCCCATGCCGGGCATGGCTGTTTCAAAGGCCGCGGCGCTCAGGATGGCGCCGGTCTGGCCCGAGTCCCACACGCCGCTGACGATGATGGCCAGACCGGTGCAAGTGCACACGATGATGGTGTCGATGAAGGTGCCCATCATGCCGATAAGGCCCGAGAACACCGGATCGCGCGTGGCGCCCGCCGCCTGGGCGATGCCTGCGGTGCCCAGGCCCGCTTCGTTGGAGAAAATGCCGCGCGCAACACCTTTTTGCAGTGCCAGCATGACCGAGGCGCCGACAAAGCCGCCGGTGGCCGCCACCGGGTTGAAGGCGTGGTGCAGGATCAGCGCGAAGGCGCCGGGAATGCGATCGGCAAATACCACCAGGATCACGGCCACGCAGGCGATGTAGCCGATGCACATGGCCGGCACCAGGCGCTCGGCCACTGCGCCGATGCGCTTGATTCCGCCCAGTACCACGGCGCCGGTCAGCAGGGTCAGCGCCAGGCCGGTGATCCAGGTCTCCACGCCAAAGGCGTTGTGCATGGCGCTGGCGATGCCGTTGGCCTGCACCATGTTGCCAATGCCAAAACCGGCCAGGCCGCCAAACACCGCAAAGACCGTCGCCAGCCAGCGCCAGCGCTTGCCCAGACCGTTCTTGATGGCGTACATCGGCCCGCCTACATGCTCGCCGCGCTCGTCCACCTCGCGGTATTTCACCGCCAGCACCACCTCGGCGTATTTCGTGGCCATGCCGACGAAAGCGGTCATCCACATCCAGAACAGGGCGCCTGGGCCGCCGATGGCGATGGCTGCGGCAACCCCGGCGATGTTGCCCGTGCCCACGGTGGCGGACAGCGCCGTCATCAAGGCGGCGAACGGCGAGATCTCGCCGTCGCCAGCGTTGCCGGGTTGCCGGCTTTGCCCGATCATGCGAAAGCCGTAAATGATCTTGCGAAGGGGCATGAAGCCCAGACGCACCTGCAGGTAAAGGCCCGTGCCCAGGATCAGGGTGATCATCGGAACGCCCCAGACCAGCCCGTTGAGCCATTCAAAAAACATGTGCAGGGATTGCATAAATCAGTTTCCTTCGGAAACAGGGTTGGGGGAGGTCGATAAGCAGGGGGAAAACCATCGGCGCCGGGCACCGCCGGGCACGGCGGCAAGCCTCAGCAATGCCGAGACTGCAGGACGGATGGCGTGCCAGCGGCGGGTGCGTGGGCACCACAGGCCTGCACGATCACGCCAGCCACCATGTCGGCGGTGACGGCCGACAGCGTCCAGCCGAGGTGGCCGTGACCGGTGTTGTAGAAGACATTGGCACTGCGCCCGCGTCCCACGCGCGGCATCATGCTGGGCATCATTGGGCGCAGGCCGGCCCAGGGCACGACCTGTTGCGTGCTCACGCCAGGAAAGCACTGGTGCACCCAGTCCACCAGGGGCGCAATGCGGTCGGCGCGGATGTCCTTGTTGCAGCCGTTGAACTCGGCCGTGCCGGCCACGCGCAGGCGGTCAAGCCCCAGGCGGCTGGTGACCAGCTTGGTTTCGTCATCGAGCAGGCTCACGGTGGGGGCGGCCTGCTGGCTTTGCGCGTCCCGCAGGTTGACGGTGATCGAATAGCCCTTGACCGGGTAGATGTTGACACGGTCGCCGAGCTGGGTGGCAAAGTCGCGGCTGGTCACGCCAGCGCACACCACCAGGCCATCGAAGCGGTGGGTTTGGGGGGCGTCAGCCTCGCCCACGGTGACGCTGGCGGTCTTGCCGTCGCTGCGCAGGGACAGCACGTTTTGCCCGTACAGGCAGCGCACGCCCAGGCGCTCGATGGCCGCGGCCAGGCCGACGGTGAACTTGTGGATGTCGCCGGTGGCGTCGCTCTCGGTGAAGTAGCCGCCGTAGTAACTGCCGGCCAGCGTGGGCTCGATGGCGCGCATCTCGGCCGGCGTGACCGGGCGGCGTGGCAGGCCGCCAGCGGCCAGCAGTTTGGACACCTCGCCGGCGTGGTCAAAGCCTTTCTTGTCGCGGTAGATGTGCAGGATGCCTTGCTTTTTCAGGTCGAAGTCCACGCTTTCGGCATCGGCCCAGGCAAACAGGTGCTCGCGCGCAGCGACGGCCAGGCGGGCGGTCTCGATGGTGTTTTGCCGGTAGTGCGCAATGTTGCCGATGAATTCGGCAAACCACGACAGCTTGTGCCAGCTGGGCTTGGGGTTGACCAGCAGCGGTGCATCGCCCTTGAGCATCCACTTCAGGCCCTTGATGATGGTCGACCAGTGGGTCCAGACCTCGGCGTTGGACGCCGACAGCTGGCCGCCGTTGGCGAACGACGTTTCCATGGCCGCATAGCGGTGTTTTTCGAACAAGGTGACGGCAAAGCCGCGCTGGGCCAGGGCATAGGCGGTGGTGACACCGGTGATGCCGCCGCCGATGATTGCGATGGATTTCATGATGACAGGCTTCCAACAGGTCGTGGTGACGTGGCACGCTGCGCACCATGCGCAACGCACGCCCCCTCTGTTTAGGACCTGAGAGATTCACGTCCCGTTGCCGGGCGCGCTTGCTCCTGCGGTGTGCCGTCTGACGAAGACCGGCAGCTCTTCAGAGTTCCTTTGAGCTGATCGGTCCTTTTGCCTGAGAGTTTCCGGGGCGGTTGCTCCTTCGGCGCCGCAGGCAGCATGCCAGCGGTCTCTCCCGATCAGATCTTGGCGCAAGGCCAAGGACTGAAGCGATGATGCACAAAGCGTGCCAATGCGTTCTCCGTAAATACCCGCCATGGGCGCAAAAAATGCACGGTTTCAGAGCCAACGAGACGTGCGCGGTCTGGTGGGTTGCATGCGGGGCCGGGGCTGTGGTCTGATCTGGTGCGCCAACGGTTCTGCGCAGCAGCCGGGTGTGCTCAGATGTGGCGCTGGCGGCAGGTGGCGTAAATGTCCTGGCCCGGCTGGTAGGCGGTGGTCTGCACATCCATCAGGCCCAGCACCGAGTGAAAGTAACCATCGTGCGTGATGCGCCGCTCGGCCAGGTCTTTTTGCAGGCAGGGGGTGGAGACGCCGCTGCGCGCCTGCATGGCGGGAGACAGCCAGGTGATCCAGGGCACATGCTTTTGCACGTCAGGTGCGATGGAATAGGGCAGGCCATGCAGGTAGATGTTGTTCTCGCCCAGCGATTCTCCATGATCTGCTACATAAATCATAGCTGTTTGCGCTTTCTCCGATTGGGCTGAGAGCCAATTGATCACTGAATCGAGAAACTGGTCGGTTTGCACGATGCTGTTATCGTAGGCGTTCACCACCTGCGCTTGTGTGCATTCTTGCAGGGCGGTGGAGGTGCATTCGGGCTGGAACTTCTTCAGCGCCGCTGCAGAGCGCTTGAAGTAGGCGGGCCCGTGGCTGCCCATCTGGTGCATCACCACCACAGTGCCGCGGCTGCGCTGCTCGGCGGGCAGGTTGGCCAGGCGCTGGTCCAGGTCCTGGAGCATGATGGGGTCCAGGCACTCACCGTCGGGGCACAGCGTTGGGTCTTTCAGTGCGGTGGTATGCACTTGCCCGACACGCTCGCACACGCCCTTGCAGCCGGCCTGGTTGTCCAGCCAAAGCACGGCCAGGCCCGCGTGGTGCAGCACGTCGATCAGGCTTTCGTAATTGGCCTTGCGCGCTTCGAAGCCGTCGCGCCCCAGGTGAGAAAACATGCACGGCACCGATGCGGCGGTACTGGTGCCGCACGACCAGGCATTGCGCGCGGTGGCGAGGTCGGTGCGGGCCGACAGCAGGGGCGTGGTGGGCCGGTTGTAGCCGTTGAGCCCGAAGTTCACGCTGCGGCCGGTTTCGCCCAGCACCAGCACCAGCAGGGGCGGCTTTTGCTGGCCTGCATAGCTGGCGCCCAGCTGGGCGTCGCGGCCCAGCGGCATCAGCGTGCTGGTGTCCAGCCGCAGCGGCTTGGTGGCGATGTTGCCCAGGGCGTACACGCTGTTGAGCGGATTGATCAGGTAGCGCAGCTTGGTGTGGTTGCGCATGGTGGAGGCGAAGTCCTGGAACACCAGCAGCAGGCAGACCACGATGACCACGATCGAACCCACCAGCAGGGCGCCGTTGTGGGCCATGTGGCGAAAGGCATGCATGCGGCGCACCGGGCGGCGGTACAGCCAAAGCAGCGGCGGGGCCGTGAGCGCCAGCACGGTGGCCAGCATGCGCCAGTTGAGCAGGTCGCCGGCCTCTTTCGCATCGGTCTGCATGACGTTGACCAGCATGCTTGCGTCGATGGCAATGCCATAGGCAAGCATGAAATAGGCACCGAAAGCGGCCATGAGCAGCATCACGGTGATGGCGGGCTTGAGCGTCCAGCGCCAGGCCAGCACACTGAGCAGGGCGGCATTGCCTGCCGCCACAATCACCGCAAAAGCCAGCGCAAAGCCCCAGCCGCGCAGCGTGCCCTGGCCCGGCAGCGCCGCCACTTCACGCCACAGCGGCACGTTGCAGGCGGTGGCCAGCCAGGCGCTGGCCAGCACCACGACCCACGCGGGGTGGATGTCGCGGGACGGATGGGTAGGGTGGGCAACGGCGCGGCGGCCAAGCACAAGGCGCTGTAGGCGCTGCAAAAACAAAGGCATGGGTTGATTGTCTGTCGAGCTGCTTAACTGGGCATTAATGTTCAGGCCGGCGCAGTTGCATGGTGCTGCAAATGGTCACCCAGGAAGGTCTGGATGAAATAGTAGCCATGGTCGTAGCCTGCATGGCGGCGGAGCGTGAGCGGCTGCCCGACCTGGGCACATGCGCTTTCGAACAGGTGTGGGTGCAGCTGCGTGGTCAGAAACGGGTCGGCCAGGCCCTGGTCAATCAGGATGCCTTGCGGATACGGTGCTCTGCCTTGCTGGCCCATCAGCACACTCGCATCATGTGCGCCCCAGGTGCTTTCATCCTGCCCCAGATACCCCGTGAAAGCGTTGTGCCCCCACGGGCACTGGGTGGGCGCGCAAATGGGCGCAAAGGCCGACACGCTGCGGAAAAAGCCGGGGTGCCGCAAGGCGAGCGTGAGCGCACCGTGCCCGCCCATCGAATGCCCGAACAGGCCCAGGCGCTGGTCGTCGAGGGAAAACTGCACCGCCACGGCGGGCAGCAACTCCTTGATGAGGTAGCTCTCCATGCACCAATGGCCGGCCCAGGGCGCCTCGGTGGCGTCCAGATAGAAGCCGGCGCCCACGCCGAACTCCCAGTGGTTGCTTTCACCCAGAATGCCCGCGCCGCGCGGGCTGGTGTCGGGGGTGAGGATGGCCAGCCCCCATTGCGCCGCCAGGCGCTGCGCACCGGCCTTGATGGCAAAGGTTTCCTCCGTGCAGGTCAGGCCGGCCAGGTAGGTGAGCAACGGCACGTTCTGCCCGGCTAGGGCCTGGGGTGGTAGATACAGGCCAAAACGCATTGGCAGGCCGATTTCGGACGAGCTGTGTTTGTAAAAGCGCTGCACGCCGCCAAAGCAGGCGTGTTCGCTGATCAGTTCTAGGGCGGTGAATGTCATGAATATCAAATTTGATAGCTGCTAGCGCTTATGGATAAAGCGCTAGAGCACAGTTTTATCAATAAATGACCACGCCGCGGATGGACTCGCCGCGCTTCATCAGGTCGAACCCCTTGTTGATGTCTTCGAGCGGCATGGTGTGGGTGATCAGGTCGTCGATGTTGATCTTGCCCTCCATGTACCAGTCCACGATTTTGGGCACATCGGTGCGGCCGCGCGCGCCACCAAAGGCCGAGCCTTCCCATTTGCGGCCGGTGACCAGCTGGAAGGGGCGGGTGCTGATTTCGGCGCCGGCCTCGGCCACACCGATGATGATGCTGCGGCCCCAGCCCTTGTGGGTGCATTCGAGCGCCTGGCGCATCACGGTGGTGTTGCCGATGCACTCGAAGCTGTAGTCGGCGCCGCCATCGGTGAGCTGCACGATGGCGTCCACGACGTTGTCCACCTCTTTCGGGTTGATGAAGTGCGTCATGCCGAACTTGCGCGCCATCTCCTGGCGGGCGGGGTTGATGTCCACGCCGATGATCTTGTCGGCGCCCACCATCTTGGCGCCTTGGATCACGTTCAGGCCGATGCCGCCCAGGCCGAATACCACCACGTTGGCGCCGGCCTCGACCTTGGCGGTGAAGATCACCGCGCCGATGCCGGTGGTGACGCCGCAACCGATGTAGCAGACCTTGTCAAAGGGTGCATCCTCGCGGATCTTGGCCAGCGAAATCTCGGGTGCCACCGTGTAGTTGCTGAAGGTGCTGGTGCCCATGTAGTGAAATATCGGCTTGCCATCCAGGCTGAAGCGGCTGGTGGCGTCGGGCATCAGGCCCTTGCCCTGTGTGCCGCGGATCAGCTGGCACAGGTTGGTCTTGCGCGACAGGCAGAACTTGCACTGGCGGCATTCGGGGGTGTACAGCGGAATGACATGGTCGCCCTTCTTGAGCGTGGTGACGCCCGGCCCCACGTCCACCACGATGCCCGCGCCTTCATGGCCCAGGATGGCCGGGAAGATGCCTTCCGGGTCGGCGCCCGAGAGCGTGTAGTAGTCGGTGTGGCAGATGCCGGTGGCCTTGATCTCGACCAGCACTTCGCCGAATCTGGGGCCGTCGAGGTCCACGGTTTCAATGGTCAGGGGCTGGCCTGCTTGCCAGGCGACGGCGGCTTTGGTTTTCATGGGGGATCCTCAGGTAACAGTGTCGCAGCACTATACGGGCACCGGCGCGGGTTGGTAACGGGCAGAAAAAAGCCCGCCGGGGTGCGGCGGGCTTTGGGGCTGCGGGGCGCGCTGGGCGCGCCGCCGATCAACGGGCCGTCAGGGGCGGCACATCGCGGCGCACCGAGCCGGTGAACAGCTGGCGTGGGCGGCCGATCTTGTACTCGGGGTCGCTGATCATTTCGTTGAGCTGGGCAATCCAGCCGACGGTGCGGGCCAGCGCGAAGATGCCGGTGAACAGGTTGACCGGGATGCCCATGGCGCGCTGCACGATGCCGGAGTAGAAGTCCACGTTCGGATAGAGCTTGCGCGAGACGAAGTAGTCGTCTTCGAGGGCGATCTTTTCCAGTTCCTTGGCCAGCTTGAACAGCGGATCGTTTTCCAAGCCCAGCTCCTTGAGCACTTCGTTGCAGGTTTCCTGCATGAGCTTGGCGCGGGGGTCGTAGTTCTTGTAGACGCGGTGGCCAAAGCCCATCAGCTTCACGCCGGAGTTCTTGTCCTTGACCTTCTCCATGAACTCGCCCACCTTGGCCACGCCGCCCTGGCGCTGGATGTCTTCCAGCATGTTCAGGCAGGCTTCATTGGCACCACCGTGGGCAGGGCCCCACAGGCAGGCCACCCCAGCGGAGATGGCGGCAAACGGGTTGGTGCCCGACGAGCCGCACAGGCGCACCGTGGAGGTCGAGGCGTTTTGCTCGTGGTCGGCGTGCAGGATGAAGATGCGGTCCAGGGCGCGCTCGAGCACCGGGTTGACCTTGTAGTCTTCGCAGGGCGTGCCGAACATCATGCGCAGGAAGTTGCCGGAGTACGACAGATCGTTGCGAGGGTACATGTAAGGCTGGCCGACGCCGTACTTGTAGGCCATGGCGACCAGCGTGGGCATCTTGGCGATCAGGCGGATCGCGGCGATGTCGCGGTGCTGCGGGTTGTTGATGTCGGTGCTGTCATGGTAGAAGGCCGACATGGCACCCACCAGGCCCGTGAGCACCGCCATGGGGTGCGCGTCACGGCGGAAACCGCGCAGGAAGAACTGCAGCTGCTCGTTGACCATGGTGTGGTCGAGCACCAGCTTGTGGAAGTCACCGCGCTGGGAGGCGTTGGGCAGCTCGCCCTTGAGCAGCAGGTAGCAGGTGTCCAGGTAGTCGCACTGCGTGGCCAGTTGCTCGATGGGGTAGCCGCGGTACAGCAACTCGCCCTTGTCGCCATCGATGTAGGTGATGGCGGACTGGCACGACGCCGTGGACAGGAAACCGGGGTCGTAGGTGAACATGCCGGTTTGAGCGTACAGCTTGCGGATATCGATGACGTCCGGGCCAATGCTGCCCTGGTAGACCGGCATTTCCACGCTGGGGCTGCCGTTACTGAACGACAGGGTGGCTTTGTTGTCAGCTAGCTTCATTGTTACTTTCCTTTGGGGTTTCCGAGATCCGGTCTGGGGCTATCGATTCAGTGTCGGGGCACTATTGCACCGCGGTGCTGCCACCTTGCCGCAGCATGCTGAGCACTTCGTGCACTTGAGGTGTGTCCAGCGGGGCCTGTGGCTCGCGCCGGCGCAGCAACAGGTCCAGCAGGTCGTTGTCCGCCAGGTCCATGAGGGCCATCAGGCCGTCGGCGTGGCGTTGGGTCAGCTGGGGCTCAAAACGGGTGAAAAACTGCTCGATGAACAGGTCGTTCTCCAGCAGCCCCCTCCTGCAGCGCCAGTGCAGCTTGCTCAGTGCGCGCTCGTCCAGCAGCGGTGAGGCTGCTGCGCTGGCGATGGTGGACGTTTCACCCATGGCTTTGCGCTCGCTTCAGATGGCGCGACGCACCATCAGTTCCTTGATCTTGCCGATGGCGCGCGTGGGGTTCAGACCTTTGGGGCACACGTCTACGCAGTTCATGATGGTGTGGCAGCGGAACAGGCGGTAGGGGTCTTCGAGGTTGTCCAGGCGCGCGCCCGTGGCGTCATCGCGGCTGTCGGCGATGAAGCGGTAAGCCTGCAGCAGACCGGCGGGACCCACGAACTTGTCGGGGTTCCACCAGAAACTGGGGCAGGATGTGGAGCAGCTGGCGCACAGGATGCACTCGTACAGGCCGTTGAGTTCTTCGCGCTCTTCGGGCGACTGCAGGCGCTCACGGTCGGGCGCCAGTTCTTCATTGATCAGGTAGGGCTTGATCGAGTTGTATTGCTTGAAGAACTGCGTCATATCCACGATCAGGTCGCGGATCACGGGCAGGCCCGGCAGCGGCTTGAGCACGATGGTGCCCTTGAGCGTGTTCATGTTGGTCAGGCAGGCCAGGCCGTTCTTGCCATTGATGTTCATGGCGTCCGAACCGCAGACGCCTTCACGGCAGGAGCGGCGGAACGACAGTGTGGGATCCTGTTCCTTGAGCTTGATCAGCGCGTCCAGCAACATGCGCTCGTGGCCGTCGAGTTCGATCTCGATGGTCTGCATGTAGGGCTTGGCATCCCTGTCCGGATCGTAGCGGTAGATTTGGAATGTGCGTTTTTGCATGTTTCTTCTCTCGTGACGATTTAGAACGTACGGACCTTCGGAGGAACGCTGTCCACCGTCAAAGGCTTGAGGTTGACGGGCTTGTAGTCGAGGCGGCTGCCTTCGCTGTACCACAGCGTGTGCTTGAGCCATTCCTTGTCGTTGCGGCCCAGCGGGAAATCGGCGTGGTCGGCGGGGTGCTCATAGTCGTACACGGTGTGTGCGCCACGGCACTCCTTGCGGGCTGCGGCCGACACCATGGTGGCCTGGGCCACTTCGATCAGGTTGTCCACTTCCAGCGCCTCGATGCGCGCGGTATTGAACACCTTGGACTTGTCCTTGAGCGTGACCCCAGCCACGCGGGTGCGGATTTCAGCGACTTTCTTGACGCCTTCGTCCATGCTGGCCTGGGTGCGGAACACGCCCGCGTGCTGCTGCATGGTGGAGCGGATGTCGCCGGCCAGGTTTTGCGCGTAGATACCGTCGCTGGACTTGTCGAGCTGGTTCAGGCGTTCCAGGGTGCGGTCGGCCGCATCCTTGGGCAGGGGCTTGTGCTCCTTGTTCTTGTTGTTGAACTCGACGATGTGGCGGCCAGCAGCCTTGCCGAACACCAGCAGGTCCAGCAGCGAGTTGGTGCCCAGGCGGTTGGCGCCGTGCACGCTCACGCAGGCGCATTCGCCCACGGCATAAAGACCGTTCACCACGGCGTTGTTGATGCCGTTGGCCTGGGTGATCACCTGGCCGTTGATGTTGGTGGGCACGCCGCCCATTTGGTAGTGGATGGTGGGCACCACGGGGATGTCTTCCTTGGTGATGTCCACGTTGGCGAAGTTGACACCAATTTCATACACCGACGGCAGGCGCTTGTGGATGGTGTCCGCACCCAGGTGGCTGAGCTTGAGCATCACATAGTCCTTGTTCGGACCACAGCCACGGCCTTCCTTGATTTCCTGGTCCATCGAACGCGAGACGAAATCGCGGGGTGCCAGATCCTTCAGGGTGGGCGCATAGCGCTCCATGAAGCGCTCTCCGTTGCTGTTGAGCAAGATGGCGCCTTCGCCGCGGCAGCCTTCGGTCAGCAGCACACCGGCACCGGCCACGCCAGTGGGGTGGAATTGCCAGAATTCCATGTCCTGCAGCGCAATGCCAGCACGTGCCGCCATGCCCAGGCCGTCACCGGTGTTGATGAAGGCGTTGGTGGATGCCGCGAAGATGCGCCCGGCACCGCCGGTGGCCAGCAGCACGGTCTTGGCTTCCAGGATGTACAGGTCGCCGGTTTCCATTTCCAGCGCTGTCACGCCGACCACGTCGCCCTCGGCATCGCGGATCAGGTCCAGGGCCATCCACTCGACGAAGAAGTTGGTCTTGGCCTTGACATTCTGCTGGTACAGCGTGTGCAGCATGGCGTGGCCGGTGCGGTCGGCGGCGGCGCAGGCGCGCTGCACGGGCTTTTCACCGTAGTTGGCGGTGTGGCCGCCAAAGGGGCGCTGGTAGATTGTGCCGTCAGGGTTGCGGTCGAACGGCATGCCGAAGTGTTCAAGCTCATACACCACCTTCGGTGCTTCGCGGCACATGAACTCGATGGCGTCCTGGTCGCCCAGCCAGTCGGAGCCCTTGATGGTGTCGTAGAAGTGGTAGTGCCAGTTGTCCTCGCTCATGTTGCCCAGCGAGGCCGAAACGCCGCCTTGTGCTGCCACAGTGTGGCTGCGGGTGGGGAACACCTTGGACAGCGAGGCCACGTTCAGGCCGGCGCGGGAGAGTTCAAGCGCGGCGCGCATGCCGGAGCCGCCGGCACCGATGATGACGACGTCAAATTTGCGCTTGGTAATGTTAGCGTTGGTGTAGCTCATTGTTTTTTGCCTTCAGTCGCGGGAATCAGAGACGCCACAGAACCTGGATGCCCCAGCCGGCACAGCCGACCAGCCAGACGATGGTGAAAATCTGCAGCACCAGGCGCAGGCCCACGGGCTGGATGTAATCCATGAAAATGTCGCGCACGCCCACCCAGACATGCCAGGCCAGTGCGACGATGATGGAGAAGGTCAGAACCTTCATCCACTGGGCAGAGAAAATGCCGGCCCACACGTCGTAGCCGATGGGGCCTTGGGTGAAGACCAGCTGCGCGAGCAGGGCGATGGTGAACAGGGCCATGAGGGCCGCGGTCACACGCTGGCTGAGCCAGTCACGCAGACCATAGTGGGCGCCCACAACGATGCGCTTGGAGCCGTAATTGACGGACATGGTGTTTTCCTTTGGTGCTTGCGCGGCCCCGCCCAAGGCGGAAACCGCTGTGTTACTCAATACAAACCGAACAGCTTCGCGCCCAGCACCAGCGTCAGCGCAATGCTGATCGCCAGCGTGGCAATGGCCGAAGTCTTGCCGAACTCCTTGGTCACGGCGTCGTGGCTGATGTCCATCCACAGATGGCGCAGACCTGCGGTGAAGTGGTGCAGATACGACCAGATCAGCGCCAGTGCCAGGAGCTTGAAGAACCAGCCGGGCACAAAGCCGACGCCAATATTGAAGACGGCCTTGAATTTCGCGAAAGAAAATTCGGACGACACGGACGTGTCAAACATCCAGAGGATGAACGGCAGCAGCAGGAACATGATCACGCCGCTGGCACGGTGCAGGATGGATACCCATGCTGCAGGTGCCATGCGGTAGGTGGTGAGGTCCTTGAAGGCGTTGATGTTGCGGAATTCAGGCCGTTTTTTGGCAAGCTCTGTCATGGCGGGGTGCTTTCGTGGATGTAACTACTTTGTAATTTGACGGTGCAAAGAACGCAAAATTCTATTGCAACGCAACAAGTGGGGTATTCCCCTGCTGCAATATTTTGATGTTTCTGTTCAAGTGCCAGCGTGTTGTCAGCTCAATTCATTGTGGTAGTGGTGGGTGTCGGTGCGGTAAAGGCCTCGTCGTAACTCCATGGGAACATCGTTGTAGGTGTAGGCGATGCGCTCTACGCTCAGCAGGGGGGTGCTGGCGGTGGTGTGCAAAAGCTGCGCCTGCTCGCCATCGGGCAGCACGGCACGGATTTTTTCTTCGGCCCGCACCATGCGCACGCCAAAGTCGAGTTCAAACATGGCATAGGTCGGGCCCTGGTAGGTGGCCATCTGCCCGGCCGTCAGGCCCTTGAAGGCCTGGCCGGGCAGCCAGATGTCTTCAAGAATGGTGGGCTCGCCCGCAAACGACAGGATGCGCCGCGCATGCACCACCGGGTCGCCGCTGCGCAGCGCCAGGGCGCGCGCCACATCGGCGCTGGCGCGCACGCGCCGGCATTCCAGCACGGTGCGTTGTGCCGGGCCTTCTTCGCGGGCGTCGCCGCTGTCGGGCAAGAGCTTCAGGAAGCGGTATTGCACATGCTGCTCGGCATGGGTGGCCACGAAAGTGCCCTTGCCCTGGCGGCGCACCACGAGGTTTTCGGCCGCCAGCTCGTCAATGGCCTTGCGCACCGTGCCCTGGCTCACGCGAAACCGCGCCGCCAGTTCCATTTCGCTGGGAATGGCTTCGCCAGGCTTCCATTCGCCCTGCTGCAGGCTCTGCAGGATCAGCGCCTTGATCTGCTGGTACAGCGGGCTGAATGCCGGTGTCGCCGCGCCCGCACCACCGAGAGGTGGCGCGGGCGCGTCAACGGGGAGCGGAAGCGAAGACATGGCGAAGAAAAATAGGGTGGAGCGGCTGCGCGAAGCAGTCTCGCGCGCTGATGGCTGGGCTCGATCATATCTTATATAAGACATAAGACAAATTGACCTGTCGCAGCAATCGGCGGTACACTCCAAGGCTGTTTTTGCGGGGCACGGGCTGCTGGTAACAGGCGCTGGTGCTTGCATTTCACCTATTCCTGTTTTCCCATTTCCTGGAGTTTTCACCATGAGCAAGAAGCCCGTCCGTGTTGCCGTTACCGGCGCTGCTGGTCAAATCGGTTACGCCCTGCTGTTCCGCATCGCCTCGGGCGAAATGCTGGGCAAGGACCAGCCCGTCATCCTGCAACTGCTTGAAGTGCCCGTGGAAGGCCCGCAAAAAGCGCTCAAGGGCGTGATGATGGAACTCGATGACTGCGCTTTCCCGCTGCTCGTGGAGATGACCGCCCACAGCGACCCGATGACCGCCTTCAAGGATGCCGACTACGCCCTGCTGGTGGGTTCGCGCCCCCGTGGCCCCGGCATGGAACGCGCCGAGCTGCTGGCCGTCAACGGCGCCATCTTCACCGCACAAGGCAAGGCCCTGAACGCCGTGGCCAGCCGCGATGTGAAGGTGCTGGTGGTGGGCAACCCCGCCAACACCAACGCCTACATCGCCATGAAGAGCGCGCCGGATCTGCCGCGCAAGAACTTCACCGCCATGCTGCGCCTGGACCACAACCGCGCCGCCAGCCAGATCGCTGCCAAGACCGGCAAGGCCGTGGCCGACATCGAAAAGCTGACCGTCTGGGGCAACCATTCGCCCACCATGTACGCCGACTACCGCTTCGCCACCATCAACGGCGAAAGCGTTGCCAAGATGATCAACGATCAGGAATGGAATGCCAACGTGTTCCTGCCCACGGTGGGCAAGCGCGGCGCGGCGATCATCGAAGCCCGTGGACTGTCGTCGGCTGCCTCGGCTGCCAACGCTGCCATCGACCACATGCGTGACTGGGCCCTGGGCACCAACGGCAAGTGGGTCACCATGGGTATTCCTTCGGACGGCCAGTACGGTATTCCCAAGGACACGATGTTCGGCTTCCCCGTCACCTGCGAAAACGGCGAGTACAAGATCGTTGAAGGCCTGGAAATCGACGCGTTCTCGCAAGAGCGCATCAACATCACGCTGGCCGAACTGCAAGGCGAGCAAGACGGCGTCAAGCACCTGCTCTGATGCCATGAGCGTTGTGCGCCGCGCAGAACCACCCTCGGGCAGTGCCTCCCTTCCCCAGGGCGGCGCAGCCTTTGGCGTGAACAGCGCGGGCGGGCGAGCCCACCCGCGCGAGGTGCTGCTAGGCGCCCAGGCGGCTTCCGCCACCTTGCCGGTGTGCGACCATTACAGCGGTGCCCCGGCACGCATGCGCAAGAGCCTGCAATTGCAGGCCCAGATGACCGAGGAGTTCGGCGCGTGCGTCTTTGACGTCACGCTCGATTGCGAAGACGGTGCCCCGGTGGGTGACGAAGCAGCGCACGCGGCCCTGGTGGCTGCCCTGGCGCGCGATGCCGCCCCGGCGGCGCGCGTGGGTGCGCGGGTGCACCCCGTGGACCACCCCGCATTTACCAACGATGTGGCCACCATTGCCGGGGAAGCCGGTCATCGGCTTACCCACATCATGCTGCCCAAGGTCGAGTCGGTGGATGACGTGATACAGGCCGAAAAAGCCCTGCAACGCGCATCGGCCGGGCATCTGCCCCTGCAGGTGCTGATCGAATCCCCGGCTGCGGTGCACCGAGCCTTCGAGATCGCCGCGCACCCGCTGGTGCAAAGCCTGAGCTTTGGGCTGATGGATTTTGTGTCGGCCCATGGCGGCGCCATTCCCGCATCGGCCATGACCTCGTCGGGGCAGTTCTCGCACCCGCTGGTGGTGCGTGCCAAGCTGGAAATCGCCTCCGCCTGCCATGCCCATGGCAAGGTGCCTTCGCACTGCGTAGTGACCGAATTCAGCGACATGGCGGCCATGCAGGCCGCAGCCAGCCGCGCTGCCCGCGAGTTTGGCTACACGCGCATGTGGAGCATCCACCCGGCGCAGATCCGACCCATCCTCGAGGCCTTTGCGCCCACGCAGGATGACATTGAAGTTGCATCAAAAATAATAGCTGCTGCCGCAGACGCTGATTGGGCTCCCATCAGTTTTGACGGCACCTTGCATGACCGTGCCAGTTACCGCTATTACTGGCAGTTGCTGGAGCGTGCGCACAGCACCGGGCGCACTTTGCCTGCGGCCGTGGGCCCGTGGTTCGCCCCTTCTGTGCCCCCTGTCCCTGAACAAGCCTGTCCCTGAACATTTACCTGCAGGATCTCTGATGAAAACCTTTATCGCCTCTGCCCTGATGCTGCTGGCGCCCGCCTTTGCGCTGGCCCAGACACCCGCACAGCCTGCAGCCAAACCGGCTGCCAAGGCAACCGCCAAGGCACCAGCCAAAGCCAAGACCGCCAAGACCGCCAAGGCAGAGCCTCCAAGCAGCCGCACCCAGCTCAGGTCTGCCACCGGTCAGGTGGCTGCGGGCATCATGGCCGCCGAGGCCGCACTTTCGCCTGCCGAATTGGCCATTGCCCAACGCGTGCATGTAGGCCGCATTGCCTGCGAGCTCGGTGCCCACGTCACCCTGAAAGCCGACCCCGCCTCGCCCGGCCACTTCGATGTGGAAGGCAAGGGCTTCAAGTACCGCATGGCGCCGGTTGAAACCTCCACCGGCGCGGTGCGTCTGGAAGACCAGAAGGGCGGCGCGGTCTGGCTGCAGATTGCCAACAAGTCCATGCTCATGGACCAAAAGCGCGGCCAGCGCCTGGCCGATGAATGCATGAGCCCCGAGCAAAACCTGGTGGCCGAATCCCTCAAGAAGAACCCGCCCCCCAGCGTGCTCGAACCCCTGCCCGTCGCCAAGCAATAACGATTGCGGTGCGCCCGGTTTCCGGCACGCACCTGACCCACTTTATAGAACGCAACCGGAGAAAATCGATGTTGAAAGCCTACCGTGACCATGTGGCCGAACGCGCCGCATTGGGCATTCCGCCCCTGCCTTTGAGCGCCAAGCAGACCAGCGAACTGATCGAGTTGCTGAAGAACCCGCCCGCAGGCGAGGAAGCAACCCTGCTTGATCTGATCACGCACCGCGTGCCCGCCGGCGTGGACGATGCCGCCAAGGTCAAGGCCAGCTACCTGGCCGCCGTGGCGCACGGTACCGAAAAATGCACGCTCATCAGCCGTGAAAAGGCCACCGAGTTGCTGGGCACCATGCTGGGCGGCTACAACCTCACGCCGCTGATCGACCTGCTCGACGACGCTGCCGTGGCCGCCGTGGCGGCCGAGGGCCTGAAGAAAACCCTGCTGATGTTCGACCAGTTCCATGACGTCAAGGAAAAGGCCGACCAGGGCAACACCTTCGCCAAGGCCGTGCTGCAAAGCTGGGCCGATGCCGAGTGGTTCACCAGCCGCCCTGAAGTGCCGCAAAGCATCCAGCTCACGGTGCTCAAGGTCACCGGCGAAACCAACACCGACGACCTGTCGCCCGCGCCCGACGCCTGGAGCCGCCCCGACATTCCGCTGCATGCGCTGGCCATGCTCAAGAACAAGCGCGACGGCATCACCCCTGAGGAAGACGGCAAGCGCGGCCCGGTGAAGTTCATCGAAGACCTGCGCGCCAAGGGCAGCCTCGTGGCCTACGTGGGTGACGTGGTGGGCACGGGTTCGAGCCGCAAGTCGGCCACCAACAGCGTGCTGTGGTTCACGGGCGAAGACATCCCCTTCGTGCCGAACAAGCGTTTCGGCGGCGTCTGCCTGGGCAGCAAGATCGCTCCCATCTTCTACAACACCATGGAAGACGCGGGCGCGCTGCCCATCGAACTCGACGTCAGCCAGATGAACATGGGCGACACCATCGAGCTGCGCCCCTACGAGGGCAAGGCCCTCAAGGATGGCAAGGTCATTGCCGAGTTCACCGTCAAGAGCGACGTGCTGTTCGACGAAGTGCGCGCCGGCGGCCGCATTCCGCTGATCATCGGCCGGGGCCTCACCACCAAGGCGCGCGAGGCGCTGGGCCTGCCCGTGAGCACGCTGTTCCGTCTGCCGCAAGTGCCCAAGGGCCACGGCAAGGGCTTCACGCTGGCGCAGAAGATGGTCGGCCGTGCCTGCGGCCTGCCAGAAGGCCAGGGCGTGCTGCCCGGCACCTATTGCGAGCCCAAGATGACCTCGGTGGGCTCCCAAGACACCACCGGCCCCATGACGCGCGACGAGCTGAAAGACCTGGCCTGCCTGGGTTTCAGCTCCGATCTGGTGATGCAGTCCTTCTGCCACACGGCCGCTTACCCCAAGCCCGTGGACGTGAAGATGCACCACGAACTGCCCGAGTTCATCAGCAACCGCGGCGGCATCTCGCTCAAGCCCGGCGACGGCATCATCCACAGCTGGCTCAACCGCATGCTGCTGCCCGACACCGTGGGCACCGGTGGCGACTCGCACACCCGCTTCCCCATCGGCATCAGCTTCCCCGCAGGTTCGGGCCTGGTGGCGTTTGCCGCGGCCACGGGCGTGATGCCGCTCGACATGCCGGAGTCGGTGCTGGTGCGCTTCAAGGGCCAGATGCAGCCCGGCGTGACGCTGCGTGACCTGGTGCACGCGATTCCGCTGTACGCCATCAAGGCCGGCCTGCTGACTGTGGAGAAAAAGGGCAAGAAGAACATCTTCTCGGGCCGTATCCTCGAAATCGAAGGTCTGCCCGACATGAAGGTCGAGCAGGCATTCGAGCTGTCCGACGCCTCGGCCGAGCGCTCTGCCGCCGGCTGCACCGTGCGCCTGAACAAGGAGCCGATCATCGAGTACATCAACTCGAACATCGTGCTGCTCAAGAACATGATTGCCCAGGGCTATGCCGACGCGCGCACCATCGGCCGCCGCATCCAGGCCATGGAAGCCTGGCTGGCCAAGCCCGAGCTGCTGGCACCCGATGCCGACGCCGAATACGCCGCCGTGATCGAGATCGACCTGGCCGAGATCACCGAGCCCATCGTCTGCTGCCCCAACGACCCCGACGACGCCAAGACGCTGTCGGACGTGGCTGGCGCCCCGATCGATGAAGTGTTCATTGGCTCGTGCATGACCAACATCGGCCACTTCCGCGCAGCTTCCAAGCTGCTCGAAGGCAAGAAGGACATCCCGGTCAAGCTGTGGATGGCCCCTCCCACCAAGATGGACGCGCACCAGCTCACCGAAGAGGGTCACTACGGCGTGTTCGGCGCCGCTGGTGCCCGCATGGAAATGCCGGGCTGCTCGCTGTGCATGGGCAACCAGGCGCAGGTGAAGGAAGGCGCCACCGTGATGTCCACCAGCACGCGCAATTTCCCCAACCGCCTGGGCAAAAACACCAACGTGTACCTGGGTTCTGCCGAACTGTCAGCCATCTGCTCCAAGCTGGGCCGCATCCCGAGCAAGGCCGAATACCTGGCCGACATGGGCGTGCTCAGCGCCAATGGCGACAAGATCTACAAGTACATGAACTTCGACCAGATCGCTGAGTACAAGGACGTGGCCGACGGCGTAGCCGCCTGAGCGATCAACGCCTTTCAAGGCTAAAAAAAGCCCGGTGCTCGCGAGAGCATCGGGCTTTTTGCTATTTGTTTAATAGCTAATAGCGCTTTCTGTATGAGCGCTAGAGGCTTATTTTCTCTAAATTGTGCCGGGTTCGAGCACGCGCGCTACCAATGCGCCTTCGGCCGGCGACGCCAGCGGAATGCGCGCGCAGCGGGGCGGCCGGCCACGGCGTCGTCAAATTTTCAATCCTGCGGGCGAAAACCGATTTCCAGCGTGGATGGAACGCGTCCGTCCACGTCGCGGGGCAGCGACTCGGTCTTGTCCAGTGCGCGCAGCACGGCGTCGTCCCAGGCCTTGTTGCCGCTGGACTGGATCAGCTTGGTGCCGACGATGGTGCCATCGGGCGCCGCGCGCACCTGCACCACCGCGCGCGGATTGCCGGCGATGGCATCGGGGTACACGATGTTGGGGCGGACCTTGGCTGCCACCTTGCCGCCATAGCTGCCCGAGGGGCCTGAATCACGCAGGGCCTTGCCGGTGGCGCTTTCGCCGCCCGTGGCGCCGGCCAGGCCTTGCATGCGGCGGATGTTTTCCTGGCGGCGGGCTTCGGCCGCCTTGGCATCGGCCTTGGCGAGGGCGTCCTGCTTGCGCTTGTCTTCCTGCGCCTGGCGTTTTTTGTCTTCGGCCTGTTGCTTTTGCTTTTCCAGCTTGTCCAGGCGTTCTTTCTCGCGCTCGGCTTTTTGCTGTTCGGCCTTTTCCTTTTGCAGGCGTTCCTTTTTCTCTTGCTCCAGGCGCTCGCGGCGCTCTTCTTCCTTGCGCTCGCGCTCGCGTTTCTCGCGTTCGAGCTGCTGCTGGCGCTCTTTCTTTTCTTTCTCCAGGCGTTTTTTCTCGCGCTCGATGGCAATGTCGGCTTCGCGGGTGTCGGGTTCTGCCTGCCGTGGAGGGGGCGGTGGGGGTGGCGGGGCCGGTGTGGGTGGGGGCGGCTCGGGCACCGGCTCGGGTGTGGGTGCCGGCGGTTCCACCGCCCTGGGGGCCGCCTGTTGTGCAACGGCCGACCACAGCTCGGCCTGCACGGCCGGCATGTCGGCGCTGCTTTTCCAGTTCACGCCCCAGGTCAGGGCCGCAATCAGGATGGCGTGTGCCAGCACGGCCAGCGCAATGGCGCGCAGGCGTGCCGGGGGGCGGGGCGGGGCAAACTGTTCGCGGTCGTCGTGGGCGTGCATGCGATTACGGTGGGGGCGGGGCGGCGCTCAGCCGCCGCTCTTGACTGCCAGTGCAACGCGGGCCACACCGGCCTGTTGCAGGGCCGACATGGCTTTCATGACCGATTCGTAGGAAACGTCCTTGTCGGCGCTGATGAGCACCGGCGTGTCCTCGGGCTGGTCCTTGAGCCAGTTTTTGGCCGTGGCGCCCAGGTTTTGCAGCGGCACCGGGCGCTCGTTGCCGTCGGCCTTGAAGCGCACGCTGCCGTCCTTTTCCACGATCACGTCGGCCCGGGTCTTGGGCACCTTGGCGCCCTTGCCGACAGAGGGAACATTGACCGAACTGGGCGTGAGCATGGGCGCCGTCACCATGAAGATGATGAGCAGCACTAGCATCACGTCGATGAAGGGCACCATGTTGATTTCGTTCATGGAGCGGCGGCGGCTGCCTGTGCGCGAGGCCATTGCGGGCATATCGGTCTCCCGGCTCAGTGGCCCGAGGGCGAGCCGGGGTGGGCGCCCAGGTTGCGCTGCAGGATGTTGGAGAACTCTTCGATGAAGGTCTCCTGGTGGTTGGCCACGCGGTCGATGTCGCGCGCAAAACGGTTGTAGGCGATCACGGCCGGGATGGCCGCGAACAGGCCCAGGGCCGTGGCCACCAGGGCTTCGGCGATGCCGGGCGCCACCGTGGCCAGCGTGACCTGCTCCATGCCGGCAAAGCCCGTGAAGGCGTGCATGATGCCCCACACCGTGCCGAACAGGCCCACGTAGGGGCTCACCGAGGCCACCGAGCCCAAAAAGGACAGGCTGGATTCGACCACGTCCATCTCGCGCTGAAAGCTGGCGCGCATGGCGCGGCGGGCGCCGTCGAGCAGCGTGCCGGGGTCGGTGATGCGGCGCTCGCGCAGCTTCTGGTGTTCGCGCATGCCGCTGGCGAAGATGCGTTCCATGGGCCCGGCGTTCTTGGCGTTTTGTGCGGCGCTGGCATACAGGTCGTTGAGGCTGGTGCCCGACCAGAAGTCGCGCTCGAAATCTTCGTTGAGTGCCTTGACGCGCTTCAAGGCAAACAGCTTGCGGAAGATGGCGGCCCAGCTGGCGACGGAGACGCCCAGCAGCAGCAGCATGACGAGTTGCACCACCCAGCTGGCTTGCAGCACCAGGGTGACGATGGACATGTCTTGGGAATTCATGAAAGTTGTTCCAGAAGGGTGCTCGGGATTCTTGCGGGGCGCATGCTGGCGGCGTCCACCCAGCCGATACGGATGGTGCCTTCGCTCAGCAAAACGCGCGGTTGATCGGTCAATTGCTCATTATTCAATAGCGCCTGCTGCACGATTGTCAAGGACGCGCGGCCTGCTTCCTGCAAATGGGCGGTAACAATGAGTGCATCGTCCAGGCGGGCCGGGCGCAGGTAGCGCAGGCGGGCATCGGTTACGACGAACATTCCGCCCGTTTGTTCCCGCAACTGCTGCTGGCCAATGCCCAGCGAGCGCAGCCACTCGGTGCGGGCGCGTTCAAAGAACTTCAGGTAGTTGGCATAAAACACGATGCCGCCGGCATCGGTGTCTTCCCAGTAGATGCGGATGGGGAACTCGAAGGGCATGGTTCAGCGTCCGCACGGCCGCCCGAAGGGCGCTGAGCGCCCCCTTGGGGGGCAGCGATACATGCAATGATGAGCGTGGGGGCCGTTCATTTCAGTTCAGCCCAGCAATCCGCGCAGGCGCGCCACCGATTCCTGCAGCTGCGCCATCGAATTGGCGGTGGAGAAGCGCACGAATCGCTGTGTCTCGGCTGTGCCGAAGTCGCGCCCCGGCGTCACGGCCACATGGGCGCGGCGCATCAGCTCGTAGGCAAAGTCCCAGCTGCCCTGCACGCCGAGCTTTTCGCAGGCGCTGGTGCAATCGGCCCAGGCATAAAAGGCGCCGTCGGGCATCACGGGCACGGCCAGGCCCAGGGCCTGCAGTTCGGGGATGAAGTAGTCGCGCCGGGCCTTGAACTCGGCGCGCCGGCGTTCGTATTCGGCGATGCTCTCGGGCTCGAAGCAGGCCATGGCCGCCAGTTGCGAGACGGTGCTGGCGCAGATGAACAGGTTTTGCGCCAGACGCTCGACCACCGGCACCATGGCATCGGGCACCACCATCCAGCCCAGGCGCCAGCCCGTCATGTTGAAGTATTTGCTGAAGCTGTTGATGCTGATGACGTTGTCGTCGATGGCCAGGGCCGTCTGGCCAAAGGCATCGTCGTATGAGAGGCCCAGATAGATCTCGTCGATCATCGTCACGCCGCCGCGCTCCTGCACCACGCCGTGGATGCGGCGCAGTTCATCGGGCGCAATCGACGTGCCCGTGGGGTTGGAGGGCGAGGCCAGCAGCACGCCGCGCGTCTTGCTGTTCCAGGCGGCCTGCACCTTGTCGGCGCTCAGCTGGTAGCGCTCGGCGGCGGTGGTGGGGATCAGCACGGCGTTGCCTTCGGCGGCGCTGACGAAATGCCGGTTGCACGGATAGCTCGGGTCGGGCATCAGCACTTCGTCGCCCGCCTCGATCAGCGCCAGGCAGGCCAGGTGCAGCGCCGCCGAAGCACCCGCCGTCACCACGATGCGCCGCGCCGGCACGTTGACGCCAAAGCGCTGCTGGTACCAGCCGCTGATGCGTTCGCGCAGGGGCTCGTAGCCCAGCGATTGCGTGTATTGCGTGGCGCCATCGCGCACGGCGCGCGCGGCGGCCTCCTGCACCAGCGGGGGCGCCGTGAAATCGGGCTCGCCAATGTTCAGAAAGATCATGGGCTGGCTGCTGCCGGCCACCTCGCGGGCCATGGCCTGTGCGGCCTTGGCGACTTCCATCACATAAAACGGATCAATGCGCTCGGCGCGCCGGGAAAACTTCATGGGGCGAGATCCTGCCCGCGTTGGGCGGGTGGTGGCGAAAAAGGCGGGCCGCAGGGCGGCCTGTAACGCTGGTTCAAGCGCTGGTCAAGGCGCTGGTTCAGGCGCCAGCGTCGGTGTGGGCGGGTGCGGCGGCGGGCGCTGCACCCTTGTCGGCCGCCACCTCGGCCGCGCGCAGGCGAGGCGCCAGGCCGTTGAGCACGGCATTCACATACTTGTGGCCGTCGGTGCCGCCAAATTCCTTGGCCAGTTCGATGCATTCGTTGAGCACCACGCGCCAGGGCACATCCAGGCAATGCTGGAACTCATACACGCCGATCCACATGGTGGCGTGCTCGATGGGCGAGATCTCGGCCATCTTGCGGTCAAGCAGCGGGGTGATCAGGGCATCGAGCTCGGCGGCCGTGTTGATGCAGCCGTGCAGCACGGCGTTGTAGTGCGCGGCGTCTGCCTTGTGAAAGCCGGCCAGATCGCGCGTGAACGCATCAATGGCCGTGGCCTCGTTGCGGCCCACGATGTGCTGGTACAGCGCCTGCAGCGCGAACTCGCGGGCGCGGCTGCGGTTGGATTTGGAGGCCGCCTTGCGCATGCCGTTGCTTTTGAGGCCGGTGCGGGCCTGCTTGGGGGGGCGTGCCGCCGTGGGCGCGGCGGGCGTGGTGGGTTCGCTCATGACAATTCTTCCAGCAGGTGGGCCATTTCCACCGCCACGTAGGCGGCATCACGGCCTTTTTCGGTCTGGCGCGCAATGGCCTGGTCCAGGTTTTCGGTGGTGAGGATGGCGTTCGCAATCGGCATTTGGTAGTCCAGCCCGATGCGCGTGACTGCGGCGCCCGATTCGTTGGCCACCAGTTCGAAATGGTAGGTTTCGCCGCGGATGATGCAGCCCAGCGCGATCAGCGCGTCGAACTCGTCGCGCTCGGCCAGGGCCTGCAGTGCCAGGGGCACTTCGAGGGCGCCGGGCACTCGCACATGGGTGATGTGCTTTTCCTGCACGCCCAGGTCCAGCAATGCACTGCGGCAGGCCTGGGCCAGCGCGTTGGTGATGCCTTCATTGAAGCGGGCCTGGACGATGCCGATGTGCAGTTTCGTGCCATCGAGCCTGTCTGCTGTGCCTTTGTCTGCGTCAAGCATGGTTTATTCCTTGGGGATGTAGCCGGTGATTTCGAGGCCGTAGCCCGCCATGCTGGGCATGCGCCGCGGCTGGCCCATGAGCTGCATCTTGGCAACGCCCACTTCGCGCAAAATCTGCGCGCCCACGCCGTAGGTGCGCAGGTCCATGCGGCCGCGCTCGGGCGCCTGCGCGGCACGCGCCGTGCCTTCAAATTGCTCCAGCAGCTGCGCGGCGCTTTCGCCACAGTTGAGCAGCACGGCCACGCCCTGGCCTTGGGCTGCGATGTAGTGCAGGCTGGTGTCCAGGCCCCACGAGTGCATGGAGCGGTTCACTTCCAGCGCATCCAGCACCGACAGCGGTTCGTGCACGCGCACGGGCACCACGTCGTCGGCGCCCCACTGGCCCTTGACCAGCGCCAGGTGCACGGCTCGGCTGGGCTTGTCGCGAAAGGCGTGGGCGGTGAACTCGCCATAGGCCGTGTGCAGCGTGCGCTGGCCCATCTTTTCGACCAGTGATTCGGTGCGGCTGCGGTGCTCGATCAGGTCGGCGATGGTGCCGATCTTGATGCCGTGTTCGGCTGCAAAAATCTGCAGGTCGGGCAGGCGCGCCATGGTGCCGTCGTCTTTCATGATCTCGCAGATCACGGCGGCGGGGCTGCAGCCGGCCATGGCCGACAGGTCGCATCCGGCCTCGGTGTGGCCCGCGCGCATGAGCACGCCGCCATCCACCGCTTGCAGCGGGAAGATGTGACCGGGCTGCACCAGGTCGCTGGCCTGGCTGCCCCGGGCCACTGCCACCTGGACGGTGCGCGCGCGGTCGGCGGCCGAGATGCCGGTGGTCACGCCCTCGGCGGCCTCGATGGAGACCGTGAAGGCCGTGCTGTACGCGGCGCCGTTGCGCGTGGCCATGGGCGGCAGCTTGAGGTGTTCGCAGCGTTCGCGCGTGAGCGTCAGGCAGATCAGGCCGCGGCCAAAGCGCGCCATGAAATTGATGGCCTCGGGCGTGACATGGTCGGCCGCCAGCACCAGGTCGCCTTCGTTTTCACGGTCTTCTTCGTCCACCAGGATGACCATGCGGCCGGCGCGCATCTCGGCCACGATGTCTTGCACCGGCGAAATGGGCGCGGGGGTGAGGGGGGTGTTCATGGGAGGGCTTTCGTTGGGGGCCGCAGTGAGCGGTCGGGCTGCAGCGCAGGTTCCCGAGGCCAGACGGCTGTGCAGGCCTGCCAGGCCCGCCCCAAAGAACATGCGATGCGGCGCGGCCGCACGGTGCAGAGATCGGCGCGGTGCGCAGAACTCCAAAGCAGGCGATTTTAGTTCAGGCCGGGCCGGCCTGCCGGCGTTTCTGCAAGTTCAGGCCATTGCCGCGCAATACCGCGTTCAGGCCTGCAGCTCGACATCGCTCACGGGATAGGCCACGCAGGGCAGCACGCAGCCCTCGGCCATTTCTTCGGACGACAGCCCCGGCCACTCGATCTCGTAGCGCACGCTGCCCTGGCGCAGTTGCCCGAGGCAGGTGCGGCAGGTGCCGTTGCGGCACGAGCTGGGCCAGTCGATGCCGCCTTGCTCCAGCGAGACCAGCAGCGGCTGGTCGGGCCAGGCATCGCACTGCGCGCCGTCGGGTGCGACGCGGGCGATGAAAAAAGGCGCGGTCATGGGGGAAAGGGAGGAGTCGCTCATGGTTCCAAGGGTGGTCAGTGGCTGGGAGCGGTGCGTTGCCACACCAGCAGCAGGTTGTTGGCGGGCAGCGCGTGGCGTGCGGCCAGGCACAGGCCGGCGCGTTGCGCTTCACGCGCCACGTCGCCGAGTGCACGGATGCCCCAGGCCGGGTTTTGGGCGCGCAGGCTGGCATCGAACGCCAGGTTGCCGGGGGCCGTGGGCACATCGTCCTCAAGGTAGGGCCCGTAGGTGACGAGGTGCCCCGTGGGCGCCAGGTGCCTTGCGGCGCCCTGCATCAGACCGGCGCAGCACTCCCAGGGCGCGATGTGCAGCATGTTGGCGCAGTAGATGAGGTCAAAAGGGGCCGTGAATGCGGGGCCCGTGCCGGGCCAGCGGTCTGACAGCACGTTTAGCAGCAGCGGCGGCAGCACGTTGGTCGCGCCCGCGTCGGCGCTCCAGGCGGCCATCGAGACGAAACCCTGGGCCTCCACATCGGTGGGCTGCCAGGTCCAGCCGGGCAAGGCCGCGCCAAAGCAGGCTGCGTGCTGGCCGGTGCCGCTGGCAATCTCCAGCGCCGCGCCGCGCTCGGGCAGCAAGGCCTGTAGCACCGCCAGGATGGGGCCGCTGTTGCGCGCGGCGGCTGGGCTGTGGGCGCGGGCGTCGAAAGGCATGATTTTTGATAAAAAATGGCATTAGCGCTTACTGGTAAAGCGCTGATAGCTATAAAAAGATGAGTATCTTGCGCAACCCGCCTGGCACGGTGAGTGTGCCTAAAAATTGGGCGATGCGATGGATTCCGTTACCAATCAATGACTTGGAACTGTCATACAGGGCTTGTCAAAAGTTATCCACAAGATTGTCCAGTGCGGGCTGGGATAAGCCGGTGCCAAGCGGATCTGTGCTGCCTAAAAAACAGGCGGCGCAGAGGATTCCTTTGCAAATCAAGCACTTGGCGCTGCCATACAGGGCTTGTCAAAACTTATCCACATGATTGTCCAGCGCGGGCAGGGATAACTGGTGCGGCTTGAATGCGGCTTGAATGTGGCTCAGGCGGTCACTTTGACGTCTTTCCAGAACGCAACGCGGCCGCGAATCTCTTCGGCCTCGGGCTTGGGATTGGCATAGAACCAGGCCGCGTCGGTGTTCATCTCGCCATCGACCAGCAGCGACAGGTAGCTGGCCTGCCCTTTCCATGCGCAGCTGGTCTTGTGGTTGCTGAAGGTGAAGTACTCGCGCTTGAGCGCGCTCTCGGGAAAGTAATGGTTGCCTTCGACCACCACGGTGTCGTCGCTCTCGGCAACCACCACGCCGTTCCAGCTGGCTTTCATGGGTATCCTTTATGCAGTAAAAATGGGCGCTAGCGCTTATGGGATAAGCACTGGTAGCTATCAATTCAATAGTTTGTTCCGCTAGGCGTGCAAGGCCCGGGTGGTGCGGCTGCGCAACCCTGCGCCACCGACGCATTTTCGTGCGTCAGTCAAACAGCGCGTCAAAGCCCGCTTCCGGGGTGAAGCGGCGCTCGCGGTAATGCAGCCGGGTGGGGCCGGGCAGGGCGCGCTCGCGCACGGGGTGCATGGCATCGCCGGGGTAGCAGATCACGCGTACGCCTTCGTGGTCGAACGGCTCGGGCAGGATGAGGGGCGGGCGCTGGCTGCGCGCGGCGGCCAGCACGCTGGCCACGCTGGCGTGGCGCGCCAGATGGGCCAGGCTCATGATTTGGGGTGGGGCCAGGTCGATGCGGCCATCGCGGTATTGCTCCAGCGCCGTGCGCGGCGTCAGCCACACGCTGTCGGTGGTTTCCTCGTCGTCGTGCCGTGCGGTCTGGTCGGCGGGTGCCTGGGCGACAAAAAAGCGCGTGTCAAAGCGGCGGGTGCCCATGGTGGGTGCCAGCGGCGTGATCCAGCGCGACCAGGGCGCAAGCTGGCGGGTTTGCAGGCGCAACTGCAGTGCGGCCAGCACCTGAGTAAACGGCTGGCCTGCGCGCAGCATGGCGCGGGCGCGGGTGGCATCCACCGGGGCAGTGCCGCCCAGGGGCTCGGCCAGCAACAGGCCGCATTCCTCCAGCGCTTCGCGCAGCGCGGCCACATGCAGGCCGGCGGCGGTGGCGGGGTCGGTGCCGGGTTCGTTCGGGCGCTCGTGCAGCGCGGCGTGCGGCTGGTCGAGGTGGGCGATGGTATCCAGGGTGGAGTCTTCGGCATCGAGCTTGCCGCCGGGAAACACATACACCCCGGCCATGTTCGATGCCTTGGCGTGGCGGCGCAGCAGCAGCACCTCGGGGCCGGCAGCGGCGTCGCGCAGCAGTACCACGGTGGCGGCTGCGCGGGGCGTTTCGGAATCAACGGGTGCGGCAGGCTGCATGGGGGCTTTCGTGGGAGAGCGGGCAGTCTCGCAATGGACTGGCGGGGCGCTCTTGGTGGCGTAGAGTGCTGCAGTATTTTCCACATTCATCACAACACAGGGGAGTGATTTCAGCATGGCGATTGATTTCAAAGGCCGCGTGGCCATCGTGACGGGCGCCGGCGGCGGCCTGGGCCGCCAGCATGCGCTGGCGCTGGCGGCGCGCGGCGCCAAGGTGCTGGTCAACGACCTGGGCAGCGGTGTGCATGGCGAGGGCGGATCGGTCAGCCCGGCGCAGGCGGTGGTCGATGAAATCCGCGCCGCCGGCGGCGAGGCGCTGGCCAATGGCGCCTCGGTCACCGACTTTGCGGCGGTTGAAGCCATGGTGCAGCAGGCCATCGCCGCCTGGGGCCGGGTGGACATTCTGGTGAACAACGCGGGCATCCTGCGCGACAAGAGCTTTGCCAAGATGGACATGGCGGACTTTCGCCTGGTGGTGGACGTGCACCTCATGGGCGCCGCCCACTGCTGCAAGGCCGTGTGGCCGCACATGGTGGCGCAGGAATATGGCCGCATCGTCATGACGACTTCGTCCACCGGCCTGTATGGCAACTTTGGCCAGGCCAACTACGGCGCGGCCAAGCTGGCGCAGGTGGGCCTGATGCAGACGCTGGCCATTGAAGGTGCCAAGCACCATATTCATGTGAACGCCCTGGCGCCCACGGCCGCCACCCGCATGACCGAGGGCCTGATGCCCGAGGAGGTGCTGGCCGCCCTGAAGCCCGAGGCCGTGGTGCCCGCCATGCTGGTGCTGGCGCACGAGAGCGCGCCCACGCGCACCATTTTGTGCGCGGGCGCCGGCACCTTCGAGGCGGCGCACATCACGCTCACGCAGGGCATTCACCTGGGCTTGGGCGCCGATGTGCCCGAGCAGCTGGCCGCGCGCCTGACCGAGGCGTGCGACCGCACCGGCGAGCAGATACCACAAAGCGGCGCCGCCCAGGGCAGCAACGAAGTGGGCAAGGCCATGGCGGCAAGGGTTTGATGCAAGGTCAGGCGGGTGTTGCTGCGCCGTGCTAAGTTCCGGGCCGACCCTGAAGATCGGTAACAAAGATATGAGCACCTTGCAGCAAAAAATCACCGCCTGCCCCCCCGATGCCCTGGCTGGCATCCGCCGCGGCATCGAAAAAGAAGGCCTGCGCGTGCTGCCCACGGGCGATCTGGCCCTTACGCCGCACCCGGCGGCGCTGGGCTCGGCGCTGACGCATCCGCACATCACCACCGACTACAGCGAGTCGCAGATCGAGCTGGTTACCGGCGCGCACCGGGGCGTGCAGCAGTGCCTGGATGAACTCACCGAGATCCACCAGTTCGCCCTGCGCACGCTGCACGAGCAGGGCGACGAAATGCTGTGGGTGTCGAGCATGCCCTGCCGCCTGCCCACCGACGAAACCATTCCGCTGGCGCGCTACGGCAGCTCCAACGTCGGGCGTGCCAAGAGTGTTTACCGCATGGGCCTGGGCCACCGCTATGGCCGCCGCATGCAGACCATTTGCGGCATTCACTACAACTGGTCCATGCCCGGCGTGAGCAGCGAGCAGTATTTCGCGCTGATCCGCAACTTTCGCCGCAACGCCTTTGTGCTGCTGTACCTGTTTGGCGCCTCGCCCGCGCTGTGCCCCTGCTTTGCCCAGGGGCGCCCGCATGCCATGCAGCGCCTGAGCGAACAGGCGCTTTACCTGCCGCACGCCACCTCGCTGCGCATGGGCCGCCTGGGCTACCAGAGCGACGCGCAGGCCACGCTGGCCGTCAGCTACAACGGCCTCGATGGCTATGCCGACTCGCTGCACGAGGCGCTCACGCGGCCCTATCCCGCCTACGAGGCCGTGGGCATCCGTAACCCGGGTGGCGACTACAACCAGCTGGGCACCAGCCTGCTGCAGATCGAAAACGAGTTCTACGGCACCATCCGCCCCAAGCGCGTGATCCAGCCCGGCGAGCGCCCGCTGCATGCGCTGCGCGAGCGCGGGGTGGAATATGTCGAGGTGCGCCTGATGGACCTGGACCCGTTCGTGCCCGTGGGCATCACGGCCGAGACCATGCGGCTGCTCGATGTGTTCCTGCTGCACTGCCTGCTGTCCGACAGCCCGCCCGACACGCCGCAAGAAATCACCGAACTCAAGCACAACCAGCATCTCACGGCCGCGCGTGGCCGCGAACCGGGCCTGTGCCTGGTGCGCAATGGCCGCAATGTTCCGCTGGTGGACTGGGCTGCGCAGGTGCTGCAAGAGTGCGCGCCGCTGGCCGCCGCGCTCGATGCCACGCACCACAGCACCGATTACAGCGCCGCGCTGGCCAGCGCCCGCGCCACGCTGGCCCACCCAGCGCAGACGCCTTCGGCCCGCGTGCTGGCGCACATGGCGCGCGAGCACGGCAACAGCTTCACCAGCTTCACCACCCGCCAGTCGGCCCTGGCGCGCGACGCGCTGCTGGATTTGCCCTGGAGCGACACCCAGCAGGCGCGGTTTGCCGCGCTGGCCGATGAATCCGTGGCGGCCCAAAAGGCCATCGAGGCGGCCGACACGCTGCCGTTTGAGGAATGGCGCCAGCACTACATGGCGGCGCAGGGGCTGGGCTGATCCCTTTTACGGAGTCAGGGCAGGGCAGACCAGGCGCGCTGCGAAGGGCCTCTGGCAAAGCCGCCGAATCGTTGGCCAGGAACCCTGGGTCCGCTTCAGTCGATCCACTGGCCACGATCAGGCAATGACGGCCACGGATTTCACCTGGATCCAGATTGGCAAGCCCGGTTTGATTTGCAGTTCCTCGACGGACTTCCACGTCACGCGCGAAATCAAGGACTGGCTGTCGCAACGAACGCGCACCAACGCTTGCGCAGGATGGCTGTCTGCCATGACGGCGTCAACCACGCCGGGGAGGTGGTTCTGGATGCTGCTGCGCATCGGCTCATCGAGCGTCAGGCTGACATCGCGCGCCAGCACGCGCAGCCGAACGCGACTGCCAGAGGGCAGTCCGCTGTCACGGACGACGATGCATCGCTCCTTGAGTTGAACGCGGGCGAGATGCCAGTGCGGATCTCGCTCGACGACCGTTCCCTGAATCACGGTTGCGGCCTCTTCGCCTGCCAGTGCGGGCAAGTCACCCCGCGCCAGAATCTCGCCAACGGGGCCAACGGCGACGGCCTGCCCATTTTCGAGGACCACCACTTCGTCTGCCAGCCGGCTCAGCTCGTCCATCGAATGCGTGACGTAGAGCATGGGTGTCGCCAGTTGGTCGCGCAAGCGCTCAAGCCACGGCATGATTTCGTTCCGGCGTGGAAGATCCAGGGAAGCAAGTGGTTCATCCAGCAGTAGCAGTCTCGGCCGGGTGGCCAGGGCGCGGGCGATGGCTACCCGTTGCCGCTCACCGCCAGACAGCTCCTGCGGGCGGCGTTTGAGCAGGGAGGAAATTCCCAGCAGTTCGATGGCTTCGTCCAGGGTGTTGTGATCGGCCGACTTCTCGGTGCGACGCAACCCGTACTCAAGATTGCGCTGCACATCCAGATGCCCGAACAGGCTGGCTTCCTGGAAGACGTAACCCAGCGGACGGCGCCAGGTCGGCACAAAAACGCCCCGTGCGTCGTCCTGCCAGACCGCATCACCGATGCGAACGAGGCCGCAAGTGGCGCGCTCGAGTCCCGCCACACAACGAAGAATGGTCGTCTTGCCCGACCCCGACGCACCGAAAAGTACGGTGATACCTCTTGCGGGGAGGTGCAGATCAACATCGACATTGAACTGCGCGCGCGGCAGTTCCAAGCGGATCCGGTTCGTGTCGGTCATCAGCGCATCACGCTCGCGCCATTGCGCTTGAGCAGCGACAGGCACAGCAGAACCACGAAGGAAAAGGCCAGCATGCCGCCCGCCAGCCAGTGGGCCTGAACGTACTCCATGGCTTCGACGTGGCCGTAGATCTGGGTGGAGACCACGCGTGTCTTGCCCGGGATGTTGCCGCCGATCATCAGCACCACGCCGAACTCCCCCACCGTATGTGCAAAGCTGAGGATGGCGGCGGTGAGCAGGCCGGGGCGTGCCAGCGGCAGCGCGATGCTGAAGAAAGTGTCGAGCGGGCTCGCGCGCAGCGTTGCGGCAGCTTCGAGTGGCCGCTTCCCGATGGACTCGAAGGCGTGCTGGATCGGCTGCACGGCGAAAGGCAGCGAGAACGCGACCGAACCAATCAACAGGCCAGTGAAGGTGAAGGACAGCGTGCCCCAGCCCAAGGCCAGGGTGAGTTGCCCCAGCGGCCCCTGTGGCCCCATCAACACCAGCAGGTAAAAGCCCAGCACCGACGGCGGCAATACCAGGGGCAAGGTCACCACGGCGCTGATCGGCGCCCGCCAGCGCGAGCGCGTTTGTGACAGCCACCAGGCCAAGGGCGTCGCAAAGAGCAACAGCAACAGCGTCGTCAGCGTCGCCAGTTCCAGCGTGAGCCAGATGGCCTGCCAGGCGTGGTGGTCAAGCATGGCCGACCTCAAAGCCCGTAACCGTAAGCGCGGATGATGTTCTTCGCCGATTCGCCCTTCAGATAGCGCACCAGTTCCGGCGCTGCAGGGTTGTTTTTCCCCTTGGCGAGGATGAGCGCGTCCTGGCGGATCGGGTCATGGAGCGTTTGCGGCACCATCCAGGCGGAGCCCTCGGTCATGCGCCCATCGACGAGCACCTGGGACAGCGCCACGAAGCCCAGCGGGGCGTTCTGAGTGGCAACGAACTGGTAGGTCTGGCCAATGTTCTCGCCCTGAACGAACTTGCTGCCAAGCGCCTGAGCGAGGCCGAGTTGGTTCAAGGTTTGTAAGGCCGCCGCACCATAGGGCGCGAGCTTGGGGTCGGCCAGCGCGATGCGGTCGAACGACCCCGCACGCAGCACTTCGCCCTTGTCGTCAACCAGGTCCGGCTGCTTGCTCCACAGGACAAGCTTGCCAATGGCATAAGTGAAGCGCGTTCCCGCCACGCCCTGGCCTTCCCGTTCCAGACGCGCGGGGGTTTCATCGTCGGCGGCGAACAAGACCTCGAACGGGGCACCATTCTTGATCTGCGCATAGAACTTGCCCGTCGAGCCGAAGGACAGCACCAGCGTGTGCCCCGTCTCCTTCTCGAAGGCCTTGGCAATCTTTTGCATCGGTGCCGTGAAGTTCGCGGCAACGGCCACACTGAGCTCGGCCGCCTGCAAGGAGCCGCTCAGGAGCAGGCCGGCAAACACGAGGATGGCAACGGGTTTCATGAAGAAATCTCGCTATTCAAAAGTGGAATAACGAGTATAGCCACGCTTTCACTGCGAGGGGACAATCCGTGCATGAACGAACCAGTCCCCCTTCAGCTCGATGCCGTCCTCGGGCACGACGCAACAGACAAACGCATTGACGTGCTGCGCCGCATCGGGGCGGCCGGCTCCATCTCTGAAGCGGCGCGTGGTGCTGGCATCAGCTACAAGGCTGCGTGGCAGGCCATTGAAACCCTGGGCAACCTCACCGGCACGCCGCTGGTGGAAAAGGCAGTTGGCGGCAGCGGCGGCGGCGGTGCGCAACTGACACCGGCCGGACACCGCGTGCTGCGGGCCTTCGATCTGCTCGTGGCTGCCCGCCACGCGGTCCTGGCTCAGCTGGATGACGAGGACGGTGGAGGCGTGCCGTCGCTCGGCCTGGCAGCAATTGGGCTGCGAACCAGCATGCGCAACCAGCTTCCTTGTGTCGTCGCCGGCGTGAGCCCATCGGGCGCTGCGGTCAGGATCGAACTCGCGCTATCGGATGGAACCCGTCTTTCGTCGCGGATCACACAGGAGAGCGCACAGCTACTCGATTTGACTCAGGGCCGGAACGTCCTTGCGTTGTGCAAGGCGACCGCCGTCAGGGTCACCTGTGTGGGCTCCGGGGCGGCTTCGAAAAATACGCTGGGTGGGCGCGTTGTCCGGATTTCGGGAGACACTGGGGCCGCCGAGGTGAGTTTGAAGCTGGACTGCGGCTTGTCGATGGTTGGATTCGCATCCGACGCCGGCCCGCTGAACGTGGGTGATGACTGTGCGGCCCAGATTGACGACTCCGCCGTCGTGATCGCGCTTACAGGTTGATCGTTGAGTGACGGGGTGACGGGGTGACGGGGTGACGGGGTGACGGGGTGACGGGCAAGAAAGCGCCGCTCTGTGTGAAACCGCGGCCTGGCAATGAGCCATCAAACAACGGGTCCTTTCCATCGGCATCCGCCGCATGTCGCCAGTCAATAAAAAATGATAGCTGCTAGCGCTTACACAGCAAGCGCTGCGGGCATATTTCACCAAAAATCAACAGGATCTATCTGCAGCAGCGCTTCTTGCCGCCAGTATTCGGCCGCATCCAGATACCCCTCCCACACGCAGCCGTTGCAGCCGCGTCCGCAGCAGGTGGTGGGCTCGGGCGGGGGCGCGCGCAGCGCCAGGCCCTGCGCCCGGGCCAGCTGCTGCAGCACCTCGAACATGGCGCGGGCCGAGGGGCCGTCGGTGGCGCGGGCGGGCCGCTGCGCCCCAAGGTCCCGCATCATGACCGGCCGCGTGCCTTGGCCGCCGCCGCCCGGCGCATGGCATGGCGCACCAGAAACCCGCCCCCCAGCACCAGCGCGAACCAGCCCGCCAGCGCCGACTGGGCCATGATGTCCTGCACGCTGGGCGAGCGCGCCACATAGGGGCCTATCAGCACCACCAGGCCGATCAGCACGCAGGTGACGCCCTTGAACAAAAGCTCTTTGTCGGCCTTGTCGGAGGCCTTGTCGGCGGGGCTGGCGGGGCGGTTGGTGGGTGCGGGCATGGCGGGCGTGAAACGAAAGGGCAGGGGACGCGATTATCCTTGCCACCCTCAGCCCGCACCGAACAATCAAGAAAGTACCCCTCGCATGGCCATCCAGTGGTTCCCCGGTCACATGCACCTGACCAAGAAAGCCATCACCGAACGCATCAAGGACATTGACGTGGTGATCGAGGTGCTGGACGCGCGCCTGCCCGGCTCCAGTGCCAACCCGCTGCTGGCCGAGCTCACGGGCCACAAGCCCACGCTCAAGGTGCTCAACAAGCAGGACGTGGCCGACCCCGAGCGCACCGCGTTGTGGCTGGACTGGTACAACGCTCAGAGCGCCACGCGCGCCGTGGCGCTGGATGCGCAGGACCCCGCGCCCGCCCGCAAGCTGATCGACGGCTGCCACCTGCTGGCGCCCCACCGTGGCGGCATGGCCAAGCCCATGCGCGTGCTGATCTGCGGCGTGCCCAACGTGGGCAAGTCCACGCTCATCAACACCCTCACCAACAAGCGCCAGGCCAAGACGGGCGACGAAGCCGGCATCACCAAGCTGGAGCAGCGCATCACGCTGGCCGACGATTTTTATCTGTGGGACACGCCGGGCATGCTGTGGCCGCGCATCGTGGTGGTGGAAAGCGGCTACAACCTGGCCGCCAGCGGCGCCATTGGCCGCAATGCGTATGACGAAGAACTGGTGGCGCTGGAGCTGCTGCGCCGCCTGCAGCAGCACTATGCGCCGCTGCTGGAGGCGCGCTACAAGCTGGGCCTGCCGGCTGGCACCGTGGCCCGCATGCACGACGAAGATCTGCTCGAAGCCATTGGCAGAAAGCGCGGCGCCATGCTGGGCGGCGGGCGCGTGAATTTGCAAAAAACGGCCGAGATCGTGATGACCGACTTCCGCACCGCCATCCTGGGCCGCATCACGCTGGAAACGCCGGCCGAGTTCGAGGCCTGGCGGGCCGCCGGTGCGCTGGCGGACGCCGAGCGCGAGGCCAAGAAGCAGGCCCGTGAAAACCGCAAAAAGAAGGGCAGCGGCACCCGCGAGCCGTGAGTTTTGCCGATGGGCCCGGCTCTGTGGGGGCTCAATTTTTCTCGCCCCATCGCAAAATACTGTCGCTTATTTGTTCTTGTCCTTGCCGCGCGGGATCACCGTGGTCATGGGCGGCATGGGGCGGTCAGAGCCGTGGCCTTCCTTGGGGGGCGATGTGTCTTTCTTGGGCTTTTTCGCCATCTTGTTGTTGTGCATTTGTCCTTTTGCCATAGATCCTCCTGTGTGGGTCTCGGGATGGGACCACTCGGGGTGGGATGGTACGTCACAAACCGGGCCGGTTCGCCCAGCGTGGGCCGCGCGGCGGGTTGCCTTGCGCGGCCCCTGTGAGGCCCCGCAGCCGGGGCTTCAGAAGGATGAGCCCGGCTGGGCCAGAAACGCCAGCTCGCCGGGCGTGGACACGCGCCCCAGTGTGGCATTGCGGTGTGGATAGCGGCCAAACCGCGCAATGATGTCGCGGTGCAGCACCTCAAAGCGCAGGTTGTTCTCCAGCCCCGGCTGGTCAAACAGCACCATGGCCTGGGCGTGGATGGCGGCGGATTCGCTGTGCATGTAGGGCAGGTAGGCAAAGGCCCGCTGCGCCGGGGGCAGGGCGGCATCGAGGCGAGCGGCCACCAGCTCCTGGGCCAGCACCAGGGCCTGGGCATCCTGCGCAAACGCCAGCGGCGTGCCGCGATGGATGTTGCGCGAGAACTGGTCGAGCACCACGATCTCGGCCAGGCGGCCCTGCGGCGTTGCGCGCCACCCCCACAGCTCGCAGCGCTGCGCCGCCTGCCAGGTGGCGCCAAAGCGCACGCGGATCATGGCGTCGATCGCGTCTTCCTGGGCAAAGTGCTGCGCGGGCGAGAGTTCGTCGAACCAGAAATGAAGGATGTCTTCGGCTTGCATGGCAATGGGTTATGTATCAAATCGGCTTCTAGCGCTTGATGATAAAGCGTTAAGTGCTATGAAAAACATAGTTGTTGCTGCGGCGCTCCGGGTTGGCATCGTGCAACTGGCCGAGCCCGGCTAGCGTGCATCGGGCGAGGCTTGCCAAGGCAGCCCTGCCAGCAGCCGTTGCCAGTCTGCCGTGGGGGCCTGCGCGCCGTTGTCTTCTTGCATGGCATTCGCGGCAGTGGGGCTGGGGGTGTTCCACGCGGGCCACTGCAAGCCGCTGTCCAGCGCCAGCGCAACGCCCGTCACCGGGTGCGGCACCACCAGCTGCCAGGCGTGCAGCCACAGCCTTTGCTGGCCCAGGCGCTCGGCCCACCAGCGGTTCAGCGGCCCTTTGCCGTGGGTGGCGTCGCCGATGATGGGGTGCGCCAGGTGCTTGAGGTGGCGGCGGATCTGGTGGCGCCGCCCGGTGGTGGGCCAGGCCTCCACCAGCGACACGCGCGTGCTGGCAAAGCGCGCGTCACTGGCTTCAGGCAGCGTGAGCTGCGCCAGGCGGCGAAAGCGCGTGTGGGCGTTTTGCACAGCGGCATCGGCGGGGGCATCGTCGGGCTTGAGGGCGTGGTCCACGTCGATGGATTCAGGCGCCCAGCCGCGCACCATGGCCAGGTAGCGTTTGTGCGTCGCCCCGTGCTCGAAGGCCTGCGACAGCGCGCGCGCCGCAGCGCTGTGCAGCGCCATCACCAGCACGCCGCAGGTGCCTTTGTCGAGCCGGTGCACGGGGTACACATGCTGGTCCAGTTGATCGCGCAGGGTTTGCATCACAAAGCGCGTTTCGCCCGCATCCAGGCCTGTGCGGTGCACCAGCCAGCCGGCGGGCTTGTAAACCGCCACGAGGTGCTCGTCGCGCCAGAGGATGTGCAAAGGGGGCATGGGCGTGGGTGCAGGGGCTGCGGGGCGAAGCTGCAATGCAGCACGGCAGGCGCGCATTGTGCAGTAAGGGATGGCTTGCACACGGGCCACGATGGGTTGCCCCCGTGCCGGTAGCAGGGGGCTGTGCGCGCGACAATCGGGGCCATGACGAAGAAAACCATCCTCCCGCTGCAACTGCTGGTTGCACCCGACAAGAACGACCCCGCGCCGCTGATTCTGTACCACGGGCGCAACTGCCCCGACGGCTTTGGCGCCGCGCTGGCCGCGTGGCTGTATTACGGCGATGCCGCCGAGTTCCGGGGGCTGGACCATGGCGAAATCCAGTCGGTGGATGACCTGCCGGCCTTGCAGGGCCGCGCGGTTTACATCCTGGATTTTTCGTTCTCGGCCGAGATCCTGTGTGCCATCGAAGAGCGTGCCGCCAAGCTGGTGATGCTGGACCACCACAAAAGCGCCGCCGAAAAGCTCACCGGCTTTGCCTGCCGCTGCGGCGTGGTGCACTTTGACATGGACAAGTCGGGCGCGCGCCTGGCGTGGGAGTTCTTCCACCCCGGGCAGCCCGTGCCGGAACTGCTGAAATACATCGAGGACCGCGACATCTGGAAATGGGAGTTCCCCGAGAGCGCGGGCTTTTTGTCGGCCCTCGACATGGAGCCCCAGGAGTTTGCACGCTGGCAGGAGATCGCCGCCTTCATGCCCGAGCAGCTCACGCAGTTCATGGCGCGCGGCGCGGCGATGGACGAAAAATACCGCAAGCTGGCGGCCGACATTGCCGAAGGCGCGCAGCCCCTGGTGTTCAACGGCATCGAGGGCCTGATGGTGAACGCGCCGGGCATGTTCCACAGCCTGGTGGGCGACCTGCTGTCCGCCAAAACCGGCACCTTCGCGCTGATGTGGAGCGCGGGCGCCAAGGGCGTGAAGGTGGGCCTGCGCGCGCAGCGCAACTTTGATTGCATCGCGCTGGCCGAAAGCATGGGCGGCGGCGGCCACGCGCAGGCCTGCGGTTTCAAGATGGGGGCCGAGCGGCTCACCGAACTGCTCAGCGGTGTTTTCAACGCCCAGCCTGCAGCCGCCGACTGAATCGCGCCGGGGCGCGGAGTTGTCGCTCCCAAGGCCTTGCGAAGTGGGCTCAGAGGCTGAGCGTTTTTCGGCCGTGCCCGAAAGGCGCGTCAAAACGCGCCGGGTCTAGGCGCAAAACACAGCCATAGCTCGGGCTATGGCGAGTATTTGCAACGACGAGCCGGTGTGTTTTGGCGTGCAAGGCGGGCATGGATGAAAGACTCTCAGCCTCTCAGCGCTGGTACCGCTGCCGATAGCTCCACGGCGCCAGCGGGCGGGGCTGTGCCCACAGCCCTTTGCCGCTGGTACGGGCCTGCTGCTGCAATCGCACCAAGTGCGGGTGCTCGCTGGCATAGGGTGTGTAGACCCACGCCAGGCCTGCGCTGACCTGCGCTGCGGCCACGTCGGTGGTGCCGCAGCGCACGTTGGCTACGGTGCGGCCGTAGTGGTCTTCGTCCATCGCGTGCAGCGTGGCGCGCTGCTTGAAACACAGCTGCGCCAGATGCTGCTGCGCCCGCTGGCCAAAGGCCTGCTTGCGCTCGGGCGCGTCGATGGCCGCGATGCGCACTTTCATTGGCTGGTAGGCGCCGGGTGTGCCGCAGCGGGCGGTCAGGGTGTCGCCGTCGCTGATGGCGACGACCAGGCAGAGCAGGGCAGAGACAGGCACGGGCACGGGAACGGGCACGGGAACGGGAACGGGAACGGGAACGGGAACGGGAACGGGAACGGGAACGGGTGCGGGTGCGGTGGATGGTGCGTTATCGTGGTGTCGATGCCTGCGCCGCCGGCTGGGCTGGCTCGTCCATCAGGCGCCGTGGGTGCGCGGCCAGGGCGCTTCCCGCCGCCAGGCCCACGGCATCGGCCAGCCAGTCGCTCCATTCGCCATAGCGCCAGCCGGTGGCGGCCTGCGCCAGTTCGATGGCTCCGCCAAAAGCCAGCAGCCCGATGGCCACGCGCCAGGGCTGGCGGGGATAGGCCAGCAGGCCCAGTGTGGCCAGCGCGGTGAAGGCCAGTGCATGCTGGGCTTTGTCCCACAGGTTGAACACCTGTGCCGGCAGATAGGCGGTGGGCATCAGCGACAGCACCGCCACGCACAGCAGCAAGGCCCAGAACGCCCACGCCAGCGCGCGGTGTTGCCGCAGCAGCATGCGCACGGCGGCACTCATGCGGCACCGCCTTGCTGTGCGGGCAGGCCTTTTTCCAGCAGCCGCACCAGCGTGTGCAGCAGCCGGTTGGCGGGCGTGGCAATGCCCAGCGCCTCGCCCTGGCGCACGATGAAGCCATTGAGGTGGTCGATCTCGCTGCGCCTGCCGCGCGCCAGGTCTTGTGCGGTGGACGACATTTGCGCGGGCATGGTGGCCGCCAGCCGCAGCACGGCGTCCAGGGTGTCGGCCGGCAGCGCGATGCCGCTGGCCTGCGCCACCCGCTGGCATTCGTGCACGATGTCCTGCATTACCTGGGGCACGGCCAGGCCGGGGCTGTGCATGATCTCGCCATAGGGCAGCCGGGTGATGGCCGACAAGGCGTTGTAGGCGCAGTTGAGCACCAGCTTGGCCCACAGCGCGCCGGCCACGTTGTCGGACACCTGCACCGGCACGCCCGCCGCGCCCAGGGTGGCTGCGATGTCTGTGCTGGCGGGTGCGGGTGCCATCACCAACTCGCCGCGCCCGTGGTGCCGCACATGGCCCGGTCCGGCCATTTCGGTGGCCACGTACACCACGGCCGGGATGACGGGGCGGCCCATCACTGCCTGCAGGCGCTCGGCGTTGTCCACGCCGTTTTGCAGGCTCAGCACCACGGCGTCCTCGGCCAGGTGTGGGGCCAGCGCGCGGCCTGCGCTTTCGGTGTCGGTGGATTTGACGCAAAACAGCACCCATTGCGCGCCACGCACCGCGCTGGCATCGGTGCTGGCCG
The DNA here is from genome assembly GCF_002176815.1 of Acidovorax sp. T1. NCBI lineage: Bacteria > Pseudomonadati > Pseudomonadota > Betaproteobacteria > Burkholderiales > Comamonadaceae > Acidovorax > Acidovorax sp. T1. The sequence goes on along the minus strand of NZ_CP021648.1, from coordinate 2,669,492 downwards.
CCATGCGCAAGCGCTGCGTGAATGCCTGCGTTTCGAGCAGCAGTCCGTGGGCATTGATGGCCTGGGCATGGTGCGCGCGGGCTATCAATGTGACCTCGTGGCCTGCGCGCGCCAGCATGCCGCCGTAGTAGCAGCCCACGGCACCCGCGCCCATCACGGCAATCTTCATGGAAAACCTTTGTCTCAAGCCCGCCTTCGGGCGAAGGCGCCATTGTGCGATGCCCTTGGCCAACGCGGAAAGTTCCGGGGAACCGGCCACTGGCTTTGCTGTCAGAGACTGGGTGGCATGATCTTGCAATGCCCGCGAAAATTGCTACCCCAAGGAGTACCCGGTTTTGAGCTTTTCCTGGATGCCCCAGCGTATTTTTTTTCACACCGCCACCCCCGCGCCTGCCGGGCGTGGTGCTATGCGTTTGGTTCTTGGCCTGTTGGCTGTTGGGGTCGTGCTGGCCGGGTGCGCCGCGCCCACCAAGGTGTATTCGCCGCAGGAAAATTTCGGTTCTGTGGCCACCTATTCGCGCCTGTTCGATGCCGCGCCGGCCCAAACCTGCGAGGCCGCCCGCCGGGCGCTGCTGAGCCAGGGCTACATCATCAACAACCATGTGGCCGAGATGGTGGAGGGGCGAAAGAACTTTCAGCCCGAGGCGGACGCGCACCTGCAGATGATGATCCGCGTGGTGTGCGTGCCCGAAAGCGCCAATGGCAAGGTCAGTCTGGGCTTTGTGACGGCCCTGCAAGACCGCTACTCCCTCAAGAAGACCAACAACTCCGCCAGTGTGGGCGTGGGCGGCGTGGGCTCGTTGTCGCTGCCCTTGCTGGCCACCGATGAAGCCCTGATCAAGGTGGGCAGCGAGACCATTGCCTCCGATGTCTTCTATGACAGTTTTTTTGACCTCATCAAACGCTACCTGGCCATGGGTGAACTGACGGTGGAGTAGGTGCTGCCTACCGCATGCCGGCGGCTTGGCGGCTGTTGTGCTGCTGGCGCCTGCGGGTTAATACGGTTGTCATAAAAATGCAACTCGATTAGTCGATGATTGCATCTATTTGTAACAGGCGGCGAAGTCGTCTCTTCTTCATGACCGTACGACAACGCATTGTTTTTCTCATCGCCCTGACCTTCGCCGCATTGGGTGGTATTGGCGGATACGCGCTCTACCAGTCCCAGAAAGGGGCTCACGAGGTCAAGTCCGTCACCGAGGGTGTGGTGCCCAGCACCATCCAGTCGGTGGAGTTGATGGGGCAGCTCAAAGACATCCAGATCGCAACCCTGTCGATGGTTGCGGCGCCCGACAAGGAGGCCGCCCAGCGGGCCCATGAGGAGCTGAGTTCGCGCAAAGCCAGTCTGGTCAAAGCGCTGCAGGACCAGTCCGAGCAAGCGGACAGCCATGCGCAGCGCGGCATCATCAAAGAGGCACAAGACAGCCTGAGCAACTATTTCGCGGCCATTGACGACACTGCGAACTTCAAGCGCGCGGGCCAGCAGGATCTGGCCGAAGCCACCATGGCGGCCACCGTGGATCAGTACCTGCGCGAACAAGGGCTGTTGCTGGATGCGGTGCAGTTGGAAAAGCGCCGCAGCAAGGATGAGGCCATCGAGGCACTCAACCAGAACCTCAAGGACACCAGTGCCACGCTGGCGGTCGTCACGGTGGTTTCGGTGTTGGGCCTGGCCTTCATCGGCTATCTGCTGTACCGGCAAATCATCCACCCGATCGGCGAGATGGAAGCCAAGATGACCGCCATTGCCACCAGCCAGGATTTCACGCACCGCGTGCCCGTGACCCGGCAGGACGAGATCGGGCGCTCGCTCATGGCCTTCAACACCATGGTCGAAAAGATCCAGCAAAGCAGCGAACTGGTGCGCCAAAAGAGTGCGGACATCCAGGCCATGCTGCACTACATCCCGCAGGGCATTTTGACGCTGCAGTCTGGTGGACTGATTCACCCCGAGTTTTCCGAGCATCTGACGGCGCTGCTGGAGCGGCGCGACATTGCTGGCCAGACCGTGGCGGATGTGGTCTTTGCGGGGTCGAATCTCGGGGTGGATGCCAAGGACCAGGCCCTGGCCGCCATCGGCGCGTGCATCGGCGAGGAGGCGATGAATTTTGATTTCAACGCCCACCTGCTGCCCCGCGAGATCGTTCGGCCACAACCCGACGGCAGCACGCGCACCTGGGAGCTGGGCTGGTCGCCCATCACCAGCGAGGGTGGCACCATCGAGCGGCTCATGCTGTGCATTCGCGACGTCACCGAGCTGCGCCAGCTCGCGCATGCCGCGCATGCCCAGCAGCAGGAACTGGCGATCATCGGCCAGATCCTCGGCATGGACCGGGAAAAGTTCCAATCCTTCATCGCGGGCGCCACGGCGTTCCTGCAGGCCAACGAGCGCCTCATCGGGCAGGCCGCCACCAACGCCGCTGCGCGCCCGGCGGCCATTGACGAGCTGTTCCGCAACATGCACACCATCAAGGGCAATGCGCGCACTTATGGTCTGCAGCAGCTGACCGATGTGGTGCATGCGGCCGAGCAACGCTACGACCAGCTGCGGCAAGACCCTGCCGCCTGGGCAACCGACACGCTCCAATCGGACCTGGCCGGCGTGCGCGAGATGCTGGCCATCTACCAGATGGTCAACGAGGTCAAGCTGCGCGACCGGAGCGCGGGTGCGCCTGCCGCCAACGGCCAGATGGTGGCGATGGAGCGCGAGCAGGTGGAGGCACTGGCGCTCGCACTCAGCGACGCGGCCGGCAGCGACGATGTGGCCGCGCTGCGCACCGCCACGGCCCAGGCCGCGAATGCATTGCATGGCTGGGTTGGCGTGCGCCTGTCTGACGCGCTGAGCGGGCCGCTGGCCTCCCTGCCGTCGCTGGCGCAGGAGCTGGACAAGGAGCCGCCCCTGGTGCAGGTGAACGATGCCGACATCGTTCTGCGCCACCAGGTGGCCGATATGCTGCGCGACGTGTTCACCCACCTGCTGCGCAACTCCATGGACCATGGCATCGAAGGGGCTGCAACCCGGGTGAGCGCAGGCAAGCCGCCGGCTGGCAGCATCGTCATCGACATGGCGCTGAATGAGGAACACCTGCAGCTGCGCATTGCTGATGACGGCCGGGGGCTCGACCTCGAACGCATCCGCGCCAAGGCGCAGCAGGCAGGGCTGCTGGAGCCCCACGATGCGCCCAGCGATGAAGCGCTGGTGCAGCTGATTTTTGAGCCAGGCTTTTCGACCGCCGCCGCCGTCACTGCGGTGTCGGGCCGGGGTGTGGGCATGGACGCGGTCAAGGCCTTTGTTGCGGAGCATGGCGGCAACGTTGCCCTGCAGCTGCGTGCAGCCACTGCGAGTACCCAACGGGCTTTCGATATCCTGATCCACCTGCCCGCGCAGTACGCCTTGCGCGTGCAGTCCTGAGCGCGCCGGAGCACATTCCCATGGAAATGCTGATTTTCTTCGTGGGCGGCGCCGTGGCCGGCGCTCTGGTGTCGGGCTGGTGGTTTGCGCGCAGGGCGCGCCAGCGTGCCCAGCTCGTCCCCGTCATCGACCATGGCGCGCCCCAGCGGGAGGCTGAGGCACAGTGGCAGGCACAGATCGAAGATCTGCAGCTGGCGCTGCAACAGACTGACCATGAACTGCAAATGGCACTGCAGCGCCTGCCCAGCGAACTGCAGGCGCTGGAATACAGCGCCCAGGCCAGAACCCAGTCGCTGGTGGAGGGCGCCACCGTGCACACGACGGCCCTTGCCAGCTCGCTGGCGGAACTGCAGGGCATCAGCAAGACGTTTGAGCGCTGGCACGCCGACATGAGCCAGCTGGTGGCCCACAACAAGGACATGCACCAGAAGAACGACGATTTCGCGCGCATCGTTTCGCAGATGATCATCGTGGCGCTGAATGCCTCCATCGAGGCGGCCCGCGCAGGCGCGGCGGGCCGGGGCTTCGCCGTGGTCGCCAATGAAATGCGGGAGCTGTCGGTGCGGGCCGAAGCCCTCTCCAAGCACTACCGCGACAACCTCTACAAAAACGACCTGATCGCCACCACGGTCTTCCAGGACATGCAGGCCGGCGGCAAGATGGTGATCAACACGGCCAGCGCCCTGGAGTTGACCAACCAAAAAGTCCAGGCGGCACTGCACGCATGAACCGAGTTCCCGAAATCAGTGCCCGCGCCAAGGCCAGCCTGGACCGCATGATGCTGCTGGGCTTGCGCCATGGCATTGCGGGTGGCGCCCCCGGCGTTGACATCCAAGCCATGGACCCCATCGCAGGCGGCACCGGCACGCGCATGGTGGTGCTCACCATCGCTTCCTACACGTTTCGCATCATAACGGCGCTGCATTTCGATGAGTCGGCGCCCATGAAGGCCTACATGGCGCAGATGGGCCAGCGCTCACCCGAGTCGATGACCCACCAGGATTTCATCGACGCCATCTGCGAAAGCGGCAACATGTGCTGCGGCACCCTCAACCGGGAGCTGGGCGCTTTCTACGACGGTCTGGGTCTCTCGACCCCGCAGATCCTGGACATCCGGAGCCTGCCCCACCTCGATCATCTCGGTGCGCAGCACCTGCAGCATTTTCGGGTGGACACCCCCGATGGCCTGCGCCTGCATGCCTCGCTGTGCGCGCGGGTCTATGAACCCATGGACTTCGAATGGAAGGCCGAAGAGCAACCCGTCAGCACCGGGGAACTGGAACTGTTCTGACGCCCGCCTTCCCCGCGCTTCCAACACCTGCAATCCAAGGACAACTGACATGGCAAACGTACTCATCGTGGACGACTCCAGCACCGTTCGCAACGAACTCGGCGACTTTTTGACCAAGAACGGCTTCAAGGTGGCTTTTGCCGTCGATGGCGTGGACGGCCTGGCCAAGCTGCGGCAAGACCCCGCCATCAAGCTGGTCGTCTGCGATGTGAACATGCCCAACATGGACGGGCTCACCATGGTCGAGAAAGTGCGCAGCGAACTGCGCAACAGCACCGTGAACATCATCATGCTGACCACCGAGAACTCGCCCACCATGAAGGAACGCGGCAAGGCCGCGGGCATTCGCGGCTGGATCGTGAAACCGTTCAACGGGCCCGCCGTGCTGAACACCTTCAAGACGCTGGCTGGCGTCTGAAGCCATTGCAACGGGTGGGGTCGGCTGAGGTGGTCAGTCTGCCCAGGCGCCCGGCGCCAGCCCCTGCAGCGTGTAGGGCCCGATGGCCGCGCGAATCAGCCGCAGCGTGGGGTGGCCCACCGCAGCCGTCATGCGGCGCACCTGGCGGTTGCGGCCCTCGCGGATGATGAGCTCGATCCATGCCGTGGGGATGGCCCGGCGCTCGCGGATGGGCGGGTTGCGCTCCCACACCTCGGGCGCTGGCTCCAGCAGGCGTGCGCGGGCGGGCAGCGTGGGGCCGTCGTTGAGCTGCACGCCACCGCGCAGCGCGGCCAGCGCGGCTTCATCCGGCACACCCTCCACCTGCACCCAGTAGGTTTTTTCCATCTTGAAGCGCGGGTCGGCAATGCGGGCCTGTTGTTTGCCGTCGTTGGTCAGCAGCAGCAGGCCTTCGCTGTCGGCATCCAGCCGCCCGGCCACATACACGCCGGGCAGGTCGATGTAGTCCTTCAGGCCTTGCCATTTGCCCTCGGCGGTGAACTGGCTGAGCACGCCATAGGGTTTGTTGAAGCGGATCAGGCGCGCCGGGGTGGATGGCGACGAGGTGGGTGGCGAGGTGCGCGGCGAGGTGTGCGGCGCCACGGGGCGGCGTGACGACGGGCCTGCCAGGGTGGGGCGGCGGGGGGCAAGGTTCATGGCAAGGCGGGCATAGCGGGCGGCGGGGTCGCCGCACCGGCGCTCATTCGTCGTCGTCGTCGCTGCCCACCACGGCGCGCACGCCGGCGGCGCCCACATCCACCGCCGCGCCCACCACGGTGGCGCCGACCTTCACGGTGGTGGCGGCCACCGTGATGGCGGCATCGGCCACGGCCACCACGGCGCAGCCTGTGCAGGCCAGCGATGCACACACAAGTGCCAGGCGCCACGCTGTGCGGCTGCGTTGGTGGGAAGGGGTTGCTACGGACATGGTCGAATTTTTGGTTGCGGGCGCGCGGCCCCGGTGCGCGTTCATGCGGGCACAAACAGTGCCGGGTCCACCATGGCGCGGTTCAGCATCACGCCCCAGTGCAGGTGCGGGCCCGTCACGCGGCCGGTGGCGCCCACCTTGCAGAACGCTTCGCCGGCCTTCAGTACATCGCCCACGCGCACGTCCATGCTGCTCAGGTGGCAATACATGCTGAGCAGGCCCTGGCCATGGTCCAGCCACACGGTGCCGCCATTGAAGAAGTAGTCGCCCACATCGATCACCTTGCCCGGCAGCGGCGCCACGATGGGCGTGCCCGTGGCGGCGGCAATGTCCATGCCGCTGTGCGGATTGCGCGCCTGCCCATTGAACACGCGCCGCAGCCCGAACGAGCTGGAGCGCCGCCCCGGCACCGGCACCTGCATGCGCAGCGACTGCAGCGCGCCGCCCGCGGGCTGCTCGCTGAACGTGGCCATCACCTGCGCCTGGTGGTCGCGCTCGCGCTCATAGCGGGCCTGGTCTTCGGGCGACAGGTCCACCGTGCGCGGCGACACTTTCAGGTGCTGCTCCTGGTACTGCTTGGGCGCCACGGTGTAGGGCACCTGCCTCGCGCCGCCGCCATCGGCCTGCACCACACTGATGTGCGCATCGCCCGGCACGGCCGCCAGTGGTATGCCCACCACGGCCATCCACTCAATGGCATCGCCCACCACCAGCACCGGCACATCGGTGTTGCCCTGGCGCGCCTGCGCCACCGGGCGCGTGGCCGTCGGGCCCAGCGACAGCCGCGCCACGCCGCCGGGCACCTGCAAGGTGCGCGGCCAGTCGGGTGGGTGGGGTGGGTGGGCGGGCCGTGCGGCCGTGGCGCCCGCTGGGCCTGCAGGCAAGGCCAGCAGCCCCAGCGTGCCGAGCAGTGCGGTGCGGCGGTTCAGTGCAAGGGGGCGGGGGCAAGCGCGGAATGGGGGCATGGTGGGTGAAGTGCTGGCGCAGTTGCAGTTGCAGGGTGAGGCCACTGCGCGGTGTGGGCATGGACCCCAGTTTAGCGGGGCACCCCGCCCGCGCATCCGCACCTCTGCGGCGAAGTTCAGTGCGTCACAAATTCGTAAGTCACCGCCTCGCTCTCCACCATGTCCAGAATGTCGTTGAGCACATCGTCGTCATCGGTGCTGCTCCAGGTTTCCTCGGGGTTACTGGCAAACAGCGGCTCGATGGCCACATCCATGAACACGCCATTGGGCAGCTTGAGCACCGGCGTGCCTTCGGACGTTCCCACCAGTTCCCAGTCGTCCGGCACGGACATTTCAAGCTGGATGGTGACGTTGAGTTTTTTCATGGCGGGTTCCTTGATGATAAGGCGGCGAGGGTAACCGAATTTGATGGCAAATGTGTACTTTGCGCAGCAGGGATAAGCGCCATTAGCTATCAAAAATATAGCTAACTAAGCCCGCCAATCATCGCGATGGTGCGTTGCGCCAGTCTGCCGCACCCCCCGCGCTCGCGCCAGGCTACACCCCTTGCACGCGCCCTGCACGCGCACCGGCCGCAGCGGGTGTCAGTCCGGTATCTCCGCCTCGACCAGCAGCGCCAGCAACTGCAGCGACGCCTGCCAGCCCAGATAGCACGCCTCGGTGGGGATGACCGCCGGAATGCCCGCCTGCACCACCGCCAGCTCGGTGCCCACCGACACGGCCTTGAACGTGACCGTGGTGCGCATTTCGCCCGGCAGGTGGGGGTCGTCAAAGCGGTCGGTGTGGACGATGCGCGCGCCTGGCACCAGCTCCAGATATTCGCCACCAAACGCCAGCATGGTGCCGCTGCCCAGGTTGGTGAACTGCATGCGGTAACTGCCGCCCACGCGCGCATCCAGGGTCAGCACGCGCCCCGTAAACCCGTGCGGCGGCAGCCACTTGGCCATGGCGTCGGGGTCCAGAAAGGCGCGGTACACCCGCTCGGGCGGCGCGCGCAACACGCGGTGCAGGGTAACGGTGCCCGTGGTGGGGCCGGTGGCGGTCATGGTCGGTGTCCTTTCAGTCGAAAAGCGGTGGGCAAACCCATGTGCGGCGATCAACCGACCACCTTTTTACGACGAATGGACCGTGGCGTGTTCGACACCCTGTAACCAAAAGAGCACCCGCTGCCACCTGGCCATCACGCGGCGACGGGCTGGGCGCGGTAGCTCTCGCTGCCCTGCGCCCAGGCCAGCAGCCGGTCGATGTTGGGGTGCTTGCCCGGAAAGGCCCGCGCATCGGCCACATGCTCGGCATACCACTCCAGCCCCAAGCTGGCCGCCGCCGGCGTGATGCGGCCGCCATACAGCGCCGCCAGCGCGGCATACACCACCAGCGAACCCGTCTGGCCGGGCTTGTTCTCGATGGTGGCGAGCACCTGGCCGTCCGCGCCCAGCAGGTGCAGGGCGGCAAGGTGGCTGGCGGAGGGGAGTTGTTGGAGGCGGTCTGCGAAGTTCATGCTGATGGTGAAGTTTGAATGAATTTGGTTTCTAGCGCCCATAGATTTAAATCGCTTGAAGCTATGAAAAGAGTAGCGAAATGGGCACCTGCCAAGTCAGAATGCCGAGCTTGGCGCGCTCCGAAATGCCGGCTCTTCAGTCATGGAACGGTCTCGCATTGCAGGGTGAGATCAAATTGACGGCAAGGCGTCGAGCTGAGTCTTTAAAGTCGGCAAGGCGGTTTGAACGGTGTCCCACACCACCTCAAGATTGATATCAAAGTAGCCGTGGGCAATGCGGTTGCGCATGCCACGCATGCTGCGCCAAGGGATGTGGCTGTGCTCTGCCGCAAAAGCGGAATGCTGATCCATCACCTTGGTGGCCGCTTCACCCAGAACGATAAGGCTCATGACCACCGCTTGCTGGGTGCGCTTGTCTTGCTCGAAATCCGCCTGGGCCATGCCTTCGGTGAACGATTGCGCGTCGGCAATGGCCTGGCGCATATGGTCCAGATAATCCGCCAACCGGTTCACGGTCATACAGGCCGGGCTTCCTGGGCAACAATATCCCGGAACCTGGCTGGCAAGTCCTTGAGGGTGAGCACATCGACCTGCACGCCCAGCAACTCCTGCAGTTCGTCTTGCAGACCACCCAGATCCAGCAGCGTGGTTCCGGGCAGAGCGTCCACCAACAAGTCCAGATCGCTGCCATCGCTGTCATCCCCCCGCAGCGCGGAACCAAATACCCGAGGGTTCACTACGCGGTAGCGCGCTGCTGCAAGGCAAACGGCTTCACGGTGCTGGCGGAGGGCTTGGGAAGGGCGCATGGGCTGCAGTCTAACGGAGCAGCCATTTGTGTGCAAAATTGGCGTCTAGCGCTTATGGATATTGCGCAAGAAGCTACGAAAAATATAGCATGGCACACGCATCGATCAGCGCGGAGGCCTGACGCACTCATCAACGCCAGCCCATCGGCTTGGAACGGCGGCTCCTAGAGTGCGCTCCCCAGCGCCCCCAGCAGCCGCGCACTCACCTCGGCGGCATCGGGCGTGGCGAACTGCATGTTGTGCTGCTCCGTCAGCGGGCCGTGGCCGGGCTCCATGCCACCGGCAGCGCCGTAGCCCATGGCCTTGAACTTCCAGACTCCGCCGACCAGCTTGAGCGAGCCCACATGCGCGCCATCGGCCGTGTGCACGGACACTACGGCGGCGTTGATGGGCACCAGCTGCAACGGTCCTGCTACCGGGCCAGGCGGCACATGGGCGAAGGTGGGGGTGAAGTGGGTTGGCAGGGGTTGGGGGGGAAGCATGGCTGTGTTTGTATCTCAAAAGCCCGGAGCCCACTGCCTAGCGCCAAGCGGGCCCTGGACTCTGCCGCACAAGATGACGCGCCCCCTGTAGCGGGTGCGCCCGGCTCATACGGCCATCGCCTCGCGCAGCACCTGGTCCCGAAAGCTGGCGGGCAGGCTGTTGGGGGTGAGCACATCCACCTCCATGCCCAGCAACTGCTTCAGTTCAAACCGGATCGCGCCAATGTCCATCAGCGTGGTTTGCGCGGTGGGCTCTACCAACAGGTCCAGGTCGCTGTCGGCCGTGTCGTCCCCATGCAGCGCCGAGCCAAACACCCGCACGCTGCTGACGCGGTGGCGCAGTGCGATCTCGCGGATTTGCGAGCGGTGGAGGGAAAGGGCTTCGGAGGGGCGCATGGTTTGGAGTTTAGCGGCGGTGCGTGCTTATGGGGGAAGTTGGCCTCCAGCGCTTTCAGGGAGCGCGCCAGTAGCTACTCAATCGATAGCGAATGCTGGTTTGAAAAGATCACCACTCAATAGTGGTGGATGCAGGGCAGCAGATACGGGTTGCGCACCGCGCCCGGCGGGCGATGGCAGGGTGCATCGGGCGGTGTCAATCAATCATGCGCTGGTCTTGGTGCTTTCGGGCAAGGGCTGCTCGCTGCGCTTGCGCAAATACTGCTGCGGGCTCTCGTGCAGCACTTTGCCGTTTTCCTCTACCACCATGTAGGTATTGGTGCGCCGCGCCTCTTCGGCTGCACGCAACCCTGCGCGTGAAAGGGCCGCCAATGCGGCCTGGGCGGGGTCGATAGTGGAAGAGGGTTTCAGAACGGCGCTCATGGGTTAACTCCTTTGGCCAGCAACACAGGTTGGTGATGCTGGTTGTTGTACAGAAACCAGGCGTTGACGATGGGTTTGTAGGTCTTCTCAAACTGGGTCAGTCCCGCATCGAACCGCCGTCGAACAACATCGTCGGGGATGTTATGCCCGCCCTGGGTCACCCGCAACCGCACCCGCTCAATGGCCATTTCAGCGGTTGGTAGTTGCAAGAAGAAAAGGCTGACGTGGTAACCCAGTGCACGCCAATGCAGCAACTTCGCTGCATAAGCCCGCCCCGACAACGTCGTTTCCAATGCAAAGCTGCGGCGATGTGCAACGTGGTCATCAATTTCCGCCAGCATGATGCGCCCCGCCTTGATGGCGGCGACTTCGGGTGCAAACGGCGACAGGCCAGCCGCAATCAGATCGGCATTCACAAACACCGGACACTGAGCCTCCCTGGGCAAAAACTCGCGCGCAAAGGTTGTTTTGCCGGCACCGTTGGGGCCTGCAATGATGATGGCGCGCGGCTCGGTGTCAGTCATGGGTGGGGAACGTCCTGCGGATCAGTTCAAGGCCAGATCCTGCGGCCACAGAAAGTAAGGGCCAAAGCGGGACTTGGCGACAAACTCCACACCAGCCTGCTCACCCTTGGCCGTGAGCATGTGTTTGTCTCCCTGCTGCGAGAGATAGCCCAGTTCAGTGGCCCGGTCCAGCAGTTGTGCCGTTTTGAGCCCGAGCTTCTGGGCCAGCTTGGACGATGGAATCTTGTCGCCGGCAGATGTTTCGCTGTCGGTGCCGGTGGCTTCCGAAGCTGGCGTTGCCGCAGGTTCTGGATTGCTGCTGGCGACGCGCTCCAGAGAAATGCGCACCTCGTCGCTGATGCGAATGATGCGCTGCGCCTCTTCGTAAGCATCTTTGTAGAGCTGCCCGTCATCGCTGCGCTGAATCAGGATGCCCATCTCGTTGTTGTTCACCTGGCTGAATTCGTACAGATTCAGGCTGGTGATGATGCACATCTCTTCATTCATGTAGCACTTGGCGTGCAAGTTCTTGCAGAAACTGGTGCGTATGTAGGTCAGGCCGCGCAGCCATTCAATCTCTTGGGGCTGCAATTCGCTTTTGCCGTAGACGATGCGTACGTCAATCTTCAGGCGGTTTTTATCGGCCAGCAGCTCCTTCATCCGGTCGTTGAGCTTGAGGAAGGGGCTGATCAGAATCAGGCGGTCTGACGCGCCTTTGATCAGTTCTTCAAGGTGGTAGTTGGTGCCGGTGGTTGATAGAAACTTCGCCATATACGTTTTGCCTGATGAACTTGCTATTTCGTGTTGTCAGCTTGTTGCATTCACTGCTTGCCGCTTAGCGCCATCCAACGTTTGTCCTTTGTCTGTTTTCCACTCCATCCAACCATTGGCTGAGCGCCCGAGCACAGCAATTGCTGCCATGCTGGGACTAGTGAATAAATAGTCTCGGGTGAACACATATTGCGTGCCTTGCAGTTGCAGGACACCGTCGGTCACTAGTTGCTCTCGGAAGCGTTCTTGTGATGAGCCCTGAATGGATGCCACGTTGCCAACGCGAGCCGTCGAGCCCTTGAGCACAACAAAGCCTTCAGATGTGTATTCACCTACACCGTTGGCATCGGGGCCCTTGCAGTAGAACAGCTCGGCGGGTTGTGGTTTGCCGTTGCTCATTGTGGCTGTTTGAGTCAGCGGTTCAAACACCGGCTGGCCTAATGTGGCCAGCAAAGTAGCTGCTGTTTCATGAATCTCATAGCAATCGGCTTGTAGCGGCGCAGGGGTGTACGGCTGTGAGCCAGTGTTGCCATTCTCCAAACTGTAGCGTCCCGCTTTAGTCGCCTCAGCAATGGCGAACCATTCCAGAAACATGGCATGTGTCTGGGTAAGACTGTTTGTAAGGGAGATAACCACGAGTGCGCGGTTCCAGAAATCTTTGTTCTGGTTGTGTTGTACCAGCCGGTTACCAACATTGCCAGATTGACCAACGTATGCGCGAGGCAAGCCAGCGTCTGACAGATCGCCCATCAAAAAATACACGCCGACCTGTTGCGACTCTGGCAGCTTCAGAAAGTCCGCCAATTGGCTGCGCGGTACTTCGATTACCCGAACAATGCGGGTGGTGATCTCTGCCACACGCATGCCACGCGGGTCTCCCGTAGGTAGGAAAATCTGGATGGTTTGAGGGCGCAACATCACTTGCCCCACGAATCCTTCAACCCCACCGCCAAGTTAAACACCGGCTTCTCCGCCTTGTGGTCCACCCGGTCCGCCACAAAGTACCCATGCCGCTCAAACTGAAACTTGTCGTCCGGCTTGGCATTGGCCAATGACGGCTCCACGATGGCCGTCACCACCTTCAGGCTGTTCGGGTTCAGGCTTTCAATGAAGTCCTTGCCGCCCGCGTCGGGGTGGGCTTCCAGGAACAAACGGTCGTACATGCGCACTTCGGCGCTCACGCCGTCGGCCACGCCCACCCAGGTGATGGCGGCCTTGACCTTGACGCTGTCGGCGCCGGGGGTGCCGCTCTTGGTGTCGGGCACCACGGTGGCCAGCACTTCGGTGATGTTTCCTGCCGCGTCTTTGGTGCAGCCGGTGCATTCGATGACGTAGCCGCCCTTCAGGCGCACCTTGTTGCCGGGGAAGAGTCGCTTGTAGCCCTTGGGGGGCACTTCCTCAAAGTCTTCGCGTTCGATCCACACTTCTTTGCCGATGGTGAAGTGGCGCGTGGGCACTTCTACGCCTTCCGCTGCATGCGGCAGGGCGGGCAGGCTGCAGGGCTCCAGGTGGCCGGTGCCCATCACGTCGTCCCAGTTGGTCAGCACCAGCTTGACGGGGTTGAGCACGGCCATGCCACGGTGGGCCTTGAGTTCCAGGTCTTCGCGCAGGCAGCCTTCCAGGGTGCTGTAGTCGATCCAGCTGTCGGATTTGGTGACGCCGATGCGTTCGGCAAAGGTCTGGAGGGAGGCTGGGGTGTAGCCACGGCGGCGCAGTCCGACTATTGTTGGCATGCGGGGGTCGTCCCAGCCGCTCACCTTGTGGTCGTACACCAGCTGAGCCAGCTTGCGCTTGCTGGTGATGACGTAAGTGAGGTTCAGGCGCGCAAATTCGTACTGGCGGGGGGGCGGGCTGGCCAGCAGGCCGCCCACTACCCGCCCGTCGGGTAGTTTTGTCGTTTCAATCAGGCGCTCCAGCAGCCAGTCATAAAACGGGCGCTGGTCTTCAAACTCCAGCGTGCACAGGCTGTGGGTGATCTGCTCCAGCGCATCTTCAATGGGGTGCGCGTAGGTGTACATGGGGTAGATGCACCAGGTGTCGCCCGTGTTGTGGTGCGTGGCGCGGCGGATGCGGTAGATGGCCGGGTCGCGCATGTTGATGTTGGGGCTGGCCATGTCGATCTTGGCGCGCAGCACCATCGATCCATCTTCATGCTTGCCGTCGCGCATTTCGCGGAAGATGCGCAGGTTTTCGGCCGGGGTGCGGGCGCGGAAGGGGCTGTTGATGCCGGGTTTGCCGAAGTCGCCCCGGTTGATGCGCATTTGCTCGGCGGTTTGCTCGTCCACATAGGCGTGGCCGGCTTCGATCAGATACTCGGCGGCGCGGTACATGAAACCGAAGTAGTCGCTGGCCTGGTAGGGGGCGGCGTTGGGTGCGCCGTTCCAGTCAAAGCCCAGCCATTTCACAGCGTCGATGATGCTGTTGACGTATTCGGTGTCTTCTTTTTCGGGGTTGGTGTCGTCAAAGCGCAGGTGGCACACGCCGCCGTAGTCGCGCGCCAGGCCAAAGTTGATGCAGATGCTTTTGGCGTGGCCGATGTGCAGGTAGCCGTTGGGCTCGGGGGGGAAGCGGGTGCGGATCTTCGCCGAGTCGGGCTGGCCTGCCGCGTGGTGGGCGGCGTCGCCGGGGTTGCCGGCCCAGCGGCGGGTGGCGTAGGTGCCTTTGTCCAGATCGGCTTCGATGATCTGGCGCAAAAAGTGACTGGGTTTGACGGCTTCGGTGGCTGCGGCGTGGGCGGCGGGTGTGGTGTTGGCAGGGGTGGGGGTGCTCATGCGGCCATTTTAGGGGGCGGCTTGTTGCGGTGCGGCGCGTGCGCAGGTGGGCGAAGGTGGGCGCGGGTGGGGTGTACGTCCAGAAACAATATCGGACCCGTTTCATGCCATCCTTTTGGCCCTGTGGTGCGTTGTGTACCAGTGAGGCATGTCCAGTGGGTTGGCTGCCTCTGTCCCTCAAGGAGATTTCCATGACGAAAACCCGTTCTATCTATGCCATGGCCGCTGCTGGCGGTGTGGCGCTGGCCCTGCTGGCGGGCGCTGGCACTGCACAGGCACGCGACGTGTATTGGTCGGTGGGCGTGAATTCGCCAGGCGTGGCGTTGGGCGTCAGCAATGGCGGCTATCCCGTTTACGTGGCCCCCGCGCCGGTGTATGTGGCGCCCCGGCCCATTTATTACCAGCCGCCGCCACCGGTCTATTACGCACCGCCCCGGCCCGTGTATTACGCCCCTCCCGGCTATTACGTGCAGCCACCGGGCCATTACTACCGTGATCGCGGGCACCGTCATGGCCACCGAGATCGTGGTGACCGTGGTGGGCGTGGCGATCATGGCAACCGCTGGGATCGTTGATTTCGCCCCTGCGGGGTGGTCGTCATCGGCCATGACTGCCTGATTCGGCCCCGGATGGCGGGCGGGCCCAACGCCGCGCCTGGGGCTGAGGGCACCGCATAATCCGGCGTCTGGCCTGCTGGTGTGGCAGGCGGATCGCCCGGAGTGCATGCCTGTGAAAACCGTTTTTGTCCTGAATGGCCCCAACCTGAACCTGCTGGGCACGCGCGAACCCGCCGTGTATGGCGCCCAGACGCTGTTCGATGTAGAGCAGTTGTGCGCTGCAGTGTGCATTCGCCACGGGTTTGCGCTGCGCTTTCACCAAAGCAACCACGAGGGCGCGCTGGTGGACTGGATTCACGAGGCCGGTGCCTTGCACGCCAAGGGCGAACTGGCGGGCGTGGTGCTCAATGCCGGCGCCTACACCCACACCAGCGTGGCGCTGCTCGATGCCATCAAGGGCACGGGCGTTGCGCTGATCGAGCTGCACATCAGCAATGTGCACGCGCGCGAGAGCTTTCGCCACCACTCCTATATTTCTGCCGCCGCCAAAGCCGTGATGTG
Organism: Acidovorax sp. T1; assembly: GCF_002176815.1. Taxonomy (NCBI): domain Bacteria; kingdom Pseudomonadati; phylum Pseudomonadota; class Betaproteobacteria; order Burkholderiales; family Comamonadaceae; genus Acidovorax; species Acidovorax sp. T1. The sequence goes on along the minus strand of NZ_CP021648.1, from coordinate 2,653,692 downwards.
CGGTTTTGGCGTGAAGGGCTATGGCCTGGCGATTGACGGCTTGGCAGGGCTCCAGGAATGATCGATTTGTCACTTCCACCCGAGGTGCAGCGCCTGGCCGCCCAAGCCGCGCGCCACACCACGCCCTGCGGAGCAGGTGATCTGGTCTGGCATGTCTGGGGCCCGGCCCGGCCGGGCGTGCGCCCGCTGGTGTTGCTGCATGGCGGCAGCGGCAGCTGGACGCATTGGGTGCGCAACCTGGATGCGCTGGTGGCCGCCGGGCGCCAGCTGTGGGTGCCTGATTTGCCTGGCTTTGGTGACTCGGCGGCGCCGCTGTCGGGTGGCGATGCCGATGCGCTGGTGGCCCCCCTGCGCGAGGGGCTGCAACTGCTGCTGGGCAACGCGCCCTGCGATCTGGTGGGGTTCTCCTTTGGTGGCATGACGGCGGGCCTGCTGCTGGCGGCGCACCCCGAATTGGCCGAGCGGCTGGTGCTGGTGGGCGCGCCGGCCATGGGCGTGGTGCCCCACCGGCAGTTCGAGCTGAAAGCCTGGCGCCACCTGACCGACCTGGACGAGCAACTGGCCATCCACCGCTACAACCTGGGCGCGCTGATGCTGCACGACCCGCGCCGCATCGATGGCCTGGCCCTGCAGACGCATGTGGCCAATGTGGTGCGCGACCGCATGCCGCGCCGTCGCCTGGCGCACACCGACATCCTGGCGCGCGCGTTGCCGCAGGTGGCTTGCCCGGTGCACGCCATTTATGGCGAGCACGACGCGCTGTACAAAAGCTGGATCCACCAGCTCGAAGCGGCCTTTGCCGCGGCCGCCCCCGATTTTCGCGGCATGCACCTGGTGCCCAACGCCGGCCACTGGGTGCAGTTCGAGCAGCCCGAGGCGTTTGACGCGGCGCTGCTGGCGGCGCTGGCCTGAGCGCCATGGGCACCATGGCGCGGGGTATTGCATGACCGCCGCGCTGCTGCAGGTGGCCGAAGCCGAGGTGGAGTTCACGGCCATGCGTGCCCAGGGCGCTGGTGGCCAGAATGTCAACAAGGTGTCGAGCGCGGTGCACCTGCGCTTTGATGTGGGCGCCTCGTCGCTGCCCGACGATGTCAAAGAGCGCCTGCTGTGCCTGCGCGACACCCGCATCACGCAAGACGGCGTGGTGGTCATCAAGGCCCAGCAATACCGCAGCCAGGAGCAAAACCGGGCCGACGCACTCGATCGGTTGAATGCGCTGGTGCAATCGGTGGCGCAGCCGCCGCGCACGCGCCGTGCCACCAAGCCCACCTATGGCTCCCGCCAGCGGCGGTTGCAGGCCAAAACCCAGCGCGGCGAAACCAAGGCCTTGCGGGGGAAGGTGCGCGACTGAGAGGCTGAGCGGCCCCGTGGGCGCGCTGTGCGCAGGGTCGGCAGTCGCATTGGTTTGATTTGTAGAACGATCTGTCTTTGAATGGACGGATTGAATCGCTGCCTGATAGCTCTTACATTCGAGGTATTCACTGAAAGCCTGCCATGACCACTTCTGCCCCTGTCACCAGCCATGTCCCCAGCACCACCGTTGTTCCGACACTGTATGTCTCGCACGGCGCGCCCTTGTTTGCGTTGGACGCCGGCGAAACCGGCCCCGCGCTCACCCGCTGGGGCCAGGGCCTGCGTGCGCAGTTTCCGGCGCTGCGCGGAGTGGTCGTCATGTCGCCGCACTGGATGGCCCGCACCCCGCAGGTCATGACCGGCCCGCAACCGGCCACCTGGCACGACTTTGGCGGTTTTCCGCCCGCGCTGTACCAGCTGCAATACCCCGCGCCCGGCGCCCCCGCGCTGGCGCAAGAGGTGCTGGCCCTGCTGCAGGCCGCTGGCGTGGTGGCCCAGGGCGATGCGCAGCGCCCGTTTGACCACGGCGCCTGGGTGCCGCTGATGCACCTGTTCCCCGAGGCCGACCTGCCCGTCGTGCAGGTGGCGCTGCCCGTGGGCGCCGGCCCCGCCGAGGTCTATGCCATGGGCGCCGCACTGCGCGGCCTGCGCAGCCAGGGCGTGCTGGTGCTGGGGTCGGGCAGCATGACGCACAACCTGTCCGAATTTTTTGGCGGGGCGCGCGAGCCCGCGCCCTATGTGCTCGAATTCAGCCGCTGGATCGAATCGGCCCTTGCGCGCGGCGACCTGAAGGCGCTGCTCAACTACCGCAGCCTGGCGCCCCACGCCGAGCGCGCCCACCCCACCGATGACCATTTCCTGCCGCTGTTCTTTGCACTGGGTGCCGCCGGCGACGATTTGCACGCCAACTACCTGAGCCGCGAGGTGATGTACAGCATGCTGGCGATGGATGCTTTTGCATTGCAGCCAGCGGTCTGACCGCGCCGTTGCGCCCCATTTACCAACCAAAACCGCCTCTGGCGCTTGACCATGCTTGATTTACCGCTCACTTTTTTGCAACGCCCAGCTGCTGCTGGCACTCCCCGACCCTGGCTGCTGGTGCTGATGCATGGCGTGGGCAGCAACGAGCAGGATCTGTTTGGCCTGTCTGCGCACATTCCTGACCGCTTTCATGTGCTGAGCCTGCGCGCGCCCAACCGCATGGGGCCGGGCTCGCATGCATGGTTTGATTTCTCGGTCGCGCCCGGTGGCGCCCGCAGCATCAACGAGCCCCAAGAGGCCGCCAGCCGCGCCCTGGTGGCGCAGACGGTGGAGGCGGCCTCGGCCCAGCTGGGCATTCCGCCCGAGCGCATCGTGGTGGGGGGCTTCAGCCAGGGCGGCATCATGGCCTTGTCGCTGCTGTTGACGCGGCCCGAGTTGCTGCATGCCGCCATGGTCTGGCACAGCCGCCTGCTGGCGCAGGTGGTGCCGCTGCAGGCACCGTCCGATGCCTTGCGCGGCAAGAAGCTGTGGCTGAGCCACGGCACGCACGACAACGTGATTCCGCTGGCCAACGCCCAGGCCATTGCGCAGCACATGGCAGCGCTGCCCGTGTCGGTGAGCTACCACGAGTTCCCGGGCGCGCACGAGATCCGCCCGTCCGAGTTGGCCGCCACAGTGGCCTGGCTGGAGTCACTCTCGACCACCCCCGCGCCGTATTGAGGTGTGTCGATATGCTACTTAATTTGTAGCTCCTTGCGCTTGGTGGTAAAGCGCTAGAGCCACATTTGGCTCTAATTTCTTGGCGGTGCAGGATCAATCCGGCTGGGGCAGCCCAGGCCGGAAGAACGCATCCAGCACCGGCATCAGCGCCGGAAACTCCTGTGCAAACCGCGCCCGGTTCACAAAATACGCCTCGCACGCCACCGCGAAAAACTCGGCGGGCGCGGTGGCGCCATAGGCATCCAGCCAAGGCTGCGCGGCGCCAAAGCGCTCGGCCATGATCACGCGTTCGCGAAAATCGGCATAGGCCGGCTCCCAGGCCGCCCACCATGCTTCATGCGCGGCCCGGGCCGTGCGGGTGCCCATGAAGCCTGCTGGCAGGGGCGGGCAGCCGTTGGGGGCGCCACTGCGCATGTCGAGCTTGTGCACAAACTCGTGCACCACCACGTTGTGGCCGCGCGTGGTGTTCTCGGTGGCATTGGCCACATGTTGCCAGCTGAGCATGATGGGGCCGCGCTCCATGGCTTCGCCCAGCAGCACCTCGGTGTGCTCGTGCACCACGCCGGCTTGGTCCACCGTCTGGCGGCGCGCCACGGCCTCGCCCGGATGCACCACGATGCCCACAAAATCGCCATACCAGCCCAGGGCTGCGGCCGCGTCGCCCCAGTGCAGCAGCGGCAGGCAGGCCTGCGCGGCGATGTCGATGGCCATGGCGTCGGTCACCACCAGGCCATGGGCGCCGTGGAACTGCTTGTGGTGCAAAAAGAGGGCGCTGAGCGCGCGCAGCTTGGACTGGTCGTGCAGCGGCAGGGCGGCCAGAAACGGGTAGCGCTGCAGGGTTTGCAGCCAGAGCGTGGCCGAGATAGCCGGCACGGGCGCCACGGTGGCGCGCAGCCGGTGCCAGAGTTTTGTCAGGACATGGGGCATGGGGGCGGGGCCACGCGTTCCAGGCCTGCAGCGGTCAGGCGCAGCACCTCGGCGCGCGGCGGGTGGGCGGCGGCGTCCCAGTCGCTCAGTACCACCCGCTGCAGGCCAGGGGCCAGGGTGTGGCGCGCGGGTTGGTGGGTGTGGCCGTGGATGAGGGTGTGCGCATGGGCGGCATTAAGCCAGGCGATGGCAGTGGGGCCATCCACATCGGCGTAGATGGCGCCCGACTGCTTGCGCGCTTCGCTCGCTTGCCGGATGCCGCGTGCCTGCGCCCGGCGCACGGCCAGGGGCTGCGCCAGAAAGCGCTCTTGCCACGGGGCACTGCGCGCCTGCACGCGAAAGCGCTGGTAGTCCACATCGTCCAGGCACAGCAGGTCGCCATGGCTGAGCACGAATCGCTGGCCACCGAAGACCAGCACTGTCGGGTCCGCCAGGCCGGTGATGCCGCAGTGCGCAAGGAACGCCGGCCCCGCCAGAAAATCGCGGTTGCCGTGCATGAAATACACGGGCAGGCGTTGTGCTGCGGCTTGCAGGGCCGCGCAGCCCTGGGCTTCAAAACTGCCGGGCTCAAACATGGCGTCATCGCCCACCCACACCTCGAACAGGTCGCCCAGGATGAAAAGGGCGTCGGCCGTGGTGGTCTGCAGATAGTGCTGCCAGGCGGCCACGGTGGCGGGCTCGCTGGCCTGCAGGTGCAGGTCCGAAATGAAATCGACCGTGCGCCAGTGCGAAGGAGCGGCAAGCTCCTCGAACCGGGGCACGGTCGTGGTCACGGAGATCGTATTCAGATCAGAGGGCGACGGCCTTTTCGATCACGACGTCTTCCTTGGGCACGTCGTCATGAAAGCCGCTGCGGCCGGTCTTGACGGCCTTGATTTTGTCCACCACGTCGGTGCCGGAAACGACCTTGCCGAACACGGCATAGCCCCAGCCCTGGGCCGATGGCGCGGTGTGGTTCAGAAAGCCGTTGTCGGCCACGTTGATGAAGAACTGCGCGGTGGCCGAGTGCGGGTCGCTGGTGCGGGCCATGGCCACGGTGTAGTTGGCGTTTTTCAGGCCGTTGTTGGCTTCGTTCTGGATGGGGGCATCCGAGTTCTTTTGCTTCATGCCGGGCTCAAAACCGCCGCCTTGCACCATGAAACCGGGAATCACGCGATGAAAGATCGTGTTGTTGTAATGGCCCTTGTTCACATAGGACAAGAAGTTCTCGACCGACTTGGGTGCCTTGTCGGCGTCGAGTTCGAGGGTGATGACGCCGTAGTTGGCGATGTGCAGTTCGACTTGGGGGTTGCTCATGGCGATGCTTCTTTCAGAAAAAAATCACTTCACCAGCGTGGCGGACTGGATGGTGACGGGGGTAATAGGCACGTTCTGGTGGCCGCCCTTGTTGCCGGTGGCCACGGCCTTGATCTTGTCCACCACCTCGGTGCCCTGGATCACCTTGCCGAACACGGCGTAGCCATGGCCGTCCGGCTGGGGGGCGTTGAGCATGGCGTTGTCCTTCACGTTGATGAAGAACTGCGCGGTGGCCGAGTGGGGGTTGCCCGTGCGCGCCATGGCGATGGTGTAGGTGTCGTTCTTGAGGCCGTTGGCCGCTTCCAGCGGAATCGGGGCCCTGGTGGGCTTTTGCACCATGTCGGCCGTGAAGCCGCCGCCCTGGATCATGAAGCCGTCGATCACGCGGTGGAACACCGTGCCGTCGTAGTGCTTGTCTTTCACGTAGGCCAGAAAGTTCTCGACCGTCTTGGGCGCCTTGGCGGGGTTGAGTTGCACCACGATGTCACCCATCGAGGTGGCCAGCTTGACCTTGGGGGCGTCCTGCGCCTGCACCGGAATTGCTACTGAAAGCATAGCTGCAAGCGCAATACCAGTAAGCGCTAGAGTCGATTTTCGTCTGGAAACCATGCAGAACTCCTTGAATGAATCGGGGCCGCGAACCTGGGGGTGTACCGGCGCGGCAATGGGCAAAGTGGCGCTGAAGTTACCACCGGCCCGCCAGATGCGCAGGCGGCATGGCCGCAAAACCCTGCCCGCGGGCGGTGGTGTCAGGGGCGTGAGGCTGCTGGCTTGGCCGCGGCACGGGCAGGCGCGGGCTGGAACAGCTCGCGCAGCTGGGCCTGTTTCAATTGGACGGCGGGGTTGTTGGCCTCCAGCTGCTGCGCCTTGGCGTAGGACTGGTAAGCCAGCCGGGCGTAGATGTCGCCCAGGTTTTCGTGCGCCGCTGCGTACGCAGGGTTGTTGCGCACCGCCATCTCGAGTGCCGTGCGGGCCTTGTCCAGCTGGTTCTGGCTGGCGTAGATCACCGCCAGGTTGTTGTAGGGCTCGGGCAGCTCGGGGTATTCCTGGATGAGCTGGGTGAAGGTGGTGATGGCTGCGTCGGTCTGGCCAACGTCGGTCTGGGCCACGCCGCGCAAAAAGCGCAACTGCGGATCGCGCGGGGCGGCCGTCAGGCGTTGGTCTGCCTTGCCCAGGGCTTCGGCGGCCTTGCCGGACTTGAGCAACTGGGTGATTTCGACGTAGTCGCTGGCGTGGGCCATGCCTGCGCCCAGCCATGCGGTCAGGGCCAGCAGGCGCAAAAGTCGTGGGAGGGTGCGGCAGGCTTGCTTCATGGCGGGTAGGGGAGGGGTGGGCACTGTCCGGCGCCGGGCGGGGCTTATACTTCGGCGGATTGTAGCTGAGGGGGTTGTCATGACGGTGCGCTGTCGCCGCTGGTGATTTCGCTGGGCGCCCGAGGCTGGGCGCATCCCCTCGCGGGGCCCGTCCCTTTCGCTGCAGGGTGAACTGGCTTCACCCGTTCCCCACCAAGTCTCCCGTTACAGAAACCCCATGAGTTTGCGCATCTACAACACGCTGTCGCGTGCATTGGAGGATTTTTCCCCGCTCGAACCTGGCCATGTGCGCATGTATGTGTGCGGCATGACCATTTACGACCTGTGCCACATCGGCCACGCCCGCATGATGATGGCCTTCGATGTGGTGCAGCGCTGGCTCAAAAGCAGCGGCTACCGCGTGACCTATGTGCGCAACATCACCGACATTGATGACAAGATCATCAAGCGGGCGCTGGAGCGCGGCATCACCATCCGCCAGCTCACCGACGAGATGATCGACGCCATGCACCAGGACATCGGCCGGCTGGGCATCGAGCCGCCATCGGTCGAGCCCCGCGCCACCGAATATGTGCCGCAGATGCTCTCGCTCATCGGCCAGCTGGAAGGCAAAGGCCTGGCCTACCGCGCGAGCAACGGCGACGTGAATTACTCGGTGCGCAAGTTTGCGGGCTACGGCAAGCTCTCGGGCAAGTCGCTGGACGAGCTGCGTGCCGGCGAGCGCGTGGCAGTGCAGGATGGCAAGGAAGACCCACTCGACTTTGTGCTCTGGAAATCCGCCAAGGAGGGCGAGCCGCCCGAAGCCAAATGGGACAGCCCTTTTGGCACGGGCCGCCCCGGCTGGCATATCGAATGCTCGGCCATGAGCTGCGCCACGCTGGGCGAAACCTTCGACATCCACGGCGGCGGCGCGGACCTGCAGTTCCCCCACCACGAGAACGAAATCGCCCAGAGCGAAGGCGCCACGGGCAAGCCGCTGGCGAAATTCTGGGTGCACAACGGCTTTGTGCGCGTGGACAACGAGAAGATGAGCAAGTCGCTCGGAAACTTCTTCACCATCCGCGATGTGCTCAAGAGCTACGACGCCGAGACGGTGCGCTTTTTCATCGTGCGCGCCCATTACCGTAGTGCCCTCAATTACAGCGACGCGCACCTTGACGACGCACGCCAGGCCCTCAAGCGGCTGTACACGGCGCTTAGCCTGGTCGCACCGGCCGAGGTGGCCATCAACTGGGCCGAGCCCCATGCCGCCCGCTTCAAGGCGGCCATGGACGAAGACTTTGGCACGCCCGAGGCGATTGCCGTGCTGTTCGACCTGGCCAGCGAGGTCAACAAGACCCGCTCGCCCGAACTGGCGGGCCTGCTCAAGGCGCTGGCGGGCTGCCTGGGGCTGCTGCAGGGCGATCCGAAGGCCTTTTTGCAGGCCGGTGCAGGTTTTTTTGACGAAGCCGACATCCAGGCGCAGATTGCGGCCCGCGCTGCCGCCAAGGCGGGCAAGGATTTTGCAGAGGCTGACCGCATCCGCAATGCCCTGCTGGCCAAGGGCATCGTGCTCAAGGATTCGGCCGCTGGAACGACCTGGGAAGCCGCGCAGTGACAATTTTCAACATGAAATGCGCCTCTAGGGCAGATGGGGCGCGCAGTGGCAGCTTCTAAAAATGTAGCGACCGAGGCGCTCACACCGTCCAGCCCGGCGCTGGCCACGCCCGACTACTGGGCCGAGGCCTGCAAGCACCTGATGAAGAAGGACCGGGTAATGAAGCGCCTGATTCCCCAGTTTGGTGACGCGGCGTTACAAACGCGCGGCGACGCGTTCACCACGCTGGCGCGCAGCATCGTCGGGCAGCAAATTTCGGTGAAGGCGGCGCAAACCGTGTGGGAGCGCTTTGCCGCACTGCCGCGCAGCATGAAGCCGGGCAATGTGCTCAAGCTCAAGATCGACGACATGCGCGCGGCGGGGCTGTCGGCCCGCAAGGTGGACTATCTGGTGGACCTGGCGCTGCACTTCGATGCGGGCAAGCTGCACGTCAAAGATTGGGCGGCCATGGACGATGAGTCCATCATTGCCGAACTGGTGGCCATCCGCGGCATTGGCCGCTGGACGGCTGAGATGTTCCTGATCTTCTATCTGATGCGGCCCAATGTCTTGCCCCTGGACGACGTGGGCCTGATCAACGGCATCAGCAAGAACTATTTTTCGGGCGATCCGGTCAGTCGCAGCGATGCCCGCGAGGTGGCCGAGGCCTGGAAACCCTGGTGCAGCGTGGCGACTTGGTATATTTGGCGATCGCTCGACCCGTTGCCTGTGGCCTATTGAGGTCCGTTTCATCAGGCATGAACCGGTTGCAACACGGGCCTCGCACCAGAGGCACCGCGGGCGCGACCCAAGGAGAAATACGTTGGCGAAAAAGACCTTTCTGGATTTCGAGCAACCCATTGCCGAACTCGAATCCAAAATCGAAGAACTGCGCTACGTGCAGACCGAGAGCGCGGTCGATATCTCGGAAGAAATCGACCAGCTCAGCAAGAAGAGCCAGCAGCTCACCAAGGACATCTACAGTGAGCTGAGCCCCTGGCAGATCACCAAGATTGCCCGCCACCCCGAGCGCCCCTACACGCTCGACTACGTGCGCGACATCTTCACCGACTTTGTTGAGCTGCACGGTGACCGCCACTACGCGGACGATTTGTCCATCGTGGGCGGCCTCGCGCGCTTCAACGGCCACGCCTGCATGGTGCTGGGCCATCAGAAAGGGCGCGACACCAAGGAGCGCGCCATGCGCAACTTCGGCATGAGTAAGCCCGAGGGATACCGCAAGGCCCTGCGCCTCATGAAGACGGCCGAAAAGTTCAAGCTGCCCGTGTTCACCTTTGTGGACACGCCCGGTGCCTACCCTGGTATCGACGCCGAAGAGCGCGGCCAGTCCGAGGCCATTGGCCGCAACATCTTCGAGATGGCGCAGCTCGAAGTGCCCATCATCACCACGATCATTGGCGAAGGTGGCTCTGGCGGTGCGCTGGCCATCAGCGTGGGCGACCAGGTGGTGATGCTGCAGTACGCCATCTACTCGGTGATCAGCCCCGAGGGTTGCGCCTCCATCCTCTGGAAGACCAGCGACAAGGCCCAGGAAGCGGCCGACGCCCTGGGCATCACGGCGCACCGCCTCAAGGCGCTGGGCTTGGTGGACAAGATCGTCAGCGAACCGGTGGGCGGCGCCCACCGCGATCCCAAGCAGATGGCCGCTTTCCTCAAGCGCGCCCTGGGCGACGCGTTCCGCCAGGTGGCCGACCTCAAGACCAAAGACCTGCTGGATCGCCGCTACGACCGTCTGCAAAGCTATGGCCGATTCACGGACACCAAGGCCGACAGCCGCTGAACCCGTGGTGGAGAAGGCCGCAGCCTTCTGCCTGCCCCCGTGCCATGGCCCCGCAAGGGGCCTTTGCATTGGTGCGGGTGCTTTGGTTCCGCCGGTGCAAACGGGCGCGCCATGACGCAGTCGTTCGACGCCGCCATCGCTGCCTTTTCGCCCGCATTGCCCTTGGCGGTGGGGCTGAGCGGTGGTGCCGATTCGACGGCGCTGCTGCTGGCCTGCGCACAAAAATGGCCGGGGCAGGTGCAGGCCATCCATGTGCACCACGGCCTGCAGGCCGCGGCCGACGATTTCGAGCACCATTGCCGCGCATTGTGCGAGCGCTTGCAGGTGCCGCTGACCGTGCTGCGCGTCGATGCACGCCACGCACCGGGCGAAAGCCCCGAAGACGCCGCGCGCCAGGCAAGATACAAGGCTTTTGAGGCTGTAGCGCAAGCCAGTCGAGTGCAGCAAGCTATTGTTTCAATAGCATTGGCGCAGCATGCGGATGACCAGGTCGAGACGCTGTTGCTGGCCTTGTCGCGCGGCGCCGGCGTGGCCGGGCTGGCCGCCATGCCCGCCCATTGGGAGCGCGGCGGCATTGGCTGGCACCGGCCTCTGCTGCGTGTGGCGGGGGGGCAGGTGCGCGACTGGCTGCGCGCCCAGGGACATAGCTGGGTGGAAGACCCCACCAACACCGACGAGCGCTTCACGCGCAACCGCATCCGGGCGCAACTGCTGCCCGCACTGGAGGCCGCGTTCCCGTCGTTCCGGGACACGTTTGCACGGTCATCCGGGCACGCCGCCCAGGCCAATGCTTTGTTGCTGGAGCTGGCGCAACAAGACCTGTTGCAGGTGGGCTCGCCCCCGCAACTGGCGCCCTTGCGAGCGATGAGTCGTGCACGCCAGGCCAACGTGCTGCGCCACTGGCTGCGTGTGGTGCATGCCACCACGCCCACCACGGCGCAGCTCGAGGAGTTGCTGGATCAGCTGGCCGCCTGCAGCACGCGCGGCCATCGCATTCACATCAAGGTGGGACGGGGGTTCGTGGTGCGATCGGGGCTGCAGCTCGATTGGTACAACCCCAAGGGTTTGGTTTAACAACCGCACGAAAAGCGGCGGCGTACCAAAACACTTGTCCAACCCGCGCTGCGGTTCCAGTTTTGTCATGTGGGCGTGGCCAGCAAGATGTTCCGCACCTTCAGTGAAGAGGGCATCAACATCCAGATGATTTCCACCTCCGAAATCAAGACCTCGGTGTTCATCGACGAAAAACACATGGAACTGGCCGTGCGCAGCCAGCGCAAGACCTTCGAACTCGACCAGACCGCCGCTTAAAGCCGCCAGAATTGCCTCTGAAATGAGGCATAATAGACGGATTGGAAACGTGACCGAGTGGCCGAAGGTGCTCCCCTGCTAAGGGAGTATGGGGTGTAGAGCCTCATCGAGGGTTCGAATCCCTCCGTTTCCGCCAAGATAAAGCCTAAGTGATTGATTCACTTAGGCTTTTTTCTTTGGTGGCTTGTTTTTCCATCCAAAACTGAGCCGGTAGGGAAGGCCCCTATCTAGTGCTGTCTGCACTTGATTGCACGGGAAGGGGAGAGGTGGGGCGGAACCCTTCACGCTGAGGATGTGCGGGTTTTGCTTGTTGCATTCATCCGGCGTTCTACATCCTCAATCATGGCTGCTGGGCTGGTTTTCAACACTGTCATGGTCAGGTTTTTCCGGGCATTCCGATAGGAGAATTTACAAATTCATTGTGTTGCCAGGTGTTGCAGCTCGAATTGGTTGGGCGAGCAGTACCCCAGCGTCGAGTGCAGCCGAACGTTGTTGTAGAAGCCCACGATGTAGTCGGCAATGTCGCACTGCGCCTTTGCGTGGTTGGCATGGTCGCGTTGCCAAACGCGCGCTCTATCTTCAGGCTTAGAAAGAAGCGCTCCATCACTGCGTTGTCCCAGCAATTGCCCTTTCGGCTCATGCTGCCAATGCGCCCTGGTTCTTGAACAGCGTTCTGACTATCGCCTGGTTCGGTCAGCTGGGTCGAGTCAGACTCTCATGATCTCAAACTCTCGAACCGCCCGGAGCGGACCCGCATGCCGGGGGGCAGGGGCGCAGCCGACTACGGCTGCCCCCTATGCCGATTTTGGCGGCGCCCGCGAAGGTGCAGCGTGGGCGGTGTGTCATTTACTCGACGGATGCGCTCCAGCGGTCGCCCCAGTTCCGGGCGCGGTCGATGTTGCGTCGGTCGCGTTTGGTGGGGCGTCCTTCTTGCAATGCCGAGGCTGGCTCGGGCGCCAGTCGGCGCTGTTCGGCGGCTTTTTCCCGGGCGGCGATGCTGTCGGCGGTTTCCTCGTACAGCTGCTGGGCCACCGGTGCCGGGCCGCGTGCACCACTCAAGCCCCGTACGAGCACCGTGCGTGCCACCGGGCCCTGGCGCAAGGCCACGGTGTCGCCGCAGCGCAGGTCGCGGGCGGCCTTGGCGGGGTGGCCGTTGACGGTGACGCGGCCCTTGCTGATTTCTTCAGTGGCCAGGCTGCGGGTCTTGTAGAACCGCGCGCACCACAGCCATTTGTCCAGTCGCATCGTATCGGGGGCATTCATGGGGACGATTGTGCCGTGGTGGCGTTGGACAGGTTGGGAGCGGGCGGGTTGAGCGGCAGGTGCACGATGGCGTCCAGCCCCGCCACACGGCCCGCTTCCGTGCGGTTGGTCAGCGCAATGCGGCCGCCGAGCGTCTGCACGATCTCATGGCAGATGGCCAGGCCCAGGCCGCTGCCGGTGCGCACGTCGCCCGCAGAGAAGGGCTGGAAGAGGCGTGCGGCCAATTCGTCGTCGATGCCGCTGCCATGGTCGCTTATGCAGAGCACCGCCTGGTGATCGGCGCAGCGCAGGTTGACCGACAGTTCACTGCCTTGCGGTGCGTGGCGGATTGCGTTGTGCAGCAGATTGCGGGCCAGCTCGCGCAGCATCCATTCGTGGGCAAATACCGTTGCCGGCTCGGTATGGATGCCAAAGTCGAGATCGCGCTGCGCGATCAGGGGTGACAGGTCCAGCGCCACGGCACGCAGGATATCGTCGAACCGTGTCGGTGGCGGCGCGCTTTGCTGGCGCAGCTGCTCGACCTTGGCAAGGGCCAGCATCTGGTTGGCCAGTTGGGTGGCACGGTCCACAGTGTTGCTGATCTCCTGCAGTGCCTGGTGCTGGGGCACATCGCCGCGCAGGGCCGACTGCACCTGCGTCTTGAGCACGGCCAGCGGCGTGCGCAACTGGTGCGAGGTGTCGCGCACAAAGCGTTTTTGGTGGCGCAGCAGATGCTGCAGCCGTTGCATGACCTGGTTGGTGCTGTCGATCAGGGGTTGCAGTTCACGGGGGGCGGAGCTGGCTGCGATCGGACTCAGGTCGCCATCGGGGCGTGCTTGCAGCTGCTGGCTGAGCTGGCGCACCGGGCGCGTGGCGCGTTGCACCACGATGACGACGGTGAGCGCAATCACAGCAATCAGCAGCGCCTGCCGGGCCAGCGTGTTCCACAGGATCTGCAGCGCCAGGGTGTGCCGTATTTCCAGGGTTTCCGCCACCTGAATGACCGCCATGCCGCGGCCATTGGCACTGGCCACGGGTTGCAGCAGCACGGCCACGCGCACGTTCTCGCCGCGGAATTGGTCGTCATAGAAATCCACCAGTGCCGCATAGGGAGGGCGATCCGGAATGCGCCCGTGCCAGGCCGCAAGTTCGGCAAAGCCCGAGACCATTTCGCCCTGCAGGGTGGAGACGCGGTAGAACATGTGGCTCTGGTTGTCGGCCTCGAAGGCCTCCAGGGCAGAGTAGGGTACGACGGCCCGCAGCTGCGCCGCGTCGTCGTAGCCCGATACGTCCAGCTGTTCGCTGATGGTCTTGGCCGACGCCAGCAAGGTGCGGTCGTAGGCGGTGTTCAGCGAGGCCAGGGCCTGGCGGTACAGGCTGAACGTGTTGAAGGCGATGAACGCCACCACCGGCAGCAGGATGCCCATCAGCAGCCGCCGCCGCAGTGACTGGGCGCGCAACGCAGCGGGCCTGGTCACGTATCGGCCCTGAGCAGGTAGCCCAGCCCGCGCAGCGTCATGAGGGTCAGGCCCGTGCCGGCCAGTTTCTTGCGCAGGCGGTACACCACCACTTCGATGGCTTCGTACTGCACGTCCAGCTGGCCGGGGAACACCAGTTCATAGAGGCGCTCCTTGGTCACGGCATGGCCCGGCTGCACCAGCAGGGCATGCATCAGCGCCAGCTCGCGGGGTGTGAGTTCCATCACCTCGCTGTTGTGGTACAGCGCGCCGCTGTCCTTGTCATAGCGGATGGCCCCGATCTGGACGGATTGGCTTGCCGAAGGCGCGGGGTCGGCGCTGCGCCGCAGCAGGGCGCGCAGCCGCGCTTCCAGTTCGTCCAGATCAAACGGCTTGGGCAGGTAGTCATCGGCACCGGCATTGAGGCCCAGCACCCGGTCGCCCACGGTGCCGCGTGCAGTGAGGATCAGCACCGGCGTGCGCAGCCCGCGGGCACGGGCCTGTTGCAGCACCTGCAGGCCGTCCAGGCCGGGCAGGGTGAGGTCGAGCACCACGGCATCTGGCGGACGTGCGACCCACTGGCTGAGCGCCGCCGGGCCGTCGCCCACGGCGGTGATTTCCATGCCCCGGCGCGCCAATGCGCGCTGCAGCGTGAGCTGCATGGTGGGGTCGTCTTCGACGAGAAGCAATTGCATGCGCGGCACCATAGCACCGACCGCGCTGGGCCGTGGCATTGGTGTTTTCCCTGAGTGTGCGGACAGCCGTTTGACAGGCTGCGCGCGCATCATCGGTCAGTTCGCCAACCCTATTAGGAGACATCGATGCGTCGCGACACCTTTCTCAAATCCCTGGCCGCGCTGGCTGCTGCCGGGGCCTTGCCCCCGTCGGCCCATGCCGCCAGCGCCGTCAAGATGATGCTGCCCGCCAACCCCGGCGGCGGGTGGGACTCCACGGGCCGTGCCCTGGGCAAAGCGCTGCTCGAATCGGGGGCGGCATCGTCGGTCACCTACGACAACAAAGGTGGCGCAGCCGGTGCCATTGGCCTGGCGCAGTTCGTCAACTCCAGCAAGGGCGACCCGAACGCCCTGATGGTGATGGGCGCGGTGATGCTGGGCGGCATCATCACCGGCAAGCCGCCGGTGAGCCTGTCGCAAGCCACGCCGATTGCGCGGCTGACCAGTGAGTACAACGTGTTCGTGCTGCCCGCCAATTCGCCCTTCAAGAGCATGGCCGAGGTCGTTGCCCAGCTCAAGAAAGACCCCGGCAGCGTGAAATGGGGTGGCGGCTCGCGCGGCTCCACCGAGCACATTGCCGCGGCGATGATTGCCCGCGAAGTGGGTGTGGACCCGGCCAAGATCAACTACGTGGCGTTCCGCGGAGGTGGCGAGGCGATTGCAGCCATCCTGGGCGGCAACGTGACGATTGGCGGTGGCGGCTACAGCGAGATGGCCGAGTACATCGCCACCAAGAAGATGAGGCCCATTGCCGTGACCTCGGGCCTGCGCCTCAAGAACTCCACGGTGCCCACGCTCAAGGAGCAGGGCATCAACGTGGAGATCGGCAACTGGCGTGGCGTGTATGCCGCGCCCGGCATCACGGCCGAGCAGCGCAAGGCGCTGACGGACATGGTCGCCAAGGCCGTCAAGAGCAAGAGCTGGGCCGAATCGCTGGAGAAAAACGACTGGACCCCGGCCTGGATGGCGGGCGACGAGTTCGCGAATTTTGTGGACAACGAGTTCGCCAGCCTGCGCGCCACGATGGTCAAGGCGGGCATGGTCTGAGCCGTGCCCCTGCGCCGTGATGCCCCTGTGCTGTACAACGGCCCTGGCGGGCGCACGGCGGTTTTGTGCGCATCCACTGCGGTGCGCGCCGTATTGCGCACCTTGGGCGCCCTGTGCCCAAGGGCTTGAGAAAGACCCCGCATGTCTGATCCCACAACCCTTCCTTCTTCCGATCCGGGCGCCGTGCCCGGTGTTGCCAGCAACGTGCCGGCCCTGCGCATGCAGACCGTGGTGGGCGTCGGCGTGCTGCTGACCGCAGCGGCACTGGCGCTGGGTGCCCTGAATATTCCATCGAACGCGGGCTATGGCGGCGTGGGCCCCAATTTCCTGCCCTGGCTGGTGGCGGGCGTGCTGGCGCTGTGCGGCGGCGTGCTGCTGTGGGAGGCACGAACGGGCGGATTTCGCGACATGGAAGAGCCCAATGGTTCCGCGCATGCACACAAGCCGGCCTTTGTGTGGGTGTCGGCTGGTCTGTTGCTCAATGCCGCCCTCATCACTACGGTGGGGTTCATCTTGAGCTGCACGCTGTGCTATGTGCTGGCGGTGCAGGGGCTGCGTCGGGCAGCGGGGCAAGACGCAGGCACCGCGCGCACCTGGGCGGTGGATGGGTTGACGGGTGTGCTGATCTCGGCGCCGGTCTATTGGACTTTCACGCAGTTTCTGGCCATCAACCTGCCAGGGCTTACGCAAACCGGGTGGTTGTGATGGAAATTTTTGATGCATTGATGGCGGGCTTTGCCACCGCCGCCACGCCCGCCAACCTGCTGTGGGCGCTGGTGGGCTGCGCGCTGGGCACCGCCGTGGGCGTGCTGCCCGGCATTGGCCCTGCAGTGGCGGTGGCCATGCTGCTGCCCATCACGGCCAAGGTCGAGGTCACGGCCTCGATGATCTTTTTTGCCGGCATCTACTACGGTGCCATGTACGGCGGCTCCACCACCTCCATCCTGCTCAACACGCCGGGCGAAACCGCCAGCATGGTCACGGCCATGGAGGGCAACAAGATGGCCAAGAGCGGCCGGGCCGGGGCGGCGCTGGCCACGTCGGCCATCGGCTCATTCGTGGCGGGCACCATTGCCACCGTGGTCGTGACCCTGTTTGCCCCGTATGTGGCCGACTTTGCCGTCAAGCTGGGCCCACCGGAATATTTCATGCTGATGGTGCTGGCCTTCACCACCGTGAGCGCGGTGCTGGGCAAGAGCACGGTGCGCGGCATCACGGCGCTGTTCGTGGGGCTGGCGGCCGGTTGCATCGGCATGGACCAGATTTCGGGCGCGGCGCGCTACACCGGCGGCAAGCCCGAGTTGCTGGACGGCATCGACATCGTGCTGGTCGCCGTGGGCCTGTTTGCCGTGGCCGAGGTGCTGTATGCGGCGATGTACGAAGGCCGCGTGGTCGAGTCGCGCAACAGCATGAGCCGCGTGCACATGACCGCGCGTGACTGGAAGCGCTCCCTTCCCGCATGGCTGCGCGGCACGCTGATCGGCACGCCGTTCGGCTGCATTCCGGCGGGTGGCACCGAGATTCCGACCTTTCTGAGCTATGCCACCGAAAAGAAGCTGGCCAAGGAAACCGACAAGGCCGAGTTCGGCACCGTGGGTGCGATCGAAGGCGTGGCCGGGCCCGAGGCCGCCAACAATGCCACCGTGACGGCGGCCATGATTCCGCTGCTCACGCTGGGCATTCCCACCTCCAACACCACGGCGGTGCTGCTGGGCGCGTTCCAGAACTACGGCATCAACCCCGGCCCGCAACTGTTCACCACCTCGGCCACGCTGGTGTGGGCGCTGATTGCCTCGCTGTACATCGGCAACGTGATGCTGCTGGTGCTGAACCTGCCGCTGGTGGGCCTGTGGGTGAAGCTGCTGAAAATCCCCAAGCCCCAGTTGTATGCGGGCATCCTGATTTTTGCCACGGTGGGGGCCTACGGCATGCGCCAGAGCACCTTCGATCTGTTCCTGCTGTATGGCATTGGCATGCTGGGTGTGCTGATGCGGCGCTTTGACTTTCCTACGGCGCCCGTGGTGGTTGGCATGATCCTGGGGCCGTTGGCCGAGGCGCAGATGCGCAATGCCGTGTCGATCGGCGAGGGCAGCTGGCTCATCTTTGTGCAGCGTCCGATGTCGCTCGCGCTGCTCATCATCGTGCTGGCGGTGCTGATCCTGCCGCGTCTTTTCAAGCACCTGGCGCAGCGCAAGCGGGCGCGCCTGCAGCAGCTCGATGCCTGAGCCTGGCGAGTGGATGAGCGGCTATTCCACAACAATTTTCAAGCCAAATAGCCTTTAAGCCCTTTGTGGATAAGCGCTGGTAGCTATTAATTTGGTAGCTCTCCTGCACCCAAGCGCAGGAGCGTCGTCTGGCCAGAGCACGCTACCATCGCGGCCATGCCCTTGCTCAACGAAGAAGCCCCTGCACTGCCGCTGGATGCCCAAGGCATTCTGGAGCTGGCGGCGCGCTCCATGTTTCAGCTGTTCTCCAGTGTCAGCCAGGGCATGTTTTTGGTGGACCGCAGCGGTCGCATCGTTTGGGTGAACGAGGGCTACCAGCGCTTTTTGCCCGCCCTCGGGTTCTCGTCGGTGGACCAGTTTGTGGGCCGCACGGTGGAGGATGTGATCCCCAACACCCAGATGCGCCGGGTGCTCGAAACCGGCCAGCCGGTGCTGATCGACTTGCTCACCAACAAGGCGGGCACCTTTGTGGTCAGCCGCATTCCCTTGCGCGACGAGGCCGAGCGCGTGATCGGTGCCATCGGCATCGTGCTGTTTGACCACCCCGAGACCACGCTGCAGCCGCTGATCGGCAAATTTGCCTTGCTGCAGCGCGACCTCGATGATGCACGGCGCGAGCTGGCCAGCCAGCGCAGCCGCTCGCTGGCGGTGCCGGGCGATGGCGAGCGGCGCGCCAAATACACCTTTGCCAGCTTTGTCGGGTCGAGCCCCGCTGCATCCGAGGTCAAGCGCCAGGCGCGCCGTGCCGCGCAGTCGTCCAGCCCGGTGCTGCTGCTGGGCGAAACCGGCACCGGCAAGGAGCTGCTGGCCCATGCCATCCATGCGGCCTCCAGCCGCGCCAGCGGCCCGTTTGTCAGTGTGAACATTGCCGCCGTGCCCGATACGCTGCTCGAAGCCGAGTTCTTTGGCGTGGCGCCGGGCGCCTACACCGGCGCATCGGCCAAGGGGCGCGATGGCAAGTTCAAGCTGGCCGACGGCGGCACGCTGTTTCTCGACGAAATTGGCGATATGCCGCAAAGCCTGCAGGCCAAGCTGCTGCGTGCGCTGCAGGAGGGCGAGATCGAACCCCTGGGCTCGAACAAGCTGGTGCCGTTCAATGTGCGCGTGGTGGCCGCCACCTCGCGCGACCTGGCGGCGCTGGTGCGCGAAGGGCGCTTTCGCGAAGACCTTTTCTATCGCCTGCATGTGCTGCCGGTGCGCGTGCCGCCACTGCGCGAGCGGCGCAGCGACATCCCCGCGCTGGTGGAAGTGCTGGGCGAAGACCTGGCGCTGCGCAACGGCACGGCGCCGCCCGAGTTGCAGCCCGATGCCCTGGCGCTGTTGGCCGGACAGCCCTGGCGCGGCAACATCCGCGAGCTGCGCAATGTGCTGGAGCAGGCCGTTATGCGCAGCGATTCGCAATCCATCGATGCCTACCAGCTCGAATGCATCCTGCGCGAAGCGGGGGTGGAGCCGGCGGCCCCCGTGCGCGATGCCCTGGCGCAGGCCGGGCTGCTGGGCGACGAGTGCTATCTGCGCCCCCTGGCCAAGCAGGTGGCCGAACTGGAGCAGCGCGCCATTGCAGCGGCGCTCAAGGCCCATGGTGGTAACAAACAGGCCACGGCGCGGCAGTTGGGCATCTCGCGGGCCACGCTGTATGGGCGTCTGGAAAACCCTGAATAAAAAACAGCCAAATGCCTGAATTTCAGGCACTTTGTTTGTCTGGAATTCTGACATTTTCATTCGGTTTGAATAATTTATTCATATAAATCAATGGGTTGATGATTGGCACGAACTGTGCAATGTTCAGTCAAAACAATAGGAAACCATCCCATGCAACGCCGCACCCTGGTCGCACTGGCCACCCTGGCCGCCACACTGTCTGCCCCCGTATTCAGCCAGTCGGGTGAAATCCGCATCGCCCACGTCTATAGCAAGACCGGCCTGCTCGAAGCCTATGGCAAGTAGACGCAAACCGGCCTGATGATGGGGCTGAACTACGCCACCGGCGGCACCATGCAGGTCAATGGCAAGAAGATCGTGGTGATCGAGAAGGACGACCAGGGCAAGCCCGACCTGGGCAAGAGCCTGCTGGCATCGGCCTACTCGGACGACAAGGCCGACATCGCGGTGGGGCCCACGTCCTCCGGCGTGGCGCTGGCCCTGCTGCCCGTGGCCGAGGAATACAAAAAGATCCTGCTGGTCGAGCCCGCCGTGGCCGACGCCATCACGGGCGACAAGTGGAACAAGTACATCTTTCGCACCGGCCGCAACAGCAGCCAGGACGCCATCAGCAACGCCGTGGCCATCGACAAGCCGGGTGTGACCGTCGCCACGCTTGCGCAAGACTATGCCTTTGGCCGCGACGGCGTGAAAGCCTTCAAGGACGCCATCAAGAGCGCCAAGCTCGTGCATGAGGAATACCTGCCCACCAACACCACCGACTTCACCGCCGGTGCGCAGCGCCTGATCGATAAGCTCAAGGACCAGCCGGGCCGCAAGGTCATCTGGATCTTGTGGGCCGGCGCGGGCAACCCGTTCAAGATTGCCGACATGGACTTGAAGCGCTACGGCATCGAGATCGCCACGGGCGGCAACATCCTGCCCGCCATGGCCAGCTTCAGAAACTTCCCGGGCATGGAAGGCGCTACCTACTACTATTTCGGCATTCCAAAAAATCCCGTGAACGAAGCCCTGGTGTCCGCGCACTACAAGCAGTTCAAGGCACCACCCGACTTCTTTACGGCCGGCGGCTTCAGCGCGGCCATGGCGCTGGTCACGGCGCTCAAGGCCACGGGCGGCGATGTCAACACCAACAAACTCATCAAGACCATGGAAGGCATGGCCTTTGACACCCCCAAGGGCAAGATGACCTTCAGGCGCGAAGACCACCAGGCCCTGCAAAGCATGTACCACTTCAAGATCAAGGTGGACCCGGCCTTTGCCTGGGGCGTGCCCGAACTGGTGCGCGAGATCAAGCCCGAAGAGATGAACGTGCCGATCCGTAACCAGCGCTGACCGGTGCCGGGCGGCCCTGCGGGGTTGCCTGGGTGCTCACTTATTTGTAGCTGTAGGCGCTTTGTGGATAAGCGCTAGATGGTATTTTGGTCAAAAAACCAGGGGGATGCGCTGCCAATGGCCTTCGGCGGCGCGCGCACCACACATGCTTGAAACCCGAGACCTGACCATCCGCTTCGGCGGCCATGTGGCGGTGAACGCCGTGAGCTGCGCGTTCGCGCCGGGCACGCTCACGGCCATCGTGGGCCCCAATGGCGCGGGCAAGACGACCTATTTCAACCTGATCTCGGGGCAACTGCGGGCCAGCGCCGGCACGGTGGCGCTGGGCGGGCGGGACCTGACGGGCCAGTCGCCATCAGCGCGCACACGGGCCGGGCTGGGGCGGGCGTTTCAGCTCACCAACCTGTTTGCGGGCCTTACGGTGCTGGAGAACGTGCGACTGGCCGTGCAGGCCACGCGCGCCGGCGCACACCGCCGCGGGCTGAACCTGTGGAGCATCTGGGGCGACCACCGCGCGCTGACCGAGCGGGCGCAAGCCATCCTGCGCACCGTGTCGATGCTGGAGCGCAGCGATACCCCCGTGGCCAGCCTGCCGCATGGTGACCAGCGCAAGCTGGAGGTGGCGCTGCTCATGGCGCTGGAGCCGCAGGTCTACATGTTCGACGAGCCCACCGCCGGCATGGACCACGACGAAGCGCCCGTGATCCTGAACCTGATCCGCGAACTCAAAAAGGACAAGACCAAGATCATCCTGCTGGTCGAACACAAGATGGACGTGGTGCGCGAGCTGGCCGACCGCATCATCGTGCTGACCAACGGCACGCTGGTGGCCGATGGCGCACCGGCCGAGGTGATTGCATCGCCCGTGGTGCAGGAGGCGTACCTGGGGCTGACGCCCCAGGACGCCTCTGGCGGCACTTACGCTCTCCCCCATCCCGACCTTCCCCCGTCCGGGGGAAGGGGAGAACAGCCATGAGCGGCACACTATTGGAGTTGCGCGGCGTGCACACGCACATCGGCGCCTACCACGTCCTGCATGGCGTGGAGCTGGCCGTGCCGCGTGGCCAGCTCACCATGCTGCTGGGCCGCAACGGCGCGGGCAAAACGACCACGCTGCGCACCATCATGGGCCTGTGGCATGCGTCGCGGGGCAAGATCACGTTCGCCGGCAAGGACATCACGGCGCTGCACACGCCGCAGATCGCCGCAATGAACATCGCCTACGTGCCCGAGAACATGGGCATCTTTGCCGACCTCACGGTAAAGGAAAACATGCTGCTGGCCGCCCGCAACGCGCGCAACGTGGCGCAGATGGACACCGCACGCCTCGAATGGATCTTCAGGCTGTTCCCTGCGGTCGAGAAGTTCTGGAACCACCCCGCAGGCAAGCTCAGCGGCGGACAAAAGCAGATGGTGGCCGTGGCGCGCGCCATCATCGAGCCGCGTGACCTGCTCATCGTGGACGAGCCCAGCAAGGGCCTGGCCCCGGCCATCATCCACAACATGATCGAGGCGTTCGACCAGCTCAAGAAGAGCGGCGTGAGCATTTTGCTGGTCGAGCAGAACATCCACTTCGCCAAGCGCCTGGGCGACACCGTGGCCGTGATGGACAACGGCCAGGTGGTGCACGCGGGCAGCATGGCCGCGCTGGCCGAGGACGAGGCGCTGCAGCGTTCGCTGCTGGGCTTGGCACTATGAGTTTCATGTCTTTTTGGCCTCTGGCGCTTATTCAGAAAGCGCTACCAGCTATTAATTCAGTAGCTAAATTGGTGACAACCAGGTGGCTCGTATGAGTGTCACCCACGACTTCGACTGGAAGCCTCTGGCCATGGTGCCCGCGCTCGCGCTGCTGGTGCTGCCCTTCGTCGGATCGCCCAGCACCTGGCTCACGCTCACGGTGGCGGGGCTGGCCATGGGCATGATCATCTTCATCATCGCCTCGGGCCTCACGCTGGTGTTCGGCCTGATGGACGTGCTCAACTTTGGCCACGGCGTGTTCATTGCGCTGGGTGCCTTCGTGGCCACCAGCGTGCTGGGCGCCATGGGCGACTGGACTGGGTCTGACCAGCTGTGGCGCAACATGGTGGCGGTGCTGCCGGCCATGCTGGTGGCCATGGCCGTGGCGGGCGCCGTGGGCCTGGCGTTCGAGCGCTTCATCGTGCGGCCCGTGTATGGCCAGCATTTGAAGCAGATCCTCATCACCATGGGCGGGATGATCATTGGTGAAGAGCTCATCAAGGTGATCTGGGGCCCGGCGCAAATCCCGCTGCCGCTGCCCGGCGGCATGCGCGGCGCACTGCTGATTGGCGATGCCGCCATTGAAAAATACCGCCTGGTGGCGGTGGCCGTGGGCCTGCTGGTGTTTGGCGTGCTGGCCTTCATGATGTCGCGCACCAAGGTCGGCCTTCTGATCCGCGCTGGCGTGCAAGACCGCGAGATGGTCGAGAGCCTGGGCTACCGCATCCGCCGCCTGTTTGTGGGCGTGTTCGTGGTGGGCTCGGCCCTGGCGGGGCTGGGCGGTGTGATGTGGGGCCTGTACCAGCAAAGCGTTGTTCCGCAGATGGGCGCGCAGGTCAATGTGCTGATCTTCATCGTGATCATCATCGGCGGCCTGGGCAGCACGGGCGGGGCGCTCATCGGCGCGCTGCTGGTGGGGCTGATGGCCAACTACACCGGCTTTCTGGTGCCGAAGGTGGCGCTGTTCTCCAACATCGCGCTGATGGTGCTCATCCTGCTGTGGCGCCCGCAGGGTGTGTATCCGGTAGCCAACCGGTAAGCCGAGGAGGCAAGACCATGCTGAACCGTCTTCTCTCCGGCGACTACCCGCGCAGCAAGGCGTTGGCGGTGATCCTGGTGGCCATCTTCCTCGGGCTGGCGTTTGCGCCTTTTCTGTTTCCGGGCGTCAAGGCGCTGTCGGTGGCGGCCAAGGTGCTGATCTTTGTGGTGCTGGTCGCCAGCTTTGATTTGCTGCTGGGCTACACCGGCATCGTGAGCTTTGCGCACACCATGTTCTTTGGCATCGGCGCCTATGGCATTGCCGTGGCCACCACGCGCATGGGGCCCACATGGTTTGCGCTGCTGGTGGGGCTGAGTGGGGCGCTGGTGCTTTCGCTGCTGCTGTCGCTGGCCGTGGGGCTGTTCTCGCTGCGCGTGCGCGCCATCTTCTTTGCCATGATCACGCTGGCGGTGGCGGCGGCGTTCCAGACGCTGGCCTCGCAGCTGTCAGACATCACGGGCGGTGAAGATGGGCTGACGTTCAAGGTGCCCGAGGTCCTGTCGCCCAGCTTCGAGCCGTTTGACGAGCCCTTCCTGGGCGTGGCCATCGATGGGCGATTGATCTGCTACTACCTGCTGTTTGTGGCCGCCGTGGTGCTGGTGCTGGCGCTGCTGCGCATCGTCAACTCGCCGTTTGGCCGCGTGCTGCAGGCCATCCGCGAAAACGAGTTTCGCGCCGAGGCCATTGGCTACCGCGTGGTGGTGTACCGCACCACATCAAGCGTGCTGTCGGCGCTGTTTGCCACCATGGCGGGCGCGATGCTGGCGCTCTGGCTGCGCTACAACGGGCCAGATACCTCGCTCAGCTTCGAAATCATGATGGACTGCCTGCTCATCGTGGTGATTGGTGGCATGGGCACCATCTACGGTTCGGTCATCGGGGCCGTGCTTTTCGTGGTGGCGCAAAGCTACCTGCAGGACCTGCTGCGCCTGGGCCACGAGGCCACGGCAGGCCTGCCCTGGCTGTCCGCGCTGCTTTCGCCTGACCGCTGGTTGCTGTGGCTGGGCGTGTTGTTTGTTTTGTCGGTCTATTACTTTCCCGCTGGCGTTGTTGGACGTCTGCGATCGCTGCGCGCCCAAGGCTGAGTGCGCATTTTTGTGTCAGTAAAAAAGGAGACAACATGAAAGCAAACTTGCATGACAAGCGCGCCCTCAAGGTGGCCATGACCGCATTGGCCGGGGCTGTGCTGGTCGCGTGTGGCGGATCGGACGATCCGACCAACGATCTTCCCACCGGCATCACGCCGGTGAGTGCCACCGTCTATCCCGCCACCACAGTGGGCAAAGGAGACAGTGCGGCCACGCAGGACTTGTTGACCGGGGGTATCGGCAAGACCGGGCTGGGCGGTGCCGCACCGGCCTATGCGGACCCGGCCAACCCCACAGCGGCAGAGCTGCGCCGCAATGCGCTGTATTCCAACTACCGGGGCATTCTGGATTACTCGGCCAATGGTGGCTACGGCAGCCTGTATGGCCCCAACGTGACTGCTGACGGCGCCGTGACGACCAGCGAGGGGCTGATTCCCGGCCGCGAATATGTGGCGGCGCTGGACGACGGCTCGGGCCGCAAGCGGACGGTGATCGCGGTGCAGGTGCCCGACAGCTTCAACCAGGCGAGCCCCTGCGTGGTGCTGGGTGCGTCGTCGGGCTCGCGCGGCGTGTATGGCGCCATCGGCACGGCCGGCGAGTGGGGCCTGAAAAAGGGCTGCGCCGTGGCGCTGACCGATGCCGGCAAGGGCGTGGGCCTGCACAACCTGATGGACGACACCGTCCACAAGATCGATGGCACACGCGCTACCCGCACGGCGGCTGGCGCCCTCAACTTTTTTGCCGCCAACATCTCCGACGCGGCCCGGGCCACCTACAACGCCCTGTTCCCGAACCGCCTGGCCCTCAAGCAGGTGCACTCGCAGCAAAACCCGGAAAAAGACTGGGGCAACGACACGCTGGCGGCTGGCCGCTATGCGCTGTATGTGCTCAACGACCGCTATGGCACGGCTGCCAACCCCGTGCCGTTCACGTCAGAGAACACCATCGTGATTGCCGGCTCGGCATCCAACGGTGGCGCGGCTGAAAAAGACAGCGGTGGGTTGATCGACGGCGTGGTGGCCTCCGAGCCCGTGACCGAAATGCCCACCACCAGCGGCTATGGCATCCAGTTTGGCGGTGCGGCCGTTAGCGGCTATGGCAAGACGCTGGCCGATTACACGACCTTCGGCAACATCTACCAGCCCTGCGCTGCGCTGGCGACCGATGCGGCCATGACGGAAACATCCATCTTTAACTACATCCAGCTGGTGGGTATGACGGCGCGGGCCACGGCCCGCTGCGATGGTTTGGCGGCCAAGGGCCTGGTCAGTGGCGCCGACACGGCGGCCCGCTCGCTGGATGCGCTGAACAAGCTGCGCGCTTTTGGCTGGACGCCCGACAACGACCAGATGCACAACGCCCACTATGCGCTGGGCAACGGGCCCATCCTGTCGGCCATGTACCCGGTGAGCTATGGGCGCTTTGCGGTCGAGGCCAATGTCTGCAACACCAGCTTTGCGGCCGTCAATGCCACCGGCGACCCGGTCGCCGTGGCGCCTGCGGCGCTGGCGCAGAGCTTTGCCACGGCCAACGGCACGGCCAACGGCACACCGGCCACCGTGGTTTACAACGACTCGATGGGCGGCGCCAAGGCGTGGCAGTTCGCCAAATCGCCATCGACCGGTGTGGCGGACTTTGGCCTCGATAACGCGCTGTGCCAGCGTGCGCTGGTCACGGGCACTGATACGGTCAGCGGCGCGGCCCTCACGGCTACCACCACGCCGACCAAGGCACAGAGTGACGCGGTGCGTGCGGGCATCGCCGAGGTGGTGCTCAACGGCAACCTGCGTGGCAAACCCACCATCATCGTCAGCGGCCGCAGCGACGCCCTGATCCCGGTGAACAACAACTCGCGCGCCTATGCCGCCTACAACAAGGTGGTGGAGGGTGCAGCCAGCAAGTTGCGCTACATCGAGGTGACGAACGGCCAGCATTTCGACGCCTTCCTGCCATTCGGCGGATTTGATACGCGCTTCGTGCCGCTGCACCCGTACTTCAACCAGGCCATGGACGCGATGTATGCGCACCTGAAATCGGGCGCCGCCTTGCCCGCCAGCCAGGTTGTGCGCACCACGCCGCGTGGCGGTGTGCCCGGTGCCGCGCCGGCCATCACGGCCAGCAACGTGCCGCCGTTTGTGGCAGCGCCTGTTGTCGGGAACCAGATCGGCTTTGCCGGTACGTCGCTGAGCGTTCCCAACTGAGTGCACTACTGAGCCTAGAAACGGCAGTTGACCGCTTTGCATTCTTGGCAAAGCCGCACACGGC
The DNA here is from genome assembly GCF_002176815.1 of Acidovorax sp. T1. Lineage (NCBI taxonomy): Bacteria > Pseudomonadati > Pseudomonadota > Betaproteobacteria > Burkholderiales > Comamonadaceae > Acidovorax > Acidovorax sp. T1. The sequence goes on along the minus strand of NZ_CP021648.1, from coordinate 2,626,583 downwards.
ACCGGCAGGCGCATCCAACTGCTGTTTCTAGGCCGAGAGGCTGAGAGTCTTTCATCCACGCCCGCCTTGATCACCATGCTGCCGTCTTCGCTTTACATCCGTTGTGCTGATTACGAGATCCATGCCACCGAATGGGGTGCACCCGAGGCGCCCGTGGTGATTGCGTGGCATGGCCTGGCGCGGACCGGGCGTGACATGGACGAGCTGGCGCGGCACCTGGCACCGCGCTACCGCGTGATCTGCCCCGACACCATCGGCCGAGGCTTGAGCCAGTGGGCGCACGCGCCGCAGGACGAATACCGCCTGTCGTTCTATGCACGCATCGCAGCGGATCTGTTCGACCAGCTGGGCATTGCCAAGGCGCACTGGATCGGCACGTCCATGGGGGGTGCGATTGGCACCGTGTGCGCTTCGGGCCTGTTCGAGCCGCGACTCAAGGGCCGCATCACCAGCCTGCTGCTCAACGACAGCGCACCGCGCCTGGCCGATGCGGCGCTGGAGCGCATCAAGGCCTACGCTGGCCAACCGCCCGCGTTTGACACGGTGACAGAGCTGGAAGCATTTTTTCGGCAGGTGTACCAGCACTATGGCTGGCTCAGCGATGCCCAGTGGCGCCACCTCACCGAAACCTCCACCCGTCGCCAGCCCGATGGCCGCGTGACGCCGCATTACGACCCGGCCATGGTGCAGCAGTTCACGCACCATGCCAACGACTACCTGATCTGGGACCACTACGACGCACTCGATATTCCGGTGCTGTGCCTGCGTGGTGCGCATTCCGATCTGGTGTTGCCCGAAACCACCGCCGAAATGCTCACCCGCGGCCCTGGCGCGCGCGGCCTGGCGCAGGTCATCGAGGTGCCGGAGTGCGGCCATGCGCCTGCGCTCAATGTGCCCGAGCACTATGCGCTGGTGGATGGCTTTCTGGCAGGCGTTTGAGCCCCGGCGCTGCCTGATCCGGAAGGTCTGAGGCCGGTTCTGCGGCTGTGCGTGGGAGGACCCACACCAGGCCTTGCATGCCATCCCTGGACGCAGCGCTGCCTTCCGCCATGTTCGCTGCTCTCCATCCCCGCTCGCCCCGAGTCCGTCGAAGGGCCGCTCCTAAACACGCGACCCTCAACCTGTTTCGCATGAGCCTGTCGAAAGCCTCCCGCACGCCACGGCTTCGACAGTCCGAGCGGTTGGAGATGGATCAGCGATGCCTATTTCGCATATTTACCCGTGCCCATGCCATCAGGGGCGTGAAACTATCTTCGAACAAGGGTAGGGGCAACAGGTACCGCGCAGCCGTGCGTGGACACGGGCGCGCTGCGCGGTCGCAGGTCGCGTTTCCCTTGACTCCTTTACCGGGCCGTGGCTGCGGTGGAGGTGCTTGCACCCACAGCCAGGTTGGCCTGCACGTTTACGCTTTGCTGCACCAGCGAAGCAATGCCGCTGTTCTGGCTGGCGACCATGATGCCCGCAGCCGACTGACCGACGCTGGTCATGGTGTTGGACATGTTGAACGTGCCAGCGCTCACGGTGTTGGTTCCGCCCGCGCCGCCTATGCCGCCCTGGCCGGCGCCGCCCGTGCCTGCACCTGCGGTGTTGACACCTCCGTTGCCGGCGCCACCGTTGCCGCCGGTGCCATTGCCGCCAGCGCCACCATTGCCAGCGGTGTTGGAGCCGTTGGTGGCGTCGCCGTTGGTGGCGCTGCCATTGGTGCTTGTGCCGCCAGCGCCACCGGTGCCCGCACCTGCCGTGCGGTTGCTGGCGCCAGCATTACTGGAGGCAGTGCCACCGTTGCCGGTGCTGTTGGAGGCGCCGCCATTGCCGGTGGTTCCTCCGTTTCCGCCTGAGCCGCCCACGGCACTCGCGGCGATGGCAGGGGTTTCGCCATCAGTAGGCAGGCCTTGGTTGTTTCCGCCGTTGGCCGAGCCGCTGCCGCCGCCATTGCCATAGCCTTTGCCACTAGCATAAGCAGGGCCGCTGCTGTCGCCGCCACTGGCGCGTCCGCCGTAACCCTTGCCACCGTCGCCGGCGTTGGAGTCGCCATTGCGGGCATCGCCGTTGCTGACCTTGCCATTGGAAGCGTAGCCACCTGATCCCCCCTTGCCGCCGTCGCCTTCGCCGCCGGATCCGCCACGGCCCACACCCTTGGCATCGCCGCCCGAGCCCTTGCCACCGTCGGCGCCATAGGCCTTGCCGCCGTTGGCATTGCCGTTGTTGTAGGCGGTGTTGCCAATGTTATGCACCCTGTTGCCCGTGACCACGCCACTGAGGCTGCTGATGGCGGTGGCTTTGGACATGTTGAACGCGTCGGTGAAGCTGCCTGTGGAGCCATTGCTCATCACCGCAGAACGGGCACCTTCGGCTGTGGCAGCGCCCGAGCGCTTGTTGACGCTGTTGTCAGTGCGGTCTGTGTTACGCGTGATGGCAATGTTGTCGTTGCTGTTTCGCGTGCTGGTTTTGGAGCTGTTGTCGGTGTAGGCGCGACTGTTGTTGTCATTGCTGATGCTGGTGCTTTCGCTGGTGTTGCTGTTGTCCCCAGTTACGGTGGTCTGGTCGGTGGTCTGGTTCGTGGAGCTGGCAAAAGCCACGCCACTGATGCCAAATGCAACTGCCATGGCCGAAGCCACAAGTGTCTTCTTCATAACGCCTCCTGAGTGGATAGAAACAAGGTCAAGGATTGAGTTGCGCGGACGCAATTCAGGGGCTTTCAGCAACTTCAGTGCCTGTCACATGAGTGCCGATTGCAGCGGGGCGGTCCTTGCAAGGGACGGCGCGATTCAAGGGAGCCGGAGAGACATGGCCAACGTGAAACGGTGGATTGAGAGGCTGGTGATGAGACGTACATGGTGCTATTGAAAATATAGCTGTATGCGCTTTTCCATCCATCGGTTCAGCTTGATTGCGTTGATATTCATGGTCAACGCTGACCAATGTTTTGTTGGATTGCCTCGGTCAGCGTGCTGTTCAGGTTCATGGCCCGCACCATGCCCAGCCCGTTGCTGCTGGTGTTGATGATGGTCTGGTAGCGGATCTGCTGGTTGTTCAGGGAGTTCTGTATCAGCGTGCCTGCGGTGCTGCCAGCGATGGTGGTAACCGTGGGGCCCTTGGCACCGGTGGTGGTTGTCGAGGGGCCGGACGCAAAGGTGTTGTCCGGTCCGTTTTGCACCAGGCTGAGGGACGTCAGCTTCTGGCCTAGCTGGGTCGCCTGCGCTGGCGTGAGGTCTGCCATTCGGCCGACGTTGAGCGTGGTTTCTGTGATCAGGGCACCGTTGATGTATACCGCTCGGGAGATGCCGAACGACACCATTAGCCCATGGCCCATGTTGAAGCCGCCACGCAGTGAGTCCAGCGTCTGGTCGCCCACGGCCATCCAGAACTTGTCTTGTGCCGGGGGGGCTGCATGGGCACTGACCGTAAGCGTTCCCAGCAGGCTCAGTTGCGCAATTGCCCGCATGGTGGCTGAGGCCGTTTTCACACGGAGATGCAGGTTAGGCATCAGAAGTCTCCTGGCCCCTGCTTTTGCAGGGCAAAGCCATTAAAGCCGGCCCGCGCCACGTCGCCGTCAATGGGCGCGCGCGGTGCCACGCGCCAGTCGGTGGCAAGGTTAAAGCGTGCGGAATCCATCCGGTTGTGGATGACAAACAGCAGTTTGCTTTGCCACAGGGATTCGAAATCCTCGCGCGAGAGCGCGCGTGTGCCCTGCGCTGGATCGCCCACCAGCACGCGGTCGCCTTGCAGGCCCTTGACCACGACGAAATGCTGGTAGCCGTTTTCGTTGACCAGCACGATGGCGGGAATGCGTGCCTCCAGCAGCTTGTCGATGGGCTGCTGGAACCCGTCGGCTTCGAAGCCGAGACTGGCCAGAAAGCGCTTCATGTCGAGCAAGGAAAAGCCTTCGCGCTGGATCTTGGCCTGGTCGCCATGGGCGTACATCTGGGTGAACACCGTCTGTTCGTCGATCGGTGTGCCGTAGTGGTGGGTCAGCAGCGTGGCGATGGCCGCCGAGCCGCAGCTGAAATCGAACTTCTGTAGCAACGTGCCAGCCAGGCGCGCCTGCTTGATGCTGGTCACGGGCAGGGTCACGTCGCCGGCACCCGTGGAGGGGAAATAGGCCGACTGCGCGGATGCCGCAGTGGCCGCGCCAAGCAGCAGCGCGATCGAAAGCAGGGGCAGTTGCATGGTGGCCACCCAGGTCAGTTCATCTGCACATGCACGATGACGGCGTTCTGGATCAGCACGTTCGCGCCCGAGTTTTGAATCACGACGGGCATGCCGTTCATGTTGGCGAAAGCGCCCGCGCTGATGGCGTTGTTACCGGTGTTGACATGCTGGGCCGTGTTGTCGGCGGTGGTGCCGGTCAGTGTCATGTCGTTGCGCACCTGGGTGCTGCCGCCACGGTAGGTGTCCAGGGTGGTGGAGTCCACGGCCGTGGCCACAAAGGCGGACGGTGCGGGTGCGATGGAGTCGGGTGTGCGTGCGCTGTTCCTCGCCATTGGTACTTCGGACACTTGTGCGGCGGCATGCGCTGTCATGAGGGACGCTGTGAACAGGCCCAAAACTGCATGAAGGGAGCGGGTCGAGGTCATGGGAAGCCCTCTATGAGCAAGGTGGATGGCAAAGGGCACCGCGCAGCCGTGTGTGGAAGAGGCACGCGCTGCGCGGGTCTTGGGCTGTGCTTACTTGCCAACAGCCAGATTGGCCTGCACGTTCACGCTTTGCTGGACCAGCGAGGCGATGCCGCTGTTCTGGCTGGCGACCATGATGCCCGCAGCCGACTGACCGACGCTGGTCATGGTGTTGGACATGTTGAAGGTGCCGGCGCTCACGGAGTTCATTCCGCCCGCGCCGCTGGTGCCGCCTTGGCCTGCGCCGCCCGTGCCTGCGCCCGCAGTGTTCACACCACCGTCACCGTTGCCACCGTTGCCACCGGTGCCATTGCCGCCAGCGCCGCCATTGCCAGCGGTGTTGGAACCGTTGGAGGCACTGCCGTTGGTGGCGCTGCCATTGGTGCTGGCGCCGCCGGCGCCGCCGGTGCCCGCGCCTGCAGTGCGGGTGCCGCCGCCGGCGTTACTGGTGGCGGTGCCGCCTGAGCCGCTGGCAGCAGAGGCGCCACCGGCACCGGTATTGCCACCGTTGCCGCCGCTGCCCAGGCCTTGGTCGTTGTTGCCGCCGTTGGCCGAGCCACTGCCGCCGCCATCGCCACTACCCTTGCCATAGGCAGAGGCAGTGCTGCTTTGGTCGCCGCCACTGGCGCTACCGCCATAGCCCTTGCCGCCGTTGCCGGCAGTGGCATTGCCGTTGACGGCGTCGCCGTTGCGGACATTGCCATTGGATGCGGAGCCACCCAGGCCGCCCTTGCCGCCGTCGCCTTTGCCGCCCGAGCCACCAAAACCCACACCCTTGGCATCGCCGCCATAGCCGTTGCCGCCGTCGGCGCCATAGGCCTTGCCACCATTGGCATTGCCATAGTTGGAGGCGTTGTTGCCAATGTCGCGCACCTTGTTGCCCGTGACCATGCCGTTCAGGTTGCTCGTGGCGGTGGCTTTAGACACATTGAACGCATTGGTGAACGTGCCCGAGGAGCCGTTGCTCACCGCAGCCGAGCGTGCTCCGCTGGCGGTGGCATCACCAGAGTCCTTGTTGACGCTGTTGTCGGTCTTGTTGGCGTTGCTGGTTTTGCTGATCGTGTCGTTGTCGTTCTTTGTGTAATTGCGCACACTGTTGTTCGTCTTGGTGACGCTGTTGTTGTCTGTGCTGGTGCTGGCGCTGGTGACGTTGTTGGTGTTGCTCCCCTCTTCGGTTGCCTGGGTTGTGGTTTGGTCCGTGCTACTGGCAAATGCCACGCCGCTGATACCGAACGCAACTGCCATGGCCGAAGCCACAAGTGTCTTCTTCATAAAGCCTCCTACGGTGGAATGAAACAAGGTCAAGGGTTGAGTTGCGCGGACGCAATTCGGATGACGTTCAGCAACTTCAATGCCAGTCACATGCCAGTGTGGGGTGTGGCGGCGCAGCGCTACAGGAGACATGGCACCTCAAGGGGCTCAGCAGAGCCAGGCAAAAGTGAAGCGGGCGCAATGGTTCCGCGCAAAGTGTCACAGGAGGTTGACGCAACTGCCCCAGGCTGCCGCGTTTTCGGTGTGACGGCTCGCGCAGTCGCAGTTGATTCATATGAAAAACCACCCTGTGTTTGCCACAGGCCAGGTGTCTCAGGCCTGTGACGCACCGGTCGCGTGGGGCGGGTTGCGATGGGGTTGGACGAACCAACGCCTCCACCCAACCGGGCATTCGAAAACGCGTGCGCGGCCGTTGCAGGCGACGCCTGAGCTCTGCGACTTTTGATGGATACCAGTGTGGAATCTTGCGTCCAAACTTACCTCTGCTTGCAGAGTGGTGCTTGCCCATGGAGAGAGCTCGCCCCTATTCTTGCCCGGCGTTCACCGCCACTGTTGGCACAACAAAAACGCCGTTGCAGCGCCATGGGGAGTAGTCGCATGAAAACGCACAGTTCACCCAGACCTTGGGTTTTGGTTACCGGTTCGGTCATGGCCTTGTCCAGCGTCATGGTGCAGGCGCAGAGCGTTCCCGTACGCAAGGGAATAACCCAACGCATTGAAGCGCTGGAGCAGCAGGTCGGCGCGCAAAGTCGCGAGATCGAGGCGATGCGCCAGCAGGTGCTTGAACAGGAGGCCCGCTACCAGGACCTGGAGCGCTCGGTGGCCGAGTCAGCGCGCAGCGCGCCGCAGCCCGTCACGGCCGAGGCGGCGCCTGCGGGCAAGGCGCCTGCCGACACCGGGGCCCGCCCCGTGCAGGTGGGGGTGGCACCGGTGGTGGACAACCAGCCTCCGGCGGTGGCGCCCTTGTTCGACCAGCCTGGCATCCTCACGCAGCCGGGCCACTATGTGCTGGAACCGTCCCTGCAATACGGCTACTCGTCCAGCAATCGCGTGGCACTTGTCGGTTACACCATCATTCCGGCGCTGTTGATCGGGTTGATCGACGTGCGGGAGGTCAAGCGCAACACCCTGACTGCGGCGCTTACCGGCCGCTGGGGGCTGACCCGCCGCCTTGAAGTGGAGATGAAGGTGCCTTATGTGTACCGCTCGGACGACACCATCAGCCGCGAGATATTTACCGGATCGGCGTCAGAGCAGGCGTTCAATACCAGCGGCCGTTCCATTGGTGATATCGAGTTTGCGGCGCGCTACCAACTCAATGAGCCCAAGGGCAACGACCCCTATCTGATTGGGTCACTGCGCTTCAAGACCCGCACCGGAAAGGACCCGTTCGAGGTGGTTACCGATTGCGTGACGCGCTGCCTGGGCAACACCACCGGCACGGGGCTGCCGCTGGACCTGCCCACGGGGTCGGGCTTTTATTCGCTGCAGCCTTCGCTGACCTGGCTGCTGCCCTCGGACCCCGCGGTGTTTTTTGGCGGCATCAGCTACACCCGCAACTTCGGCCGCAGCAATGTGAGCCGCCGGGTGCTCTCGGGCGAACAGGAATTTATCGGCAGCGTCAAGCCTGGCGATGTCTGGGGCATCAACTTCGGTATGGGCCTGGCGCTCAATGACCGCTCGTCCTTCAGCGTGGGAATTGACCTCAACTCTGTGGGTCGCACCAAGCAAAACGGCGTGCCCGTGCCCAGTTCGGTGCGCACGCAGCTGTCGTCATTGCTGCTCGGGTATTCGTACCGCTACAGCAGCCGGACCACCCTGAACGTCACCGTGGGTGCCGGCCTTACGCGCGACACGCCCGACCTCACGCTGAGCGTGCGCCTTCCGATGTCCTTTTGACCGTGCAACGTGAACCTACGAGAACAACATGCCATGCCTGTGCGCAAGATCCTATGCCTGAGTCTGGGAGCAGAGGGCAAGATAGTGGAAGACCACCTGCGGCGCGCGGGGTGGGACGTTGCATGTTGCAGCGATGTGTCTTCGGCCCGCAGCCTGCTGGCACAACGCAAATTTGCCGTGGCGTTGGTAGTGGCCGATGCCGCGCAGCGGCTGGACGAGGCCGGCGTGGCTGCCATGGAGGCCTGTGTGCATGCCTCGCTGCAAACGGAATGGGTGGCCTTGTGTGAGCAGGCGGTGCTGGAGTCGCATGCGTTCCGTGCGCTGATCCTGAACTGTTTTTTTGACTACCAGGTGCTGCCGCTGGAATGGCCCGATCTGGACCGGATGCTCGAACATGCCGCACAGCGCGCCATGCTGCGCCGCGGTGCAGCCGACACATCGCCCGACGCCGACACCTTGGGCATGGTGGGGCAGGCCGCGTCGATGGTGCAATTGCGCAAGGACATCCGCAAGGTGGCCGGGGCCTTTGCGCCAGTGCTGATCCATGGTGAAAGCGGCAGCGGCAAGGAACTGGCCGCGCATGCCATCCACGCATGCTCGCCGCGCAAAAGCGGGCCCTGGGTGGAGGTCAACTGCGGCGCCATTGCGCCGTCCCTGATCCAGTCCGAGCTTTTTGGTTATGTGAAGGGCGCGTTCACGGGAGCGTCTGCCGACCGGCGCGGGCTGATCGAAGCCGCAGATGGCGGCACCATCTTTCTGGACGAGATCGGTGACCTGCCGCTGGAACTGCAGGCGAATCTGTTGCGCTTCCTGCAAGAAAAAACCATCCAGCGCGTGGGTGCCGTGCGCAGCACCGCAGTCGATGTGCGGGTGGTTGCGGCCTCGCATGTGAACCTGGCCGAAGCGGTGGCACGGGGGCGCTTTCGGGAGGATTTGTTCTACCGGCTCAATGTGCTGACCATCGAGGTCCCGCCGCTGCGCCAGCGCATGGACGATGTGCCACTGCTGGCCAAGCATTTTCTCAAGGTCTGCGCCGCCGACCGGCCCCGGCGCGTGGAAGGCTTCGACCGGCAGGCCCTGGCGGCCATGGCCGCCTATTCATGGCCGGGCAACGTGCGCGAGCTTTACAACTGCGTGCAGCGTGCGGTGGTCATGACCGACCAGCGCTATATCAGTGTCCGCGACCTTGGCCTGGCGCCCGCCGATGCGGTGGCCAGCACCGACCTGGATGCAGCGCGCACGCTGGCCGAGCGTGAAGCGATCGCGCGGGCGCTGACGCTGGTGGGCAACAACGTCACGCGCGCCGCCCGCGAGCTGGGTGTTTCGCGCATGACGCTGTATCGGCTGATGGACAAGCACCGCATCAGCGCGGAGGCGTCGTAAGCCTGCTTTGCGGGACTCAGCCGGCCTGCCGGGCCGCCCCGTTGCGTCTGCCCGTGCCTCGGCGTGTGTGCCCCGCACTCTGGCAGGCTCGCCGGAAGGCGCGCAGCGTCTGCTCGGCCCGGCTGAGCACGGTGCCCTCTACATCGGCGGCCAGGTCGGGCAGCGCGCCCGGCCCCATGCCCGAGGCTTCGCCCGTCAGCAGCGCAATGCCTTCGCTCACATGGCCCACGGTGTACACATGGAATAGCCCGCGTTCCACCGCATCCACCATGGCGCGGCTGAGCATCAGGTGGCGCAGGTTGCGGGCGGGGATCAGCACGCCCTGCGTGCCATCCAGCCCGGCGGCGGCGCAGGCGTGGAACCAGCCCTCGATCTTTTCGTTGATGCCGCCCACGGGCAGCACCTCGCCGTGCTGGTTGAGCGCGCCGGTCACGGCAATGCCCTGGCGCAGCGGCAGGCCCGACAGGCTGGACAGCAGCGCATATAGCTCGGCGCACGAGGCCGAGTCGCCCTCCACGCCGCTGTATTCCTGCTCGAACACGATGGAGGCGTTGAGCGCCAGGGGCGCCACATGGCTGAACAGCGCGGTCAGGTAGCTGTGCAATATCAGCACGCCTTTGTCGTGGATGGGGCCCGACATATCGACCTCGCGCTCGATGTTGAGCAGGCCCTCGTGCCCGGCAAAGGTGCGCGCCGTGATGCGCACGGGGAAACCAAAACGGTAGTCGCCCAGATCAACCTGCGTCATCGCGTTGATCTGTCCGGCCACCGTGCCGTGCAGCGTGATGAGGCGCTCGCCCTCGGTGATGGACTCGTGCAGCTGCTCTTCGGGGTAGTTGTGGCGCAGGGTGTGGGCCTGCAGCGCGGCATCGACATCGGGGGCTTCGACCAGCGTGCCGCCGCGGGCGCGGCACAGGGCGGCGCTTTCGATCACCAGGGCCTCGGTGTTGCCAAACAATGCGCTTTGGCGGCTCTGGTCGTCGGCCTCGCGGTGGGTCTGCTCCAGCAGGCGCGCCACGGCGCTGGGGGCAAAGTGGGGCAGGCCGCGCTTCTTGGCGCTGTGGGCGACAAAGATGGCGGTGGCGTGGCGGGTGGCGGGGCTGGCGGCAAAGCGCTCGGCAAAGTCCACCTTCACGCGAAAACGGCGTGCGGTGTCGGGGTCGGCCTCCTGCAGGGCGTAGTACTCCTCGACCGAACCGATCAGCACGATCTTCACGTCCACATCCACTGCCTCGGGTTGCAGCGCAACGGGCGTGGTGGGGCCGTGCGCTGCGGCGGCGCTGCCCTCGTCGATCTGCAGGCGGCTGCTGCGCAGAAACCGGCGCAGCCTGGGCCACAGGCCCTCGTCTTCCACCAGGTCGCGCAGGTGCAGCAGAATGAAGCCGCCATGGGCCTTGAGCAGGCTGCCCGCGCGGATGCAGGAGAAGTCGGCGTGTGGCGGGTCGGTATCGGTCTGGATGTCGATGGCGCCGAACAGGCCACGCATCTGGGGGTTTTCTTCCACCACCACCGGCGCACCGTTGCGTTCGCTGTTGTCGACGGCCAGGTTCACCTGGCAGCGGGCCAGCAATTCGGCCAGGTGGTGCTTGCGCTCGTCTTCGGCGTCCTCGTCGTCCGCGTTGCCCGCTTCGAACAGCGCCAGGCGATTCAGTACTTCACGTTCCACCTGGTCGAGCCACTGGCCCAGTTTGGCGCCATCCTTGATCTGTTTCTTGAGGCCCTGGCGGATGTCCTGTACCGCATGTTCAATCAGTGGCTGGATGGTCTGGCGGCGCAGCTTGACCAGGGCCTCGTCGCGTGCCTGCTCCAGGGGGCGCATGGTGTCCAGAAAGCGTGCAATTTCGGTGCGCAAGGCCTGCTCGGCGGCATCGATTTCGGCGCGGCGTTCGCGCGGCAGCGCCAGTGCCTCGTTTTCGGTGAGCGGGTGGCCCTTGTCGCCCGTGAGGGTGAACACCATCTGCCCGCCTTCGCGCGAGAGGCGAAAGTGGCGGGCCTCGGCAAACGCATCCAGCGTGGCAAAGGCGCTGGCCTCCTCTTTCTGCCAGGTTTTCTGGATGGCCTCGGCTTCGGCCTTGCAGTCGGGGCTGGCCAGGCGTTTGGGGATGTCGGCCTGCAGCATCTTGGCCATTTCCAGCATGGCCACGCGCAGCTGGCGCCCCTGGCCGGCGGGCAGGCGCAGGGCGCGGGGGCGCTCGGGGGCGTCAAAGTTGTGCAGGTAACACAGGTCGGGTGGCACGGCACGCTGCGCCGCCGCCGCCTGCGTGGCCTGGCGCAGCAGCGAGGTGCGCCCGCTGCCCACTTCGCCCAGCACGAACAGGTGGTAGTCGGGCTGCTGCAGGCCCAAGCCAAACTGGGTGGCGGCCTGGGCACGCTCTTGCCCGATCCAGGGCAGGGGCAGGTCCTGCAGCTCGGCGGTGCTGGCAAAGCCCAGGGATTCGGGCGCGATGGTCAGCCGCAGCTGATGGGGTTCAAGGGCGATGGCGGGCATGGGCGAGGGCGTTACTGCAAGCGGCATGGGCCTGCGCACGGCGCAAGGCGGGTGGCAGGTTGCTGCATTCGAAATATGGATAAAAATGGGCTTTAGCGCTTGATGGATAAGCGCTTGAAGCTATAAAAATAATAGTTAATGCGCCACGGGGCACACCCCCGCGGGCGCGCCACCCGCCAGTGCATGGGCACGCGCATCGGCCAGCGCCGAGGCATCGGGCACCGTGGTGGGCCAGCCGGCCAGGTGCTGCTGGGCCACCTGGCTCAGCGCGGTGATCCAGGCGGGGTTGTCGTTCAGGCAGGGGATGTAGTGAAACTCCTTGCCGCCCGCATGCAGGAACGCTTCGCGCACTTCCATGTTGATTTCTTCGAGCGTCTCCAGGCAGTCGCTGGTGAAGCCGGGGCACACCACGTCCACACGCCGGGTACCGGCCTTGCCCAGGGCCTCGATGGTGGGCTGGGTGTAGGGCGTGAGCCACTTGGCCTTGCCAAAGCGCGACTGGAAGGTGATCTGGTAGTGGTCCTTGCGCAGGCCCAGGCGTTCGGCCAGCAGGCGGCCGGTCTTGAGGCTTTCGCAGTGGTAAGGGTCACCGAGGTGCAGCGTGCGCTCGGGCACGCCATGAAAGCTCATCACCAGCTGGTCGGGCTGGCCATGGTGCTTCCAGTGGGTTTCGATGGTGCGGGCCAGGGCGTCGATGTAGCCGGGATGGTCGTGGTAGCGGTTGACAAAGCGCAGCTCGGGCACGTTGCGCGTGCGGGCGGCCCAGCTGTACACGGCGTCCAGCACGCTGGCCGTGGTGGTGCCCGAGTATTGCGGGTACAGCGGCAGGATCAGGATGCGCGTGGCGCCCTCGGCTTTCAGGGCATCGAGCTGGCTGGCGATGGACGGGTTGCCGTAGCGCATGGCATGGCGCACCAGCACGTTGTGCCCGGCCTGGCCCAGCCAGCCGCGCAGCAGCGTGGCCTGTTTGGCGGTCCACACCGCCAGGGGCGAGCCTTCGGGCATCCACACGCTGGCGTATTTGGCGGCAGATTTGGCCGGCCGGGTGCGCAAAATGATGCCGTGCAGGATGGGCCACCACACCAGCCGGGGAATCTCGACCACCCGGTGGTCGCCCAGAAAATCGGCAAGATAGCGCCGCACGGCAGGGGCCGTGGGCGCGTCGGGTGTTCCCAGGTTGCACAGCAGCACGGCGGTGCGCTCGGCCTGGCCGTGGGTGTAGGGCGGTTCGGTTTGAAAAGGCATGGCGCATTCTCACGCAAGGCAGGGCCCGCGCGCCGGCATGGGCCTTTGTGCAGTGCTCGTGGCCCGCGGTGCTCAGACCGGAACGTTCAGGACTGCGCCCTGGCGTGGCCCTTGCCCTGTTCCCAGCGCGACTTGCAGGCCACGCAATGCTGCGTCTGCGGTTCGATCTTCAGGCGCTCGAACGCAATGGCGCAGCCGCATTCGGCGCACAGGCCATAGCTGCCGTCTTCCAGGGCCTCCAGCGCGTGGTCGATGCGCTTGACGTCCGCAGCGTCGATGTTGGTGAGCGCCTGGTCCACTTCGCGCACCACATTGCCCTGCTCGATGCCGTCCTGGTCGGCAGCGGGCGGCGCGAGGTTCTCGCGGTTTTGCTGCATCTGGGCCTGCACGTTTATGCGCGCCGCCAGCAGCAGGGCCTTGAGCTCTTCGCGTTGGGCAGCGGTCAGTGTTGCGTTCATGTTTTTCTCCGGGAGGGTTGATCGGCGCGTTCAGGGCTGGCAACGGCGCCTGCTGCCATTATGGGCAGAGCGCCAGGGAAAAAGCGGTTTTGCGCCCCCGTTGGCCCACGCGCGTTGACCGCGTGGGGTATTCTCTGGCTGGACTTTTTTCGGGCAAGGCCCGCCATCTGCTCTCCCGGAATCCACTGTGTCCGCTGCCGCTATCGATATTTCCCGCATCCGCGCCGTCAGCCTCGATCTGGACGACACGCTGTGGCCCATCTGGCCCACCATCACCCGGGCCGAGGCGGTGTTGCTGCAGTGGCTGACCGACCATGCCCCCGCCACTGCGGCCTTGTTTTCCGACACCACTGCGCTGCGCGCCATCCGCAACCAGATGGTGAGCCTGCGCCCCGACCTGCAGCACAACCTGAGCGCGCTGCGCCGCGAGTCCATCCGCCTGGCCCTCACCCAGGCCGGGGACGACGCGGCGCTGGCCGAGCCCGCGTTTGACGTGTTTTTTGCCGAGCGCCAGCGGGTGGATCTGTTTGACGACGCCCACGCCACGCTGGCCTTCCTGTCGCAGCGCTACCCGGTGGTGGCGGTGTCCAACGGCAATGCCGATGTGCACCGCGTGGGCATCGGCCACTATTTCAGGGCCAGCATCAGCGCGCAAGATTTTGGTGTGCCCAAGCCTGATCCGCGCATCTTTCATGCCGCCGCCAGCACCCTGGGCGTTGCGCCCCATGAGGTGCTGCATGTGGGGGACGACGCCACGCTCGATGCGCTGGCAGCCATCACCGCCGGCATGCAGGCCGTGTGGCTGAACACCGCGCAAAAGGCCTGGCCCCACGACACACCGCCCCATGCCACCGTGACCAGCCTGACCGAGTTGTGCCGCCTGCTGGATGGCCCGGCGGCGCTCTCTGACAAGCGCTAATCCGCTTCAACCCGCTTCAGCCCGCCTCAACCCGCTTTGCCCGGAAACCCCATGCGCTTTAACCCGCCCCCCTTGCCCGTCGTCCGCACCATCGGGCTGATGCAACCGCTGGCCTGGCTGGCCCTGGGCTGGCGCGACATGGCGCGTGCCGGCTGGATCAGCTTTGCGCACGGGCTGGCCATGGCGCTGCTGGGCGCGGCCATCATGGCCGTGGCCCACAACCGTTTTTGGCTGCTGGCGGGCGCGCTGTCGGGCTTTCTGGTGGTGGCGCCGGTGCTGGCCACCAGCCTGTATGCACTGAGCCGGGCGCTGGAGCGGGGCGAGAGCGCCAACACCGCCGTGGTGCTGAAAACCTGGCTCAACTGGCAAAACAGCCATGTCAACAAATGGGGCAACGACTACTGGTGCATGGTGCAGTTCGGCGCCCTGCTGGCGCTGGCCGCCACCGGCTGGGTGGTGACCTCGGCAGCCCTGATCACCCTGCTGGCGCCGGTGCCCATCGAGACGCCGCGCGACTTTTTGCAGCATGTGGTGCTGGCCAGGGGCGGCTGGCTGTTCGAGCTATGGCTGGCACTGGGCAGCCTGATGGCCGCGCCCATCTTCCTGTCCAGCGTGGTGGCCATGCCCCTGCTGCTGGACCGGCGCGCCAGCCTGCGCCAGGCCATCCTCACCAGCTGGCAGGCGGTGCTGGCCAACCCGGTGCCGATGGCGCTGTGGGCCGCGCTCATTCTGGGCTTCACCCTGCTGGGGCTGGGCTCGTTGCTGCTGGGCATGATCGCCGTCATGCCCATGCTGGGCCACGCCAGCTGGCACGCCTACCGCGACCTGGTGGACGCCTCCAGCCTGCCGCCGCGCGAATCCGGCCAGGGCGCGCCAGCCCAAGGGAGGCGCCCGTGATTTTTGGTTTCACCGAAGCGCAGATTGCGAGCTTCTTCCTCACCTACGGGGTGGGGGCCTTCATCCTGTACATGGTTTTCATCATCGGGCAGCTGGCCTGGTCATCGAAAGCCGGGCGGTTTGGCACCTTTGTGCTGTTTCTGGGGCTGGGTGTGGGGTTTCTGGGCTTTCTGGCCAAGGTCGTCATCCAGTGGTGGCTGGAGAAATAGCGGCGCCGCCCGCCGGGGTTGCGACCCGGGGTCGATTGCCATGGGTCCGGCCCGAAATAAATGCTGGATGATTGATCCGGAACCTTGCGGTTTTAAATACTGATCAGCCAGGCGCCAGATTGCTCACACACAGGCCGCCACGGCGGTGCCGCTGAGCACGGCGCCTTCGAGCGTGGCGGGGTAGGGGCCTTGCACATAGTCGCCGCAGGCGCTCAGACCCGGCAGCACCTGCGGGCCGGGCCGCTCCAGGCCGGGGGTGCAGGCAAAGGTGGCGCGCTTTTCCACCACGGTCTGCACGGGCTGCAGCGTGGGCAGCGCGAGTTGCGCGGCGGCCTGCTGCAGCACTTGTTGTTCGACGCGGGCGCGGTCGCCATCGCTGGCGCTGACCACAAAGGCCAGCAGCCCGTGCTGGCCGTCGAGCTGGCCCCGGTCAAATACAAACTGCGCGGGGTGCTGCGCCGTGTTGCGCAGCGCCAGCATGGGCCGGGGCAGGCGCGCGCCGTGGGCGTGGGCATACGTTGTGGTGATGGCTTCAAAGCGCAGCGCGCTGGCAGCGGCGCTCCAGCGGCGGGCCTGTGTCGGCGCGTCCGGTCCGCACAGCCCGCCCAGCCCGGGCAGGTCTGCCAGGCCCTGCACCAGACGGCTGGCTTCCCATGAGGGGCAGGCCAGGGTGATGTGGTCAAACACCGCGGGCGTTGCGGCGTCGTCGGCACTGCCGCCGGTGCACACCGCCTGCCAGCGTCCGCCCGGCAGCGGCTGCAGGCGTTGCACGCGTTGCCCGGTGACGACCTGGCCGCCGTGGCGCTGCAGCCAATGGGCCGCCGCCTGGGGGAACAGCGCTCCCAGATCAATGCGCGGCAGCAGCAGGTTGGAGCCGCCCCGGCCACTGAACAGGCTGTCTTGCAGCACGCGCAAAAACACCTGGCCGCTGGCCGCGCGCGCCGGGGTGTTCAGGGCCGACACACACAGCGGGTCGATGAACTCGGCCATCAGGCGCGGGGTGAGCGCGGCGCACAGCTGGGCTACCGAAGTCTGCGGCGCGCAGCGAAAGCCGCGCAGTTGCCAGGCCGTGGCCGTGCGCAGCAGCGCCAGCTTGTCGCGCCAGTGCCAGCCTTGGGCGCGGGCAATGCCCAGCAAGGCATCGAGCGGCGGGGGCAGGTCGGGCAGTTGCAGCCCCTGGCCATCGGGAAACCGCAGCGTGAGCGGCAGGCGTAGCAGGGCCAAATCCGTATCGACTCCCACCAGCCGCATCAGGCGCAGGCTCTCGGCATAGGCGCCAATCAGGATGTGCTGGCCGTTGTCGAGAGTGACCGGCGTGCCGTCCGGCAACGTGGCGGACACAGCCCGCGCCCGCCCGCCCACGGTGCGCGCCGCCTCGAACACGGTCACCTGCCGGCCCGCCTGCGCGTGCGCAATGGCGGCGGCCATGCCGGCCCAGCCGGCCCCGATGACGGCGACTTTCATGAACGGTGACTACATCCGGCCCAGCGCCTGCACCTTCCACGCCAGCCAGAACTTGCGCAGCGGCGTGAGGCGGATGCGCTGGTGCAGCACCTGAAAGTTCTCGTGCTCGATCTCGCGCAGCAGCGTGCGGTAGATGCTGGCCATCATCAGGCCCGGCTTTTGCGCGCGGCGGTCGGCGTCGGGCAGCAGGGCAAAGGCCTCGTCATACAGGCGGTGCGCGCGTTCGGCCTGAAAGCGCATCAGCGCGGTGAAGCGGTCGGAATACTGGCGCTTCAAAATCTCGTGCGCCTTCACATCAAACTGCTGCAGCTCGCTCACGGGCAGGTAGATGCGGCCCAGCATGGCGTCTTCGCCCACGTCGCGGATGATGTTGGTGAGCTGAAACGCCAGGCCCAGCCGGTGCGCGTATTCGGTGGTGCGCGCGTCGGTCTGGCCAAAGATGCGCGCCGCCACCTCGCCCACAACGCCCGCCACCAGGTGGCAATAGCCCTTCAGACCCGCAAAGTCGAGGTAGCGCGTTTGCTCCAGGTCCATCTGGCAGCCGTCAATCACCGCCTGCAGGTGGTGCGGCTCGATGCCGTAGTCCAACGTGTGCGGCATCAGCGCCTGCATCACCGGGTGCGTGGGCTGGCCGGCAAAAGCCTTGGCCACCTCGGCCTGCCACCAGGCCAGCTTGGTGCGGGCCACGCCGGGGTCGCTCACCTCATCGACCACATCGTCCACCTCGCGGCAAAACGCATAAAACGCCGTGATGGCCGCGCGGCGCGGCGCGGGCAAAAAGAGAAAGGCGTAATAAAAGCTGCTGCCCGAGGCCACGGCCTTTTGCTGTACGTACTGCTGCGGTGTCATGGGGCGAGATTGTCACACGGCGCACAGTGCCGACCGGGGTAACGGGGTTTGAGGTGTTTTTGGCTGCTAGCGCTTATGGGGTAAGCGCTAGCAGCTATTGAATTGGTAGTGCTGACGGTTCAGCACTCCACCACATTCACCGCCAGCCCGCCGCGCGAGGTTTCTTTGTATTTGGCCTTCATGTCGGCGCCGGTCTGCATCATGGTTTTGATGACCTTGTCGAGCGAGACCACATGCTGGCCGTCGCCGCGCAGGGCCATGCGGGCGGCGTTGATGGCCTTGATGGCGCCCATGGCGTTGCGCTCGATGCAGGGGATTTGCACCAGGCCGCCCACGGGGTCGCAGGTCATGCCCAGGTTGTGCTCCATGCCGATCTCGGCGGCGTTCTCGATTTGCTCGGGCGTGCCGCCCATCACGGCCGCCAGGGCGCCGGCGGCCATGGAGCAGGCCACGCCCACCTCGCCCTGGCAGCCCACCTCGGCGCCGGACAGGGATGCGTTTTCTTTGTAGATGATGCCGATGGCGCCAGCGGTGAGCAAGAAGGTGGCGATGCCGTCCTCCTTGGCCTCTTTGGCGCCCTGCAGAAAGTTGACGTAGTAGTGCAGCACGGCGGGGATGACGCCCGCCGCGCCGTTGGTGGGCGCGGTCACCACGCGGCCGCCGGCGGCGTTTTCTTCGTTGACGGCCATGGCATACAGGTTGACCCAGTCGAGCATGGCGAGCGGGTCGCGCAGCGCGGCCTCGGGGTGGCTGCTGAGGT
Organism: Acidovorax sp. T1; assembly: GCF_002176815.1. Lineage (NCBI taxonomy): Bacteria > Pseudomonadati > Pseudomonadota > Betaproteobacteria > Burkholderiales > Comamonadaceae > Acidovorax > Acidovorax sp. T1. The sequence continues at coordinate 2,608,124 of NZ_CP021648.1, read as the reverse complement.
TTTTGTGCAGCTCGGCGGCGCGGCGGCGCACCTGCAGGGGGCCGGGGAGCTGGCCAGTGGCGGCGCAGCCGCGCTGCACGGCGCCGGCCATGGTCTGCCAGATGGCCATGAGCTGGCGGCGCACTTCGGCGGCGCTGCGCCAGTGCGCTTCGTTGGCGGCCATGAGCTGGGCCGGGGCGAGGCCGGTGGCGTGGCATTGGGCCAGCAGTTCGGCCCCGGTGCGAAATGGATGGGGCAGGCCCTGGCCGTGGCCTGCGGCGTCGGGCTGCGCGGTGGCGGCGGTGTTGAGCACGCGCTGGCCTGCGGCGTCGATCACAAAACCGCCGCCGACCGAGTAGTACTCGCGGGTGGCGATCTCATGGCCCTGCGCGTCGAAGGAGTGAAAGCACAGGCCGTTGGGGTGCAGCGGCAGGCTTTTGCGGCGAAACAGCAGGTGGTCTTTTTCGATGAACGGCACGGTGCGTTCACCCAGCAGGGCCAGCGCCCCGCTGCTGCGGATCTGCGCGATGGTGGGCGCGATCTGCGCGGGGTCGATGCGGTCGGGCTCATGCCCCGCCAGGCCCAGCAGCACAGCGCGGTCGGTGCCGTGGCCTACGCCGGTGGCCGAGAGCGAGCCAAACAGTTCCACGGTGACGCCGTGCACCGCCGCCAGCCCCAAGGTGGCCTGCAGGTGGCAGGCAAACTGGCGCGCGGCAATCATCGGCCCCACGGTGTGCGAGCTGGAGGGGCCGATGCCGATCTTGAAAAGATCGAAAACGCTGACGGAGGTGGTGGGTGTGGTGGGCGTGGACATGGTGGAGAGGCTAACCGGGCGGCAGGGCTGCAGGGCTGCAGGGCTGCAGCATGCGCGCAATCCTTTTTTGTGGGGCGTAGCCTGGGGTGCAACCATGGCGGCTGGCAGGTTGATTGCTTCAGTTTTTATAGCTGCTGGCGCTTTCTGGATAAGCGCTAGAGGCTATTTTTGCTAAAAATTTGGTGGCTGGGCGCAGCGCACATGTCAGATCGCCTTGCCGCCCATGAATCTTTCTTACATTACCAGCGCCCGGCCCAGCATGACCAACCAGTCCCACGCATGCAGGCGCGGGCGGGTGTGCAGGCTGGCGCCGCGCAGGGCATCGACCTTGTCGAGAATGCGCAGGCCGCCTTGCACCACCAGGCGCAGCTCCCAGCCCGCGCGGCCGGGCAGGCGGAGCACCAGGGGCGCGCCCTTTTGCATGAGGGTGCGGGCCCAGCGGGCGCAGTCGGCAATCAGCAGCACGTTGTTGGGGGTGCTGTGCAGCGCCAGCAGGTCTGCCGGGCCCGCGCCGTGGCGGGCGCAGTCGGCGTGCGGCAGGTAGTGGCGGCCACGGGGAATGTCCACGCTCAGGTCTTGCCAGAAGTTGATGAGCTGCAGGGCGGTGCAGATGGCGTCGCTTTCGTCCAGGGCCTGGGCACCGGTCACGCCATACAGATGCAGCAGCAGGCGGCCCACCGGGTTGGCGGAGCGGCGGCAATAGGCCAGCAGCTCGGCGCGGTCGGCGTAGCCCTGGGCGTCGCGGGTTTTTTGCACGTCCTGGATGAAGGCGCTGAGCAGGTCGTCGAGCAGCGGCACCGGCAGCGCGTGCTGGCGCAGCGTGGCCTGCAACGGGCCGAACACGGCGGCCCAGCGCGCTGCGGGGGGCTGGCCGGCGGCCACGCGGGCCAGTTCGGCACGGTAGGCGGCCAGGTCAGCCAGGCGCTGCGCGGGCGTGGCGTCGCCCTCGTCGGCGATGTCGTCGGCCGTGCGGGCAAAAGCGTAGATGGCGGCGATGGGCTGGCGCAGGTGCGGCGGGCACAACAGCGAGGCGACGGGAAAGTTTTCGTAATGCGTGACGGGCGCGGCCACCACCGGTGCAGGCGGCGGTGCCGTTGCGCCGCCGTGGGGCGTGGCGCTGGGCGGGGGTGGGGAGGGGGGGCGTGGGTTCACGGCCGGGATTGTCGCTTGACATTGTCAGGGCGACCCCCTAGATTACTAACCGGCCAGTCAGTAAAAAGTTTGCGGTTGGGTTGCCTTGCCCCGACAAAAGTGGGGACGCGCTGTGGGGCGGCGCTTGAGGCCGGCACATGTTGTGCAGGGCAGCCCCCGTTCCTACTCCCGGATTTCTCATGCGCACATCCTTCGCCTGGCGGCCGTCGCTGCGGTATCTGTTTCTTGTGGCCTCTGCTGCGTTGCTGGCGGCGTGTTCCCGGCCGGCGCCGCCCGAAGAGCCCGTGCGCTCGGTCAAGCTGCTCACGGTGGGGGTGGGGGCGTTGCAGACCAGCCTGGAATATGCGGGCGAGGTGCGGGCGCGCACAGAGTCGCGCCTGGGCTTTCGCGTAGCGGGCAAGATCGTGCAGCGCCAGGCAGAGCTGGGCCAGCGGGTGCGCGCCGGGCAGGTGCTGGCGCAACTCGACCCGCGCGACTACCAGCTGGCCACCGATGCCGCGCGTGCGCAGCTGGCAGCGGCCACCACGCAGCGCGATCTGGCGGCGGCCGATTTCAAGCGCTACCAGACACTTAAGGACCAGAATTTCATCAGCGGCGCCGAGCTGGAGCGGCGCGATGCCACGCTCAAGGCCGCGCAGGCCGCGCTGGACCAGGCGCGGGCGCAGTTGTCGTCGCAGGGCAACCAGACGGCCTACACCACGCTGGTGGCCGATGTGGCGGGCGTGGTGACGGGCATCGAGGCCGAGCCGGGCCAGGTGGTGGCGGCGGGCACGCCCGTGGTGCGCATTGCGCAAGACGGCGCGCGCGATGTGGTGTTTGCCGTGCCCGAAGACAAGGTGGCGCAGATCCAGCCCGGCCAGGAGGTGGTGGCGCGGGTGTGGTCGGGTGGCGCGCAGCTGGCGGGCCGGGTGCGCGAGGTGGCGGCCAGTGCCGATGCCGCCACGCGCACCTACCAGGTCAAGGTGGCGCTGGAAGGCAGCGAGGTGCCGGCCCTGGGTGCCACGGTGTATGTCACGCCCAAGGCATTGAGCCACGCGGGCGTTGCGGCCATCAAGCTGCCGACCAGCGCGCTGCGCCAGGAAGGGCAGGCCACGGCGGTGTGGGTGTACGACCCGGCCACCGGCACGGTGAAGTCGCAGGTGGTGCAGATTGCCACGGCCGATGGCAACGATGCCGTGGTGGCGTCGGGCCTGGCGCCCGGCATGCAGGTGGTGGCCACCGGCGTGCATGTGCTTTCGCCGGGGTAGAAGGTCATGGTTTATCAGCCAAAAACGGCTGTAGCGCCCGTACCTAAAGCGCAGACAGCTACAAATTCAGTAGCTGTTCAGGCAACGCCTGCCGCCTCGGCAGCGGCTGCGGCCTCTTCCGCAAAGTAAGGCTGGCCATGACCCAAGGACAACCCAAAGAGGGGTTCAACCTCTCCAAGTGGGCACTCGACCATCCGGCGCTCACCCGCTATCTCATGGTGGTGTTGATGCTGCTGGGCTTTGCGGCCTATTTTCAGCTGGGGCAGGACGAAGATCCGCCGTTTACCTTTCGGGCCATGGTGGTGCGCACCTACTGGCCGGGCGCCACGGCGCAGCAGGTGGCCGAGCAGGTGACCGACAAGATCGAGCGCACCCTGCAGGAGGTGCCCTACGCCGACAAGATCCGCAGCTATTCCAAGCCCGGCGAGTCGCAGATCATTTTCCAGATCAAGGATTCGTCCAGGGCCAGCGAGGTGCCCAATGTCTGGTACACGGTGCGCAAGAAGGTGGGCGACATGCGCTACACCTTGCCGCAGGGCATTCAGGGCCCGTTCTTCAATGACGACTTTGGCGACGTGTATGGCGTGATCTACGCGCTGGAGTCGGAAGGCTTCAGCTACGCCGAACTAAAAGCATTTGCCGACGACGCGCGCCAGCAACTGCTGCGCGTTCCCGATGTGGCCAAGGTGGAGCTGTTTGGCGCGCAGGACGAAAAGCTGTTCATCGAGATTTCGCAAAAGCGCCTGGCGCAACTGGGCCTGGACATGAACCAGGTGCTGGCCCAACTGGGGCAGCAAAACGCGGTGGAGGGCGCTGGCGCCTTCGAGACCCCGCAAGACCAGGTGCAGGTGCGGGTGGGCGGGCAGTTCAACGCCGTGGAAGACCTGCGCGCCATGCCTATTCGGGGCCCTTCAGGAGCGCAGCTGCGATTGGCGGACATTGCCGAGGTAAAGCGCGGCTATGTGGACCCGGCCGCGGTGAAGGTGCGCCACCAGGGGCGCGAGGTGATTGCGCTGGGCGTCTCGATGGCCAAGGGTGGCGACATCATTGCCCTGGGCAAGGCATTGCATGGCGTGACCGGGCGCATCAACGGCGCGCTGCCGGCGGGCGTGAAGCTGGTGAATGTGCAGGACCAGCCCAAGTCGGTGGCCAGCTCGGTGAACGAGTTCGTCATGGTGCTGATCGAGGCGGTGGTGATTGTGCTGGCGGTGAGTTTCATCAGCCTGGGGCTGCACAAGCGCCCCGGCAATCAACCGCTTTGGAAGCGCTGGTACATCGACCCGCGCCCGGGGCTGGTGGTGGGCATCACCATCCCCATGGTGCTGGCCGTGACGTTTTTGGCCATGTGGTACTGGAACATTGGCCTGCACAAGATCTCGCTGGGCTCGCTCATCATTGCGCTGGGCCTGCTGGTGGATGACGCCATCATTGCGGTCGAGATGATGGTGCTCAAGCTCGAAGAAGGCTACGACAAGGTGCGCGCCGCCACCTTTGCCTATGAGCTCACGGCCATGCCCATGCTGACCGGAACGCTCATCACCGCCGCCGGCTTTTTGCCCATCGGCATTGCCAAGTCGGTGACCGGCGAATACACCTTTGCCATCTTTGCCGTGACGGTGATTGCGCTGGTGCTGAGCTGGATCGTGTCGGTGTATTTCGTGCCGTATCTGGGCACGTTGCTGCTGAAGCCTCCGCCGGGCCGCCCCAAGGTGGCTGACGCCCCCTCGGGGGGCAGCGAAGCACACGCAGTGGCGAGCGTGGGGGCAGGCAGCCGACCGCCGCATGTGCTGGCCGCCCAGGCCAGCCAAGGCATCACCGACGACCCGCATGAGGTGTTCGACAGCCCGTTCTACACGGCGTTTCGCCGGCTGGTGCACTGGTGCGTGGAGCACCGCTGGCTGACCATCGGCGCCACGGTGCTCACTTTTGCGCTGGGCATCGTGGGCATGGGCAAGGTGCAGCAGCAGTTCTTCCCGGATTCGAGCCGTCCCGAAATCATGGTGGACATCTGGTTCCCCGAGGGCACATCGTTTGCGGGCAACGAGGCCATCACCCAGCGCGTGGAGCAGCGCCTGCTTGCCGAGCCCGGCGTGAGCACCGTCAGCACCTGGGTGGGCTCGGGCGTGCCGCGGTTTTATCTGCCGCTGGACCAGGTGTTCCCGCAAACCAATGTGTCGCAGTTCATCGTGGTGCCGCAAGACCTGAAGATCCGTGAATCGCTGCGCAAAAAATTGCCGGCGCTGCTGGCGCAGGAGTTCCCGGAAGTGCGCGGCCGCATCAAGCTGCTGCCCAACGGGCCGCCCGTGCCCTATCCGGTGCAGTTTCGCGTGGTGGGCCCCGATCCGCTGGTGCTGCGCGAGCGCGCCGATGAGGTCAAGGCCCAGCTGCGCCAGAACCCCGACATGCGCGGCGTGAACGACAACTGGAACGAATCGGTGAAGGTGCTGCGCCTGGAGGTGGACCAGGCCAAGGCGCGCGCACTGGGGGTGACGAGCCAGTCGATTGCGCAGGCGTCCAAAACCATCCTTTCGGGCACGCAGGTGGGCCAGTTCCGCGAGGGCGACAAGCTGATTGACATCGTGCTGCGCCAGCCAGTCGATGAGCGCAATGCCATCACTGACATCGCCAATGCCTACCTGCCCACGGCCTCGGGCAAGTCGATTCCGCTCACGCAGATCGCCAAGCCCGTGTTCACCTGGGAGCCGGGCGTAATGTGGCGTGAGAACCGCGACTACGCCATCACGGTGCAGGGTGACGTGACCGAGGGGTTGCAGGGCGCCACGGTGACTGCAGCGCTGCTTCCGGCCCTCAAGGAGATCGAGGCCCAATGGCGTACTGCGGGGCAGGGGGGGGTATCGCATTGAGGTGGCGGGGGCTGTGGAAGAAAGCTCCAAGGGCTCGGCGTCGATCGCAGCGGGCATTCCGATCATGCTGTTCATCACTTTCACGCTGCTCATGCTGCAGCTGCACAGTTTCAGTCGCGCGATGCTGGTGTTTCTGACCGGGCCGCTGGGCCTGGCGGGCGTGGCAGCGGCCCTGCTGCTGCTGAACCGGCCGTTTGGTTTTGTGGCGCTGCTGGGGGTGATTGCGCTCATGGGCATGATTCAGCGCAACTCGGTGATCCTGATTGATCAGATCGAGCAGGACCGCGCACGGGGTGTGCCTGCGTGGGATGCCATCGTGGAATCCGCCGTGCGCCGCCTGCGCCCCATCGTGCTCACGGCAGCGGCGGCGGTGCTGGCCATGATCCCGCTGTCGCGCAGCGTGTTCTGGGGGCCGATGGCCGTGGCCATCATGGGCGGGCTGGTGGTGGCCACGGTGCTGACGCTGCTGGCGCTGCCGGCCATGTATGCCGCCTGGTTCCGTGTGCGGCGGCCCGCGCCCGGGGTGGCATGACCGCCCGGATTCAAAGGGCCTGCCACATCAGGGTAAAATAGAAGGCTAACCGATTTCACACAGGCGGCTGGCTTAAGTTGGCCGCCTGTTTGTTTGTAGAACCGCGCGGGTGGCGAAATTGGTAGACGCACCAGGTTTAGGTCCTGACGCCAGCAATGGTGTGGGGGTTCGAGTCCCCCCCCGCGCACCACCCATGTGAGACTTTGCGGAACACGGCGCAGCTGCGCTGCAGCCAGCACGATCCACATTCATACGAGGAAGAGCGATGTCCGTTACTGTTGAAACCCTTGAAAAGCTTGAGCGCAAGATCACGCTGAGCCTGCCCCTGACCACCATCCAGACCGAAGTCGATTCGCGTCTGAAGCGCCTGGCCCGCACTGTGAAGATGGACGGTTTCCGTCCCGGCAAGGTGCCCATGACCGTTGTCACCCAGCGCTACGGCTACTCGGTGCAATACGAAGTGCTCAATGACAAGGTGGGCGAGGCTTTTGCCGTGGCGGCCAACGAAGCCAAGCTGCGCGTGGCCGGCCAGCCTCGCATCACCGAAAAGGAAGGCGCTCCCGAAGGCCAGGTTACTTTTGATGCCATCTTCGAGGTGTTTCCTGAAGTCAAGATCGGCGATCTGGCTGGCGCAGAGGTGGAAAAGCTCTCGGCCGACGTGACCGATGCCGCCATCGACAAAACCATCGACATCCTGCGCAAGCAGCGCCGCAGCTTCGCCCAGCGCGCGCTGGACGCTGCGGCACAGGATGGCGATCGCGTGACGGTGGACTTTGAAGGCAAGATCGACGGCGAGCCTTTTGAGGGCGGCAAGGCCGAAGACTTCCAGTTCCTGGTCGGAGAAGGCCAGATGCTCAAGGAATTCGAAGACGCCGTGCGCGGCATGAAGCTGGGCGAAAGCAAGACTTTCCCCCTGGCATTCCCCGCCGATTACCACGGCAAGGACGTTGCCGGCAAGACGGCCGACTTCCTGGTCACCATCAAGAAGATCGAAGCCGCTCACCTGCCCGAAGTGAACGACGCCCTGGCCAAGTCGCTGGGTATTGCCGACGGCTCGGTGGAAGGCCTGCGCGCCGACATCAAGAAGAACCTGGAGCGCGAAGTCAAGTTCCGCCTGCTGGCCCGCAACAAGGCCGCCGTCATGGATGCCCTGGTCGCCAAGGCCGAACTCGACTTGCCCAATGCCAGTGTCCAGGCTGAAATCGCCCGCCTGCTTGAAGGCGCGCGCGCCGAACTCAAGCAGCGCGGCATCAAGGACGCCGACAAGGCCGAAATCCCCGAAGACGTGTTCCGTCCCCAGGCAGAGCGCCGTGTGCGCCTGGGCCTGGTGGTGGCCGAGCTGGTGCGCGCCAATGAACTGCACGCCAAGCCCGAGCAGCTCAAGGCCCACATCGACGAGCTGGCAGCCAGCTACGAGAAGCCCGAAGACGTGGTGCGCTGGTACTTCGGCGATCGCCAGCGTCTGGCCGAAGTCGAGGCGGTGGTCATCGAAAACAACGTGACCGATTTCGTTTTGGGCCAGGCCAAGGTGATCGACAAGGCCGTGTCGTTTGACGAACTGATGGCCCAGGGCTGAGGCCGGGCCGTCGAGCGCGTCCGTTGCGGATGATCTCGCGGTAACCATCCGTCAGGGGCTTGTGCTTTCGTGCACAAGCCCCAATTCATTTCTGGGTACAGTATCTGCTTGACTGGAGAAATAATGAGCGCATTGGAAACACAAGGCCTGGGCATGGTCCCTATGGTCATCGAGCAGTCGGGCCGTGGCGAGCGGTCCTATGACATCTATTCGCGCCTGCTGAAGGAGCGCGTCATTTTCCTGGTGGGCGAGGTCAATGACCAGACGGCCAACCTGGTGGTGGCCCAGCTGCTGTTCCTGGAAAGCGAAAATCCGGACAAGGACATTTCGTTCTACATCAACTCCCCTGGCGGTAGCGTGACGGCGGGCATGTCGATCTACGACACCATGCAGTTCATCAAGCCGGATGTCTCCACGTTGTGCGTGGGTTTTGCCGCCAGCATGGGCGCGTTTTTGTTGGCTGCAGGTGCCAAGGGCAAGCGCTTTTCGTTGCCCAATTCCAAGGTCATGATTCACCAGGTGCTGGGCGGCGCGCGCGGTCAGGCCACCGACATTGAAATCCATGCGCGCGACATCCTGCGCACCAAGGACCAGATGAACCGCATCCTGGCCGAGCGCACGGGGCAGCCGCTGGAAAAAGTCAAGGCCGACACCGAGCGCGACTACTTCCTCACGGCCGACGAAGCCAAGGATTACGGCATCATCGACCAGGTGATTCACAAGCGTTCCTGAAGAGGCCCCTGGCGGCCGCGCGGCGTTTTCCCACAGGGAAGACGCCGTTTTTTATTTGGGTATCATCCCGACAACTTTCCGAAACAAGGCATTGCCCCCATGGCCGAGAAAAAAGGCTCCTCCAGCGAAAAAACCCTTTACTGCTCTTTTTGCGGCAAAAGCCAGCATGAAGTGAAGAAGCTGATCGCCGGTCCGTCGGTCTTTATCTGCGACGAATGCATTGACCTGTGCAACGAGATTATTCGCGATGAGCTTCCGGCTGGTGACCTGGCGCGCGAAGGGCGCAGCGACCTGCCCACGCCGGTGGACATCAAGACCAACCTGGACAACTATGTCATTGGCCAGGAGCAGGCCAAGCGCACGCTGGCGGTGGCCGTGTACAACCACTACAAGCGCCTGCGCCACAAGGACAAGGCCCACAAGGACGACGTGGAGCTGGCCAAGAGCAATATCCTGCTGATCGGTCCCACGGGCTCGGGCAAGACGCTGCTGGCGCAAACCCTGGCGCGCATGCTGGATGTGCCCTTCGTCATGGCCGATGCGACCACGCTGACCGAGGCGGGCTATGTGGGCGAGGACGTCGAGAACATCGTCCAGAAGCTGCTGCAAAGCTGCAATTACGACGTCGAGCGCGCCCAGCGCGGCATCGTCTACATTGATGAAATCGACAAGATCTCGCGCAAGTCGGACAACCCCAGCATCACGCGCGACGTGTCGGGCGAGGGCGTGCAGCAGGCGTTGCTCAAGCTCATCGAGGGCACCATGGCGAGCGTGCCACCCCAAGGTGGGCGCAAGCATCCGAACCAGGATTTTCTGCAGATCGACACCACCAACATCCTGTTCATCTGCGGTGGCGCTTTCGCGGGGCTGGAAAAGGTCATCGAAAACCGCACCGAGGCGTCGGGCATCGGGTTCGGCGCATCGGTCAAGAGCAAGAAGCAGCGTTCGCTGTCAGAAGTGTTCACCGAAATCGAACCGGAAGATCTGATCAAGTTTGGCCTGATCCCCGAACTGGTGGGCCGCATGCCCGTGGTAACGGCATTGGCCGAATTGAGCGAAGACGCGCTGGTGCAGATCCTGACCGAGCCCAAGAATGCGCTGGTCAAGCAATACAGCAAGCTGCTGGCCATGGAAGGCGTGGATCTGGAGATCCGCCCCGCAGCCCTGAAGGCCATCGCCCGCAAGGCGCTGGCGCGCAAGACGGGGGCCCGCGGCCTGCGCTCCATCCTGGAGCAATCGCTGATCGGCACCATGTTCGACCTGCCCAATGCCAGCAATGTCGAAAAGGTGGTGGTGGATGAGTCCACCATCGAAGAAAACAAGCCGCCGCTGCTCGTTTACCGCGAGGCGGCGAAGAAGGCCTGAAACGCCCGGAGCGGGCGCCTTGTCGCTGCCCCCTGAACCATCAACCCCTGCGGCAGCGCGGCTGCGCGCAAGGGTTGAAAATCCCCGCATGTGGACCATATTCCACAGAGTACTTTGAGGATTTCCATGTCCGGACATACCCCCCTGCCAGCCACCCCGATTGACCTGCCGCTGTTGCCCCTGCGCGACGTGGTGGTGTTCCCCCACATGGTCATCCCGCTTTTTGTGGGACGACCCAAAAGCATCAAGGCGCTGGAGTTGGCGATGGAAGCCGACCGCCGCATCATGCTCGTGGCCCAGAAGGCCGCCGCCAAGGATGAGCCGTCGGTCGAAGATATGTTCGATGTGGGCTGCGTCTCCACCATCCTGCAGATGCTCAAGCTGCCCGATGGCACCGTCAAGGTGCTTGTGGAAGGACAGCAGCGTGCGCTGGTGACGTCCATTGCAGATGGAGAGTCCCACTTCACGGCCACCGTGACGCCCGTCGAGCCCGAGCAGGAAAAGCACAAATCCAGCGAAATCGAGGCGCTTCGCCGTGCCGTGATGCAGCAGTTTGACCAGTACGTCAAGCTCAACAAGAAAATACCGCCCGAGATCCTGACCTCCATCTCCAGCATTGATGATCCCGGGCGTCTGGTTGACACCATCGCCGCGCATTTGCCGCTGAAGCTGGAAAACAAGCAGGTGGTTCTGGATCTCTCCGACGTCAAGGCACGGCTGGAGAATCTGTTCGAGCAGCTGGACCGCGAAGTCGACATCCTGAATGTCGACAAGAAGATCCGTGGCCGCGTGAAGCGCCAGATGGAAAAGAACCAGCGCGACTTCTACCTCAACGAGCAGGTCAAGGCCATCCAGAAAGAGCTGGGCGAGGGGGAAGAGGGCGCCGACATTGACGAGATCGAGAAAAAGATCAAGCTGGCCAAGATGCCGGCAGAGGCCCGCAAGAAGGCGGAGGCCGAGTTCAAGAAGCTCAAGCTGATGTCGCCCATGTCGGCCGAAGCCACGGTGGTGCGCAGTTATATCGATGTGCTTACCGGCTTGCCCTGGAGCAAGAAGAGCAAGATCAAACACGATCTGGGCAATGCCGAAACGGTGCTGAACGAAGACCATTTTGGTCTCGACAAGGTCAAGGACCGCATCCTTGAATACCTTGCAGTGCAGCAGCGTGTGGACAAGGTCAAGGCTCCCATTCTTTGCCTGGTGGGGCCACCCGGCGTTGGCAAGACCTCGCTGGGGCAATCGATTGCCAAAGCGACTGGGCGAAAGTATGTGCGCATGGCGCTGGGTGGCATGCGCGATGAAGCGGAAATCCGTGGGCATCGCCGCACCTACATCGGCGCCATGCCGGGCAAGGTGCTGCAGAGCCTTGGCAAGGTGGGGGTTCGCAACCCGCTGTTCCTGCTGGACGAAATCGACAAGCTGGGCACCGATTTCCGGGGTGACCCATCAAGCGCGCTGCTGGAGGTGCTGGATCCCGAGCAGAACCACACCTTTGGGGACCATTATGTGGAGGTCGATTTCGATCTGAGCGACGTCATGTTTGTGGCCACGTCGAACTCCATGAACATTCCGCCCGCCTTGCTTGATCGCATGGAAGTGATTCGTCTGTCGGGCTACACCGAAGACGAGAAAACCAGCATCGCCATGAAATACCTGCTGCCCAAGCAGCTCAAGAACAATGGCGTGAAGAATGAGGAACTCCTCATCACCGAAGGCGCCGTGCGCGATATGGTGCGCTACTACACCCGCGAGGCGGGGGTGCGCTCGCTGGAGCGTGAACTCTCCAAAATCTGCCGCAAGGTGGTGAAGGGGCTGCTGTTGAAAAAGCTGCAGCCGCAGGTGGTGGTGAATGAAGACAATCTGCCGGACTTTCTGGGTGTGCGCAAATACACCTATGGCCGCGCGGAGCAACAGAACCAGGTCGGCCAGGTGGTCGGGCTTGCATGGACGGAAGTCGGCGGCGATTTGCTCACCATCGAGGCGGCCACCATGCCGGGCAAGGGTGTCATTACCCGCACCGGTTCGCTGGGCGACGTGATGAAAGAGTCCGTCGAGGCCGCCCGCACAGTGGTGCGCAGCCGGTCGCGCATGCTGGGCATCAAGGATGAAGCCTTTGAAAAGCGCGATATCCACATCCACGTGCCCGATGGCGCCACACCCAAGGATGGCCCCAGCGCGGGTGCCGCCATGACCACTGCGTTTGTGTCCGCCCTCACCGGAATTCCGGTGCGCGGCGATGTCGCCATGACAGGGGAAATTACCCTGCGCGGTGAGGTCACTGCCATTGGCGGGCTCAAGGAAAAACTGCTGGCGGCATTGCGCGGCGGCATCAAGACGGTGCTGATTCCGGAAGAGAACATGAAGGATCTGCAGGAGATCCCTGACAACGTGAAAAGCGGGCTGGAGATCGTTCCGGTCAAGTGGATCGACAAGGTGCTCGAAGTCGCACTGGAGCGCAAACCTGTTCCATTGACGGATGAAGAAGTTGCGGTGGTGGTGGCGTCGGCCGTGGAAAAGTCGGCTGTGGGCGCGGCCAACGCGGATCCGTTGAAACATTGATGCAAAAATTGCTGGCGCACCCTCAAAATTGCGCTACAATTCATTCCATCGCAGCAAACGTTGTACAATGTAAGGCTTCGGTAAAATGCGGGAATAGCTCAGTTGGTAGAGCGCAACCTTGCCAAGGTTGAGGTCGAGAGTTCGAGACTCTTTTCCCGCTCCAAATTTTGATCCACAGACTTCTACTGGGGTCTGTAGGTCATTGAAAAAAGGAGCTTCGGCTCCTTTTTTCATTCCAGCGAGTGCCACGGAAATCCACCCACAGCTACCGTTTTTGAGTGACCAAATAAGGCACAAGAATATGGGTGGGTTGGCTACCGGATAGTTGCTGGGGCTGAGCGGGAACCATGACGAGCATAGGGCCTAAGTCATTACTTAGGAGTCTCGAAATGGCGCTCTCTGATCTGACCGTCCGGCAGGCGAAGACCACCGGAAAACGCTACACCCTCTCCGACAACGACTGCCTGGGCCTGATGGTCTCAGCCGCAGGCGGCAAGTCATGGCAATTCCGCTACTACTGGCTGGGCAAGCAAAAGCGCCTGTGCCTGGGTGGCTATCCTGCCCTCAGCCTGCGCGAGGCCCGGACCGAGCGGGACAAGGCCCAGGCCCTGCTCGCCAGGGGGATCGATCCCCAGGTCGAGCGCGACCAGAAACGGCACGCGGCCAAGCTGGCGGGCGAATACACCTTCAAGACCGTCTTCGATGCTTGGGTAGAGCATCGCCGCAAGGAACTCAAGGAAGGCCGTCAGAGCACGCTTTCCCAGATCCTGCGCATCTTCAACAAGGACGTGCTGCCCACTCTGGGAAAGATGTCGATCTACGACATTCGTCGCCCCCAGCTCCTGGGCGTCCTGGCGGCGATCGAGAAGCGCAAGGCGTTCACCACCGCCGAGAAAGTCCGCACCTGGTTCAACCAGATGTTCCGATATGCGCTGGTCATCGCCGAGGGACTGGAAGTCAACCCGGCCGCGGACCTGGACGTGGTGGCCGAGCCCAAGCCCCCGGTGGCCCACAACCCCTACCTGCACCTGCCCGAGATGCCCGAGTTCCTTCAGAGGCTCCGGCTCTACAACCCCCGTGGCTGGCAGACCCAGCTTGGCGTCCGGCTACTGTTCCTGACCGGGGTGCGCACCGGCGAACTGCGGTTGGCCGAACCTGAACAGTTCGACCTCGACAGGGGCTTGTGGATCATCCCGCCGCAGATCGTCAAGCAGCTCCAGGACGAAATGCGCAAGGCGGGGAAGCGGCCGCAGGACGTGCCCCCCTATATCGTGCCGCTGTCCCTGCAGGCCATCGAGATCGTCCGCTACCTCCTGGGCGCAATGCGGCCGGCGCAAAAATACCTGCTGTCGCACCGTAGCGAACTCAAGAAGCGCATCAGCGAGAACACTCTCAACAAGGCCTTGCAGCTCATGGGCTACGAGGGGCGTCTGACCGGCCACGGCATTCGTGGCACCATCTCGACGGCGCTCAACGAGATCGGCTACCCCAAGATTTGGGTGGACGCGCAACTTTCGCACTCCGACCCGAACAAGGTGAGTTCGGCCTACAACCACGCCAAGTACGTGGAGCCGCGCCGCCGGATGATGCAGGACTGGGCCGATCGCCTCGACCTGCTCGAACAGGGCGAAGTGGGAGCCGCGAGCGCGCACCTGACCATCCGTATCGACGGGGTGCCGGCGATGGCGGAAGTGGAGGACGCGATGGACGCGGCCCCCGCGGTGGCCGAGCAGGCTCCCTCCGTCGCCCCGCCAGTGGTGGCCACGCCCATCGTCGTGACCCCGAACAGCGGCGGGATCACGTTCCAGCGGCTGTCGCAGGTGCCGCCACCGCCGACGCATGCCCCGGAGCCCGAAGTCTCTGCAATCCAGCGCGAGCGGGAAGAAATGCTGGCCATGTACGAGTCGCCGAACAACCTGCCGGTCCCGCTGTTCGGCAAGCTGGCCGGAAAATCCAAGGACCAGATCAACCGCGAGCTGAAGGCGGGCAAGCTGCTGTCCATCAGCTTGGGCAACCGGGGACAACGCGTTCCCGACTGGCAACTTGTACCGCTCAAGCACAGGCTGGCTCAGGTGCTCATGAATCAGTATCCACACGCGGATTCGTGGGACCTGTACCGCATGCTGACCCAGCCGCACCCTGACCTGGGGGACCGCGCGGCCATTGATACGGTCACGCCGACCAACGTGCCCGCGATCATCCGGGTCATCACGGGCGACTACCAGCACCATGCGGATACGCCCGAGACTATTGCCCCGCACCCCATCCCCGAGGATGTGCGGCAAAGCGTCCGCCGGTTGGTTGATAGCGCAGTGGTGCTTGAGGGTGCCTGACACTCGCGCTTCAACCTATGGCCGCGGGCGCCTGCTACGCAGCGCCTGCCCTGGCAACTTCCATCGCTCTGCGCTCGAACCGCTGAAAAACGGAGTCGGCTTGGGCGTGGGGCCGCTGCAGGTATGTCACGATCTCGTAGGGGCCGTCTGAAAGCGGGCGCATAGTGATCCCCCACGCATGGGCACGCTCAATGCGCGATTGCGCGGAGAGCCCCACTCCGTAGCCAGCGGTGACCCAAAGCGCCATCATCTCGAACGAAGTCACATGCTGAATGCTCTGTTGGCTCAACGGAAGGGAAGACAGTCGCTGATCGAGCAGTAGGCATGCCTCCGTCGGCCAGCGAAACACCGGATAGTCCAGAAGCTCGGCAAGCGTGATTTTCGCCTGGGCAAGTAAGGGGGACCCCAGCGGCATTGCAACGGCCATGTTCTCGACCCAGAGCGGCTGGCTTTTCACGGCCGGAGCACCAGTGTTCCGAAGCGACATTCCAGCGTCATAGCGGCCTTCCTCAAGGCCCGTCATCAGGTCGTCGCCTGAGGTCTCAAAGAACGCGATGGTGACTTCCGGCTCCTCCGCTCGCTGTAGGGCAAGAAGCGTTGTGAGGCAAGAGGATGGCACTCCAGGTGCGATAGCAAGCCTGAAATGGGAAAACTGGCTGGTGGCGTCATGCATGAGGGCCCCCAATAAGCGATCTGTCCAGAAAGGCAAACCAGCGTCGCAGGAAAGAGTGAAGTTTAACGTCGTTATTTTTAACGTGGTTAATTGTGGCAGATTGTTTGACGCTTCTGCTAATGCAGAAATCAACAATTCAGCCAGGCCGTCCTTCTGGCACATCGACGTATGAATCCGAGTCGGCGTTAGCCTTCGGACAGGCCGTGCGCGCTGCGCGCGTCGCTCAGGGAGTCGCGCAAGACGAGTTCGCATCTCGGGCAAGCATTTCGCGTTCTCACATGGGTAAGATCGAGCGTGGTGAGCACGTGCCCACGCTTCCGCTCATACTGAAAATTTCTACGGCACTCGGAATAAGCGCGGCTGACCTGATGACGGCGACCGAACGCAATCTGCGTGCCGACACTGATCCCTGAGTGTCTGGCCTGCCAGGCTTCGTCAACCGTCCGAAGAGTCGCGTAGGCGAACGATAAATCGCTCCACCGAAGCCGATAAATTGCTGCCGTCGGGCCGAAGCAGGTAGGTCGTGATCACGGCAGAATCCATCGCCAAGGGGCGGATCACCACATCCGGCCGTTGGGAGATGGGAATCTTGGTCGCCGTCATGAAGCCGATGCCGTAGCCGGCGCCGACCAAGGTGAGCATCATGTCGAGCGAGGATACTTCCTCGACAACATTCAGCTTGTGCTCCAACGTGTTGAGCAGCCGCTTGAGTTCGCGGCAATAGCCCTCGCATACCTGCGGGTCGCACAGGACAAGTGGATGGCCTTGGAGTTCTTGAAGTGGCACCTCCTTGTAGGTGAGCAATGAGTGTCGAGCTGGCACAGCAATCACCAGCGGGTCGCGCCAGATTGCTTCGGCAGCGATACCGTCGCCGACATCGGCCGTGTGCGCGAACCCGATCATGAAGTCGCCCGAACGCAAGCCACGCACTTGCTCTGCCAGAGGCACCTCTGACAAGCGTATTTCGATCTCCGGCTCCTCGGCGCGACAACGAGCCAGAAATGCCGACAGCCGTGGATCGATAGCTCCATCTGATACTGCAATGCGCAGGCTACCGCGCAAGCCCGCTGCCACAGCCTTGGCGTTTTCACGAGCCTGTTCCAGCACAGTGAATAGACGGCGTACATCTTGCAAGAAGACCGCACCCGCCGCCGTCAGAACTGTTCCTCGCCGGTTGCGGTCGAAGAGCACTACGCCCAACTCGTCCTCAAGTTCCTTGATGGCTCGTGATAGCGGTGGTTGTTCGATATGCAGGCGCTCAGCCGCCCGCGTGAAATGTAGCTCCTCAGCAAGAACTACGAAGCAGCGAAGATGGCGCAGCTCCATAGGCCACCCTCCCGTTCCGACTTATCCAACACTGTGCTATCTCCCTATAGAAGTGACTGCCATTCTGGCGGCGGCGAGTTCGGCCACGTCTTTGGAAACTTCTGGCTGAATGAGCCAGGGCTGGGTTGATCGTGCGATGGCCCGAGGCCGGCACAACACCAGGCGAGCCTGATCAAGTCCGTGGGGTGGTCAGGATCAGACGAAGGCTATGTCCAGCCATGCACGTCAATGGACGCCGTGCATCGCCTCCGTCCGACCCTTGGTCGATTGCGAACCAGGCGCCCGAACACGCCTGCGGTTGATCATCACCTGCGGATGCTGAGGCTCTGCTCCTGGCCCGAGCCAAGGCAAGTACCCCGTCCCCCGATGGCCAGGTCAAATTCCCCCACCCTTGGCCACCCCAAATTCCCCCAGGCAGGACGGTCGGATTATGACGACTCGGGTGTGATGGCGATGCGTGCAGCGGCCTCCTTGAGGCGGTAGCTCTTGCCCTCGAACTCCAGCATCGCGCAGCGGTGCATGAGGCGATCCAGGATGGTGCTGGCCATGGTGGCGTCGCCGAGGTATTTGCCCCAGTCCTGCACCACGCGGTTGGACGTGATGAGAACAGCGCGGCGCAGCTTGTAGCGCTGGTGCACGATGGCCTGTAGGACTTCAGCGGCATGCTCGCTGATGCGTCTGGCCAGGAACAGGTCATCGAGGACGAGCAGGTCCGGCGCGACCCAGTCCTTGAGCAGCTCGGTGCGCTCTGCCGTAGTGGCCAGCGCGTAACGGGCGAACTCGGTGTCGGCTTCCAGGTAACGCACGTCATAGCCCTGCAGCGTGGCCTGGTAGGCCACGGCCTTGGCCACATGGCTCTTGCCGGTGCCCGGCTTGCCGATGATCAGCGCGTTGGCCCCCTCGCCGATGAACTTCAGGGTGTGCAACTCGAAGCAGGCGCTGCGCGGCAGCTTCGGGTTGAAACGCCAGTCGAAGTCAGCCAGCGAGGGGCGCTCATCCAGACCCGAGCGCTTGAAGCGGCGCTCGGTCAGGCGAGAGCGCCGGCGGTCCAGCTCGTCTTGCAGCATGGCGGCGAAGGTCTCCAGGAAAGGCTGCTGGGCGGCCTGGGCCTGCATCACGCGGGTGGACAGGGTCTCGGCGATGCCGGACAGGCGCAGCTCGCGCAGCGCGCGTTCGATCTCGATCATGTTCATGGCTGAACTCCCGGTGCGTTGGTGGTGTTGTTGGTGGTGGTGGTGGTGGTGGTGGTGGTGTTTGCCGTGGCGGCGGCGAGCGCGAAGAGATCGCTGTACTCCTCAGCGTCTCGGATGAGCTCATGCTGCTGCGTCAGCGCGTGGGCACCGGCGGCGGGTGCTTCGCCGCAGGTAGCCTCGATGGCCGCCATCGCCTGGGCAAAGAGGGCTTCGGTCAGCGCCAGCACGCGCTTGTAGCTGTAGACCCCTTGCTCCAGGGCCTGGGCGCAGGCGGCATTGATGCAGTGCGCCGGGTAACGGCGCATGAGTCCCACAATGCCCCAGAGCTTGCGCTGCCCGACACGACCCTCGATGGCAAAGAGCAGCTCACACAGCCGGCTGGCGTGCTCACCAATCTCGCCGGCCTGACGCAGGATCAGGCGGGTCTCGCGAGACGGATTGAACACCCGCTCCTCCATGGGCAGAATCACCGTGCCGGGACGCTCGGCCTTGGCGTGGGTGCGCAGCAAGGCACGGGTGTGCATGTCACGAATCTCGATGCGCTGGGCGTAGATGCGCACCAACACCTTGGAGCCGATGTTCGCCGGGCGAGCGGCGTAGCTGCTGTGATCCACCCGCACACAGCTGTCGTCGCAGACGGTGCGCACCGCCTCGTCGAAATACTGCATTCCCAGCACTGGCAGGGGTTTGAGGTGGCTGCGCTCTTCCTCGAACATGGCCTGCACCTGGCGTCGCTCGGTGCCGTGGATGCGCTTGGATGCCCAGCTCTTCTCCCAGTGCGCCAGGAACTCGTTCTGGGCCTCGATGGACTCAAAGCGCCGGCCCTTCAAGGCCGTGGCCTGGGTATGGCCGATGGCATGCTCCACCGTGCCCTTGCGGTTGGGGTCTCGCACCCGCGCCGGGTCGGCCACCACGCCGTAGTGCGCCAGGGCGGCGGCGTACACCGGGTTGAGATCGGGCTCGTACAGGTCGGGCTTGAGGACGCCTTCCTTCAGATTGTCCAGCACCACGTACTGGGGGCAGCCCCCGAAGTACCGCAGGGCCCGCTCGTGCAGCTCGGCCCAGATCTGCTGGCTGGACTTCCAGACCACGCACCGGAAACTGGCACGGGAATACCGCAAGGTGGCCACGAACAGGCGGGGCTTGCGGTACCGGTCGCTGCCGGGCACGCGGGTGGGCGCGCCCTCGCCGTAGTCCACCTGCATCTCCTCGCCGGGCAGGAAGGACAGGCGATCGAACTGCTCGGGCTCCTTGTGCCGCAACTTTGCACAGAAGCGTTTGACCGAGTTGTACTGGCCATCAAAGCCGTGCTGGTCGACCAGGTCCTGGTAGATGGCCGTGGCGTTTCGCTTCAGCCGCAGCTGGGCTTCGATGAACTCGCGCCAGGGTTCGCACAGGGAGGTGGCCACCGGCCCAGGAGCCGGTGGCCAGGGTGGGGGAATTTGACCTGCCGAGCCGGTGGCCACCCCGGGGGAATTTGACTGCAGTTGCTCCAGCCAGCGCTGGTGGTAGCTCCTGACCGTCTTGCGGTCGATGCCCGTGATGCGGGCGATCTCGCGTTGCGATGTGTTGCGCTCCAGCAGTGTCTCTATGGTGGCGCGTTGGTTGGACTTCAAGACATTCACTCCTTGGCCTTCCCTCGGGGAAGACTGGATCAATGTCCTGCCAACAGGTGCCGACGACGCCGGCGTTAAACCCCTATCCCCGATCAGTTCAGGTGGGGGAGTTTGAGGTGGCCATAGACGGGGGAATTTGGGTGGCCATCAGGGCCCGTCAAAATCACAACGCCTTGGGGCAGCAGGCAAATGCCGGCGAAAATATTCGCCGGCTCCAGTTGCTGGCCGGGGACCTGCGGAGCCAGAATGCCTCTCACCAGAAAGTGTGAGACATCCTGATGCTTAGCCCGCGCCGGATGCTTACTGCCGCACTGAACCATGCGGGTCGATGACGTACTTGTATGCAGAACCCGCGTCGAACTCCTTGTACGCGGCGGGCGCGTCTTCGAGCTTGATGAACTTAGTGTTCATCATCGGCGAAAGGTAAGGCATGCGATCGTTCAGTATCGCCCGCATTAACGCGTGGTTGTAGTTGGCCGTCGGAGATTGACCAGCCGACATTCGCGGCGACTTGATCCAGGCGTTGGACCATTCCAGATCCATATGGCCTTTCTTGGCTTTCGGGTCTTTCGAGATCGGGTTTGCGCAGTACACACCGACCGTACTGGTCATTCCGCCGAAGCGGACATATTTGAGCATTGCGTTGGTAACAGCGCTCTCCACGATCTTGTCAGCCTCCGCGCCAAACCCGCGGCAGTCCACACCAACATAGTCGATGACGCGATCCACCTCCCTGTGCCCGGTAATGCGTTCGAGATGCTCCTCGATCGGCACGCCGTCGGAAAGGTTGATGGTTTCCACGCCGTGTGGCTTGAGAAGGTCCAGCCGCTCTTGAATGTAATCGGCAACGATGATGGCGCCTGCACCCAGAAGTCTGGCGCAGGCGGCACCCGCTCTGCCGACCGGCCCGGCACCGAAGATCAGGATGTTCTCGCCGACGACGTAGGCCGGTGCGGCTGGCCAGTCTGGGCCAGCGAACCCATGGAAAGCTGTGGGTAGTACGTCAGAGAGAAGGGTCAGATCGCGGATTTTTTCCATGGCGGCATCCTTGTCAGGGAAGCGAAGGAGATTGAAATCCGCATACGGTACGAAGAGATAATCACCTTGGCCCCCCGTCCAGCCACCGAGGTTGAACCCGTAGGCTCCGCAGTCGATTTCGGGGTTGGTGTTCTCGCATACATCGGAGCGCATATGCTTGCAGTTGTAACAACGCCCACACCCCACATTGAAGGGAACGGAAACGATGTCGCCCTTCTTCACGACTTCGACGTCTGATCCCACTTCGATCACTTCGCCGGTCATTTCATGGCCCATGGTCATTCCCTTGGGAACAGCAAACAAACCGCGATAAATGTGAAGGTCGCTGCCACAGATATTTGTGGTAACTATTTTGAGGATAGCGCCATGGGGTGCGCTTTTCCCTTGAGGGGTTATCAGCTCTGGAAATTTGAAGGTGTTGACCTTCATTTCCAAGGGCTTCTCGAAAGTCACGATTCGGTTACCGGTCGGAGTCATTTCGTCACCTCTGTGCGTTAATGTTTCCATCTTCTAAATCGAAGTGGGAAACGAGACTTACCGCTGTCAAGAAGAACGATCGTGGTACTGCCTAGCCGTTGGCCGCGTCTCCTTCTGCGGTCTTGACAGCATCGGATCAAGCTCAGAAGTGGTCAAACTGGAATAATCTATGTGCAGATAGGCACAATCTATCTACGCGGGCTCGTCGAGCCGTGCTCGTCTCCTAGCCGGGAGAGGGCAACGATCATCGCTACATCGCGCCTCCTAGCTTGATCTAGGAACAGTCAGCTCGACCCAGCGAAACATGAGGACGCCGCACGCAGCAGGTACTCCTGTCCCCCTAGTTGCCCCTGGACCTGGTGGACTTCGATGGGTTGCTCAGCACGTGGCGCCTGTTAGCGGCGCACACGGCATGCCTGCAATCTTCGCCTGGTTGAAGCAATACAGAGTTGCTCTTCAAGACTCGCTATTTCAGGGGGCTTTGAGATGAGTCTGCTTTGGGCTGGAACCGACGATGGATCGATATAACGGATTGAAGCGTGGCAGCGAGTTCGGGGGTGTGCACCATTTCGAGCAATGCACGCGATGACGGTGCCTCGAACGCATTTTTCCCAGCAACGAATCCGACATTTGAGTGCGACATTGGTCCATTGATTGCGATTGCGTGGAGATTTGGAATGTGCGCGAGTTGGCCGGCGAGAGATTGCGGAAGAACTGCCGAATATTTTCCTGTCGCCACGTGTGCCGATAGCACGTCAATTGAATCAGTGCGAATAGTCTGTGCGGTACATTGCGTCAGCCTATCTTGAATGGGTTCAGGTACTGCCGAGTTCAGCACGCAGAGTTGTCTATTGAGAACATGGTCCCACGTTGTGCTTCGGGGTTGCTGTGTTCTCGCGGCGTGAAAAAGGAAAATGCGTTCACGGTACAGAAGGTGAGTATCGAAGTCTTCCCCTGGGATATCCTCCAAATGCATGAGTGCGATATCCAAATTGTTTTCTCGAATCGCCTGTAGCAGGGAAGAAGCGCCGGAAACCAGAACTGATTGTTGAAGTAAGGGCGTTTTTTCAGCAAGGGCGATGCTTAATGTGGGCGCTACACCGGCAGTTCCTGGGAGTATCCCTAGCCGGAATTGCCCCTCTATACCTCGCCGTAGTGCGGAGAGTTCTCGCTCCAGCCCTTTGCAGTCGTCATACATCTGCTGAGCCCAAGACAGTACGCGCATCCCTTCAGAAGTGAGGCCGTCATAGCGTCGGCCATGACGCACGATCTCGACACCCATGTCTTCCTCCAATTGCTTAATGCCCGCGGAGAGTGTCGGCTGAGAAACATTGCAGCTTTTGGCCGCGTTGCCAAAATGGCCTTCACGGTGCAAAGCAAGCAAGTATTCAAAGTTTCTTACGATCATATATTTTCTTCTGATAAAGTTGATTAGATTTTATACTTTCACGAAA
This sequence comes from Acidovorax sp. T1, assembly GCF_002176815.1. Taxonomy (NCBI): domain Bacteria; kingdom Pseudomonadati; phylum Pseudomonadota; class Betaproteobacteria; order Burkholderiales; family Comamonadaceae; genus Acidovorax; species Acidovorax sp. T1. The sequence continues at coordinate 2,585,194 of NZ_CP021648.1, read as the reverse complement.
AACCCTGCGCACGCTTCGATCCGCGTCCAACCTTGGACACATAGCTGGCACGCATGAAAGGCTGCTGCGCGCAGTGCCCATACAGTAGGTTCGACTCGTCATCGACGGTCAGCACCACAACGCACGGGACAGCCAATAGCGCGAACACAGGTGCTTCGCGCTGTGGGGCGAGTCGTCCTCATGTAGCTTAGCAGTTGGCGCGTTCTGGAAGGGAGTAAGCGTGAGTGGTGAGGCACGCAACCGCAAAAGGCGGTGCTAAGCTCTTGAGCTGTTCGGGTCGTGGCCGCGAGTCGTTGAAGCGGCGAGAGAATGGAGCCTGCCGTGGCCGTTGTGGCGCAGCTAGTACACCATGCCCCCAGCGTTTCCTTAGCTGCGATTGACGGACATGCCTGGCGGTAGCTCAATAACAGCCATTTATGGATGAAGGAACGAGGGGAATGAGGCAGATGAAGATATTCACGATTGGATTCACTAAGACCTCCGCGCGGTCCTTCTTCACCAAGTTAAGTGCTTCTGGTGCCAAGCGCCTTGTCGATGTTCGCCTGAATAATGTTTCGCAATTGGCCGGCTTCGCTAAACGCGAGGATCTTCGATATTTTTCCGAGGCGTTGTGCGGGATGGAATATGAACATCTACCAGCACTTGCTCCAACCAAAGACATGTTCGAGGAATATAAAATAAAAGGGGGAGATTGGGATATCTACGCCAGGAAATTTCTGGATTTAATGTCGTCCCGAAAGATTGAGTCAATCGATAAAGAAAAGATTGATAACAGTTGCCTGCTTTGCAGCGAAGACAAGCCCCATCACTGCCATCGGAGGCTAGTGGCCGAGTACCTTGCAGGCAAATGGCCGAATGTTGAGATCGTGCATCTTTAGAGGGGCGACGTAGCTCCACGTTTCCAACGCCTCGTCTGGAGGGCTGAGAGAGACAAAGGCGCGTATCGGCGGGAGCCGGCGCCACACATTGGGCGTACAGAGCAACCTCGCCCGCCACGGCTCGATGTCGGCGCTCAACGAGGCGAGTGGCTCCAGGTGCATTGGCAGACGGGCCGCTGGCTGACGTCGTGGCGATCGGCGGATATGCACTGGGAAGCCCGCCCATGTGTTGGGCTATCATGTTGGCGACGCCTGCGCCCAGGTGGGGCGCGGCAGGATCGCCGTCATTTACACCCCAGTTTGGTACTGCTATAGGTCTTCTGAAATAGCCGATACATCAGGACAAATTGAAGTAGCTCAATTAGGAGATATCTAATGTCAACCGGTACGTTCATTCTGCACTCCAGCTATACGCCGGCGGGGGACCAGCCAGAGGCGATAGCGCGCCTACTGTCGGACATAGAAGAAGGTGCGACACACCAGACGCTGAAAGGTATCACCGGCTCAGGTAAGACCTTTACGATGGCGAATGTGATTCATCGTCTGAAGCGGCCCACATTGATCTTGGCTCCTAACAAGACGTTGACCGCGCAGCTTTATGGTGAAATGAAGCACTTCTTTCCCGAGAATGCTGTCGAGTACTTCGTTTCCTACTACGATTATTTTCAGCCCGAGATCTATATGCCGGGCACCGATCGTTTCATTCCAAAGGACTCGGCCATCAACGACCACCTTGAGCGCCTACGCCTGTCCACGACCAAATCCTTGATTGAGCGCCGCGATGTGATCGTCGTCGCTTCGGTGTCTTCAATCTACGGCCTGGGTGACCCGGATGCGTACCGAGCGTTACAGATCGCTCTGTCCCCTGGCGTCAAAATAAACCAGAGAGAGCTGATTCGTCGCTTGGCTCTGCTGCAATATGATCGCACTGAGCGCACTCTCAAACGTGCAACGTTTCGGGTGCAAGGTGATGTGATCGATATCTTTCCTGCTGATTCCGAGCATAGGGCAGTTCGGGTGGAACTGCTGGATGACTCTGTTGCGTCTGTTCAATGGCTAGACCCTGTTACAGGTAAAACGCTGGGGGCAATTGACCATTACTTGGTTTCGCCAAAGACGCTTTTTGCACCGCCCACGAATAAAATAGATTCCGCGTCCAAGAAGATACTCGCTGATATGGAAGAGCGGGTTGCCGAGCTTAACAGAAATAATCGCTTGGTCGAGGCAAACAGGCTGTACGAGCGGATCACGCATGACGTGGAGATGATGCGCGAGGTAGGCTATTGTTCGGGGATGGAGAATTATTCCTGCTACTTCAGCGACCGGGACCCGGCCTCGCCTCCGATCACATTGCTGGATTACCTGCCGAAAGATGGGCTTCTGTTCGTCGATGAATCCCACGTCATGGTGCCACAGATATCCGCAATGTACCGGGGGGATCAGGCGCGCAAGGAGACGTTGATAGATTACGGGTTCCGCTTGCCTTCGTCTAAGAACAATCGCCCGTTGAACTTTGGTGAATTCGAGAAGGTCAAGCCACAGACCATCTTCGTTTCCGCGACGCCGGGTGACTACGAGTTGAAGGTGTCGAAAGACAGGGTTGTCGAACAGGTTATCAGGCCGACGGGACTGCTTGATCCCGAGGTTGAGGTGCGCAAATCGGATGGGTACATAGATGATCTGCTTGCTGAAATATCGAAGTGCGTGAAGAAGAAAAATCGCGTGCTCGTGACCACGCTGACGAAGGTCAGTGCAGAAGAGCTAACGGATTTCTTGACGGACCATGGGATTCGAGCGCGCTACATGCATTCGGACATAAAAGCGGAGGATCGTGTTGAGATCATCAATGGCCTGCGCGCAGGAGAGTTCGATGTTTTGATTGGGATTAGCCTTTTGCGCGAAGGGCTGGATATTCCCGAGGCATCATTGGTTGCTATTCTCGATGCGGATCGGGCAGGCTTCCTGCGGTCGGCCCAGGCACTCATTCAGATGATAGGTCGAGTTGCTCGGAATGAAAACGGAAAGGCGATCTTGTACGCCGACGTGACGACTCCGGCGATGAAACAGGCGATCGATGAGACAAATAGGCGCAGGCAGCTTCAAATTGCCTTTAACGAAGAAAATGGAATTTCTCCGGTCTCCTCTGTGCGAAAACTAGCAGGAGAAGAGACGAGTACGGAGGAGCCCACAGTTCATACCGAGGCTTTTTGCGAGAATTTGTCCGACCTTTGCGACCAAATTACTGCCAAGGAGCAACAGTTGCTCGAATTTACTGATACTGGCGACGAGCAGCGCGTGGAAGATATCCGTCATCAGTTGGATGGGTTGTACCGGCAATTTATTTATATCTAATCGTTCGCCGGCATTGGATTGCATGGCCGACCGATCTGCACTTGGCGCAAGGGGCAGACGGTCGGCTCATCATTCAAACGGAGGGGTGAACCGCCGAGGCTCAGTGCCCCGCTTTCCAAGGCAGGTGTCCTACAGCGTCTTGCGGCGTGTCAGCGCAAAGCTGGCAACGATCCAACGGCGACCAGCATTTCATCAAATACCGCTCGAACCCTTCCCGGAATGGGGCCACGCTGAGGCCGATAGACGTACAACCCCCATGCCGGAGGTTCTTCGGTCTCCAGCACTCGCACGAGCTTCCCGCTGGCAATGTAGGGGGCAGCCATGTAGTCCGCCAGTTGCGCGAACGCGATTCCGGCCAACGCTGCCCCCATTTCCATGTCGGCGTTGTCGGCGACGAGGGTGGGAGCGGTGGGTGTCCACTGGCGTCCCGCCTTGAAGTGCCAAGGCCAGGGGCGGCCGGTATTGATATCCAAGGCCACGGTGACCGGCAGGCTGCTTAGCGCATCGATGTTTTCAGGTACACCCACTTTCTTGATCAGGCGCGGAGCGGCAACGATTGGGAGTCTCATGTCGGCCGCCTTGCGCGCGACGAAGCGGCTATCGCGCATGAATCCGACCCTGATCCCAACGTCAATCCCTTCGTCAACCGTGTTGCTGATGCGATCGGACAGGCGCACATCCAGAGTGATACCAGGATGACGCGCGGCCACGCGTTCCAGTGCAGGCAGCACCGCTCTGGTGCCCAAACTGTGCGGTGCGGTGATGCGAACCGTGCCGGACAGGGATGCCTGCTGGTCGGACCCAGGCGTCCGCCATAGATCCTCGAACCGCTCCAATGCCGGGCGCACCTGGTCTAACAGCCCTTCGCCGAAGGCGGTGATGCGCACCTGGCGTGTGCTTCGATGAAACAACACCTCGCCGTAGTGTTGCTCCAGTTGCTGGATGGCACGGGTGACACCTTGCGGAGAAGTCCCCAGCCGGACGGCCGCATCGCGAAAACTGCTGCTTTCGGCCGCCACCCGAAAGATGCGCAGTAGTTCCATTTCCTTGTTCATGACGAACACCTCATGGCCAGTTTCGCTGCTCGTTAATTGTTCCAGATAGTGGAATTATAAAATCGCAACAATTCCATATACAAGGGAGGCGCGGTTGCCCAAACTGGCAACACCCCCGAATGCTCCGCGCCTAACAACCCAACAAGGAACGCGAATGAACGCTGCGACTCTCATCACCGCCTACTACGACGCCTTCAACCGCGGCGATCGCGAGGCCATGCTGTCCATGTTGACCGATGACGTTGCGCACGACTTGAACCAAGGCGCTCGTGAGGTCGGTCGCGAAGCCTTCCGCGCCTTCCTGCGGCGCATGGATCGCTGCTATGGCGAGCAACTGCGCGGCATCGTGGTGATGGTCAGCGCCGACGGCCTGCGCGCAGGCGCGGAGTATGTGGTGCATGGCGAATACAAAGTGACGGACGACGGACTGCCGGAAGCACAGGGCCAGCGCTACGTGCTGCCGGGTGGCGCGTTCTTCGACATCCGCGATGGCAAGATCGCTCGTGTCACCAACTACTACAACCTCGGCGACTGGATCGCACAGGTCGGAGGGGATGCCTGAAATGACCAGCGACGTGCAGGTGCTGGTTCGTCGTGGATCGGACATTGCCGAATGGTTCGACACCGTGGCACATCTGCGGGCGAAGGTCTTCCGCAGCTTTCCATACCTGTACGAGGGCGACATCGAATACGAGAAGCACTACCTTTCCATGTACGCTCGTTCGGCAGACAGCCTGCTGGTGCTCGCGCTCGCTGATGACCTGGTCGTGGGTGCGTCCACGGGGTTGCCTCTCGGCGATGCAGAGCCGGCCTTCCAGGTGCCGTTCGCCGATCGAGGAGTCCCGATGGAGGCAGTGTTTTACTGCGGCGAATCAGTCCTGCTCCCGGCCTTCCGGGGGCTTGGCCTGGGCCACCGCTTCTTTGACGAACGCGAAGCGCATGCTCGTTCGTTGGGCGGCATGCAGTGGACATCGTTTGCGTCGGTGGATCGAGCAGACGACGATCCTCGGCGTCCTTCCAACTACCGCAGTAATGATCCCTTCTGGACCCGTCGTGGCTACGTGCGGCAGTCGGACATGAAGGTTACGCTGCCCTGGAAGCAGGTGGGTGAGCCAAGCGAAACCGAGCAGACGCTCACGATGTGGCTGCACTCCCTGGAGAACGCGAAATGAAAGTGGCAGTTGCGAAATACGCAGTGGGCCAGCCCACGGACTTCGAGGCATTTGCTGCGCGGCAGCGACTGGTTCTGGAGGAGGCGCGTCGTGGCGGGGCGGAACTGGCCGTGTTGCCCGAGTATCTATCCCTCGAACTGGCTGCAACGTGCGAGCCGAGCATTCGCCATGATTTCAACGCCTCTCTGGCCGCGCTGCAGGCCTTGCAGTCTCCGTGGCTGGCACTGTATGCCGACTTGTCGCGCGAGTTATGCATGACCATTCAGGCCGGTACGTTTTTGACCCAGGTTGGACTGAACCGCTATCGCAACCGGGCTTGGTGGTTTGCGCCTGACGGTACACGCGACTACCAGGACAAATTGCAGTTAACGGGGTTCGAGAAAGACACCGGCGTCATCGAGGGTGGCGACGAACTCAAGGTGTTCGATCTGAAAGGCGTGCGTGCCGGCATCGCTGTCTGCTACGACAGTGAGTTTCCATTGCCCGTGCGAGCCCAGCGAGAGGCGGGGGCGCGCCTGCTGCTGGTCCCGAGCTGTACCGACACCCGAGCAGGTGCAACCCGGGTCCGTGTGGGCTGCATGGCGCGGGCACTGGAGAACCGAATGTTCATCGCGCAGGCCGTGACGACTGGAACTGCCGACTGGAGTCCGGCGCTGGACACGAACACTGGCGAGGCCACGATCTACGCACCAATGGATCGTGGATTCCCGGAGGATGGCATTCTCGCGACGACTTGCGGCACGCAGACATGGGCGATCGCTGATCTTGACGTAGATGCGCTCGAACGAAACCAAGAACAGGCCCAGGTTGCAGTCGATCGCGACTGGGACGGTCAGATGTTGCCTGCACTGCGGAATGCTCGGTACTCGGGTCGTAAGGTCGCCTAGCCGGGGTCATCTTGATAGCTTCAGCTCGATGAATCCGTGTACATAGGCCATGTCTATCTGCACATAGATTTTTCCAGTTTGACCAGTTTTGAACTTGCCCCGATGCTGTCGATACATGCAAAAAATATTCATTGATTTGAATGTTTTGCGCTTCTTGGGAACAAATCTGTACTAGCCTGTAAGAGTGCTCGAAGAGCACAGAATTTGTGGCGAAGTTCGGCCGCATATACTATGGGGGAGTATTGTATAATGCGGCGATGTACCCAAGTAGAGAGGTGTTCGATGCCACACAGCCCGGAAGAAAAGAAGCAAGCACTGACGCGCATCAGGCGCATCAAAGGTCAGGTAGCGACTCTTGAGCAAGCGCTTGATGCAGGTGCGGAATGTCCTGCAATTCTTCAGCAGCTTGCGGCCGTTCGTGGGGCAGTCAACGGATTGATGGCAACCGTTCTGGAGAGCTATCTGCGGGAAGAGTTTCCCAGTAGCGAAATCAGGAGCGATTCGCAGAACAAGTCCATTGACGAGACCATCTCTATCGTCCGCTCCTATCTGCGGTAGAGGCACCAGGGTGCCCTCGGTGAGGGCAAATTTAGTTAGCTAGTAAAGGAAGCGACATCATGAAATCACGTGCAGCAGTTGCCTTTGGGCCAGGAAAGCCGCTAGAAATCGTCGAGATCGACGTCGAGCCGCCGCGCAAGGGCGAGGTGCTCATCAAGATCACGAACACCGGCGTTTGTCATACCGACGCCTTCACCCTGTCGGGCGACGACCCCGAAGGTCTCTTCCCGGTCGTGCTGGGTCATGAAGGTGCGGGTATCGTCGTGGAGGTGGGTGAAGGTGTGACCAGCGTGAAGCCTGGCGATCACGTCATTCCCCTCTATACCGCCGAGTGCGGCGAGTGCCTGTTCTGCAAGTCCGGCAAGACCAACCTGTGTGTCGCGGTTCGTGCAACCCAGGGTAAGGGGCTGATGCCCGATGGTACGACTCGCTTCTCGTACAACGGTCAGCCGCTTTACCACTACATGGGCTGCTCGACCTTCAGCGAATACACGGTCGTCGCCGAAGTCTCGCTGGCCAAGATCAACCCGGACGCCAATCCCGAGCACGTCTGCCTGCTGGGCTGCGGCGTGACCACCGGCATCGGCGCCGTGCACAACACGGCCAAGGTACAGCCCGGCGACTCGGTGGCCATCTTCGGCCTCGGCGGCATCGGTCTCGCTGCGATTCAAGGTGCACGCCAGGCCAAAGCGGGCCGCATCATCGCCATCGATACCAATCCGGCGAAGTTCGAACTGGCTCGTACCTTCGGCGCGACCGAATGTCTCAACCCGAAGGACTTCGACAAGCCGATTCACGAGGTTCTGATCGAGATGACCGGCTGGGGTGTCGATCACACCTTCGAGTGCATCGGCAACGTCGACGTGATGCGTTCGGCTCTGGAAGCTGCCCACCGCGGCTGGGGCCAGTCGATCGTCATCGGCGTGGCTGGTGCTGGCAAGGAAATTTCGACCCGCCCGTTCCAGTTGGTCACCGGTCGCACCTGGAAGGGTTCGGCTTTCGGTGGGGTCAAGGGCCGCACTCAGCTTCCCGGCATGGTGGAAGACGCAATGAAAGGCGAGATCGATCTCGCCCCGTTCGTCACCCACACCATGGGCCTCGACGACATCAACAAGGCCTTCGACCTGATGCATGAAGGCAAGTCGATTCGCACGGTGATCCACTACTGATCACCCACTATCCATTCAACACCAACCACCAAGGAAATTAACCATGTCCAATCCTGTCATTTCCGGCGACGGTATCTTCTCGCACGTCTTCGTCGGCGCCGCCGACCTCCAGAAGTCGACCGCGTTCTATGACGCCGCTCTGGGTGCTCTCGGCATCAAGAACCTCGGTCCTTTCGGCAACGGATGGGTGCTTTTCGGTCGCGAAAAGCCGGCTTTCATCATCGCTCGTCCGGGCAATGGTGAAGCGCCTTCCGGCAACGGCGTGACGGTCGGCTTTGCGGCCGCCACTCCCGCCGAAGTGGACGCCTTCCACGCCGCCGGCCTTGCCGCAGGCGGCACCGACGAGGGCCAGCCCGGCCCGCGTGGCCACCTGCCGGGTGCCTATGCGGCCTACCTGCGTGATCCGGCGGGCAACAAGGTTTGCGCGTACACCTTCGTCTGAAAGCCAGGAAGCTGAGGGCGTTCTGAAAAGGCCAGCACAAGCCTCTACACGGCGAGCCTATTGGACGGACCGTGTAGAGCGGTGCCCGCTCATGAAGATCGGCCCGCAGCCATGTGCGAAACGCATGGCTGCGGGCATTTGCTTTGAAGCGTGTTTTTCAACCAATGAGAAATGAGGTCGTTATGCAAGAGCCGGCCAACATCAATACGACGACCGTACAACCCGCCCCGACCGCCACCGTGTACGGCATGCCGGCCTATGCCGATCGTGCTGCGGCCGTGGGTGAAGTGCATGCGCGCCCGCATCTGTTGATTCAGGCCCCCCGCAGCATATTGCAGCTCGCTTTCATTACCGAAGGCGATCAGGCCAGGGATCAGATGGCGATGAGTGAGTTGTCTCATCGCTTCGGCGTTGCCGAACCCGACCATGCTACGCCGCTTCACGGCGTGACATGGGATGAAGGAGACCTGCACTGCGAAAAGCACACCGAGTTCTCGACGTATCTATGGTGCGCTTCGCTGGATTCCGAGACGGGAGAGCCGTGCGGCGAAAATCCGTTCAAGCATGGATTTGTTCCTCCCGGCCCGGTCGTATCCGGCATCCGTTTGAGACTTCTTCCGTGGACGCCGGAAACGGAGAAGGAGGTCGATCGCTTCGATCCTGCCAGCCTGTGCTACTCGCTGGTGGAGAACGGCTCTGCCGCCATCCTGACCGACTTTCGACAGGATGAGGATGGCCTGACGCAGATGCTCGTCCTGGCCCGCGATTTGACCCCGGCGCGGGCGGGTGCGCTGGCTCAACGTCTGCTGGAGATCGAGACTTACCGCACCTTGGCGTTGCTGTCCTTGCCGTTGACGCGGTCGATGACGTCGGAGCTGCGGCGCATGGAGTCGCGCCTTGCGGCGATCACCGACGAGATGTGTACGAGCTTGGTGGAACGGCGCGACAGCGACGTGCTGCTGTCCGAATTGACCGCCCTGGCTGCCGAGCTGGAAGCTGGCGTTGCGGCGAATCTCTATCGCTTCGGCGCCAGCCGTGCCTACTACGAGATCGTCGAGGAAAGGCTGGCAGCGCTTTCGGAAGAAGCCGTATCCGGGTACTTCACCTGGGCGGATTTCCTGCAGCGTCGCATCGCTCCCGCCATGCGGACATGCCAATCCGTAAAGGAGCGCCAGACCAAGCTCTCCGACAAGCTGACCCGGGCCATCGCGTTGCTGCGTTCCTGGATCGACGTCGAGCTTGAACGCCAGAACCGCGATCTGCTTGCGTCGATGAACAACCGGGCCAAGATGCAATTGCGCCTTCAGCAAACCGTCGAAGGCCTGTCGGTCGCGGCAATTTCTTATTACGTCGTGAGTCTTCTCGGCTATTTACTCAAGGGCATTCCGATGGTTCACGACAGCGTGGCGCCGGTGATGGCGGTTCTGGTGCCTGCGGTGATGCTGACGATCTGGTGGATCGTGCGCAGGATCAGACACGCCCACGGTGACACGGCAGCGGAAGAGAAATCTTCCTGAAGAGCTGCCGTCCTGGTGCGCGAGAGCTGCGCCGTTCCTTTGAACATAGGAGAACACCATGGAACGCATCGAACATCACGCCAGCTTTGATGGTTGGCAGGACGTTTATCAGCATGAATCCACGACGCTCGGTTGCACGATGAAGGTCGGCGTCTATCTGCCTCCGCAGGCACAGCACGGCAAGGTGCCGGTGCTGTACTGGCTTTCAGGCCTCACCTGCACCGAGCAGAACTTCATCACCAAGTCCGCCGTCCAGCGCTACGCAGCCGAACATGGCATTGCCGTCGTCGCGCCCGATACCAGCGCACGCGGCGAAGGCGTTGCCGACGATCCCGCCTATGACCTCGGACAGGGGGCGGGTTTCTACGTCAACGCCACGCAGGAACCCTGGGCTGCGAATCATCGGATGTATGACTACGTGGTGCAGGAACTACCGGCGCTGATCGAGGCCCACTTTCCCGTGACGGCGGAGCGGAGCATCAGCGGCCATTCCATGGGCGGGCATGGCGCCCTGGTCATCGCCCTGCGCAACCCGGGCCGTTATCGAAGCGTCTCGGCCTTCTCGCCCATCGTCGCGCCCACCCAGGTTCCCTGGGGACACAAGGCCTTCGAGGCGTACCTGGGCAGCGACCGGGAGGCGTGGAAGCAGTACGACACCGTGGAGCTGATTCGCACCGTGCAGGAGCGTCTGCCGCTGCTGGTGGATCAGGGCTTGGGCGACGAGTTCCTGGAGAGTCAGCTTCAGCCCGATCTGCTGCGCAAAGCCTGCGACGAGACGGGGCACCCGCTCACGTTGAATCTGCGCCCTGGCTACGACCACAGCTACTACTTCATTGCCAGTTTCATTGGCGAGCATATGGCATACCACGCATCGGCGCTGAAACGCTGAGAGAGATGAGATCAGGTTATGACAAAGACCTCCAAAAACCGACATCACGTCGTCATTATCGGAGCGGGCTTCGGCGGGATCGAGGTTGCCAACGAGCTTGCTGGTGCCGAGGTCGATGTGACGATCATCGATCGGCGCAATCATCACCTGTTCCAACCCTTGCTTTACCAGGTTGCAGGGGCGTCACTTTCGACATCCGAGATCGCATGGCCTATTCGCTATCTCTTCCGCAATCGCCCGGAAGTGAACACCTTGATGGCGGAAGTGGAAGGCATCGACCAGGACGCGCGTCAGGTCATTCTCAACAATGGCTCACGCCAAACCTACGACACGCTCGTACTCGCGACAGGCGCTACCCATGCCTATTTCGGACACGACGAATGGGGGGCTTTTGCGCCGGGGTTGAAGACGCTGGAAGATGCCACGGCCATTCGGGGCCGAATCCTCGCGGCTTTCGAGGAGGCCGAGCTCACGAGCGATCCTCAGCAGCGTGCCGCGCTGCAGACGTTCGTCATCATCGGTGGTGGTCCCACCGGGGTTGAATTGGCCGGGACCATCGCCGAGCTTGCACGAGACACGCTGGCGCGTGACTTCCGCTCTATTGACCCGAGCACGTCCCGGGTTGTACTGATCGAGGCGGGCCCGCGTCTGTTGTCGGTCTTTCCAGAGGATCTTTCGGCCTATACGCGCCAGGCACTCGAAAAGCTCGGGGTCGAGGTCGTGCTGGGTACGCCGGTCACCGAATGCTCGGCCGACGGCGTGGTGTATGGCGGCAAGCCCCTTTCGGCCAAGACCATCGTCTGGGCCGCAGGGGTCAAGGCGTCTCCCGCGGCTCGCTGGTTGGGTGCTGCGTCTGATCGTGCGGGTCGAGTGGTCGTTGGTCCCGACCTGACGGTGGCTGGTCGCCCGGAGGTCTTCGCCATCGGCGATACCGCCTCGTGCACTATGGCCGACGGGAAGCCCGTACCGGGCATCGCCCCGGCCGCCAAACAGCAAGGGAAGTACGTCGCCAACCTCATTGGACGGCGTTTGAAAGGCAAGTCCGCTGACGGGCCTTTCATATACCGGCATCAGGGGAACCTGGCCACCATCGGCCGCAGCCTGGCCGTGATTGACATGGGGCGGGTTAAGCTGCGTGGTGCCTTTGCGTGGTGGATCTGGAAGCTCGCGCATATCTACTTTCTGATCGGTACGCGAAATCGTCTCAGCGTCGCTTTGAGCTGGGTATGGAACCACAGCATCGGCTACCGCGGCTCTCGCATCATCATGCATGCGATTGCCGACAAAGAGCCCACAGCGTTGGATAAATCCGGCTCTCTGGATTGAGGTGCCCACCTTATCGGAACGTCAACTATCAGAAATGCCAGGGAGAGCAACTTGACCGATCTATTCACGACAAAGCCCAAGCCTCCCTTGGCCGAACTCCTGCGGCCCAAGACGCTGGATGAATTCGTCGGGCAACGGCACTTGCTCGGCCCCGGCAAGCCGCTGCGTCTCGCGTTCGAGGCGGGCAAGTTGCACTCGTTCATCCTCTGGGGGCCGCCAGGCGTGGGCAAGACCACCCTGGGGCGCCTGGCCGCCAGTGCGACCGACAGCCGATTCATCGCCATCTCGGCCGTGCTGGCCGGGGTGAAGGACATCCGGCAAGCCATCGACGAGGCCCAGGCTGAACTGGACAACCATGGTCGATCGACGGTGCTTTTCGTCGATGAGATCCATCGCTTCAACAAGGCGCAGCAGGATGCCCTGCTGCCCCATGTCGAGTCGGGGCTCCTGACCCTGGTGGGGGGGACGACCGAGCATCCGGGGTTGGCGGTCAATTCCGCACTGCTCTCGCGCGCGCAGGTCTATACCCTCGAACCGCTGTCCAGCGACGAACTGAACCAGCTCTACGAACGCGCACTGCCGCATCTCCAGGGCGTCAAGTTGGACGCGGACGCGCTGGACCTGCTAAAGGGCTTTGCCGATGGCGATGGCAGGCGCTTCCTCAATCTGCTTGAGCAGGTGACGAATGCGGCGTCGGGCGCGGGCAAGACCGTGGTCGATGGCGAGTTCGCCAATCTGTCCACGAGTCCATCGCTGCGCAGGTTCGACAAGGGCGGTGACGAGTTCTACTGGCAGCTCTCAGCCTTCCACAAGTCGCTACGGGGCTCCGACCCCGATGCGGCCCTGTATTGGCTGGCCCGCATCCTCGACGGCAGCGGCGACGTGAGCCAGGTGACCCGCCGCATGGTGGTGATGGCCAGCGAAGACATCGGCAATGCCGACCCGCAGGCGCTGCAACTGGCACTCAATGCCGCGCTGGCCTACGACAGGCTGGGCTCACCCGAAGGCGAGATACCGCTGGCCCAGGCGGTGACTTACCTCGCTCTGGCCCCCAAGTCGAATGCCGCCTATGCCGCCTGGGATCAGGCCAAGGCATTCGTCAAGCGCAGCGGCTCCCAGGCTGTGCCGCTCCATCTTCGCAATGCGCCGACGAAGCTGATGAAGCAGATGGGCTATCGCGAAGGCTACCGCTACGCGCATGATGAGCCCAACGGCTATGCCGCTGGGCAAACCTATTTTCCCGAGGGCGTGGCGCGGCCGGGCTGGTACCAGCCAACGGACAGGGGCGTCGAGCGAAGGCTGGGAGAAAGGCTCACTTGGCTGCGCTCGCTCGATGACGCGACGCCGCTAAGCCCGTACACTTGACCGATATCCCCCCCGAAATCGGCCCATCGCTACCTCACGAACTACAGAATAAGAACATGCCAGACGCTTCTCTCGGTGAATCCTCTGCGAATATCAGACGGAGTCGAGTTGCCCGCTATCTACGCACTGAGTCCGGGGCGGCGGTGCTGCTGGTGATCGTCACGGTTGTGGCGCTGGCGTGGGCGAACTCGCCGCTATCCGATGCCTATTTCGGGTTGTGGCACCTGGACGTCGGGTTCAACTTTGGGCCATTGGGCCTGCACATGGATCTGCATCACTGGGTCAACGACGGCCTGATGGTCGTCTTCTTCTTCCTGATCGGCCTGGAGGTGCGTCAGGAGTTCGCCCACGGATCGCTCCGGGATCGCAGCCGTGCCGGTCTCGCCCTGATCGCGGGTGTCGCGGGTGTCGTGCTTCCCGCTCTGGTGTACGTCCTGCTCGTGGGGCTGGCCGGAGGTCAGGGCCTGCACGGGTGGGGTGCGGTGGTCGGCACCGATACGGCGTTCATGCTGGGCACCCTGGCGATCGTCGGTCCGCGGCTGTCCGGTCAGTTGCGTGTGTTCCTGCTCACCCTGACCGTGGTCGATGACTTCCTCGCCGTGTCCATCATCGGCATCGTCTATAGCGAGGAGATCCGGGTCGTCCCGTTGTTGATCGCCCTCGCCAGTCTCGTTGCGCTGTGGTGGCTGGGGCGCACCCGCCAGTGGCGGGCAATGCCGTATGTGCTGATCGTGATCGTGCTGTGGCTCGCAACCCTGTACTCCGGCATCCATGCCTCCCTCGCCGGGATGGCCGCGGGGCTGCTGATCCCCGCCTATGCGACGCAACGTCACGGGGTCGTTGCGGCAAGACAACTGTTCCGCGACTTCTGGCAGTCGCCGAGTGCCGCATCGGCCCGCGCGGTGGACTGCGGGCTGTCCCGGGGTATCTCGGTGAACGAGCGATTGCACGAGTTCCTGCGGTTGCCGACGGCGCTGCTGATCGTGCCGATCTTCGCCTTGGCGAACGCCGGGGTGGACCTGCGTGGCGGGCTGCTCGCTGAGGCCTTCGGCTCGCCCGTGACCTGGGGCGTCATCGCGGGGCTCGTGCTCGGCAAGCTCCTGGGCATCGGGCTCACCACGCTCGTCGCCGTCCGTCTCGGCCTGGGCCGGCTGCCCGAGGGCGTCGGGGTGGGGAGCGTGTTCGGTGGGGCGGCGCTGTCCGGGATCGGCTTCACCGTGTCGCTGCTGATCATCGGGCTCGCGTTCGGCACGACCTCCGACCTGGGCCGCCAGGCGACGGTCGGCGTGCTCGTGTCGATGATGCTCGCCACGTTGCTCGGGTGGCTCATCTTCAAGGTTGCCGCTCGCAGGTGGGGTGAGGAGACCGCCGATCTGCCGATGGTGCTTGAGCCGCCGGTCGATCCCGAGGTCGATCACATTCGCGGGCCAGAGGACGCGCAGCTCACGCTGGTGGAGTACGTGGACTTCGAGTGCGAGTACTGTGCGCACGCTACCGGTTCTTGGGAGGATCTGCGCGCCCACTTCGGGGACGACCTGCGGTATGTGGTGCGCCACTTGCCGCACCACCCGCATGGGCCGATCGCCGCGCGTGCGTCCGAGGCGGCATCGAATCAGGGGATGTTCTGGCCGTGGCTGGACTTCGTGTTCACCCGTCAGCACGCGCTGGAGCGCGAGGATCTGATCGGCTACGCCGCAGAGCTTGGGCTCGACGTCGATCGGTTCATCGCGGATCTCGACAGCCCTGCGGTGATCGAGCGTGTCGAGCGCGACCTCGCCAGTGCGGTCGCCAGCGGTGCGCACGCCACGCCGACGTTCTTCGTCGAGGGTCGCCGCCTGCGCGGCAGCTACGACGCCCGCTCTGTCACCGCAGCGCTCGAAGCTAGCCGCCGCGGCACCCGAACTCAGGAAGTCCCGTCCTGAGCGGGACGAACTACCGGATAAAAACATGCCAAACAATTCTTTCGGTGAATCCTCTTGTACCGCTGCCGCCAGCGGCATGGTGGAAGTGCGCGGCGCGCGCGAGCACAACCTCAAGGACGTGGATGTCGCCATCCCGCGTAACGCGCTGGTGGTGTTCTCGGGTGTCTCCGGCTCCGGGAAGTCCTCGCTGGCCTTTGGCACCATCTATGCCGAGGCCCAGCGGCGCTACTTCGAGTCGGTGGCCCCCTATGCGCGGCGACTGATCGACCAGGCCGGCGTACCGGACGTCGATGCGATCGACGGCCTACCGCCGGCGGTGGCGCTGCAACAGCAGCGGGGCTCCAGCAACGCGCGTTCCTCTGTGGGCAGTGTGACCACCTTGTCCAGCCTGGTGCGGATGATGTATTCGCGCGCTGGCGCCTACCCAGCCAACCAGCCCATGCTGTACGCCGAGGATTTTTCGCCCAACACGCCGCAGGGAGCGTGCCCGACCTGCCACGGCCTGGGCCATGTGTACGAGGTGACCGAGGCCAACATGGTGCCCGATCCCTCCCTGAGCATCCGCGAGCGGGCGATCGCCTCCTGGCCCCCCGCCTGGCAAGGCCAGAACCTGCGCGACATCCTGGTCAGCATGGGCTACGACGTTGACCGACCGTGGAAGGACCTGCCGAAGAAGGATCGCGACTGGATTCTGTTCACCGAGGAAACACCGACGGTGCCGGTGTACGCCGGCTTCACGCCTGCCGAGACCCGCGCCGCGCTCAAACGCAAGATGGAGCCGAGCTACATGGGCACCTTCACCAGCGCCCGACGGTATTTGCTGCACACCTTTGCCAACACCCAGAGCGCGCTGATGAGAAAGCGCGTGTCCCGGTTCATGGAGGGCAAACCGTGCCCCACCTGCCACGGCAAGCGGCTCAAGCCCGAGGCGCTGTCGGTCACGTTCGCCGGCGTGGACATCGGCGAGTTCATGCAGATGCCGCTGGATCAGTTGGCGGCCTTGCTCGAACCCATCGCCCAGGGCGATTTCCGCGCCCATGCAGCGGGGGCGGCTACGGACAAGGAAGCGACCCGACGCGACCGTGCCGAACGCGCGGCCTCCGGCCGCGCCGTCCATGCGGTATCGCCCGACGTGCGCCGCACCTCGGCGCTATCGGAAGAAAAGCGCCTCGCCGCGCAGCGCCTGGCCGGTGGCGTGATGGCGCGCCTGCGTCAACTGCGTGGGCTGGGTTTGGGTTACCTGACGCTGGACCGAGCCACGCCGACGCTTTCGGCCGGCGAGTTGCAACGCCTGCGGTTGGCCACGCAATTGAGTTCCCTGCTGTTCGGCGTCGTGTACGTGCTCGACGAACCCTCGGCGGGCCTGCATCCCTCCGACAGCCAGGCCCTGTACGACGCGCTCGACCGGCTGCGCGATGCGGGTAACTCGGTGTTCGTGGTGGAGCACGACCTTGACCTGATGCGCCGCGCGCAATGGCTGGTCGATGTCGGGCCGGATGCCGGGGAGCGTGGCGGCCGCGTGCTCTACAGCGGCGAACCGGATGGCCTGCGCAAGATTGCCGAATCGCGTACTGCACGCTACCTGTTCGACGAGATCCCCGCGCCGGGAAGCCGAGCACGCGAAGCGACCGGCTGGCTGGAGCTGCAGGGCATTCACCGCCACAACCTGCATGGCGTGGATGCACGCATTCCGCTGGGCGTGCTAACAGCCGTCACGGGTATCTCCGGCTCCGGCAAATCCAGCCTCGTCGCGCAGGCCCTGCCGGAGTTGGTGCTGCTACACCTGGGCCACGAGCCTGAAGACGATGCGGCCGATAACGCCACCAGTGAAGGGCCGGCCGTGATCGAAGCGACCGGTGGTCATCTGGCGGGCGACGTGGACGCCATACAGCGCCTGGTGCAGGTGGACCAGAAACCGATTGGGCGCACGCCGCGGTCGAACCTGGCTACCTACACCGGCCTGTTCGATCATGTACGCAAGCTGTTCGCCGCCACGCCCGATGCGCGACGCCGCCGCTATGACGCCGGACGGTTCTCGTTCAACGTTGCCAAGGGGCGCTGCGAGACTTGCGAGGGCGAGGGTTTCGTGAGCGTGGAACTGCTGTTCATGCCCAGCGTGTACGCGCCGTGCCCTACGTGCCATGGCGCACGCTACAACGAGGCCACGCTGAAGGTGCAGTGGAACGGGCGCAACATCGCCGAGGTGTTGCAGATGACCGTGGACGAGGCCAGCGAATTCTTCGAGGGTGAAGATGCGGTGGCAAGGCCACTGCAACTGCTGCGTGATATCGGACTGGGCTATCTGCGCCTGGGGCAACCGGCCACTGAGCTTTCCGGTGGCGAGGCGCAGCGCATCAAGCTGGCGACCGAGCTTCAGCGCAGCCAGCGCGGCCGAAGCCTGTACGTGCTCGACGAGCCGACCACCGGACTGCATGCGTCGGATGCCGACCGGCTGCTGGTGCAGTTGCAGCGCCTGGTCGATGCCGGCAATACCGTGGTGATGATCGAGCACGACATGCGCGCGGTGGCCCAGGCCGACTGGGTGATCGACGTGGGGCCGGGCGCGGGCGCTGCCGGCGGCAGCATCGTAGTGGCGGGTTCCCCTCAGCAGGTGGCCCGAACGTCTGGCAGCCGAACCGCTCCGTTCCTTGCACAGGAGTTGGCGCGGGCCGAGTAGCTCAGTTCGCTAAATGTTGCCAGCTTTCGCGGGGCATTGATCGCCACACGGTGGTGGCGATCAATGCCCGAATCGCGTCATCCTTCCTGAGTCAGAGCAAGATAGGGATTGTTGGGCGGTATTTCGGGGAATGCCAAGGACCCATCTTCCAGGAGGTAGCCATGCAGTCGGCGGGACTTCCTCGGGCCCGTGACTTCACAAGTCCAAATGTTCAGGCCATTGGGGTGCTTGCGATGTAGCTGCAGCTTCTCGAAGCGCTTCTGCATCCACTGCCAATCCTGTTGATTCTCCTGCTTGGCAAGCGCGCCCACTTCGGGATGCTCCTGCGCATAGCGTTGGAACACACCAGGGCTGACCAGGTAGGCCGTGTCATTCACCGTATGCACGAGCGCCTTCGCGTCGTTGATGATGAGCCGTCGTGAGGCGATTCCCTGCTTCAGCCAAGCCATGAAATGTTCCCCGGATGGCTTCGTCGCCGATGACAGAGGCGTAGGCGCAGGTGCAGGTGATGGAAGGGAGGTTGCGGCTGTCGCTGGCGTGGGAGTGTGGAAGAACTCCTCGGCATCCTGGCCAACGCCGGCCGACTCACCCAAGCCCACCATCGCGAGCAAGTCCTCCATGACGTCGGGCATGGGCTGGGCTGCGGGAGGTGAAACGATGGTGGTGCCGTCGCCCTCCCAAATTGGAGGTTCTTGACCTCCCTGCGCTGGTTTCCCCGAGACAGTAGGCGCGGGAGCCGACGTGCTGGCATCGTTTTCTGCGGGCGTCGCGTCGATCTCTACCGTGCCTGCGAAAGGTGCTGGTCGCTCGCCAGACTCCCAGATCAGCGCGGGAGCGAGACGCAACAGGGTGAACGAATGGGACCAGCCGGTCGTGCTGGTCACGGTCGCGCGCCAGACCGCTTTGCCGTCCGAGGTAGGCTGGAGCATGCCGTGATCCTGCAGCACGTTGAACACGGCAGTGTTGTTCGCAGGAATGCCATCGATCCCTTGAGACAGGAGATGTGCGCGCAGTTTGTCCGAGACTGTCTTGCTCACCAGCCACAAACCATCCTCGGTGAGCCAGCCATCGGAGGCTTCCGGCTGGTTCAGCTTCAACTGTTCCTTGAGCAGGTAGCGCAACCCGTCCAGCAGCTTGCGTTGCAGTGCGTGCTTGGGCGCTGCCATGGCGCGGGCTGGATCGCCGCCCAACTCCTGAGCCACGGAAGCGCGGTCGGCCTGTACGACCAGTTCTCCCAGCACGCCGGCGTGCTCGTACTGTCCGGCCAGGACGTAAAGCAGCGGTGCCCAGAGAGATGGATAGCCGCTGAGCCAGTCCAGGATGTGGCGATCGAGCAGTTGGCGGTAGAGCAACCCCGTCGCGGCGCTGTGCAGGCGGTACTCGCGGTCTTCGCGGTAGCGGAATCGGTATGGCTGGACCAGAGGGTCATGCCACGGATGCCACACGGTCCCGTCGGCCAGTTCGACGTGCAGATCGACGGCGATCTTGCCAACGTCGTGGAGCAGCGCGGCATAGGCGACGGCGGCGGTCCAGGCCTCAGACTGCGCCGCCTGATCCTCGGGACTGGCACCGATGGGTAGCAAATGGGACTGCCGGAGCTTCAGGCTGTAGGCGACGATTTCCAGGCCGTGGTCCAGCATGCCGCCGGGGTATGCGTGATGATGCGCCTCGGAAGCCGGGAAGGCCTGGACCAGCTCGGCGTAGCGTTCCAGCGGCGCCCGGTACAAGGTGGCGAACTGCCTGCGCGAGAGCGACGTGCGCTGCCAGATGTGTTCCAGCAGCTTCTGTCGGCGCGGCGTCGCCAGCAGCGAAGCGGCCGACCCAGGCCGCAGCAGCCCTTTCGGGAGATCGATGGCGGGTGCTGGCGATGGATCGGCAGCGACCGAGGGCCGTTTTCGCTGGAACAGGGAGAGCATGTGAGGTGTCCTAATGACGGGCCGACCGGGAGGCCTTTTGGCCTTTTCGAGGTAGGGCCTTTCCCCTTG